>NZ_FMHU01000002.1:0-600001 GCF_900091415.1 Micromonospora inyonensis | reverse complement strand
GAGTTCCTCGCCGACGCGGTGCTGGTGGCCCACAACGCCCCGTACGACGTCGGGTTCCTCAAGGCCGCCTGCGCCAGGCACGGCTACCGCTGGCCCAACCCCCGGGTGCTCGACACGGCCGCGCTCGCCCGGCGGGTGCTGACCCGCGACGAGGTGCCCAACCGGAAGCTGGGCACGCTGGCCGCGTACTTCCGCACCGCCACCCAGCCCACCCACCGGGCGCTCGACGACGCCCGGGCGACGGTGGACGTGCTGCACGGGCTGATCGGCCGGCTCGGCGGGCACCGGGTGCACACCCTGGGCGAGGCGATCGAGTTCGCCCGGGCGGTCACCCCCACCCAGCGCCGCAAGCGCTACCTCGCCGACGGGCTGCCCAAGGCCCCCGGGGTCTACATCTTCCGGGCCGCCGACGACCGTCCCCTCTACGTCGGCACCTCCGGCGACATCGCGACCCGGGTGCGCAGCTACTTCACCGCCGCGGAGAAGCGGGCCCGGATGTCGGAGATGCTCGGCGCCGCCGAACGGGTCGAGGCGATCGAGTGCGCGCACTCCCTGGAGGCCGAGGTGCGCGAGCTGCGGCTGATCGCCGCACACGCTCCGCCGTACAACCGGCGGTCGAAGTTCCCGGAGCGGATGCTGTGGCTCAAGCTCACCGGCGGGCCGTACCCGCGACTGTCGGTGGTCCGGGAGATCGGCCCGGCCGACGAGGCGTACCTTGGGCCGTTCGGCTCCCGCCGGTCCGCGGAACTGGCGGCGGCGGCCTTCCACGACGCGCTGCCGCTGCGCCAGTGCACCCACCGCCTCTCGCTGCGCGTGGTGACGCCGGCCTGCGCACTGGCCGAGCTGGGTCGCTGCCCGGCGCCCTGCGAGCACCGGATCACCCCCGAGGAGTACGACCACCGCGCGGCGGCGCCGTTCCGCGCCGCCACCGCCGCCGACCCCCAGCCGGTGGTGGACGCGCTGCTGGCCCGGATCGAGGCGCTCGCCGGGGCGCAGCGGTACGAGGAGGCGGCGGTGGTCCGCTCGCGGCTGGCGGCGGCACTCCGGGCGACCGTACGGATGCAGCGGTTGGCCGGGCTGACCCGGATCGCCGAGCTGGCCGCCGCCCACCCCGCGCCCGGCGGCGGCTGGGAGCTGGCCCTGGTACGGCACGGCCGGCTCGCCGGAGCCGGCGTCTCCCCGCCCGGTGTCCACCCGCGACCGACGTTGCAGGTGATCCGGGCCACTGCCGAGACGGTCTCCCCCGGGCATGGTCCGGTCCCCGCGGCCACCGCCGAGGAGACCGAGCGCATTCTGTCCTGGTTGGAGCGACCGGAGACCAGGCTGGTGGAGTCCTCCGCCGGTTGGTCCTCTCCGGTGGCCGGCGCGGCCCGGTTCCGGGCCCTGCTGGAGAAGGCAGATCAGGCGGTGTCGGCCCAACTATCGACCGAACGCCCATGAGCAACTGACCGATCGGATGACGCCACCTCACATAGGCTGTTAGAGAAGTGCAGTCCTGCCCGATTCGTGGGCCTGCTCCCGGTTGCCGGACACCGGCGGCCGTGGGGCCGGGGTGAGGAGGTGTCCCAGGTGGACGTCGACGCCGGACACGGCGCCGCCCTGGGGGGCGCCCTTCCCACATCCGCCGGCGAACTGCCGCTGGCCCGCCGACTGCGATCCCTGCTCTCCTGGCCGACCACCGACAACGATCCGGTCAACCCGCTGGTCCGGACGCACCGTGGCATCCACCCCGGCGCGGACACGGCGGTGCTGCGCAAGGCGTACTCGATCGCGGAGAACATGCACCGCGGCCAGTTCCGCAAGAGTGGCGAGCCGTACATCACCCACCCGTTGGCGGTCGCGGAGATCTGCGCCGACCTCGGCATGGACACCACCACGCTGGTCGCCGCGCTGCTGCACGACACCGTGGAGGACACCCGCTACACGCTCCAGGCGCTCGCCGAGGACTTCGGTCCCGAGGTGGCCCACCTGGTCGACGGGGTGACGAAGTTCGACAAGGCGTTCTACGGCAAGGCCGCCGAGGCGGAGACCACCCGCAAGATGATCATCGCGGCCGGCAAGGACGTCCGGGTGCTGATCATCAAGCTGGCCGACCGGCTGCACAACATGCGCACCCTCGGCGTCCGCTCGGCGGCGTCGCGCAACCGGATCGCCACCAAGACCCTCGACGTGCTGGTGCCGCTCTGCGACCGGCTCGGCATCCAGGCCCTCAAACGGGAGCTGGACGACGTGGTGCTGCTGCACCTTCAGCCCGAGGAGTACACCCGCATCCAACGCCACGTGCACGACCGGCCGGGCTGGGACGCCTACCTGCGCGAGGTGGTCGCCCGGACCCGGGTGGCGCTGCGCCGCAGCAAGGTGGACGCCGCGGTCGCCCCCCGCCCGCGCCACCTCTACTCGATCTGGAAGGACACCGTGGCCCGTGGCCACACCGTCCCGTTCGACCTGCCCCGGATCGCGATCGTGGTGGACGGCCCGGCCACCGACTGCTACGCGGCGCTCGGCGCGGTGCACGGCCTCTGGCGGCCGGTACCGGGCCGGTTCAAGGACTTCATCGCCTCCCCGAAGAACAACCTCTACCGGTCGCTGCACACCACCGTGTGCGGCCCGCAGGACCGCACGGTCGAGGTGCTGATCCGCACCGAGGAGATGCACCGCCTGGCCGAGTACGGCGTCGCCGCCGACTTCCGCTTTCCCCGTACCGACGGGACGGCGGTACGCGCCCGGCAACTGGACTGGCTACGTCGGGTGCTGGACTGGGAGCAGGACGCCCCCGACCCCAACCAGTTCCTCCACACGCTGCGGTGCGACCTCGCCGAAGCCCAGATCCAGGTCTTCGCCGAGGGGCGACAGGTGGTGCTGCCGGCTGGGGCCACCCCGGTCGACCTGGCGTACGAGCTGAGCACCGAGCGGGGCGACCGATGTCTCGCCGCCAAGATCAATGGTCGACTCGCGCCGCTCTCCTCCGAACTCGAGGAGGGCGACGTGGTGGAGATCTTCACCGAGACCGACGACAACGCCTTCGACGCACTGGCCGCCCCCCGGGGTCCCCGCCGCGAGTGGCTGGACTTCGTCAAGTCGCCACACGCCCAGATGCAGATCAACCGGTGGTTCGCCGAGCACACCGAACCGGGCATCTCGATCGCTGACAAGGTCCGCCTGGGCCGGGCCACCATCGGGCTGGCGTTGCGCAAACACGACCGGGGCCTCGCCAGCGACCTGCCGCTGCTACGCCTCTCCGAGGAACTGGGCTACCCCGACCTGGAGACGATGCTGGTCGCCGTCTTCGACCGGGTGCTCGACCCGGACACCGTGGTCACGCAGCTCATCGACCTGGTCGACCACCGACAGTAGGCTTTCTGCTCCCCCGGTGACCCGGTCGGTCCGCTCCGGCCACTAGCCTGGGGTCATGATCCCCCGCTCCCGTGCGGTCGCTCGGGCCGTCGTCTACCGGACCTTCTACCGCCTGCCGGTGTCCCTGCGCCGGCGGCTGGTCCGGCTGGCCGTGCCGAAGTACATCGTCGGCGCGGTCACCCTGGTCCGGGACACCGAGGCGGACGGCGCGGGTCGCCTCCTGCTGCTGCGCCAGCCTCCCGGCCACAGCTGGACCCTCCCCGCCGGGCTGCTGCGCCGGGGCGAGGCCCCGGTGGTGGGCGCGGCCCGCGAGCTGGCCGAGGAGTCCGGAATCCGGCTCTCCCCCGACCAGCTACGCCCCGCCGTACCGAACGCCGTGGTACATGCCCTGGGTTGGGTGGACGTGGTCTTCGAGGCGGAGGTACCGGCGTCGCGGACCGAACTGGTGGTCGACGGCGCGGAGGTCTTCGAGGCCGCCTGGCACCCGCTGGACGACCTGCCCCGACTGAGCCGGGCCACCGCCCGGTTGCTCGGGTACTACGGCATCGGACCGCTGGCCGGGCAGGCCCCGCCGGACGGGCGGCCCGCGACGTGACCACGCCCCGTCCACCGCTACCCGGCACGCACCTGGCAGGTCAGCCCCGCCCCCGTCCCGTCGGGGAGGTCTGCGCGGTGGTCCTCGCCGCCGGGGAGGGCACCCGGCTGCGACCGTTGACCGAACGGGTGCCGAAGGCGCTCTGCCCGGTGGGCAACGTCCCGCTGCTGGACCGGGCCCTGGCCCGGGTCGCCGGCCTCGGACTGACCGGCCCGGACACGGTCGCGGTGAACGCCTGCTACCTGGGCGAGCAGGTGGTCGCCCGCGTCGGCGCCCGCGCACACCTGTCGGTCGAGCCAGGCGACCCGCTCGGTACGGCCGGTGGGATCGGCAACCTGCGGGACTGGATCGACGGCCGGGGGGTGCTCGTCGGCAACGCCGACGCCTACCTGGCCACCCCGGACACCGCACCCGGGCCGGACATCGCCGCCCTGCTCGACGGCTGGGACGGCGAGACGGTCCGGCTGCTCGGCCAGCCGGTCGCCGACCCGCGTGAGCCGGGCACCTTCGACGGTCACCGGTTCGTCGGCTTCTCCCTGCTGCCCTGGCGGCGGGTCCGCGACCTGCCCCCGACCTTCGGTGACCTGGTCCGGGCCGTCTGGCGGCCGGCCGAGGCGGCCGGGGCGCTGGAGGTGGTGCCGTTCGCCGGCACGTTCTACGACACCGGCACCCCGGGCGACTACCTGACCGCGAACCTGCACGCCGCCGGGGACGGCAACCTGGTCGACCCGGCCGCCACGGTGACCGGCCGCTGCACGCGGTCGGTGGTCGGCGCGGGCGCGGTGGTCGCCGGCACGGTGACCCGCTCGGTGGTCTGGCCCGGATCGACGGTCCGCCCCGACGAGCGGCTGCACGGCGTCATCCGGGCCAACGACGACCTCACCGTCACCGCCCCCCACTGACCCCTCTCCGTGCCGAGTCGCCCGAACGGCCGAAGCAGCCGACCGGGGCGCTCAAGTGGAAGCAGCCGACCGGGTGCTCCAGTGGAAGCAGGGGTCCCTTGTTACCGCTTTCTGTCGTGCAGGGGTCCCCTGCTTCCACCCAGCGCCCGCCGGGCGGCGGGGCGGCGGGCGGAGTCCGGGGACCCGGCAGCCACTAGCATGGGCGTGACGTCGACGAACGGAGAAGTTCCCCGTGATCACCGCCATCGTGCTGATCGACTGTGCCACCGACGCGATCCCCGAGGTGGCCGAGGCGCTCGCCGCCCTGCCCGGGGTCAGCGAGGTCTACTCGGTGGCCGGTCACGTGGACCTCATCGCCATGGTCCGGGTACGCGAGTTCGAGCAGATCGCCCAGGTGATCGCCGGCCGCATCTCCAAGGTTCCCGGGGTGCTCAACACCGAGTCGCACATCGCCTTCCGGGCGTACTCGCAGCACGACCTGGAGGAGGCGTTCGCGATCGGGCTGGCCAACGCCGACTGAGCCGAAGCACGCGCCCCGGACCCACCGGAGCGCGGCGGGCACCGGTCCCGGGGACACACGTACGCCGGCCCACCCGGAGGTGGACCGGCGCTCGTGCAGTTGATCAGCTACCCGTCGGGGCCGGCGTCTCGGTGACGCCACCCTGCCCCGGACCGGTGGTGCCACCCGGGGCCGGCGTGGTGGCCGTACCACCCGGGGCGGACGGCGTGGTCACCGACGGAGCCGGCGCGGGCGTACCACTGGTGCCCGGACCCGGGGTACCGCTGGCACTGGCCTGCGGAACCGGCACGCCCAACTCCTCCGCCAGGGACACCAGCTCGTCGTAGTGCGCCTGGAGCACCGGCAGGGCGTCCTGGGCCAGCTGCACCACGGACTGCTCGGTGCCCTGCGAGATCTCGGTCTGGGTGGCCTGGATGGCCTGGACGTGCCCGGCCAGCTCGGCGGTCACCCACTGCCGGTCGAACTCGGCACCGTTGACGTTGTTCAGCTGGTCCACCACGGCCTGCTGGTCCGCGGTCGGCTCGGTCGGCAGCTCGACGCCGAGCTGCTTCGCCGTGTCCTGCACGGTCTGGTCGAACTGGGTGTGGTCGGTGACGAAGCGGGCACCCAGGTCCTTGACCCGCTGGTTCTGCCCCTTCTGCTGGGCCAGTTCGCCGGTGACGATCTCGGCCAGGTTCACCTGGTGGACCGCCTGCAGGTACTGCCGGTCCTGCGTCGACGGCTGGGCCGCCTGGGCCGCGGCGGCGGGTGCCAGCCCGACCAGGATCAGGGCAGCCAGCACCCCGAGCCGTTTGATACCCAACATGTTCCCTCCCCGTTGTCGTTGGACCGCACGGATACCCGGCTGACCGGGTTTAACCCCCGGTGCCGCGCCGGACGGCGGGCGGGGAGCCGGGCGGGAAACGGAAGCCGGAACGGGTGGGAGTCGGCGGGAGATGGGAGCCGGAACGGGCGTGGCGCCCGCCGGAATTCCGGCGGGCGCCACGGGTGCTGCGGTGGTTCTGGCGATCAGTGGCGGCTCGGGCCGCTGCCGATCTCCTGCCGCTCCGGTCGGGGCTCAACGGGCGGGTGTCCCGGCGAGACCGGCGCCTCGACCGGCTTCTCGATCGGGTAGAAGAAGCCCCGGATGGCCGGGCCCAGGGCACCGAGCCGGTTCATCTTCTTCGGCACCACCCAGCCGACGTACTCCAGCTCGCCGTGGCCGTCGGCGTGGCCGTCCGCCGCGCTGAGCGGCTGGTGGACCTCCTCGAACCGGCCGTCCGGCAACCGCCGGATGATGCCGGTCTCCACGCCGTGGGCGAGGACCTCGCGGTCGTGCTGCTGGAGACCGAGGCAGATCCGGTACGTCACGTAGTAGGCCAGCGGTGGCAGGACCAGCAGGCCGATCCGGCCGGCCCAGGTCATCGCGTTCAGGCTGATCTGGAACTTGTCCGCGATCACGTCGTTGGCGCCGGAGAGCGTCAGGACCAGGTAGAAGGCGACGGCCATGGCACCGAGAGCGGTGCGGTGCGGCACGTCCCGCGGACGCTGGAGCAGGTTGTGCGCCCGGTAGTCCTTGAGCTGGCGGGCCTCGACGAACGGGTAGAGCGTCGACAGACCCACCAGGATGCCGGGCAGCACCACCGTCGGCCAGAACAACGGCGGGATGACGTAGCCGTCGCCGATCGGGATGTTGATCTCCCAGGCGGGCATCAGTCGGGTCGAGCCGTCGAGGAACATGACGTACCAGTCGGGCTGGCTCGCCGCCGACACCACCCACGCCTCGTACGGACCGAACAGCCAGATCGGGTTGATCTGGAACAGGCCGCCCATCAGCGCGATGACACCGAAGACGACCATGAAGAAGCCGCCCTGCTTGAGCACGTAGCGCGGGAACATCCGTTCGCCGACCACGTTGTCGTTGGTCCGGCCGGGACCGGGCCACTGGGTGTGCTTCTGCTTGAAGACCAGCCCGACGTGCGCGCTGATCAGCGCGACCAGCAGACCCGGGATGAGCAGCACGTGGGCGATGTAGAACCGGCTGATGATGATCTCGCCGGGGAACTCACCGCCGAAGATCGACGACGTGACCCAGGAGCCGACCACCGGAATGGAGAGCATGATCCCCGAGGCGATCCGCAGGCCGGTGCCGGAGAGACCGTCGTCCGGCAGCGAGTAGCCGGTGAATCCGGCCAGGAAGCCGACCCAGAAGAGCAGCGAGCCGATGATCCAGTTCGTCTCACGCGGCTTGCGGAACGCGCCGGTGAAGAAGACCCGGAGCATGTGCACGACGATCGCGGCCATGAACAACAGCGCGGCCCAGTGGTGCATCTGCCGCATGATCAGGCCGCCCCGGACGTCGAACGAGATGTCCAGGCTGGAGGCGTACGCGGCCGACATCGGCGTGCCGCGCAGCGGTGCGTAACTGCCGTTGTAGATGACCTCGGTGAGCGCGGGCTCGAAGAAGAAGGTCAGGAAGACACCGGTCAGCAGCAGGACGATGAACGAGAAGAGCGCGATCTCGCCCAGCAGGAACGACCAGTGGTCCGGGAAGACCTTGTTGAGCACCCGGCGCAGCGGGGTCGACACGCCGAAACGGTCGTCCACCCCGGCAGCGGCCTTGCCAGGCACCGCTGCCATGTCAAACTTTCGGCGCTTCATGGCCGCTCCCAGAAGTCGGGCCCGACGGTCTCGGTGTAGTCGGACTTTGCCACGAAGAAGCCCTCGTCGTCCACCTCGATCGGCAGCTGCGGCAGGCGCCGGCTGGCCGGGCCGAAGATGGGCCGGGCGTTGTCGGTGATCAGGAACTGCGACTGGTGGCAGGGGCAGAGCAGCCGGTTGGTCTGCTGCTCGTAGAGGCTGGCCGGGCAGCCCGCGTGCGTGCAGATCTTGGAGTAGGCCGCGTAGTTGCCCCACATGTAGCCGCCGCGGCCGACCCGCTCGTTGGACTGACGCGCCTCGATGGCGTCGGACTCCCGCAGGTGGATCAGGAGGGTCACCGAATCGGCGTGCTTGTTGCTCACGCCGTGCTCGATGCCCGGGAAGACGGTGATCTGGCCACCGGCGCTGATGTCGGCCGGGCGGACCGGCCGGCCGTCCTCACGGACCAGGCGGATCCGCTCGCCCCGCTCGCCGGGGTGGAAGCCGGTGGTGAACATCTGGTTGTTCTCGTGCGGCTGCTTGATCAGACCGCCGATCAGCGGCGCGGCGGCGACCGCGCCGACCGGCGCGAGACCGGCCAGCAACGAGATCCCCAGCAGCGGACGACGCTTCACGCCCAGCTCGTCGGCGACGTAGAGCATGGTCTGCCCGGTGATCTTGCGACCCTCCTGGTCGACCTCGCCCTCGTGCCGGTCCTGGATGGCGACCTCCTTGGGCAGCAGCTTCTTGCCCCAGGTGAGGATGCCGAAGCCGATGCCGAGCAGGGCCACGCCCAGGGTCAGGCCGAGCAGCGGGGTGTAGAGCTTGTCCCCGCCGTTGCCCGGCTCGTACTGCCACGGCCACCAGATGTAGACGACCAGGAAGGCCGTCGCGGCAAGCCCGGTGAGCAGGAAGAACGAGGCGACCAGCCGGGTGGTGCGGCGCTCGGCCTTGCTGCCCGGGACGAACTGCGGCTCGTAGTGGACGATCTCGATGTCGTCGCGGCGCAGGCCCTCCTGGACGACATCGAACCGGGTCAGCTCGGGGTCGTCCAGGTCGATCGGCTCCCGGGCCGGCTTCTCGGTGTGCGTGCTCATGCCGTCACCTCGCTACGGGCGGTGCCGAGCGCGGGCACCACGGCGCTGAATCGAACGATTCGCTCGGTCACGACTTGCCCGCAATCCACAGGCTAGCGAAGACGAGCGCGACGATGCCGACCAGGAAGATGGCCAGTCCCTCGGTCGAGGGGCCGTACCGACCCAGGTTGAACCCACCGGGGTCCTGGTCGTTCTTCAGGGTCTCCTGGATGTAGGCGATGATGTCCGCCTTCTGGTCCGGGGTGATCTGGTTGTCGCCGAACACCGGCATGTTCTGCGGGCCGCTGAGCATGGCGGCGTAGATCTGCCGGTCGCTGGCGGGCCGGAGGCTGGGCGCGTACTTGCCGGAGGAGAGCGCGCCGCCACCACCGCCGAAGGCGTGGCACTGGGAGCAGTTGATCCGGAACAGCTCACCACCGGTGGCGAGGTTGGCGTCCGTGCGGAGGTCACCCTCGGGGACCACCGGACCGCCGCCGAGCTCCTGGATGTACTGGGCGAGCTGGCGGACCTCCTCGTCGGTGAAGACCGGGGTCTTCCGTTCCGCCTGCGCCTCCTGCCGAGCCATCGGCATCCGACCCGTGCCGACCTGGAACTCGACCGAGGCCGCGCCGACGCCGATCAGGCTCGGCCCGCGCCCCTCGACGCCCTGCGCGTTCCGGCCGTGGCAGGTCACGCAGCTCACGTCGAACAGCGCCTTGCCCTCGGCTGCGGCACCGGTGAGCGGCGGGTTGTCCTGCGCCTGGGCACCCGGGGCGAAGACGGTGTAGGCACCGCCGGCCAGCATGAGCGCGGCGATCAGCCGGACCGCGGCACCCAGCCGGCGGCGGCCCCTGCTGGGTGCCACGGACCGCTGGCGGCGCAGCCGCGCGAGCAGGCCGCGTCGGCGGTCGTTGTCAGAAGTCATGACCTGTGTCCTTAACCGGTTGGACCTTAGTGTCTCGGGACGGAGCGGCGCCGCGGCGCCAAGATCACTGGAGCCAGTAGATCATGGCGTAGAGCCCGATCCACACGACGTCGACGAAGTGCCAGTAGTACGACACGACGATCGCCGACGTGGCCTGGGCCGGGGTGAACCGACCCATGGTGGTGCGGATCATGAAGATGATGAAGGCCACCAGGCCGCCGGTCACGTGCAGGCCGTGGAACCCGGTGGTCAGGTAGAACATCGACCCGTACCCGTCCGAGTTGATCTTGATGCCCTCGTGGACCAGCTCGCGGTACTCGTTGAGCTGGCCGAGGACGAAGATCAGGCCCATCACGAAGGTGAGCGTGAACCAACGCCGGAGCGCGTGCACGTCGCCCTTCTCCGCGGCGAACACGCCGAGCTGGCAGGTCACCGAGGACGCCACCAGGATCAGCGTGAAGGTCGTCGCGTACGGGACGTTGAGTGCCTCGGTGTGCTTCTCCCACTGCTCCGGCGCCGCCGCGCGGATGGAGAAGTACATCGCGAACAGCGCCGCGAAGAACATGAGCTCGCTGGAGAGCCAGACGATCGTCCCGACACTGACCATGTTGGGTCGGGTCAGGGAATGGATCCTGCTCTTGTCAATGGCTGGGGCCGCAGTCACGCGGTCATTATTGCGCCCGATCAGGTTCGGCGAGCATCGGGGTGGCATAACGGTCGTTCCGGCGGGCCGACGGAGGGCGTCCGGTTCGCCTGGCCTAGCCTGAAAAACGTGTGGTACCTCGATCCGATCATGACCGCCGCCCCGGCCGCCGGAGCGGAACCCGTGCTCGCCGCCGAGGCGCCGCCGCCGTTCGAGATCATCCGGGTCTTCACCGAGACCCGGCTCGACTCCTGGCTGGCGGTCGGCCTGGTCCTGGCCGCCGGCCTCTACCTCTACGGGGTGCACCGGCTGCGGCTGCGCGGCGACCGGTGGCCGGTCGCCCGGACGGTCTTCTTCCTCGGACCGGGACTGGGCGGCATCGCCTCGGTCACGGTGACCGGACTGCACGCGTACGACACCGCGTTGCTGTCGGTGCACATGGTCCAGCACATGGTGCTCTCCATGATCGCGCCGATCTTCCTCGCGCTCGGCGCCCCGCTCACCCTCGCGCTGCGCACCCTGCCGAAGGGTCCCCGCGCCCGGCTGCTGGCGGTGGTGCACAGCCGGGTCGCCCGGATCTACACCTTCCCGCTGGTCGCCTTCACGATCTTCGTGGTCAACCCGTTCGTGCTCTACTTCACCGACCTCTACCGGTACACCCTGGAACACGTGTGGGCGCACGAGGTGGTGCACGCGCACTTCATCATGACCGGCTGCGTGTTCTTCTGGCCGCTGCTCGGCCTCGACCCGATCCCGAACCGCTGGCCGTACCCGGGCCGGGCACTGCTGATGCTGCTCTCGGTGCCGTTCCACACCGTCCTCGGGCTCACCATCATGCAGAGCAGCACGCTCTTCGGCGGCGACTGGTACCCGTCGCTGAACCTCAGCTGGGCCGACCCCTGGGACGACCAGGTCGTGGCCGGGGGCATCCTCTGGGCCGGCGGCGAGTTCGTCAGCATCACCATGCTCGCGGTACTGGTGGTGCAGTGGGTCCGCCAGTCCGAGCGGGAGGCCCGTCGGATCGACCGCGACCTGGACCGCAAGGAGGCCCGGGACCGCGCCGCCAGCACCCCGGCCTGACCGGGGCCGTCGGGCCGCCGTGGGCACCGACGCCGACCGACCCGACCCGACCGGTACGATCAGCGGGCAGCTACGACGTGGGAGCCAAGCCAGCGATGAGCGATCGTCTTTACACCGTCCTGCTCTACAGCGACGACCCGCAGGTGCGTGACCGGATGCGGCTCGCGGTGGGCACCCGTCCCGCCGCCGACCTGCACGTCGAGTTCACCGAGGCGGCCAGCTACGGCGAGTGCGTCCGGCTGGTCGACGACTACGAGATCGACCTGATGCTGCTCGACGGCGAGGCGACCCCGGCCGGGGGCATCGGCATCGCCCGCCAGATCAAGGACGACCGCACCGACGCTCCCCCCACCTGCGTGGTGATCGCCCGCGCCGCCGACCGCTGGCTGGCGGCGTACGCCGAGGTCGACGCCACCCTGGTGCACCCGCTGGACCCGGTGACCACCGGCGCCACCGTCGCCGAACTGCTGCGTCGGCACGCCGGCGCCGGCCGCGCCGCCTGACCCGGACGTCCGCGTCCCCACGGTTCGGGCCCGCCCGGGGCCGGACCGTCCGGCCCGGTCCGTCACCGTCGACGCCGATGCCGTCACCCGCATCCCACGCCTGATCGGGAGGCCCACCATGGGCGATCGGACCTGGCCGCACCTGCTCGCCTCGCTGTTGCGCGGGGAGGAGCTCTCCACCGCCGACACCGCGTGGGCGATGGGCGAGATCATGACGGGTTCGGCCACACCGATCCAGATCGCCGCCCTCGCCGTCGGTCTGCGGGCCAAGGGCGAGACCCCGACCGAGCTGGCCGGCCTGGTCGAGGCGATGCTCGGCAACGCGGTCCCGGTCGAGCTGCCGGAAGAGGTCCGGGCCACCGCGCTGGACGTGGTCGGCACCGGCGGCGACCTCGCCCACACGGTCAACATCTCCACCATGGCGGCCCTGGTGGTGGCCGGGACCGGGGTCCGGGTGGTCAAGCACGGCAACCGGGCCGCCTCCTCCTCCTGTGGCACGGCCGACGTGCTGGAGTTCCTCGGCGTCCCGCTGGAGCTCGACCCGGCGGGAGTCGCCCGCTGCGTCACCGAGGCCGGCATCGGCTTCTGCTTCGCCGCCCGTTTCCACCCGGGTATGCGGCACGCCGGCCCGGTCCGCCGCGAGATCGGCGTGCCCACCTTCTTCAACTTCCTCGGCCCGCTGACCAACCCGGCCCGGCCACGGTCCGGCGCGGTCGGCTGCTTCGACCCACGGATGGCACAGGTGATGGCCGCCGTCTTCGCGGCCCGGGGCGACTCGGTCCTGGTGATGCGCGGCGAGGACGGGCTGGACGAGTTCAGCACCGCCGCCCCCACCCGCTTCTGGGTGGCCCAGCAGGGCACCGTGAGAGAGGCGCTGATCGACGCGACCGACCTCGGGGTACCCCGGGCCACCCTGGCCGACCTCCGGGGCGCTGACGCCGCGTACAACGCCGGTGTCGTACGGCGACTGCTCGCCGGCGAGCGGGGTCCGGTGCGCGACGCGGTTCTGGTCAACGCCGCCGCCGCGCTCGCCACCCAGGGGCCGCTCGACGGCGATCTGCTCACCGCCGTCCGGAGCGGGCTGGACCGGGCCGCCGAGTCGATCGACTCCGGCGCGGCGGCGCGGACCCTCGACCGCTGGATTGAGGTGGCCCGCTCCGTCTGAGCGGCCGAAAACGGCGGTTCCCGGCCGGCCGCCGACGGGGTCGTCAGTTCGGCTGCCGGCCGCTCGCCAGCGGACGGGTCACCGCCGACGTGGGAGGTTTCGGTGAGGGGGCCCTTGTAGCTGCCCCCGAACGAGTCGTCGCCTTCGCCACTCACCGGACTGGGCCGTACTGTGTGTCCATCGTGGTCGGCCGGCGTGGGCGTGACACTCGGGTGGATGAGGACGAGTTGGGTATGCCTGTCGACGAGGGCCCTGGCGCTCAGGACGGACAGCGTCGGCACCGGGCATGGTGAACGTGTGTGGTGTCGGGGTGGTGAACCGCCGCCACGGTCGGCCGTGAGGTAACCAGAGGAGGGTGATCGGGATGAGCGTGTTGGGCGACGAGGAACTGGTCGCCGAGATGCGCCGCCCTGACTTCCAGTGCGAGATGGTGGGCTCTGTCGCCGTGTCGGGGGAGAACCTCGCCGCCACCCGCGCGGAGTTGGTTCCGGACATGAGCGGCGGTACGCCCGGCTGATCCGCGCGGGCGGGCAGGCATTCGGTGGACCGCAGCCGTCTGGAGCTATGAGGTAAACGTGGGTATGGTCGCGGGTTGAGTGGGTGGTCAGCGCCGCTGACTGATTCGTGCTGAGTCCCAGGTTCGCAGGAAGGGGGAAGGTGTCCGCGATGGCTGAGGCTGCCGTTCCTTCCGTTGGGCTCAGTGAGTCGTCGAAGCGGGCGTTGGAGGCGTTCACCGGGATGCGGTTGCACCGGTCGAATCTGCCGGTGTTGGCGTACGACCTGAACGCGTTGGAGGTGCTGGCGGATCGGGTGCGGGCCCTGTTGGTTCCGGAGCTGGCCCAGGCGATCAAGGCGGTTCGGGCGGCGGGCGAGGGTGAGGTCTACGACCGGTTCGTGGCGCAGACGGCTCCGTTCGTGGAGTTGTTGGACGGGGTCGCCGACGTGAAGGTCGGCGTGGCCCAGGCGATGCGGGGCTTCCTGAACCAGATGGAGCTGACGGATCGTCAGGCGCTGGTCATGTTCATCTTCATGATGACGGAGTTGGCGGTCGCGTTCGCGATGGCGTTCTTCCTGCCGGTGGAGGCGGCGGCGCACATCGTGAAGACCCGGACGATCATCCAGACGATCCTGCGGTCGTCGATGGTGCGGGCGGCGGCGAGCAGCACGGCGATCCAGATGTTGTTCATGCCGGGGTCGTCGTTGTTGGCGCAGATCAGCATGCTGGCTGATGGTCTGATGCCGGGGGTCGACTGGGCGCAGGTCGGTAAGCAGGCGTTGTACGGGTTGGCGGTGGCGGGTGTCACCACGGCGGCCGGGCCGGCGTTGGGCCGGTTCGCCGGGGTCGTGGGTGGTGGTCTGGCGAAGTTCGAAGTGTCGGATGCCACGCGTAACCTGCTGACCAGCCTGATGATGGTGCCGGTGTCGGAGATCGGCCTGGAGGTGGTCGGCGACATCGCCGCCAGCTACATCGTCGACGGGACCTACGACCCCAGTGGTCTCGGTATGGCCGTGATTTCCGGGGCGTTGTCGGGGTCGGGTGAGTTGGGCGCGTCCGGGGCGGGGGCCGCTGCGCGTCGCGTGGCTGTCGGTTTGGGGTTCAATCCGACCCGGCCCCGGTGGAACATGCCCGCCGGTACCGGTTTCACCGCCGACGGCAGGCCGGTCGCTCCGGTCACTCCGGCACCGTCCACGTATCAGCCGGAGGTCGACGATCCGGCGGGTGCGGGCTCTGGCGGGCCGGCCCCGGTGCCCGTCCCGCTGGTGTCGGCACCGGCGCTGTCGCCACCGGCGCCTGCGGCGCCTGCGGCGCCTGAACCGATGCCCGTGCCGGCGTGGTCGACGCCGGACCTGCCGGTTCCGTCGTGGTCCGTGCCGAACTTCTCGGTGCCGACGGTGCCGCCGGTGCCCGTGCCGGAGTGGGTAGCGGTCGCCGGCGCGCCGGTGGTGGAGCAGTGGCAGCGGTTCCAGCGGGAACTGGTGGATCACTACGGTGGGCTGCTCGCCGGGACGGGGCAGGCGCGGCAGTTCCTGGCCGCGCTTCCCGTGCCGGTCAAGCAGGTCTTCACCGAGTGGGCCGCCACCCGGCAGGACGACCCGGCCGTTCCCGCGTTCCTGTCGCAGATCGGCCTACCGGCCACCGCTCTCACCGGCCAGTATCTGACCGGTGTCCGGGACCAGGCCGTCGCCCGGATCACCGAAGCCCTCGCGGGGTCGGTCACCACCGGTGGGCCGATCCCGGCCGCGGTACGGCCGGAGCAGGTCGTCGCCGCGTTGCCGGCGGAGTTCGACCGGCAGGCGCTGCGCGCGGCCGTGCATCTGGCCGCCCAGCACCACATCGACCAGTACCTCACCACCGGCACACCGGCGACCGCCACCCTGCCAGACGGCGTCGTCCGACCAGGGAGCGCTCAGGTGCCGGGGGACGCTTACGTGCCGGGGGCCCCTGGTCTGCCGGGAGGCGCCGCCCTGCCGACAGCCGTCGGCACGTCAGGGAGCGCTGGCGTGCCGGGAGGATCCGGGGCGGCGGCGGTCCCGTCGGACGCCGTGCGCGCGGCGGTCGTCCGTGACGTGCGAACCCACGTGGACCGGAGCCTCGACGCGATCCTCGGCACCACTCCCCTACCCACCGCACCCCTCACCGTGCCGCCCAGCGTGTTGCCGGCTGCGGCGAGCAGTCCGAGCGCCGCGCAGGTCAACGCCGTGGCGGACGTGGTCCGGCAGGTGGTCACCGACCTGCCCGCCCGGGTCACGGCCGCGAGCATCCCCGACACCACCGCACCGGACACCGCCCCGTCCCCGGTGGAAGCCCCGGCGAGCCGGCGCACCGACGTGCCCACGGTGCCGGCGACCCCCGAGCAGCACACCGCGGCGGCGGCCAGCCTGGCGCAGACCCAGTTCAGCGCCCTGGCCGACCAGTACGACGTCGAGCCGGCCCGCCACGACACCCTCGCCAAATCCTTCCAAGAGGATTGGGTCGACGGATACCACCAGGTACTCGCCCAGGCCACTGCCACCCTCGGCACGCCCGCCACCCCCGGTACGCCGGTTATGCCCAGCACGGCGGGCACGCCGGACGCGGTCGGTGTCCGCAGCACGGTGCCGGGTGGCGCACCCCTTCGCGTCGACAGCACGCCGAACCACCACCACGCCAGCGACACAGCGTCGGTCAGTGACCTGTCCGTCTTCAGTGACGACATGTTCAGCCGTGACAGCGACTTCAACGACACCATGACGGTCAGTGACGTTTCCTCGCTGGACGAGCCGGCTGGTGGTGGCCCTGCCCAACCCGACGGCTCGCGCGACCCGTCGACCCTCACGCACCACACGGACGTGGCAGCACCAGCCCCGTCCACAGCGACCCCGCCACAGCAGCCGCCACCCCCACCGGACGTGGCTGTTGCGGCGGGACGCGGGGATGTGCCGCTACCGAGTCAGATGTCGGCGGTTGAGGTGTCGGTCCGGTTCGGTTGGCTGGGCGGTGTGAACCCGGGCCGTGGAGGCGACTACGCCACCAACTGCGTTCTGACGGCGATCGGTACTGACATGTCGCTGGCGGACAGAGCGGGCTGGACGGTACCGCCCGAAGTGAAGCTGCCGGTGGTGTGGCTGCAGCGGTACGCGGGGCGGCCGTTGGTGGAGGTGGCCGACTACGACGCGGTGGTGGCGGTCATGGCCGCGGCGGAGCCCGGCGCCCGGGGTGTGCTGGTCATGACCGGTGAGGACGGCACGATTCAACATGCCGTCAACGTGGTGCACGCCGATGACGGGAGGGTGGTGTTCCTGGACGGTCAGCGGGGCGGGCTGGCCCGGGGGCCCGCCCGTCCTGCCCGGTTGCGGTTCGTGGGGACCACCGACGGGGTGGGTGTCCCACGGTCGCCGTCGATGGTGGGAGACGCCGCGACCGTCACCGTTCCGGAACACCGGGATCTGGCCGGGATGGATGGGGCTGCCCGGCCCCCGTCGTTACCCTCCCTGCCGGTCGGGCTGGTGCGGTCAGACGCGTGGGACCGGTTGTTCACGCAAGTCATCGAGGTGGCGCGGGTGGAGGTCACGGCGTCCTTGGGTGAGCGGATATCGGCACCATCAGCCGTAGATGTCCGCGGATATCTGCACCACGAGTTCGACCGGATCGTCGGCCGAACGGACCTCGCGGAAAGGGCTGGTCTGTCCGAGGCGGACGTGGACACGTTGCGGCAGGCCCTCGCGGCGCGCGGAACGTCGGTTCCCCACCTCACGAGGGCGCTCCTACATCTGATGTCCGAGGCGTTCGCCGTCAACATCACCGTGCCCCCGGCCGAATCGGGGTACCACGACAACGACGGTGTCGCAGGGCCCTGGCACCGCCGGACCGTCGCCCTGAACCTCCCCGCCACCCCGGTCACGCCCGGCCCGGCAGTTGTCCAGGCGACGGCATCCACGCCGGACCGTGGTGAGGTGTGGACCGAGCTGGTCGCGCCACCGGCATCCACGCCGGACGGTACGGGCCAACCGGCAGCGCCGCACCCCTCACCCGCATTCCCGACCGTGGCACCACTTTCAGAACGGCTACCGGATGTGGCCACGTGGCGGTCCCTCGACGATGGATCCGCCACCCTTCGGGCGTACCTGGAGACGGTGCGGCTCGGTGATGCCGCGGGGCTGGCGGGGTTGCCCGCCGTGCCGGGTGGGCGGGTTGCCGCGAATGACGACCCCGAAGCGGTGACCGCGACCAGTGTCGGGGAGTTGAGTGGCCGGCTCGGCCGGGTTGAGGCAGCGGAGTTGGACCAGCCCGTCGGACAGGCTCCCACCGATGCTGCCACACCGTCGGCGGTGGTGTCCCCGCAGCTGCTGACCGGCCACACTGACGCGGTGTCGGCGGTGACGTCGTGGCAGGAGACGCCGGGCGAATGGCGGGTGGCCTCCGCCGACGAGGACGGGACGGTGCGGATCTGGGACGCGACCACCGGCCGCCAGGTCCACACGTTGCAAGGCCACACCCACGGGGTGATGGCGTTGACGTCGTGGCAGGAGACGCCGGGCCAGTGGCGGGTGGCCTCCGCCAGCCGGGATCAAACGGTGCGGATCTGGGACCCGACCACCGGCCGCCAGGTCCACACGTTGCAAGGCCACACCAACACGGTGTCGGCGTTGACGTCGTGGCAGGAGACGCCGGGCCAGTGGCGGGTGGCCTCCGCCAGCACGGATGAGACGGTACGGATCTGGGACCCGGCCACCGGCCGCCAGGTCCAGACGTTGCGAGGCCACACCGGCTGGGTGTTGGCGTTGACGTCGTGGCAGGAGGCGCCGGGCGAATGGCGGGTGGCCTCCGCCAGCGAGGACGAGACGGTACGGATCTGGGACGCGACCACCGGTCGCCTGCTCCAGACGTGGGAAGGCCACACCAGCGGGGTGTCGGCGTTGACGTCGTGGCAGGAGACACCGGGCGAATGGCGGGTGGCCTCCGCCAGCTGGGACGGGACGGTGCGGATCTGGGACGCGACCACCGGTCGCCTGCTCGAGACGTTGGAAGGCCACACCGACGGGGCGTTGGCGTTGACGTCGTGGCAGGAGACACCGGGCCAGCGGCGGGTGGCCGCCGCCGACGGGAACGGGACGGTGCGGATCTGGGACCCGGCCACCGGTCGCCAGGTCCACACGTTGGAAGGCCACACCGGCTCGGTGTTCGCGTTGACGTCGTGGCAGGCGGGGTCGGGCGGGCGGGTGCTGGTCTCCGCCGGCACCGACCAGACGGTGCGGTTGTGGCCCCTGTCCGATGCCGCGGGGCTGGCGGGGTTGCCCGCTGTGCCGGGTGGGCGGGTTGCCGCGAATGACGACCCCGAAGCGGTGACCGCGACCAGTGTCGGGGAGTTGAGTGGCCGGCTTGGCCGGGTTGAGGCAGCGGAGTTGGACCAGCCCGTCGGACAGGCTCCCACCGATGCTGCCACACCGTCGGCGGTGGTGTCCCCGCAGCTGCTGACCGGCCACACCGGCCAGGTGTTGGCGGTGACGTCGTGGCAGGAGGCGCCGGGCGAATGGCGGGTGGCCTCCGCCGGCGAGGACGAGACGGTGCGGATCTGGGACCCGACCACCGGCCGCCAGGTCCAGACGTGGGAAGACCGCACCAGGGTGAACGCGTTGACGTCGTGGCAGGAGGCGCCGGGCCGGTGGCGGGTGGCCTCCGCCAACTGGGACGGGACGGTGCGGATCTGGGACGCGACCACCGGCCGCCAGGTCCAGACGTGGCAAGACCGCACCAGGGTGAACGCGTTGACGTCGTGGCAGGAGGCGCCGGGCCGGTGGCGGGTGGCCTCCGCCGACGAGGACGAGACGGTGCGGATCTGGGATCCGACCACCGGCCGCCTGCTCCAGACGTGGGAAGACCACACCGACGAGGTGTCGGCGTTGACGTCGTGGCAGGAGGCGCCGGGCCAGTGGCGGGTGGCCTCCGCCGGCGAGGACGAGACGGTGCGGATCTGGGACGCGACCACCGGTCGCCTGCTCCAGACGTTGCAAGGCCACACCGACGAGGTGACGGCGTTGACGTCGTGGGAGGAGGCGCCGGGCCAGTGGCGGGTGGCCTCCGCCAGCTGGGACGGGACGGTGCGGATCTGGGACGCGACCACCGGTCGCCTGCTCCAGACGTTGGAAGGCCACACCGACGGGGCGTTGGCGTTGACGTCGTGGCAGGAGACACCGGGCCAGCGGCGGGTGGCCGCCGCCGACGGGAACGGGACGGTGCGGATCTGGGACCCGGCCACCGGTCGCCAGGTCCAGATATTGGAAGGCCACACCGGCTCGGTGTACGCGTTGACGTCGTGGCAGGCGGGGTCGGGCGGGCGGGTGCTGGTCTCCGCCGGCGAGGACCAGACGGTGCGGTTGTGGCCCCTGTCCGATGCTGCGGGGCTGGCGGGGTTGCCCGCCGTGCCGGATGGGCGGGTTGCCGGCAGCGGGAACCTCGGCGACTGGGCCACCCACCAGGGGCCGGACATCGACTGGCAACCCTCCCTCGCACCCTCCCCGGCGGTGACCCGCACCGACGCCGACACTCTCCACACCGGCGACACCCTCCATCACCCGGCCCACGAGCCACCCACCACCCCCGCCCCACTCCACCCCGACCAACCCCAACCCCAACCCACTGCGGGCAGCCGGCGGGTGAGCGACCCGGCCGAGGCCCGGGCGCTGTTCGACCAGCACGCCGGCCACCTCGCCACCACAACGAGGCAGCGGGATGATCTGCGGTATTGGTGGCACGCCCTGATCGACCATATGGACGACAACGGGATCATCACCGCCAGCGAGTCAGCCCTCGCCGAGGCGACATCCACACCGCGGCGGGCGGTGCATGACCGGATCGGGGCATTGCGCGGCATTGGTCTGCTGCAGCTGGTCCAGGAAGGTCGCGGTCGCGTGGCGGCGCGGTACGGGGTGAGCGATCCGGGTCAGCCCCGGCAAGCACCGGTGCCGGGCCCTGCCCTCGGACCGGACCGCCCGCAGGGTGAGGACCCGTCCTGGCTGGACCACGGGGGTACGTTGCCGATGTCCGGGCCTGCACCTGCCTCGCCGGCGGGCACGGGTCTGCCAGGGCTGCCCGGGCCGTTGGACGACCCGGACGCCCCCACCGCGTCGTCCTGGCCGGCGGGGTGGGCGGAACCGGGGTGGCCGGTACCCGGCATGGGCGTGACCGACGGGCACGGTGCGGCGATGTCCACCGACTTCGACCAGCCGGGCATCGACGATCAGGCCAGCGACGGCGGGAACCTCGGCGACTGGGCCACCTACGAGGTGGACCCAGCCGGTTCGCTCGATGTGGACCCGGCCGATCTGCTCTATCTGCTTGAGGCCGTGGGCACGGAACCCGACCCCGCGCCGCAACCGATGGATCCGCCCCGGCCGCAGGCCCCGCCCGGCCCGACATCATGGTCGCCGCCCAACGGCGACCAGCCCAGCCAGTCCCCAGGGACTCAGTCGTTCCCGCCCGGACCGGGCATGCAGGATCCGGCACCTCAGTCGCCGATGTCCGGGCCTGCACCTGCCCCGCCGGCGGGCACGGGTCTGCCCGGGCTGTCAGGCCCGCTGGACGACCCGGACGCCCCCACCGCGTCGTCCTGGCCGGCGGTGGCCCGCACCGACGCCGGCACTCTCCACACCGGCGACACCCTCCATCACCCGGCCCACGAGCCACCCACCACCCCCGCCCCACTCCACCCCGACCAACCCCAACCCCAACCCACTGCGGGCAGCCGGCGGGTGAGCGACCCGGGCGAGGCCCGGGCGCTGTTCGACCAGCACGCCGGCCACCTCGCCACCACAACGAGGCAGCGGGATGATCTGCGGTATTGGTGGCACGCCCTGATCGACCATATGGACGACAACGGGATCATCACCGCCAGCGAGTCAGACCTCGCCGAGGCGACATCCACACCGCGGCGGACGGTGCATGACCGGATCGGGGCATTGCGCGGCATTGGTCTGCTGCAGCTGGTCCAGGAAGGTCGCGGTCGCGTGGCGGCGCGGTACGGGGTGAGCGATCCGGGTCAGCCCCGGCAAGCACCGGTGCCGGGCCCTGCCCTCGGACCGGACCGCCCGCAGGGTGAGGACCCGTCCTGGCTGGACCACGGGGGTACGTTGCCGATGTCCGGGCGGCCGGTACCTGCCTCGTCGGCGGGCACGGGTCTGCCAGGGCTGCCCGGGCTGCCCGGGCCGCTGGACGACCCGGACGCCCCCACGGCATCGTCCTGGCCGACGGGGCCGGTTCCCGGCATCGGTGTGACCGACGGGCACGGTGCTGCGACGTCCGACGACTTCGGCCAGCCGAGCATCGACAATCAGGCCGGCGACGGCAGCGGGAACCTCGGCGACTGGGCCACCCACCAGGGGCCGGACATGGACTGGCAACCCTCCCTCGCACCCTCTCCAGCGGGAAACGACCCCGAAGCGGTGACCGCGACCAGTGTCGGGGAGTTGAGTGGCCGGCTTGGCCGGGTTGAGGCAGCGGCTATGGAGGTGGACCAGCCCGTCGGACAGGCTCCCACCGATGCTGCCACACCGCCGGCGGTGGTGTCCCCGCAGCTACTGACCGGCCACACCGGCACGGTGTGGGCGTCGACGTCGTGGCAGGAGACGCCGGGCCAGTGGCGGGTGGCCTCCGCCGGCAGGGATCTGACGGTGCGGATCTGGGACCCGGCCACCGGTCGCCAGGTCCACACGTTGGAAGGCCACACCGGCCCGGTGTCGGCGTTGACGTCGTGGCAGGAGACACCGGGCCAGTGGCGGGTGGCCTCCGCCAGCAGCGATCGGACGGTGCGGATCTGGGACCCGGCCACCGGTCGCCAGGTCCACACGTTGGAAGGCCACACCGGCACGGTGTTGGCGTTGACGTCGTGGCAGGAGACACCGGGCCAGTGGCGGGTGGCCTCCGCCAGCGCGGATCGGACGGTGCGGATCTGGGACCCGACCACCGGCCGCCAGGTCCACACGTTGGAAGGCCACACCAACGTGGTGAGGGCGTTGACGTCGTGGCAGGAGGCGCCGGGCCAGTGGCGGGTGGCCTCCGCCGGCAGGGATCTGACGGTGCGGATCTGGGACCCGGCCACCGGCCGCCAGGTCCAGACGTTGGAGGGCCACACCAGCGGGGTGGAGGCGTTGACGTCGTGGCAGGAGACGCCGGGCCAGTGGCGGGTGGCCTCCGCCAGCGCGGATCGGACGGTGCGGATCTGGGACCCGACCACCGGTCGCCAGGTCCACACGTTGGAAGGCCACACCAACGTGGTGAGGGCGTTGACGTCGTGGCAGGAGACGCCGGGCCAGTGGCGGGTGGCCTCCGCCGGCAGGGATCTGACGGTGCGGATCTGGGACCCGACCACCGGTCGCCAGATCCAGACGTTGGAAGGCCACACCGGCCCGGTGTTCGCGTTGACGTCGTGGCAGACGGGGTCGGGCGGGCAGGTGCTGGTCTCCGCCGGCCACGACGCGACGGTGCGGTTGTGGCCCCTGTCCGATGCCGCGGGGCGGGCGGGGTTGCCCGCCGGGCCGGGTGGGCGGGTTGCCGCGGGTAACGACCCCGAAGCGGTGACGGTGGCCTCTGGTGAGCCGTTCCTGACGGTTCGGGGTGTCGCCAGTGCTGCCGGGGACGCCGAGGCGGTGGTGGTGTATCCGGATGGTGTGGGCGCTGAGGTTGATCCGCGGGGTCTGTCTGTGGTGGCGCAGCGGCAGGCGGTGACGGATGCCGAGGCGTGGTCGGCGAGGGCGAGTGAGAGGACGGATCGGCCTGCGGCTGTCCTGCTGGACGAGGCGCAGGGCCGTGGTGGGGTGTGGCGGGTGGTGCTGGCGTTCGCCGATCGTGGGCCTGAGGGTGTGCTGGATCTGGTGGCGCGGTTGCTTGATGGTGGGTTGGGGGTGAGTGTGCCCGCGGCGGCGGTTGTCGAGTTGTCGCCGTACGGTGCTGATCCGCGGGTGGAGCCTTCGACGTTGGTCCGGGTCGCGGCGCTACGGGCGGCGCGTAACCAGTCGGGGGCGGTGGCGATCCGTGCCCGGTATGTGGCGGGCGCGGTGGCGAGGTCTGTTCCTGAGGGCCTGACGCCTACCGATTTCTCGGGTCGGGACACGTTCGCGGGTGGGGCGTTGCTGTGGGAGTTCCAGGCCCGTCCGATGCGTCCGGGCGAGGCCCGTGCGGCTGTGTTCTGGCGGGAGGTGGCGGGATTGGCCGGTGAGCATGCGCCGTACCTCCTGCCGACGGATCGGCGTTGGGCGCGGTTCGGGCAGCGGGCGGCCTCGTATATGCGGAATTGGGTGTTCCCTCCGGTGCCGTCGTCAGGGCTTGGTCGTTGGCGGGTGGTGGAGCTGCGGCAGGCGGAGTTGCACGGGGAGAGTGTGGCCTCGGCGACGCCGGACGTGGGGCCGGTGGGGTGGGTGCCGGATGGTGCGCGGGTGTTCGTGGTGGGTGTGCCGCAGTCGCGTCCGGTGCATCCCGGGGCGGTCGTGTCGACGTTGTTCGACACGTTCCTGAACAGTGCGTTGCCGCCGGTGGAGTCGGGGTTGCGGGAGCCGGTGTATGTGGTGGTGCACGGGTTCGGTGGGCTGGCGTCGCCGGTGGTGTTGGCGCATGTGGCGGAGGACGACCTGTGGCCGGTGCGGATGGGTGAGATGGTCACCGGCCAGCCGCCGGTCGGCATACGGGAGGTGTCGAATCTCGCCGAGGCGGAGGGGTGGACTCGTGTGCGGGCCGAGTTGCCCACGATCGCGGCGGCGGTGCGACCGGGCGGGGCGGCTGAGGCATGGCGGGCTCGGGAAGCGGAGCTGACGGTAGCGCTTCCCGATGTGACCGTGACGGATCCGGTGGCGGTCGACCTGTCAGACCCGGACACCGACGGCACGGTCGGGGTGCGGGCGCATCGCCGGATGGGTGAGCGGGTGGGTCAGCTGGCGGCGTTGGGTGAGCGGTTGGTCCAACATACCCACGGGTGGGTGGATGAGGCCGCGGGAACGGATCGGCTCGATCTGCGGCTGGAGGCGTGGGCCAGGCACCCCGACAATCAGCGGTTGGTGACGGCGTTGCCGCCGACGCGGTTGACCGATGAGGTCGAAGGCCTGATCGCGGAGCAGATCGAGCGGGTGTGGGCCGCGGCGGCGGCACCGGTGACCGGCTCGCCCCGAGGGGACGCGACGGTCCCGGACGCCGTCCGGGACGTGTTACGGGCGGTGTATCTGGCCGCCTGGGCCTTCTCTCGGGCACCGGACCGGCCGGTCGTGCTTCACGCACTCGATGGGCGGCAGTATGTTGATCTGTCCCGCGTGCGGTCTCAGAACGGGGAGGAGTTCACCCGGTTCCTGGCTGATCATGGCGGGGACGTGGCGTTGTTGTGGTCGGCGGACGGTCCGCTAGAGCAGGTTGGCCGGCTGCGGGAGAACCTTGGCGTGCCGCTACTACCCGAGCGGGTGAACGTGGTGGGGCGGGTGCCGGATCTGCCCGAGCAGCGGCGCGCCGAGTTGTTCTCCGCGGTGAACGCGTTCGGGCTGGCGCGGCAGTGGTTGGAGGATCAGATCCGGTTGTTGCCGGCTCCGGCGGCGGTGTCGCAGGGGCAGACCGGCGTGACCACACCACCACCCGCACCGACACCACCGGTCGGGAATGGCCGGGTTGTTCACGAGTGGGTGGCCGGGCCGCAGGGCGTGGCTCCGGTCGGAGGGCAACCGTCGGCGGGGGGTCTGCCGGAGTGGATGCACCGGGGTGACCGCCGGGGTGAGGGACTACTGTGTCTGCTGGACTCGTTGGCGCAAACCCTGAATGCCGTGCGGCCGGGCGCGTATCCCGGGTTCGACAACGAGGAGACCCGCGCGACGGCGCTGCTGAACCTGATGGAACAGCGGCTGGGTTCCGATCATGTGGTGATCCAGGATCTGCGGTCCGGGCGCGGCGCCGACGTGTACTCGGGTGGGTTCCTGAACGAGTTGGCGGAGTTTTTCCAGGTACGGGTCCAGGTCGTCGAACAAGGAGACGACCGCGGGTGGTATGGACACCCGGTGGTGGGACGGGACGGGAACACCCCGTTGTTGTTGGTCGAGTTCGTGTCACCCGGTTCCGGTGGCCGGCTCGGCCCGTCCGCCGAGGAAATGGGCACGTTCTATCCGTTGTTCGTCGATGACGTTCATGCCTCCGCTCTCGGTGGTGCGGCCACCTTCACCGGGCACCTCATCCAACGGTGGGAAGCGCTTGGCCGTAGCCACGCGGATCGCATTGACAGGCTTCAAGCCGCTGAAAGGGCGCTACCGCCCGCGACCGACCGCGGCCAGGACGACAGCCAGGAGCGGTCCGTCCTGGATGGGCTGTCCCGCCGGTACCTCAACGGGATGCGGGACCTCAGACTCGCGCGGCAGTCGCAGGACATCAGCGAGTACGTCCCATCGGTGTCCGACACCGCGGCGTTGAGTGGACGGCTTGGCCGGGTTGAGGCAGCGGCCGCGGAGTTGGACCAGCACCTCGGACAGGTGGGAGCCGGTGCCGCCACACCATCAGTGGACGTGGTCGACGGTGTGGAGTTCCGGACTTTGGAGGGCCACACCCGCGCGGTGGAGGCGGTGACGTCGTGGCAGGGAGAGTCGGGCCCACGGGTGGCCTCCGCCGGGGGCTGGGACCGGACGGTGCGGATCTGGGACGCGGTCACCGGTGAGGAACTCCTGACGTTGAGAGGCCACACCAGCGCGGTGCGGGCGGTGACGTCGTGGCAGGGAGAGTCGGGCCCACGGGTGGCCTCCGCCAGCAGGGACCGGACGGTGCGGATCTGGGACGCGGTCACCGGTGAGGAACTCCTGACGTTGGAGGGCCACACCAGCGCGGTGCGGGCGGTGACGTCGTGGCAGGAGACGCCGGGCCAGTGGCGGGTGGCCTCCGCCAGCGAGGACCGGACGGTGCGGATCTGGGACGCGGTCACCGGTGAGGAACTCCGGACGTTGGAGGGCCACACCGACTGGGTGCGGGCGGTGACGTCGTGGCAGGCGGGGTCGGACTGGCGGGTGGCCTCCGCCAGCGAGGACCGGACAGTGCGGATCTGGGACCCGGTCACCGGTGAGGAACTCCGGACGTTCGAGGGCCACACCGACACGGTGGGGGCGGTGACGTCGTGGCAGACGGGGTCGGACTGGCGGGTGGCCTCCGCCAGCAGGGACCGGACAGTGCGGATCTGGGACCCGGTCACCGGTGAGGAACTCCTGACGTTCGAGGGCCACACCGACACGGTGGGAGCGGTGACGTCGTGGCAGACGGGGTCGGACTGGCGGGTGGCCTCCGCCAGCAGGGACCGGACAGTGCGGATCTGGGACCCGGTCACCGGTGAGGAACTCCTGACGTTCGAGGGCCACACCGACACGGTGGGAGCGGTGACGTCGTGGCAGGACGATTCGGGCCGGCGGGTGGTGGTCTCCGCCGGCGACGACCAGACGGTGCGGTTGTGGTCCCTGCCCGACGGTGCTGCCGGGCCGGCGGGGTTGCCCGCCGTGCCCGGTGGGCGGGTTGCCGGCAGCGGGAACCTCGGCGACTGGGCCACCCACCAGGGGCCGGACATGGACTGGCAACCATCCCTCGCACCCTCTCCAGCGGGAAACGACCCCGACCCCGTGACCGCGACCAGCGTCGTCGAGCTGACGGACCAGTTCGGCCAAATCGGGACAGCGGCCGCGGAGCGGGGCCAGCACCTCGGACAGGTGGGAGCCGGTGCCGCCACACCATCAGTGGACGTGGTCGACGGTGTGGAGTTCCGGACTTTGGAGGGCCACACCCGCGCGGTGGAGGCGGTGACGTCGTGGCAGGGAGAGTCGGGCCCACGGGTGGCCTCCGCCGGGGGCTGGGACCAAACGGTGCGGATCTGGGACGCGGTCACCGGTGAGGAACTCCTGACGTTGGAGGGCCACACCAGCGCGGTGCGGGCGGTGACGTCGTGGCAGGGAGAGTCGGGCCCACGGGTGGCCTCCGCCAGCGAGGACCGGACGGTGCGGATCTGGGACGCGGTCACCGGTGAGGAACTCCTGACGTTGGAGGGCCACACCAGCGCGGTGTGGGCGGTGACGTCGTGGCAGGCGGGGTCGGACTGGCGGGTGGCCTCCGCCAGCAGGGACCGGACGGTGCGGATCTGGGACCCGGTCACCGGTGAGGAACTCCTGACGTTGGAGGGCCACACCAGCGCGGTGCGGGCGGTGACGTCGTGGCAGGAGACGCCGGGCCAGTGGCGGGTGGCCTCCGCCAGCGAGGATCGGACGGTGCGGATCTGGGACGCGGTCACCGGTGAGGAACTCCGGACGTTGGAGGGCCACACCGACTGGGTGCGGGCGGTGACGTCGTGGCAGGCGGGGTCAGACTGGCGGGTGGCCTCCGCCAGCAGGGACCGGACAGTGCGGATCTGGGACCCGGTCACCGGTGAGGAACTCCTGACGTTGGAGGGCCACACCGACACGGTGGGGGCGTTGACGTCGTGGCAGGCGGGGTCGGACTGGCGGGTGGCCTCCGCCAGCGAGGACCGGACGGTGCGGATCTGGGACGCGGTCACCGGTGAGGAACTCCGGACGTTGAGGGACCACACCGGCCAGGTGCACGCGGTGACGTCGTTGCGGGGCGAGTCGGGCCGGCGGGTGGTGGTCTCCGCCAGCGGGGACCGGACGGTGCGGTTGTGGCCCCTGCCCGATGGTGCTGCCGGGCCGGCGGGGTTGCCCGCCATGCCGGGTGGGCGGGTTGCCGGCAGCGGGAACCTCGGCGACTGGGCCACCCACCAGGGGCCGGACATGGACTGGCAACCATCCCTCGCACCCTCTCCAGCGGGAAACGACCCCGACCCCGTGACCGCGACCAGCGTCGTCGAGCTGACGGACCAGTTCGGCCAAATCGGGACAGCGGCCGCGGAGCGGGGCCAGCACCTCGGACAGGTGGGAGCCGGTGCCGCCACACCATCAGTGGACGTGGTCGACGGTGTGGAGTTCCGGACTTTGGAGGGCCACACCCGCGCGGTGGAGGCGGTGACGTCGTGGCAGGGAGAGTCGGGCCCACGGGTGGCCTCCGCCGGGGGCTGGGACCAAACGGTGCGGATCTCGGACGCGGTCACCGGCGAGGGACTCCTGACATTGGAGGGCCACACCCACATGGTGATGGCGGTGACGTCGTGGCAGGGAGAGTCGGGCCCACGGGTGGCCTCCGCCAGCAGGGACCGGACAGTGCGGATCTGGGACGCGGCCACCGGCGAGGAACTCCTGACGCTGAGAGGCCACACCAACACGGTGTGGGCGTTGGCGTCGTGGCAGGCCGGGTCGGACTGGCGGATAGCCTCCGCCAGCAGGGACCGGACAGTGCGGATCTGGGACGCGGCCACCGGCGAGGAACTCCTGACATTGGAGGGCCACACCGACCCGGTGGAGGCGTTGGCGTCGTGGCAGGCAGGGTCGGACTGGCGGATAGCCTCCGCCAGCAGGGACCGGACAGTGCGGATCTGGGACGCGGCCACCGGCGAGGAACTCCTGACATTGGAGGGCCACACCGACACGGTGGAGGCGTTGGCGTCGTGGCAGGCGGCGCCGGGCCAGTGGCGGGTAGCCTCCGCCAGCGAGGACCAGACAGTGCGGATCTGGGACGCGGCCACCGGCGAGGAACTCCTGACATTGGAGGGCCACACCAACCCGGTGCGGGCGGTGACGTCGTGGCAGGCAGGGTCGGACTGGCGGGTGGCCTCCGCCAGCGCGGACCACACGGTGCGGATCTGGGACGCGGCCACCGGCGAGGAACTCCTGACATTGGAGGGCCACACCAACCCGGTGGAGGCGGTGACGTCGTGGCAGGCAGGGTCGGACTGGCGGGTGGCCTCCGCCAGCGCGGACCACACGGTGCGGATCTGGGACGCGGCCACCGGCGAGGAACTCCTGACATTGGAGGGCCACGACGGCGCGGTGTGGGCGTTGACGTCGTTGCAGGGCGAGTCGGGCCGGCGGGTGCTGGTCTCCGGCAGCGCCGACCGGACGGTGCGGTTGTGGTCCCTGTCCGATGGTGCTGCCGGGCCGGCGGGGTTGCCCGCCGGGCCGGTTCACCCGGGAGACGACTCCGAATCGGTCGGGTCGGACTCCTCAGCGGATGTGGCTGGCGAGGCGGGACGCGGTGACGTGCTGCTGCCGCTGCTGCCGAGTCAGATGTCGGCGGTTGAGGTGTCGGTCCGGTTCGGTTGGCTGGGCGGTGTGAACCCGGGCCGTGGAGGCGACTACGCCACCAACTGCATTCTGACGGCGATCGGTACTGACATGTCGCTGGCGGACAGAGCGGGCTGGACGGTACCGCCCGAAGTGACGCTGCCGGTGGTGTGGCTGCAGCGGTACGCGGGGCGGCCGTTGGTGGAGGTGGCCGACTACGACGCGGTGGTGGCGGTCATGGCCGCAGCGGAGCCCGGCGCCCGGGGTGTGCTGGTCATGACCGGTGAGGACGGCACGATTCAACATGCCGTCAACGTGGTGCACGCCGATGACGGGAGGGTGGTGTTCCTGGACGGTCAGTCGGGCGGGCTGGCCCGGGGGCCCGCCCGTCCTGCCCGGTTGCGGTTCGTGGCGACCACCGACGGGGTGGGTGTCCCCCGGTCGCCGTCGACGGTGGGAGACGCCGCGACCGTCACCGTTCCGGAACACCGGGATCTGGCCGGGATGGATGGGGCTGCCCGGCCCCCGTCGTTACCCTCCCTGCCGGTCGGGCTGGTGCGGTCAGACGCGTGGGACCGGTTGTTCACGCAAGTCATCGAGGTGGCGCGGGTGGAGGTCACGGCGTCCTTGGATGAGCGGATATCGGCACCATCAGCCGTAGATGTCCGCGGATATCTGCACCACGAGTTCGACCGGATCGTCGGCCGAACGGACCTCGCGGAAAGGGCTGGACTGTCCGAGGCGGACGTGGACACGCTGCGGCAGGCCCTGGCGGCGCGCGGGACGTCGGTTCCCCACCTCACGAGGGCGCTCCTACACCTGATGTCCGAGGCGTTCGCCGTCAACATCACCGTGACCCCGGCCGAATCGGGGTACCACGACAACGACGGTGTCGCAGGGCCCTGGCACCGCCGGACCGTCGCCCTGAACCTTCCCGCCACCCCGGTCACGCCCGGCCCGGCAGTTGTCCCCACGACGGCATCCACGCCGGACCGTGGTGAGGTGTGGACCGAGCTGGTCGCGCCACCGGCATCCACGCCGGACCGTACGGGCCAACCGGCAGCGCCGCACCCCTCACCCGCATTCCCGACCGTGGCACCACTTTCAGAACGGCCACCGGATGTGGCCACGTGGCGGTCCCTCGACGATGGACCCGCCACCCTTCGGGCGTACCTGGAGACGGTGCGGCTCGGTGATGCCGCGGGGCTGGCGGGGTTGCCCGCCGTGCCGGGTGGGCGGGTTGCCGCGAATGACGACCCCGAAGCGGTGACCGCGACCAGTGTCGGGGAGTTGGGTGGCCGGCTTGCCCGGGTTGAGGCAGCGGCCGCGGAGTTGGACCAGCACGTCGGACAGGCTCCCACCGGTGCTGGCACACCGCTGGCGACGGTGTCCCCGCAGCTACTGACCGGCCACACCGACGCGGTGTTGGCGTTGACGTCGTGGCAGGAGACGCCGGGCCAGCGGCGGGGGGCCTCCGCCGACGAGGACGGGACGGTGCGGATCTGGGACGCGACCACCGGTCGCCAGGTCCACACGTTGGAAGGCCACACCGACGAGGTGACGGCGTTGACGTCGTGGCAGGAGACGCCGGGCCAGTGGCGGGTGGCCTCCGCCAGCTGGGATCAAACAGTGCGGATCTGGGACGCGGCCACCGGTCGCCTGCTCCACACGTTGGAAGACCACACCAACGAGGTGACGGCGTTGACGTCGTGGCAGGAGACGCCGGGCCAGTGGCGGGTGGCCTCCGCCAGCTGGGATCAAACAGTGCGGATCTGGGACGCGACCACCGGTCGCCTGCTCCACACGTTGGAAGACCACACCAACGAGGTGACGGCGTTGACGTCGTGGCAGGAGACGCCGGGCCAGTGGCGGGTGGCCTCCGCCAGCTGGGATCAAACAGTGCGGATCTGGGACGCGACCACCGGTCGCCTGCTCCAGACGTGGGAAGACCACACCGACGGGGTGTTGGCGTTGACGTCGTGGCAGGAGACGCCGGGCCAGTGGCGGGTGGCCTCCGCCAGCGCGGATTGGACGGTGCGGATCTGGGACGCGACCACCGGCCGCCAGGTCCAGACGTTGCGAGGCCACACCGACGGGGTGTCGGCGTTGACGTCGTGGGAGGAGACGCCGGGCCAGTGGCGGGTGGCCTCCGCCAGCGCGGATGAGACGGTGCGGATCTGGGACCCGGCCACCGGTCGCCCGGTCCACACGTTGCAAGGCCACACCGGGCCGGTGTTCGCGTTGACGTCGTGGCAGGCGGGGTCGGGCGGGCGGGTGCTGGTCTCCGCCGGCGAGGACCAGACGGTGCGGTTGTGGCCCCTGTCCGATGCTGCGGGGCTGGCGGGGTTGCCCGCCGTGCCGGGTGGGCAGGTTGCCGCGGGTAACGACCCCGAAGCGGTGACGGTGGCCTCTGGTGAGCCGTTCCTGACGGTTCGGGGTGTCGCCAGTGCTGCCGGGGACGCCGAGGCGGTGGTGGTGTATCCGGATGGTGTGGGCGCTGAGGTTGATCCGCAGGGTCTGTCTGTGGTGGCGCAGCGGCAGGCGGTGACGGATGCCGAGGCGTGGTCGGCGAGGGCGAGTGAGAGGACGAATCGGCCCGCGGCTGTCCTGCTGGACGAGGCGCAGGGCCGTGGTGGGGTGTGGCGGGTGGTGCTGGCGTTCGCCGATCGTGGGCCTGAGGGTGTGCGGGATCTGGTGGCGCGGTTGCTTGATGGTGGGTTGGGGGTGACGGTGCCCGCAGCGGCGGTGATCGAGTTGTCGCCGTACGGTGCTGATCCGCGGGTGGAGCCTTCGACGTTGGTCCGGGTCGCGGCGATGCGGGCGGAGCGTGGCCAGTCGGGGGCGGTAGCGGTCCGTGCCCGGTATGTGGCGGGCGCGGTGGCGAGGTCTGTTCCTGAGGGCCTGACGCCTACCGATTTCTCGGGTCGGGACACGTTCGCGGGTGGGGCGTTGCTGTGGGAGTTCCAGGCCCGTCCGATGCGTCCGGGCGAGGCCCGTGCGGCTGTGTTCTGGCGGGAGGTGGCGGGATTGCCCGGTGAGCATGCGCCGTACCTCCTGCCGACGGATCGGCGTTGGGCGCGGTTCGGGCAGCGGGCGGCCTCGTATATGCGGAATTGGGTGTTCCCTCCGGTGCCGTCGTCAGGGCTTGGTCGTTGGCGGGTGGTGGAGCTGCGGCAGGCGGAGTTGCACGGAGAGAGTGTGGCCTCGGCGACGCCGGACGTGGGGCCGGTGGGGTGGGTGCCGGATGGTGCGCGGGTGTTCGTGGTGGGTGTGCCGCAGTCACGGCCGGTGCATCCCGGGGCGGTCGTGTCGACGTTGTTCGACACGTTCCTGAACAGTGCGTTGCCGCCGGTGGAGTCGGGGTTGCGGGAACCGGTGTATGTGGTGGTGCACGGGTTCGGTGGGCTGGCGTCGCCGGTGGTGTTGGCGCATGTGGCGGAGGACGACCTGTGGCCGGTGCGGATGGGTGAGATGGTCACCGGCCAGCCGCCGGTCGGCATACGGGAGGTGTCGAATCTCGCCGAGGCGGAGGGGTGGACTCGTGTGCGGGCCGAGTTGCCCACGATCGCGGCGGCGGTGCGACCGGGCGGGGCGGCTGAGGCATGGCGGGCTCGGGAAGCGGAGCTGACGGTAGCGCTTCCCGATGTGACCGTGACGGATCCGGTGGCGGTCGACCTGTCAGACCCGGACACCGACGGCACGGTCGGGGTGCGGGCGCATCGCCGGATGGGTGAGCGGGTGGGTCAGCTGGCGGCGTTGGGTGAGCGGTTGGTCCAACATACCCACGGGTGGGTGGATGAGGCCGCGGGAACGGATCGGCTCGATCTGCGGCTGGAGGCGTGGGCCAGGCACCCCGACAATCAGCGGTTGGTGACGGCGTTGCCGCCGACGCGGTTGACCGATGAGGTCGAAGGCCTGATCGCGGAGCAGATCGAGCGGGTATGGGCCGCAGTGGTGGCACCGGTGACCGGCTCGCCCCGAGGGAACACGACGGTCCCGGACGCCGTCCGGGACGTGTTACGGGCGGTGTATCTGGCCGCCTGGGCCTTCTCTCGGGCACCGGACCGGCCGGTCATGCTTCACACACTCGATGGGCGGCAGTATGTCGACTTGTCCTCCGTGCGGTCTCAGAACGGGGAGGAGTTCACCCGGTTCCTGGCTGATCATGGCGGGGACGTGGCGTTGTTGTGGTCGGCGGACGGCCCGCTAGAGCAGGTCGGCCGGCTGCGGGAGAACCTTGGCGTGCCGCTACTACCCGAGCAGGTGAACGTGGTAGGGCGGGTGCCGGATCTGCCCGAGCAGCAGCGCGCCGAGTTGTTCTCCGCGGTGAACGCGTTCGGGCTGGCACGGCAGTGGTTGGAGGATCAGATCCGGTTGTTGCCGGCTCCGGCAGCGGTGTCGCAGGGACAGACCGGCGTGACCACACCACCACCCGCACCGACACCACCCGCCGGGGATGGCCAGGTTGTTCACGAGTGGGTGGCCGGCCCGCAGGGCGTGGCTCCGGTCGGAGGGCAACCGTCGGCGGGGGGTCTGCCGGAATGGATGCACCGGGGTGACCGCCGGGGTGAGGGACTACTGTGTCTGCTGGACTCGTTGGCGCAAACCCTGAATGTCCTGCGGCCGGGCGCGTATCCCGGGTTCGACAACGAGGAGACCCGCGCGAGGACGCTGCTGAACCTGATGGAACAGCGGCTGGGTTCCGATCATGTGGTGATCCGGGACCTGCGGTCCGGGCGCGGCGCCGACGTGTACTCGAATGGGTTCCTGAACGAGTTCGCGGAGTCTTTCCAGGTACGGGTCCAGGTCGTCGAACAAGGAAACGACCGCAGGTGGTATGGACACCCGGTGGTGGGACGGGACGGGAACACCCCGTTGATGTTGGTCGAGTTCGTCTCACCCGGTTCCGGTGGCCGGCTCGGCCCGTCCGCCGAGGAAATGGGCACGTTCTATCCGTTGTTCGTCGATGACGTTCATGCCTCCGCTCTCGGTGGTGCGGCCACCTTCACCGGGCATCTCATCCAACGGTGGGAAGCCCTTGGCCGCGGCCACGAGCAGCGCGTTGACAGGCTTGGAACCGCTGAGAGGGCGCTACCGCCCGCGACCGACCGCGGCCAGAACGACAGCCAGGAACGGTCCGTCCTGGACGCGCTGTCCCGCCGGTACCTCGACGGGATGCGGGACCTCAGACTCGCGCGACAGTCGCACGACATCAGCCAGTACGTCCGATCGGTGTCCGACCTCACGGCGTTGACCGGCCGGCTTGGCCAGGTCGAGGCAGCCGCCGCGGAGTTGGACCAGCACCTCCGACAGGCGGGAGCCGGTGCCGCCACACCACCAGCGGACGTGGTCAACGGTGTGGAGTTCCAGACGTTGGAGGGCCACACCAGCACGGTGTTGGCGTTGACGTCGTGGCAGGCGGCGCCGGGCCAGTGGCGGGTGGCCTCCGCCAGCACGGATCAGACGGTGCGGATCTGGGACGCGGTCACCGGTGAGGAACTCCTGACGTTGGAGGGCCACACCGACACGGTGGGGGCGGTGACGTCGTGGCAGGCGGCGCCGGGCCAGTGGCGGGTGGCCTCCGCCAGCACGGATCAGACGGTGCGGATCTGGGACGCGGTCACCGGTGAGGAACTCCTGACGTTGGAGGGCCACACCGACTGGGTGTGGGCGGTGACGTCGTGGCAGGCGGCGCCGGGCCAGTGGCGGGTGGCCTCCGCCAGCACGGATGAGACGGTGCGGATCTGGGACGCGGTCACCGGTGAGGAACTCCTGACGTTGGAGGGCCACACCGACTGGGTGTGGGCGGTGACGTCGTGGCAGGCAGGGTCGGACTGGCGGGTGGCCTCCGCCAGCGCGGACCGGACGGTGCGGATCTGGAACGCGGCCACCGGCGAGGAACTCCAGACGTTGGAGGGCCACACCGACACGGTGGGGGCGGTGACGTCGTGGCAGGCGGCGCCGGGCCAGTGGCGGGTGGCCTCCGCCAGCACGGATCAGACGGTGCGGATCTGGGACGCGGTCACCGGTGAGGAACTCCTGACGTTGGAGGGCCACACCAACCCGGTGGGGGCGGTGACGTCGTGGCAGGCGGCGCCGGGCCAGTGGCGGGTGGCCTCCGCCAGCACGGATCAGACGGTGCGGATCTGGGACGCGGTCACCGGTGAGGAACTCCTGACGTTGGAGGGCCACACCAACCCGGTGGGGGCGGTGACGTCGTGGCAGGCGGCGCCGGGCCAGTGGCGGGTGACCTCCGCCAGCGAGGACCGGACAGTGCGGATCTGGGACGCGGTCACCGGTGAGGAACTCCTGACGTTGGAGGGCCACGACGGCGCGGTGGAGGCGGTGGCGTCGTTGCAGGACGATTCGGGCCGGCGGGTGGTGGTCTCCGCCGGCTGGGACCGGACGGTGCGGTTGTGGTCCCTGCCCGATGGTGCTGCCGGGCCGGCGGGGTTGTCCGCCGTGCCGAATGGGCAGGTTGCCGCAGGAAACGATCCCGACCCCGTGACCGCGACCAGCGGCGTGGAGCTGACGGACCAGTTCGGCCGGATTGGGACAGCGGCCGCGGAGCGAGGCCAGCACCTGGGACAGGTGGGAGCCGGTGCCGCCACACCATCAGTGGACGTGGTCGACGGTGTGGAGTTCCTGACGTTGGAGGGCCACACCCGCGCGGTGGAAGCGGTGACGTCGTGGCAGGAGACGCCGAGCCAGTGGCGGGTGGCCTCCGCCAGCTGGGATCGGACGGTGCGGATCTGGGACGCGGCCACCGGTCGCCAGGTCCACACGTTGCAAGGCCACACCGGCCCGGTGTTGGCGTTGACGTCGTGGCAGGAGGCGCCGGGCCAGTGGCGGGTGGCCTCCGCCAGCTGGGATCAGACGGTGCGGATCTGGAACGCGGCCACCGGCGAGGAACTCCAGACGTTGCAAGGCCACACCAGCGCGGTGTGGGCGGTGACGTCGTGGCAGGCAGGGTCGGACTGGCGGGTGGCCTCCGCCAGCGAGGACCAGACGGTGCGGATCTGGAACGCGGCCACCGGCGAGGAACTCCAGACGTTGCAAGGCCACACCAGCGCGGTGCGGGCGGTGACGTCGTGGCAGGGAGAATCGGGCCCACGGGTGGCCTCCGCCAGCGAGGACCACACGGTGCGGATCTGGGACGCGGTCACCGGTGAGGAACTCCTGACGTTCGAGGGCCACACCGACTGGGTGCGGGCGGTGACGTCGTGGCAGGCAGGGTCGGACTGGCGGGTGGCCTCCGCCAGCGAGGACCAGACGGTGCGGATCTGGGACGCGGTCACCGGTGAGGAACTCCTGACGTTCGAGGGCCACACCAACCCGGTGCGGGCGGTGACGTCATGGCAGGCAGGGTCGGACTGGCGGGTGGCCTCCACCAGCGAGGACCAGACAGTGCGGATCTGGGACGCGGTCACCGGTGAGGAACTCCTGACGTTCGAGGGCCACACCAGCGAGGTGTGGGCGGTGACGTCGTTGCAGGGCGAGTCGGGCCGGCGGGTGCTGGTCTCCGGCAGCGCCGACCGGACGGTGCGGTTGTGGTCCCTGCCCGATGGTGCTGCCGGGCCGGCGGGGTTGCCCGCCGTGCCGGTTCATCCGGGAGACGACTCCGAATCGGTCGGGTCGGACTCCTCAGCGGATGTGGCTGGCGAGGCGGTACCCGGTGACGTGCTGCTGCCGCTGCTACCGAGTCAGATGTCGGCGGTTGAGGTGTCGGTGCGGTTCGGTTGGCTGGGCGGTGTGAACCCGGGCCGTGGAGGCGACTACGCCACCAACTGCGTTCTGACGGCGATCGGTACTGATATGTCGTTGGCGGACAGAGCGGGCTGGACGGTACCGCCCGAGGTGACGCTGCCGGTGGTGTGGTTGCAGCGGTACGCGGGGCGGCCGTTGGTGGAGGTGGCCGACTACGACGCGGTGGTGGCGGTCATGGCCGCGGCGGAGCCCGGCGCCCGGGGTGTGCTGGTCATGACCGGTGAGGACGGCACGATTCAACATGCCGTCAATGTCGTGCACGCCGATGACGGCAGGGTGGTGTTCCTGGACGGTCAGCGGGGCGGGCTGGCCCGGGGGCCCGCCCGTCCTGCCCGGTTGCGGTTCGTGGCGACCACCGACGGGGTGGGTGTCCCACGGTCGCCGTCGATGGTGGGAGACGCCGCGACCGTGACCGTTCCGGAACACCGGGATCTGGCCGGGATGGATGGGGCTGCCCAGCCTGATTCCACCGACCCGGCGGATTTTCGGGAGGGGCAGTCGTCCGAGCCAGTGGGCGCCGGATCAGGTGAGCAGACGGTGCAGGTTTCCGCCGCCGAGGTCGCCGCTGCCCGTGAGGATCTGATCGGGCGGTGGGAGGCTGTTGTCGTTGGCCACGCGGCGCGTATGGACCTCGTTGGGCCGTCGGAGCGTAGGACCGACGTCTTGGCTGGGCTGGTCGACCGGTACCTGGATGCGATGGATCTCAGCCGTGCGTGGGCGTCGCGTACCGTGGACGCCTACGTCAGATCGTTGCCTGCGGACAACCTCGGAGAGCTGGGGGTCCGGCTTGGCGAGGTTGAGGCAGCGGCCGCGGAGTTGGACCAGCACCTCGGACAGGCTCCCACCGGTGCTGGCACACCGCCGGCGGTGGTGTCCCCGCAGCTGCTGACCGGCCACACCGACGCGGTGTCGGCGTTGACGTCGTGGCAGGAGACGCCGGGCGAATGGCGGGTGGCCTCCGCCGACGAGGACGGGACGGTGCGGATCTGGGACGCGACCACCGGCCGCCAGGTCCAGACGTGGGAAGACCACACCGGCGGGGTGTTGGCGTTGACGTCGTGGGAGGAGACGCCGGGCGAGTGGCGGGTGGCCTCCGCCAGCACGGATCGGACGGTGCGGATCTGGAACCCGGCCACCGGCCGCCAGGACACGTTGCAAGGCCACACCAACACGGTGTCGGCGTTGACGTCGTGGGAGGAGGCACCGGGCCAGTGGCGGGTGGCCTCCGCCAGCACGGATCGGACGGTGCGGATCTGGAACCCGGCCACCGGCCGCCAGGTCCAAACGTTGGTAGGCCACACCGGCGGGGTGTTGGCGTTGACGTCGTGGCAGGAGGCGTCGGGCCAGTGGCGGGTGGCCTCCGCCGGCATGGATCAGACGGTGCGGATCTGGGACGCGACCACCGGCCGCCTGCTCCAGACGTGGGAAGACCACACCAACGAGGTGCCGGCGTTGACGTCGTGGCAGGCGGGGTCGGACTGGCGGGTGGCCTCCGCCAGCTGGGACGGGACGGTGCGGATCTGGGACGCGACCACCGGTCGCCTGCTCCAGACGTGGGAAGGCCACACCGACGGGGCGTTGGCGTTGACGTCGTGGCAGGAGACACCGGGCCAGCGGCGGGTGGCCGCCGCCGACGGGAACGGGACGGTGCGGATCTGGGACCCGGCCACCGGTCGCCAGGTCCAGATATTGGAAGGCCACACCGGCTCGGTGTACGCGTTGACGTCGTGGCAGGCGGGGTCGGGCGGGCGGGTGCTGGTCTCCGCCGGCGAGGACCAGACGGTGCGGTTGTGGCCCCTGTCCGATGCTGCGGGGCTGGCGGGGTTGCCCGCCGTGCCGGATGGGCGGGTTGCCGGCAGCGGGAACCTCGGCGACTGGGCCACCCACCAGGGGCCGGACATCGACTGGCAACCCTCCCTCGCACCCTCCCCGGCGGTGACCCGCACCGACGCCGACACTCTCCACACCGGCGACACCCTCCATCACCCGGCCCACGAGCCACCCACCACCCCCGCCCCACTCCACCCCGACCAACCCCAACCCCAACCCACTGCGGGCAGCCGGCGGGTGAGCGACCCGGCCGAGGCCCGGGCGCTGTTCGACCAGCACGCCGGCCACCTCGCCACCACAACGAGGCAGCGGGATGATCTGCGGTATTGGTGGCACGCCCTGATCGACCATATGGACGACAACGGGATCATCACCGCCAGCGAGTCAGCCCTCGCCGAGGCGACATCCACACCGCGGCGGGCGGTGCATGACCGGATCGGGGCATTGCGCGGCATTGGTCTGCTGCAGCTGGTCCAGGAAGGTCGCGGTCGCGTGGCGGCGCGGTACGGGGTGAGCGATCCGGGTCAGCCCCGGCAAGCACCGGTGCCGGGCCCTGCCCTCGGACCGGACCGCCCGCAGGGTGAGGACCCGTCCTGGCTGGACCACGGGGGTACGTTGCCGATGTCCGGGCCTGCACCTGCCTCGCCGGCGGGCACGGGTCTGCCAGGGCTGCCCGGGCCGTTGGACGACCCGGACGCCCCCACCGCGTCGTCCTGGCCGGCGGGGTGGGCGGAACCGGGGTGGCCGGTACCCGGCATGGGCGTGACCGACGGGCACGGTGCGGCGATGTCCACCGACTTCGACCAGCCGGGCATCGACGATCAGGCCAGCGACGGCGGGAACCTCGGCGACTGGGCCACCTACGAGGTGGACCCAGCCGGTTCGCTCGATGTGGACCCGGCCGATCTGCTCTATCTGCTTGAGGCCGTGGGCACGGAACCCGACCCCGCGCCGCAACCGATGGATCCGCCCCGGCCGCAGGCCCCGCCCGGCCCGACATCATGGTCGCCGCCCAACGGCGACCAGCCCAGCCAGTCCCCAGGGACTCAGTCGTTCCCGCCCGGACCGGGCATGCAGGATCCGGCACCTCAGTCGCCGATGTCCGGGCCTGCACCTGCCCCGCCGGCGGGCACGGGTCTGCCCGGGCTGTCAGGCCCGCTGGACGACCCGGACGCCCCCACCGCGTCGTCCTGGCCGGCGGTGGCCCGCACCGACGCCGGCACTCTCCACACCGGCGACACCCTCCATCACCCGGCCCACGAGCCACCCACCACCCCCGCCCCACTCCACCCCGACCAACCCCAACCCCAACCCACTGCGGGCAGCCGGCGGGTGAGCGACCCGGGCGAGGCCCGGGCGCTGTTCGACCAGCACGCCGGCCACCTCGCCACCACAACGAGGCAGCGGGATGATCTGCGGTATTGGTGGCACGCCCTGATCGACCATATGGACGACAACGGGATCATCACCGCCAGCGAGTCAGACCTCGCCGAGGCGACATCCACACCGCGGCGGACGGTGCATGACCGGATCGGGGCATTGCGCGGCATTGGTCTGCTGCAGCTGGTCCAGGAAGGTCGCGGTCGCGTGGCGGCGCGGTACGGGGTGAGCGATCCGGGTCAGCCCCGGCAAGCACCGGTGCCGGGCCCTGCCCTCGGACCGGACCGCCCGCAGGGTGAGGACCCGTCCTGGCTGGACCACGGGGGTACGTTGCCGATGTCCGGGCGGCCGGTACCTGCCTCGTCGGCGGGCACGGGTCTGCCAGGGCTGCCCGGGCTGCCCGGGCCGCTGGACGACCCGGACGCCCCCACGGCATCGTCCTGGCCGACGGGGCCGGTTCCCGCGTTCCTGACGGTTCGGGGTGTCGCCAGTGCTGCCGGGGACGCCGAGGCGGTGGTGGTGTATCCGGATGGTGTGGGCGCTGAGGTTGATCCGCGGGGTCTGTCTGTGGTGGCGCAGCGGCAGGCGGTGACGGATGCCGAGGCGTGGTCGGCGAGGGCGAGTGAGAGGACGGATCGGCCTGCGGCTGTCCTGCTGGACGAGGCGCAGGGCCGTGGTGGGGTGTGGCGGGTGGTGCTGGCGTTCGCCGATCGTGGGCCTGAGGGTGTGCTGGATCTGGTGGCGCGGTTGCTTGATGGTGGGTTGGGGGTGAGTGTGCCCGCGGCGGCGGTGATCGAGTTGTCGCCGTACGGTGCTGATCCGCGGGTGGAGCCTTCGACGTTGGTCCGGGTCGCGGCGCTACGGGCGGCGCGTAACCAGTCGGGGGCGGTGGCGATCCGTGCCCGGTATGTGGCGGGCGCGGTGGCGAGGTCTGTTCCTGAGGGCCTGACGCCTACCGATTTCTCGGGTCGGGACACGTTCGCGGGTGGGGCGTTGCTGTGGGAGTTCCAGGCCCGTCCGATGCGTCCGGGCGAGGCCCGTGCGGCTGTGTTCTGGCGGGAGGTGGCGGGATTGGCCGGTGAGCATGCGCCGTACCTCCTGCCGACGGATCGGCGTTGGGCGCGGTTCGGGCAGCGGGCGGCCTCGTATATGCGGAATTGGGTGTTCCCTCCGGTGCCGTCGTCAGGGCTTGGTCGTTGGCGGGTGGTGGAGCTGCGGCAGGCGGAGTTGCACGGGGAGAGTGTGGCCTCGGCGACGCCGGACGTGGGGCCGGTGGGGTGGGTGCCGGATGGTGCGCGGGTGTTCGTGGTGGGTGTGCCGCAGTCGCGTCCGGTGCATCCCGGGGCGGTCGTGTCGACGTTGTTCGACACGTTCCTGAACAGTGCGTTGCCGCCGGTGGAGTCGGGGTTGCGGGAGCCGGTGTATGTGGTGGTGCACGGGTTCGGTGGGCTGGCGTCGCCGGTGGTGTTGGCGCATGTGGCGGAGGACGACCTGTGGCCGGTGCGGATGGGTGAGATGGTCACCGGCCAGCCGCCGGTCGGCATACGGGAGGTGTCGAATCTCGCCGAGGCGGAGGGGTGGACTCGTGTGCGGGCCGAGTTGCCCACGATCGCGGCGGCGGTGCGACCGGGCGGGGCGGCTGAGGCATGGCGGGCTCGGGAAGCGGAGCTGACGGTAGCGCTTCCCGATGTGACCGTGACGGATCCGGTGGCGGTCGACCTGTCAGACCCGGACACCGACGGCACGGTCGGGGTGCGGGCGCATCGCCGGATGGGTGAGCGGGTGGGTCAGCTGGCGGCGTTGGGTGAGCGGTTGGTCCAACATACCCACGGGTGGGTGGATGAGGCCGCGGGAACGGATCGGCTCGATCTGCGGCTGGAGGCGTGGGCCAGGCACCCCGACAATCAGCGGTTGGTGACGGCGTTGCCGCCGACGCGGTTGACCGATGAGGTCGAAGGCCTGATCGCGGAGCAGATCGAGCGGGTGTGGGCCGCGGCGGCGGCACCGGTGACCGGCTCGCCCCGAGGGGACGCGACGGTCCCGGACGCCGTCCGGGACGTGTTACGGGCGGTGTATCTGGCCGCCTGGGCCTTCTCTCGGGCACCGGACCGGCCGGTCGTGCTTCACGCACTCGATGGGCGGCAGTATGTTGATCTGTCCCGCGTGCGGTCTCAGAACGGGGAGGAGTTCACCCGGTTCCTGGCTGATCATGGCGGGGACGTGGCGTTGTTGTGGTCGGCGGACGGTCCGCTAGAGCAGGTTGGCCGGCTGCGGGAGAACCTTGGCGTGCCGCTACTACCCGAGCGGGTGAACGTGGTGGGGCGGGTGCCGGATCTGCCCGAGCAGCGGCGCGCCGAGTTGTTCTCCGCGGTGAACGCGTTCGGGCTGGCGCGGCAGTGGTTGGAGGATCAGATCCGGTTGTTGCCGGCTCCGGCGGCGGTGTCGCAGGGGCAGACCGGCGTGACCACACCACCACCCGCACCGACACCACCGGTCGGGAATGGCCGGGTTGTTCACGAGTGGGTGGCCGGGCCGCAGGGCGTGGCTCCGGTCGGAGGGCAACCGTCGGCGGGGGGTCTGCCGGAGTGGATGCACCGGGGTGACCGCCGGGGTGAGGGACTACTGTGTCTGCTGGACTCGTTGGCGCAAACCCTGAATGCCGTGCGGCCGGGCGCGTATCCCGGGTTCGACAACGAGGAGACCCGCGCGACGGCGCTGCTGAACCTGATGGAACAGCGGCTGGGTTCCGATCATGTGGTGATCCAGGATCTGCGGTCCGGGCGCGGCGCCGACGTGTACTCGGGTGGGTTCCTGAACGAGTTGGCGGAGTTTTTCCAGGTACGGGTCCAGGTCGTCGAACAAGGAGACGACCGCGGGTGGTATGGACACCCGGTGGTGGGACGGGACGGGAACACCCCGTTGTTGTTGGTCGAGTTCGTGTCACCCGGTTCCGGTGGCCGGCTCGGCCCGTCCGCCGAGGAAATGGGCACGTTCTATCCGTTGTTCGTCGATGACGTTCATGCCTCCGCTCTCGGTGGTGCGGCCACCTTCACCGGGCACCTCATCCAACGGTGGGAAGCGCTTGGCCGTAGCCACGCGGATCGCATTGACAGGCTTCAAGCCGCTGAAAGGGCGCTACCGCCCGCGACCGACCGCGGCCAGGACGACAGCCAGGAGCGGTCCGTCCTGGATGGGCTGTCCCGCCGGTACCTCAACGGGATGCGGGACCTCAGACTCGCGCGGCAGTCGCAGGACATCAGCGAGTACGTCCCATCGGTGTCCGACACCGCGGCGTTGAGTGGACGGCTTGGCCGGGTTGAGGCAGCGGCCGCGGAGTTGGACCAGCACCTCGGACAGGTGGGAGCCGGTGCCGCCACACCATCAGTGGACGTGGTCGACGGTGTGGAGTTCCGGACTTTGGAGGGCCACACCCGCGCGGTGGAGGCGGTGACGTCGTGGCAGGGAGAGTCGGGCCCACGGGTGGCCTCCGCCGGGGGCTGGGACCGGACGGTGCGGATCTGGGACGCGGTCACCGGTGAGGAACTCCTGACGTTGAGAGGCCACACCAGCGCGGTGCGGGCGGTGACGTCGTGGCAGGGAGAGTCGGGCCCACGGGTGGCCTCCGCCAGCAGGGACCGGACGGTGCGGATCTGGGACGCGGTCACCGGTGAGGAACTCCTGACGTTGGAGGGCCACACCAGCGCGGTGCGGGCGGTGACGTCGTGGCAGGAGACGCCGGGCCAGTGGCGGGTGGCCTCCGCCAGCGAGGACCGGACGGTGCGGATCTGGGACGCGGTCACCGGTGAGGAACTCCGGACGTTGGAGGGCCACACCGACTGGGTGCGGGCGGTGACGTCGTGGCAGGCGGGGTCGGACTGGCGGGTGGCCTCCGCCAGCGAGGACCGGACAGTGCGGATCTGGGACCCGGTCACCGGTGAGGAACTCCGGACGTTCGAGGGCCACACCGACACGGTGGGGGCGGTGACGTCGTGGCAGACGGGGTCGGACTGGCGGGTGGCCTCCGCCAGCAGGGACCGGACAGTGCGGATCTGGGACCCGGTCACCGGTGAGGAACTCCTGACGTTCGAGGGCCACACCGACACGGTGGGAGCGGTGACGTCGTGGCAGACGGGGTCGGACTGGCGGGTGGCCTCCGCCAGCAGGGACCGGACAGTGCGGATCTGGGACCCGGTCACCGGTGAGGAACTCCTGACGTTCGAGGGCCACACCGACACGGTGGGAGCGGTGACGTCGTGGCAGGACGATTCGGGCCGGCGGGTGGTGGTCTCCGCCGGCGACGACCAGACGGTGCGGTTGTGGTCCCTGCCCGACGGTGCTGCCGGGCCGGCGGGGTTGCCCGCCGTGCCCGGTGGGCGGGTTGCCGGCAGCGGGAACCTCGGCGACTGGGCCACCCACCAGGGGCCGGACATGGACTGGCAACCCTCCCTCGCACCCTCTCCAGCGGTGACCCGCACCGACGCCGGCACTCTCCATGCCGGCGACACTCCCCATCACCCGGCCCACGAGCCACCCACCGCCCCCGCCCCACTCCACCCCGACCAACCCCAACCCCAACCCACTGCGGGCAGCCGGTGGGTGCGCGACCCGAATGAGGCCCAGACACTGTTCGACCAGCACGCCGACCACATCGCCACCACAACACGGCAGCGGGAACAGCTGCGGCAGTTGTGGAACGCCCTGATCGACCATATGGACGACAACGGGATCATCACCGTCAGCGAGTCAGCCCTCGCCGAGGCGACATTCACACCGCGGCGGACGGTGCATCACCTGATCGGGGTATTGCGCGGCAGTGCTCTGCTGCGGCTGGTCCAGGAAGGTCACGGCCGCGTGGCGGCGCGGTACGGGGTGAGCGATCCGGGTTAGCCCCGGCAAGCATCGGTGCCGGGCCCTGCCCTCGGACCGGACCGCCCGCAGGGTGAGGACCTGTCCTGGCTGGACCACGGGGGTACGTTGCCTTTGTCCGGGCGGCCGGTACCTGCCTCGTCGGCGGGCACGGGTCTGCCTGGGCTGTCAGGGCTGCCCGGGCCCTTGACGCTGTCGAGGTGGACGAACAGCCCGTCGTCGCGGCGGCGGATCGACAGGTCAACGCCGTAGACGGTGATGACGACCTGCTCGCCCCGGTCGTCGGTGCCCGGGGCGGTCGGGTGGTGCCCGGTCCTCGTTCCGCCAGGATCATCCCGCCGGCCGGAACGTCCATACGACGAAGGCCGCCTCCCCTCCGGGAGGCGGCCTTCGTCGTGGTCGGACGACGCCGGTCAGTGCTCGGCGGTACGCCGGGTGCCGGTGTAGTACTCGAAGAGCAGGCCCGAGGCGGCCAGCACGACCGCCACCAGGCCCAGGCCGATCAGCCAGTACTGCCAGATCACCAGGCCGAAGCCGGCGATGGCGGCGGCGAGCGCCAGCCCGAACGGCCAGTAGCTGCCGGGGCTGAAGAAGCCGATCTCGCCGGCGCCGTCGGCGATCTCACCGTCGGCGCGGTCCTCCGGGCGCAGGTCGATCCGGCGGGCGACGAACCAGAAGAAGCCGCCGCACATCGCGCAGAGCATGAACGACAGCAGCAGGGCGACGGTGCCGACCCACTCGACCCGACCGGCGTCACCGGCCGTCCAGGTGCCGTAGAGGATCGTGACGAAGAGCAGGAACGCCGCGATGACGGAGAAGATCTTCCACTCGGTCCTCATGCCCGCCCCCTCAGCGTCCCGCGCCGGCCGGCGTGCCGGCCGCGTTGTTGAAGTTGCTGTTGGTACGCCGGGTCTCGAACGGCTCGGTGGTCGTCGCGTACGGGTCCTCGCCGATGGACTGGAGCGCCTCCTGCGTCGACCGGCCGTCCCGCTTCGCGGCGAGGAACCGGTCGTACTCCTCCGGCGACACGACCCGCAGCTCGAAGTTCATGAAGGCGTGGTAGCTGCCGCACAGCTCGGCGCAGCGGCCCACGTACGCGCCCTCGGTCACCAGCTCGGAGATCTCGAACTCGTTGCGGATCTTGCCGGGGAAGACGTCCCGCTTGAAGAGCAGCTCCGGCACCCAGAAGGAGTGGATGACGTCCTTGCTGGTCTCCTCGAACCGGATGGACCGGTTGGTCGGCAGCACCAGGACCGGGATGACCTCACTGGTGCCGAGGACCGAGGCGACGGTGTTGGCGTCCTTACCCAGGCCGTCGCGGTAGTTGAACTGCCAGTTCCACTTGAACGCGACGATCTCGACGACGACGTCCGGGTTCGCCGTGCGCCTCTCCACGTCGGTCTGGACGACCGCAGTGTAGTAGAAGAGCACCGAGACGATGAGGATCGGCGCGATGGTGTAGAGGAACTCCATCGGCATGTTGAACCGGGTCTGCACGGGCAGCTCGTTACCGCGCTTGCGGTAACGGATGATGCACCAGAAGATCAGGCCCCAGACGAAGACGCCGACCGCGAGCGCCGCGATGCAGGACGCGATCCAGAGGTCGTACATCCGCCGGGACTCGGCCGAGACGCCGCCCTGCGGCCAGCCGAACCCGTCGAACGCCGCACCGACGTCGCACCCCGTCAGCAGGACCAGCGTCGCCGCTGCGCCGAGACCGAGACCGGCGAGCCGCCCGGCACCCCGTCCCCGACGCCCACCGGCTCCCGGGGAAGTGCTGTGCCGTACGGCCGTCGGCCGTACCTCCGAACTCCTTGCGACCACCTGGTCCTGCCTCCCTAGCGCGCCGCGGTGTCTGGCCCGGTTCCGCCGGCCCGGCCGGCGGAGTGACAGCACCGCCGGCAAAGGCGTCACCGACGGTCGCAGATTACTCGACCGGGGCGGACCGGACCGCCCTGGGGTCGCGTGTCCGCCCCGGTCGAGGGATCCCGAACGGCTCCCACGCGCTACGTTGGCACCCGTGAGCGCTGCTTCGGTCTACCTGGACGCGGCCACCGCCGCCCCGTTGCACCCGGTAGCCAGACAGGCGCTGGGCGCCGCCCTGGCCGACGGTTGGGCCGACCCCGGCCGGCTCTACGCCCAGGCCCGCCGGGCCCGCCAACTCCTCGACGCGGCGCGGGCCGCCGCCGCCGAGACCCTCGGCGTACGCCCCGACGAGCTCTCCTTCACCGCCAACGGCACCACCGCCGCCCACGGCGCGGTGCTGGGCGGGTTGGCCGCCCGCCGGCGGGTCGGGCCGGTGCTGGTGCACTCGGCGATCGAACACTCCGCCGTGCTGCACGCCGCCGAACGGCACGTGGCGGGCGGCGGCGCGGCGGTGCCGGTGCCGGTGGACCGGCTGGGCCGACTCGACCTCGACGGCTGGGCGGCAGCGGTGCGCGCCCCCGGTGTGGCCTGGGCCAGCCTGATCGCGGCCAGCCACGAGGTGGGCACCGTGCAGCCGGTCGCCGAAGCCGCCGCCGCCTGCGCCGGGGCGGGGGTGCCGCTGCACGTCGACGCGGCCCAGGTGGTCGGCCGGGCACCGGTGCCCGCCGGCTGGTCGGTGCTGACCGCCAGCGCGCACAAGTGGGGCGGCCCGTCGGGCGTGGGGCTGCTGGTGGTCCGCAAGGGCACCCGCTGGGAGTCGCCCTGGCCGGCCGACGAGGCCGAGGCGGGGCGTACCCCCGGGTCGCTGAACCTGCCGGCGGTGGTGGCGGCGGCGGCGAGCCTGCGCGCGGCGGCGGCCGACGCGGCGGCCGAGGCCGCCCGGCTGACGCCGCTGGTGGAACGGATCCGGACCCGGGTCGCGGTGGAGGTGCCGGACGTCGAGGTGGTGGGCGATCCGGTGGACCGCCTCCCCCACCTGGTGACCTTCTCCTGCCTCTACGTCGACGGCGAGGCGCTGCTGCACGCGCTGGACCGGCGGGGCTTCGCGGTTTCCTCCGGGTCGTCGTGCACCGCGTCGACGTTGCGACCGTCGCACGTGCTGGAGGCGATGGGGGTGCTCTCCCACGGCAACGTCCGGATCAGCCTGCACCGGGAGACCACCGAGGCGGACGTCGAGCGGTTCCTGGCCGAACTGCCGGGGATCGTCGCCGACCTGCGCGCCGAGGCCGGCGTGGTGGGGCTGTGACCCCCGCCCGGCCCGCCGGGGCCGACCCGCGACGAGCCCCGACCACTGAACCGGGCGCGACCGCCGAGCCGGGCGAGGTGCTGGATTGTCGCGGGCAGCGCTGCCCGCTGCCGGTCATCGCCCTCGCCCGCCGCCTGCCGGACCTGCCGGTCGGCGCGGTGCTGCGGGTGCTCGCCGACGATCCGGCGGCGGCGGTGGACATCCCGGCCTGGTGCCGGATGCGCGGGCAGGAGTTCGTGACCGCCGTCGAGGGCCCCGGCTACGACGTCCGCCGCATCCACTGAGCCCCGCACCCTGGCCCGTCGAGCGGGCCTGGTCACGGACGCCTGGTTTCAGATTCTTCGTCCGGGGCAGAGGTTCTCCCGACCGAGTGGAACAGGGTGAGCCGATGCCCGCTCGGTCCCACGCCGTGACCGAGCGATGGCACGCCCGCGTGCCCGGAATGGAGCTGACGTGAGTGCACCCGATCTGACGCCCCTGTCGATGGACGAGTTGGCTGCCGAGTCGGCAACCGCGCTGCCGACCAAAGAGGTGATCTCGCTCCTCGACCTCAACGTGGACCTCGACCTCGCGCTGGACCTCGCGGCCCCGATCGACCTCGCGGTCGCCGCCAACGCCAACATCGCGGCCCCCATCGACGCCGCGGTCGGCGCGAACATCCTCTCCACCGGCTCGGAAGCCGCCGCCCTGTCCGACCAGGGCGTCCTCATCGAACAGACGCTCTCCGGCGAGGCGATCGCCACCGCTCCCCAAGACAGCACGATCGACCAGTCCGACGACGTCGTGGACCCGGGCAGCGGCGAACCCACTCCCACCGACCCCGGTGACCCCGGTGACGTGACCGTGCCGACCGACCCGACCTCGATGCTCGACGGTGACCTGCTCAACGTCGACGTGAACGTCGCTCTTGACGCCGACCTGGCCGCCCCGGTCGCGGGCGCCGTCGCCGCCAACGCCAACGTCGCGGCCCCGATCGACGCCGCAGTAGCCGCGAACGTCGCGTCGGTGGACTCCAGCGCGACCGCGATCTCCCAACAGGACGCCATCATCAACCAGCACCTCGACGACGTGACCGCGGAAGCCACGGCCGACCAGACGGCCGAGATCACCCAGTAACAGACATGAGTGTCATCGCGCCGATCGACACGAACGACTCCTCGGGGCGGGGCGCTGCCAGCACGGCGCCCCGCCCCGACGGGCGGCGGCCGGACAGCGGCGATCACCTCCCGGAGGGGTCGGAGGATTCCCGGCCAGAGGTGGTCCCGGCCCACGCTCCGGGACTGGAACTGCTGGGTGAGCTTCCCGGCTCCGGCTACCGTCAGCCACCTGGGCTGGTCCGACGCGCCGACGGGCAGACCTGCCAACTCACCCGACTGCTCTATCTGCTCCTCGAGGCGGTCGACGGAGAGCGGACATACCCGGAAATCGCGGAGATCCTGACCCGCACGACGGAACGGTTGGTGACGGCGGACAACGTCCGCATGCTGGCCGAGCGAAAGCTGGAGCCGCTCGGCCTCCTCCGGTCGGCGGACGGATCGGCTCCGGCGGCACCAAGGTCCAATCCCCTGCTGGCACTCCGGTTCCGGTTCGTGGTGTCGAACCCGCAGGTCACGCAACGGATCACCGCTCCCTTCGCGCTGCTGTTCCGGCCGTTCGTCGTCGCCGTCATGCTCGCCGCGTTCCTGCTGTCAACCGGATGGGTCCTTTTCGACAAGGGGCTGGCCTCCGCCACCCACCAGGCGTTCGACGAGCCCGGCCTGCTGCTGCTGGTCTTCGCGATCACGGTCGTCTCGGCCGGTTTCCACGAGTTCGGTCACGCCGCGGCCTGCCGGTACGGCGGCGCGATGCCCGGCACGATGGGCGTGGGCCTCTACCTGGTCTGGCCGGCCTTCTACACCAACGTCGACGACAGCTACCGGCTCGGACGGGCCGGCCGGATCCGGGTCGACCTCGGCGGGCTGTACTTCAACGCGATCGTCGCCGTCGCGATCTTCGTCACCTGGGCGGTCACCCGGTGGGACGCGCTACTGCTCATCATCGCGGCCCAGGTGCTGCAGATGATCCGCCAACTGGCGCCGTTCGTGCGCTTCGACGGATACCACATCCTGGCCGACCTGACCGGCGTACCCGACCTGTACTCCCGCATCAGGCCGACGTTGCTCGGGCTGCTGCCGACCCGATGGGGCCGGGCCGAGTCGAAGGTGCTCAAGCCCTGGGCCCGGGTGGTGGTCACCCTCTGGGTGCTGACCGTGGTGCCGCTGCTCCTCGTGTCGCTGGTCCTCGTGGTGACCGCGCTCCCCCGGGTAGCCGCCACCGCGTGGCAGAGCCTGGGGAACCACGCCGGACTCCTCGCCACCCACTGGGCGGCCGGTGACGTTCCCCGGATCGGCGTCGGCCTGCTCGCGATGCTCGCGATCTGCCTGCCGCTGCTCGGCATCGCGTACCTGCTGGTCCGCCTCGTGCGGCAGACGGTCACCGCCGTGTGGCACGCCACCGCCGGCAGGCCGAGACGCCGTGCCGCCGCGGTCGTCGCCGGCGTTGCCGTGGTGGCGGCGTTGGTCTGGGCGTGGTGGCCGGACAGCGCGAAGTACCAGCCCATCCAGAAACACGAACGCGGAACCGTCGCCGACGCCCTGCCGATGGCGAACCGGCAGCCCACCGTGCCGCCGGTGGACCGCCCACTGCAGGTGGGTCAGCGGCGCACCGTGACGACCGTCTGGCCGACGGCAGCCCCGCCACCCACCGAGGAACAGCGCCTCGCGCTCGTCATGGTGCCCCGGAACCCGGACCAGCCGGGCAACGGCACGCCAGCGCCCACCTGGGTCTTCCCGTTCAACCCGCCCGAGGCACCCCGCGCCGGGGACAACCAGGCTCTCTCGGTCAACACCCAGGACGGATCCACCGTCTACGACGTCGCGTTCGCCCTCGTCTGGGCCACCGGCGACACCGTCGACAACCACAACGAGGCCTACGCCCTGGCCAACTGCCAGAACTGCCAGACAGTCGCGGTCGCGTTTCAGGTGGTGCTCGTCGTCGGTCCCGCAGACGTGGTCGTGCCCCAGAACATCTCGGCGGCCGTCAACTACTCGTGCCGGGACTGCGTCACCTACGCGCTGGCCTCGCAGTTGGTCGTCACCCTGCCCGAAGGGTTGAGCGACGAGGCCAAGGCCAGGTTGAACACGCTGTGGGAGGAGATCGAACGGTTCGGTCAGCGCATCGAGGGGCTGTCCCCGCAGGAGATCGAGGCCCAACTGGCGAGTTGCAAGGAGCAGATCCTGGCCATCATCGAAGCCGACGCACCGGCCGCACCGGCCCCGAGTGGGGCACCCACCACGACCGCTCCGCAGAGCCCGTCGGCGACGGCGACCCCTACCGGCAGCCCCACGGCCACTCCGTCCGCCAACCCTTCCCCGGCTACGCGTCCGACGACGCCGGCCCCGAATCCGACGCCGCCGGCCACACTCACGAGCACTCCGACGCCACCGGACCCGAGCACGGAGGGAACGCCACCGGACCCGAGCACGGAGGGAACGACACCGGAACCGACCAACGAGCCGACGCCGTCAGCCGCCTCGGAGCAGTCACCGATCCCGTGATCCCCGCCCTGCGAAAGAGGGCTGGCCGGTAGCTCCGCCGTTGTGGAGCTACCGGCCAGCTTCATGTGGGGAGGCTCGGTGGGGCCGGCTCGTCAATCCAGACCAGGCGTAGCCGGCGACCGACCCGGCTGAAGATCCGTACGGCGCTGTCAGCACTCGGGAAGCGTCCGGCGTACGCCCGCTGGTCGCCACAGAGCAGGACCCCGTCGGGGAACGCGATGCCCCAGGCGAACACCGCCCCGTCGATCCGGTCGCCGTACTCCTCGCAGATAGCGAACCGGCGAGGTGCGAACTCGGTCACCAGGTCGACCAACATCTGGTGGAACTCCTCCGGTGTGCCCAACGGTCGCATGGCTCCGTCCCACATGCATGCCCTCCACCTCTTGAGATAGCTATACATATAGCGCGTTCACTTGCGTAACGAAAGCCTCACGGAGAGGATGTGTCGGTAGGTGCACGACGAGGAGGTACCAGGGTGGGGCCACGGAACGACCCGTCCGCGTTGCGCTGGTTGATCGGCGCCGAGCTGGCCCGCTACCGACGGGAGGTGCCGATGTCGCTCAGCGAGTTGGCCGCCGTCACCGGCATCGGCAAGCCGAAGCTCGGCCACATGGAGAGCGGGCGCTACCAGCAGTTCCCGGAGGACGTGGCGACGATCCTGCGCGCCTGCGGGGCCGACCAGCCGGCAACCGACCGGCTCATCTCGCTGACGGGTCGGGCCGACGCGAAGACGTGGTGGGCGCCGTGGGCGAACGTCGTACCGGACTGGTTCCGCACCTACGTCGGCCTCGAAGGGCTGGCCGACACCGCGTTCGTCTTCGAGTCCATGGTGGTGCCGGGGCTTCTGCAGACCGAGGAGTACGCACAGGCGCTCACCCTCGGAACCGGCTTCGTCCGGCCGGACCACGCCGAACGGTTCGTCTCGTTCCGGCAGACCCGCGCCCGGCGGCTCACCGACGAGGATCCGTTGACCCTGCACGCGGTGATCGGCGAGGCGGCGCTGCGGCTGCGGGTGAACGGCGAGGAGACCCGCCGGGCCCAGCTCCGCCACCTCGCCGCGATGTCCGAGCTGCCCAACGTCACGGTCCAGGTGCTCCGCCCCGAGGACGGGCCGCACGCGGCAACGCCACTGGGCAAGTTCGTCGTGCTGGACTTCGCGCACGTCCGGCCGATCGCCTACACCGAGGTGCTCGACGGGGCGATGTACGTGCAGGACCCGGACGGGGTGCGAACCTATAGCATGGTGGCCGACAACCTGCGCCAGGTCGCCCTCTCCCCCGCCGAGTCGCGCGCGTTGATCACGGAGTTGGCTGGCGCCCGATAGCCACGGAGGCCGACATGCCCACCCCCGACCTGTCCCGGGTCCGTTGGTTCACCAGCAGCCGGAGTGCCAACAACGGCGACTGCGTGGAGTGCGCGCTGTTGCCCGACGCGGTCGCGGTCCGTGACAGCAAGGACCCGTCCGGTCCGGTGCTCACCTTCAGCGCGGCCCAGTGGGCCACCTTCGTGGCCGCCCCGCCCCGCCGGCCCTGACTCAACCGCCGGCCCTGAGTCGACCGCCGGCCCTGAAAGTCGACCGCCGGCCCTGAGCCAACCGCTGGCACCGGCGGTCGACACCGCACCCCTCCGGACGGCCACCGAGATGCGACGGCTGCCCGGAGGGGTGCGCAGGCGGTCAGCCGAGCAGGTGGGGGCGGACCTCGTCGGCGACGGCGTCGCCGTACTCCTCGGCGAGGCGCTTGACGAAGGCGTCCCGGCGGATCTCGTACTCCTGCGCCCCCTGGTTCTCCAGCACCAGCGCCGCCGAGAGGCAGCCGACCTGGGCGGCCCGCTCCAGGGTCAGCCCCCAGGAGAGTCCGGCGAAGAATCCACCCCGGAAGCCGTCGCCGACCCCGGTCGGGTCGATCTCAGGAACGTCCCGAACGGCCGGCACGTGGATGCGCGGGACGTCCCGTCCCTCGATCTCCACGCCGTCCTTGCCGAGCGTGGTGACCCGGATGGTCACCCGGTCGAGGAGCTGGGCGTCGGTCAGGCCGGCCTTGCTCTGCAGCAGCGACTTCTCGTACTCGTTGGTGAGCAGGTAGGTAGCGCCGTCGATCAGGCCGGCGACGTCGCTGCCCTCCATCCGGGCGAGCTGCTGGGACGGGTCGGCGGCGAAGTGGTAGCCCCGTTCCCGGCACTCGGCCGAGTGGCGCAGCATCGCCTCGGGGTCGTTGGCTCCGACCAGCACCAGGTCGAGACGGCCGATCCGCTTCGCGACCGGGGCCAGCTCGATGTTGCGGGCCTCGCTCATCGCCCCGGCGTAGAAGGACGCGATCTGGCACATGTCGGTGTCGGTGGTGCAGACGAACCGGGCGGTGTGCGCGACCTCGCTGACGTGCACCGAGTCGCAGTCGACCCCGTGCCGCTCCAGCCAGGAGCGGTAGTCGGCGAAGTCGGCGCCGACCGCGCCGACCAGCACCGGGGTCAATCCGAGCTGGGCCATCCCGAAGGCGATGTTCGCGGCCACGCCACCGCGCCGGACGATGAGGTCGTCGATGAGGAAGGACAGCGAGACCTTGTCCAACTGGTCGGCGATGAGCTGGTCGGCGAACCGCCCGGGGAAGCTCATCAGGTGGTCGGTCGCGATCGAGCCGGTCACGGCGATCTTCATGTCAACCCTCGCGGTCGGGGAGCAGAGCGCCGGTCAGCCTACCGGCCCGGCCATCTTCGCACCGGCCGGCCGGTCGGGACATGGCCCTTCGAGCGGTGCTCGAGAGCATGGGCGGCCACACGGAGGTGGCGGGTGTCGGCGCGGGTGGTAGGAGGGGTCCCCTGCAGTACGGAAATCACCTGCAAGGGGCCCCTGCTACCAGCAAAAAGGGGCGGGGCGGGGCGCGGATGACGGGCGGTACGAGAAACGGCGGGGCCGCCCCCGTGAGGGGCGGCCCCGCCGTCGGGCCCGGGTGGTGGGACTCAGCTGAACGAGTCGCCGCAGGCGCAGGAGCTGCCCGCGTTCGGGTTGTCGATGGTGAAGCCCTGGGCGTCGATCCGGTCGGCGAAGTCGATGGTGGCGCCGGTCAGGTAGGGGGCGCTCATCCGGTCGACGACGACCTCGACACCATCGAAGTCACTGACGATGTCCCCGTCGAGGGAACGCTCGTCGAAGAAGAGCTGGTACCGCAGGCCGGAGCAGCCGCCCGGCTGCACCGCGACCCGGAGCCGCAGGTCGTCGCGGTCCTCCTGCTCGATCAGGGCCTTGACCTTCTGCGCCGCGACGTCGGTGAGGACGACGGTCGTGGGGGCCTTGGCCTCGGTCGAGTCGGTCTGCGCTGGCGTGGTCACGTGGAATTCTCCCTGCGCGTCGGTGTGGTCTCTCCTGGCCAACGTCCTCGCCGGTCCAGTGATTCCCACTGTGGTCCAGGTCTGATTGTAGGCCGCCCCGGGGCGGGACGGCCCGGTCGGCGGGTCAGCCGCCCGAATGCCACAGGCACCGACGGCCGTCAGCGGCTCCACTGCCGGGCCAGCCGGGCACCCAGCGCCCGCAGTCCCTCGGCCGGGCGACCCATGGCCGCCTCGATCCCGCCATGTTCCTCCCCACCGAAGTGTTCGACCAGGCTGTACGTGTCGGTCACCCCGGCCGAGGCGGCCTCGCGCCGGCCGGTGCTGACCCGGCCCGCCACCACCACGCAGGGCACGCCCCGGTCCCGGGCCGCGCCGGCCACCCCGGCGACCACCTTGCCGCGCAGCGACTGGTGGTCGAACGAGCCCTCACCGGTGATCACCAGGTCCACCGCGTCGAGCGCGGCGTCCAGGCCGATCGCCCGGGTGACCAGCCCGATGCCGGACTCGCACCGGCCGCCGAGGGCGAGGACCGCCGCGCCGAGTCCGCCGGCCGCGCCGCCGCCGGGCAGCGCGCCGAGCCCCGCCGGGCACCCCGGCAGGTCCCTCTCCAGTACGCCCGCGAACCGCTCCAACGCCGCGTCGAGCAGCAGCACGTCCTCGCGGGTGGCTCCCTTCTGCGGGCCGTAGACGTTGCTCGCCCCGTGCAGCCCGAGGAGCGGGTTGTCCACGTCGGTGGCGGCGACCAGGGTGGCGTCGCGCAGTCGGGGCGTCCCGTCCAGGCCGGCCACGGCGGCCAGCGCCGCCCCGCCGTACGGCAGGGCGTGGCCGGTGTCGTCGAGCGGGGTCGCGCCCAGCGCGGCGAACATCCCGGCGCCGGCGTCGTTGGTGCCGGAGCCCCCCAGCCCGACCACCACGGTCCGCGCGCCGTGCTCGACGGCGGCGGTGACCAGCAGCCCCAGCCCGTACGACGTGGTGGCCTTCGGATCGCGCTCGGCGGCGGCGAGCAGGTGCAGCCCGCACGCCTGGGCGCTCTCGAGGTACGCGGTCCCGTCGTCGGTGAGCAGGATCTCCCCCGTCGTCGCACGGCCCAGCGGGTCGACCGTCGGTACGGGCACCCGCCGGCCGCCGAGCGCGTCGGCGAGGACCGCGACGAAACCGGGCCCACCGTCGGCGAGGGGACGGATGAGGAGTTCGTCACCGTCGGCGACCTCGCGCCAGCCGGCGGCCACCGCGTGGGCCACCTCCTGCGCCGGGAGGGTGCCGGCGAACTTGTCCGGACAGAGCAGCACACGCATGCCCAGCAGTGTGGCAGCCCACATCCGGGGAGGCTGCGCCACGGCCGTGCTGTGGGACCATGGGGTCGTGACTTCGACCTGGGTGGAACCCTCCAACACCGCGACGGCGCTGCTCCTTCTCGGCCGGGGCAGCGATCCCGCCACCGAGCGTGGCGTGGAGTGTCCGGGTGACCTGCCGGCGCCGAGCGACCCGGATCTGGTGGCCCGCGCGGCGGCGGCCAAGGCGGCGCTGGGCGACCGGGTCTTCGTGCTGGGCCACCACTACCAGCGCGACGAGGTGATCCAGTTCGCCGACGTGACCGGCGACTCGTTCAAGCTGGCCCGGGAGGCGGCGGCCCGCCCGGACGCCGAGTACATCGTCTTCTGCGGTGTGCACTTCATGGCCGAGAGCGCCGACATCCTCACCTCGGACGCGCAGAAGGTGATCCTGCCCGACCTGGCCGCCGGCTGCTCGATGGCCGACATGGCGGTGCTCTCGCAGGTGGAGACCGCCTGGGACGTGCTGACCGAGCTGGGCATCGCCGCCGACACCGTCCCGGTGACGTACATGAACTCCTCGGCCGACATCAAGGGGTTCGTCGGCCGCAACGGCGGCGTGGTCTGCACCTCGTCGAACGCCAAGCGGGCCCTGGACTGGGCGTACGAGCAGGGGTCGAAGGTGCTCTTCCTGCCCGACCAGCACCTCGGCCGCAACACCGCCGTGCTGGAGATGGGCTTCTCGCTGGACGACTGCGTGCTCTACGACCCGCACAAGCCGAACGGCGGGCTGACCCCCGGGCAGCTGCGGGACGCGCGGATGATCCTGTGGCGGGGGCACTGCTCGGTGCACGGCCGGTTCACCCTGGACAGCGTCGACGACGTCCGGCAGCGGGTGCCCGGGGTCAACGTGCTGGTCCACCCGGAGTGCCGGCACGAGGTGGTCAACGCCGCCGACCTGGTCGGCTCGACCGAGTACATCATCCGGACCATCGAGGCGGCCCCGGCCGGCTCGGCCTGGGCGGTGGGCACCGAACTGAACCTGGTCCGCCGGCTCGCGCTGGCCCACCCGGACAAGCAGATCATGTTCCTCGACAAGGCGGTCTGCTACTGCTCGACGATGAACCGCATCGACCTGCCGCACCTGGTGTGGGCGCTGGAGGAGCTGGTCGCCGGCCGGGTGGTCAACCAGATCACCGTCGATGCGGACACCGCCCACCACGCCCGGGTGGCACTGGACCAGATGCTGGCCCTCCCCGGGGCCTGACGACCGTCGGTGACGTGTGGGTGCGGAAACGTACCCCCCGTCACCCTTTCACAGCATGCGATGCGGTCTGCCCGAGTCATTCTCGTCACCGAGGGCTATGCTGCCCGAGCGACGACTGATCGAGCCGTTTACCACCGGCCGCAGTCCGGGTAGCGACGAGTCGCCGGCCCCTCAATCACCCCACACGGCAGCACCGACGCGCTGGAGGTTGCGTTGACCAACGACGTCCTGGTCGTACACGGAGGAACTCCGCTGGAAGGGCGGATCCGCGTGCGCGGCGCGAAGAACCTGGTCTCCAAGGCGATGGTCGCCGCCCTGCTCGGCGACAGCCCGAGCCGACTCTTCGACGTACCGAGGATCCGGGACGTCGAGGTGGTCCGGGGCCTGCTCGGCCTGCACGGCGTGAAGGTCAGCGACGGCCAGGAGGATGGCGAGCTGGTCTTCGACCCGGCGAACGTGGAGAGCGCGAGCACCGACCAGATCAACGTGCACGCCGGGTCGAGCCGGATCCCGATCCTGTTCTGCGGCCCGCTGCTGCACCGCCTCGGTCACGCGTTCATCCCCGACCTGGGTGGCTGCCACATCGGCCCCCGGCCGATCGACTTCCACCTCCAGGCACTGCGCGAGTTCGGCGCGACGGTCGACAAGACCCCGGAGGGGCTGCACCTGTCCGCGCCGAACGGGCTGCACGGCACCAAGTTCGCGCTGCCGTACCCGAGCGTCGGCGCGACCGAGCAGGTGCTGCTGACCGCGGTGATGGCCGAGGGCGTCACCGAGCTGCGCAACGCGGCGGTGGAGCCGGAGATCATCGACCTGATCTGCGTCCTCCAGAAGATGGGCGCGATCATCAAGGTGCACACCGACCGGGTGATCGAGATCCAGGGCGTGCCGAAGCTGCACGGCTACACCCACCGGCCGATTCCGGACCGGATCGAGGCGGCGAGCTGGGCGGCAGCGGCGCTGGCGACCCGGGGTCACGTCGAGGTGCTCGGCGCGCAGCAGGCCGACATGATGACCTTCCTGAACGTGTTCCGCTCGGTCGGCGGCGAGTACGAGGTGACCGACACCCGTCCGCCCCGGTTGGGTGACCTCGGCCAGGAGGGCGGCATCCGGTTCTGGCACCCGGGCGGCGAGCTGCACGCCACCGCGCTGGAGACCGACGTGCACCCCGGTTTCATGACCGACTGGCAGCAGCCGCTGGTCGTCGCGCTGACCCAGGCCCGGGGCCTGTCGATCGTCCACGAGACGGTCTACGAGCAGCGGCTCGGCTACACCGAGGCGCTCAACGCGATGGGTGCCAACATCCAGGTGTACCGGGACTGCCTGGGCGGCACCCCGTGCCGCTTCGGCCGGCGCAACTTCAAGCACTCGGCGGTGATCGCCGGACCGAGCAAGCTGCACGCCGCCGACCTGGTCATCCCGGACCTGCGGGCCGGGTTCAGCCACCTGATCGCCGCGCTCGCCGCCGAGGGGACCTCCCGGGTGTACGGCGTCGACCTGATCAACCGGGGCTACGAGGACTTCGAGGCGAAGCTCGCCGACCTCGGCGCGCACGTCGAACGCCCCTGACGGCGTACGCGACGAGGGGCTGGACCCGTCGGGCGGGACGTCGCGCCGGCGTGCGGGTGGGGTCGTGAGCCACCCGCCCGGCACGGCGCCGAACCGCCCCGTGCGGGCGTGACCCGTCCAACCCGACCGGCGGCCAGTGCACCGTGATGTGCACCGGCCGCCGATGGTTGGCTACCCTTCACCACGTGCCCTCGCTGTTTCGCCGCAAGTCCACCGCCGTCGCCGACGAGTCCGTCACCGAGGTGACGGTGGAGGAGACGTCCGCGTCTGCCCGCTCCCGGGGCTACACCCCGGCCAAGGGGCGCGAGACGCCGAAGCGCCCCACGGCCAACCGCCGGGTCGCCGCCGCCACCAAGCCGTTGAGCAAGGAGGAGGCCAAGGAGCGACGCCGCCGGCTGCGGGCCGAGGCGGCGGAGGAGTTCCGCCGCGAGGGCGGCCCCCGGGACCGGGGACCGGAGCGGCTGCTGGCCCGTAACGTGGTCGACGCCCGGCGTACCGTCGGCACCTGGTTCTTCGGCGGCGCGCTGGTCGTGCTGATCGGTTCGTCGGCCGCGATGCCGCCGACCGTGCGCCTGGTCTCGAACCTGCTCTGGGCGGCGCTGGCGATCGGCGTGGTGATCGACTCGATCCTGATCAGCCGCAAGATCAAGAAGCTGGTCCGCGAGCGCTTCCCGAACAGCGGCGAGCGGATGGGCTCGCTCTACCTCTACGCGATCATGCGCTCGATCACGTTCCGCAGGATGCGGGCCCCGGCTCCCCAGGTGAACCTCGGCGATCCGGTCTGACGTCCTTCCCAGGTGGTTGCAGGGGTCCCCTCCTCGCCAGAATGCGGTAACAGGGGACCCCTGCAACCACCACACACGCCCGCGCACCCCGCTCAGGTGCCGGTGGAGACCGCGGTCGCCCTGGCCGGCTGTCCGGTCCGGTAGAGGCGGGCCACGACGTCCTCGATGTCCGGCTCGACGATCGAGAGGTCGCGGAGCGTGGCGAGCCCGGCCAGCCCGGCGACCACCTCGGCCGCGCCCGCCGACTCCAGCGCGAAGACCAGCCGGTGCCCGTCGGCCTCCACCCGCTGCAACGGCGCGCCGGGCAGCGTCGGCGGATCGGACAGGGGGACGTCCAGCTCGGCGACCACCAGTCGGCGGGAGCCGTACCGGCGGTGCAGGGCGGCGATCGAGCCGTCGTGGACCACCCGGCCGTGGTCGATCACCACGAGACGCTGGCAGAGCCGCTCGATGTCGGCCAGGTCGTGCGTGGTCAGCACCAGTGTGGTGTCCCCGGCTCGGCCCAGTTCGGCGAGGAAACCCCGCACCGCCTGCCGGCTGACCACGTCCAGCCCGATGGTCGGCTCGTCGAGGAAGATCACCTGCGGGCCGTGCAGCAGGGCGGCGGTCAGCTCCCCGCGCATCCGCTGGCCGAGCGAGAGCTGACGGACCGGGGTGTCGAGGAAGGCGTCCAGGTCGAGCAGGTCCCGGCAGCGGCGCAGCCGGGCGGCGTGTGCGGCGGCCGGCACCCGGTAGACGTGCCGCAGCAGGTCGAACGAGTCCCGCAGGGGCAGGTCCCACCAGAGCTGGGACCGCTGCCCGAACACCACGCCGATGCCCAGAGCCAGCCGGGTCCGCCGGGCGACCGGCTCCAGACCGCAGACCCGCACCGTACCGCCGGTGGGGGTGAGCACGCCGGTGAGCATCTTCAGCGTGGTGGACTTCCCGGCCCCGTTCGGGCCGATGTAGCCGAGCATCTCGCCCCGTTCCACCCGCAGGTCCACGCCGTCGACGGCGGTGACGACCCGCTTGTGCCGGCGCAGCCGGCCGGCCCGGACCCGTACGGTGAACTCCTTGCGCAGCTCGTGCGCCTCGATGACGGTTCCGCTCATGACCCCGTACTCCGGTAGTGTCGGACACCGGTCCGCCACGCCGTGGCGGCGATCGCGGCGGCGACCACCGCGACGCCCGGCGAGGCCCAGCCCACCCAGGCCGGCAGGCCGAGCGGGTCGTCCCGGCCGAGCAGCGCCAGCGCCGGGTGGTAGCTGACGAAGGCGAAGCCGAGACCGTACGCGAAGACGGCGCGGAACCAGCCCCCGAAGACCGTGATCGGGTACGAGGTGAAGTCCCGCCCGCCGTAGGTGACCGAGTTGGCCAGTTCCCCCGACTCGACCCAGTAGAACGAGACGGTCGCGGTGGCCACGAAGACCGAGCCGAAGAAGACCACCCCGGCCAGCGGGGCGAGGATCACCAGCGCCGCCCGCGCCGGGGTCCACTCGATCCCGGCCGTGCCGACCGCCACCACCAGGACTGCCAGCCCGAAGACCACCCGGGAGACCTTGCGCAGCGGCAGGTCCATCAGCAGCAGTTGCGGCAGCGCGCCGAGTGGGCGCAGCAGCACCGTGTCGAACAGGCCGGTGCGCACGTACCGGGGTAACCGCTCGATGTTGCCGACCAGCAGGTCGGCGGTGGCGAAGGCGCAGGCGGAGAGGGCGACCATCACGAACGTCTCGCGCAGGGTGAAGCCGCCGAGTTCGCGGGTCACCCCGAAGAGGACGAAGACGGTGAGCACGTCGAAGACGGTCGCCCCGACGTTGCCCAGCAGGTCGACGGTGAACGACACCCGGTACGCGGTCTGCGACCGTGCCTGCGCGCCGAGCAGCGCCCGGTACGCGGCGAGCGTCGTGCCGGCCGGGTCAGCCACCCTGCACCACCAGCCGACGCTCGGCCCGGCGCTGCACCACCCGGCAGGACGCCAGGATCAGCACCGTCCAGACCACCTGGATCCCGACCAGGGCGAGCGAGACCGGCGGCGGGTCGACCTCGACCAGCACGTCGAGCGGGGTCTGGAAGAGACTCGGGAACGGGGTGACGATCCACAGCGTCTGGTGGAGCCCCTCCGGCAGGAAGCGCAGCGGGAAGTAGAGCCCGGCCAGCAGACCGGAACTGAGCGTCCAGAGGATCATCGGGCCCCGGACGTCGTGCAACCAGTAGGCGGTGGCGTTGACCAGGTACCGGCAGCCGAAGCTGGCCACCACCGCCAGCAGCACCGACAGCAGGAACAGCAGCGCGGTGGACCAGCGGGTCGGCAGGTAGACCTCGAAGAAGAGCGGGCCGACCAGCACCGGCGGCACCATGCGGGCCAGCACCGCGTAGCCGGCGCGGCCCAGGTCGGTGGCGAGGTGGCTGGTCACCGGATCGACCGGGCGGAGCAGGTCGCTGACCACGTCCCCGGTGCGGATCCGGTCGGCCAGTTCGGTCCAGCCCCAGAGCAGGACCACGGTGAGCAGTCCCTGCCCCATCCAGACGAAGGTCGCCAGCCGGGCCGGGTCGTAACCGGCGACCGAGCCGGCCTGCCGGGCCACGGCGAGCAGGAGGTAGCAACGGAGGAAGCCGAAGACGGTGTTGGTGACGACCCCGGCCACCGCAGCCTGCCGATACGTTGAGTAACGCCGGAATCCCGATCCGACTATCGCGGCAAATGTCCGAAACCATAGGATAACGTGTGAGTGCCGGGCCGGTCCCACAGTGGCGGTGACGGAGCCCACGCCGTTACCCTCCTTCCGCAGCCACGCAGTGCCGGACCGGGCGACTCTACCGACACGCCCGGACTGCCAGCGCGACAATTTCCGACGAGGTGACACCGCCGTGAGCGACCGACGCGATCCGGCTCCCCGGGCGCGGCGCGCGGGCGGGCGGAAGGTCACCGGATGAGCGGGTACGACCGCTGGCGTGACCTGGGCGAACCTTCCTGGATGGTCGAGCCGACCAGGGAGTGGCACCCCCAGTTCCCGGGGCAGCGCTACCCCGGCGACATCGGCATCCAGCAGGTCCCGTTCCGCGGCGACCGGCACCGGGGCACCGCCACCGGCCGGGCCGAGGTCGTCCCGCTGGTGCCGCTCGACCAGGACGGCCGGTACCGGCGACCGCCGCTCTGGGACGACCATGGCGACCCCGACGGGCAGGGCTGGCACGGCCGGCGGGACGAGCACCGGGTCGAGGACCCGTACGCCCGGCCGCCCGCCGGATGGCCGGCGCCGCCGGAGCGCCACCCGGCGGAGCCACCCGCGACCACGGGGTGGCGGACCGACCCGCCGGCCGACCCGCCCCGTGCCGACATCCGGCACCAGGCACCCGGCTGGACCGTCGACCGCGAGCGGCCCCGGGAACCGGACCGCACCGTCGGCTGGCACGGCGACCGCCCGCACCACGGTCCCGACGGGTGGGCGACGACGGCCCGCGACGTCCGGCCACACCCGCCGGTCTCCCCCGCGCCCCGCCACGAGCCGGGTTGGCTGCCGGAGCCCGGAGAACTCCCCCCGTACGGCGCGCGCCGGCACGACGCGCCCGACCACATCGTGCCCGGGTACGACCGTCCGGCCGGCGGGGCGGACGGCCACCGGGACGGCGGGAACGCACGCCGCGCCCCGGAGCGGGAGTCGTTCCGACCATCGGTCGCCCCGGAGCGGGAGTCGTTCCGACCGCCGGCCGCCCCGCCCGAACCGCCGGCGGGCACCACCTCCGCATGGCCCGACCGTCCGGCCAGCGGGCCGGACCGGCGATGGTCAGGTGAGCGGAACGAGGGCCGCGCCCACCAGCAACGCTCCCCGGAGGACGGTCACGCCCGTCCGCAGTGGTTCCGGGACGACCCCCGGGCCTACCCGCGACGGCCCGCCGGCCGGGACGAGCTGTCGCCGCGTCCACCGTGGTCGGCCGGTCGACACGAACCCGCACCCCGTACCCCGGACTGGCCCCGGGGGGACGACGAGACCACCCAGGCGTGGTCGTACCCGGGACGGCCGGGTGTGCCCGAAGCCGCCCGGTCGCAGCCGCAGGACGCCCCCGGGCACACCCGACCGGGAGACGTGCCGGAGGACGCCCGATCGTGGAGCGCGCCGGAGGCCGCCCACCCGCCGTCCCGGACTGCCCCGGAGGACGCGTCACTGCCGTGGATCGCCCCGGACGACACCGGGTCCCGAGGGTGGGGCACCCGGCCGGCGGAGCCGACCGCGACCCACCGGGAGTGGTCCCCGGAGGTCGAGGACACCGCACGCATCGTCTCGGCCCGGTCGGCGGCTCAGGACGAGAAGCGCGTGCCCGACGAGGACCGCCTGACGGCGGAGGATCTGCGCCCGGTCACCTCGCCACCGGTGGCACCACCCGCCACCACGCCGACCGTGCCGCCGGCGCCCTCCCCGGTCTCCGACGAGGCCCCGCCACCGGTGGCGGGGTCCGCCGCCGCCGTACCGGTCCACGGTGGACCCGCGATCCCGTCGGCCGCCGCTCCGCCCCTCGGTGGACTCCGCCTGGGGTTCCTGCCCTCCCCCGGAGCCGGACGCGCCACCGGCCCCGAGCCGGAGGACGACCACCATCAGCCGGAGCCGGCCCGCCCGACGTCGGTGGCGGCGGATACCAGCCACGCCGAGGCGGTGCCCGGCCATGACCGCCCCGCGCCGGACACCGGGGACGTCGTCCCCGGGACGCCGACCGACCGGACCACCGACGCACCGGACGTCGGAGTCGACGCCGACGGACCGGACGGCGGGGTCGACGTGGACGTTTCCGAGCGCACCGGCTCCGGCGTGCCGTCGGACGACGCCCGCCCGGAGGACGACACCGCGGAGGCGACGGACGACCGCCCCGGCACGCCGGGCCCGGCCACCGCCACCGCCACCGCCACCGCCACCGCCACCGACGAGCCGATGCCGGAAACGGCGGTGGTGGAGCCGACGACCGACACTGTCGACACCCGACCGGAGCCGGATCGACCCGAGCCCGTCGGGACCACCGGGCCGGCGACGCCGAACGGTGACACCCACGGAGCCATCCGGGACGCTCCCGACGCCGGGCCGGACGACGGCGCCGACACCGGACACGAGTTCACCCGGAGCCTCGGCCACGAACGAGGGCCGGACGGCGTTTCAGCCCAGCCCCGCCAGGTCGCTGACCGTGAGCCGTCGGACGGACCGCGTCAGGCCGCCGGCCACGGCCACGTCGACCCGACCGGCACGCCGGACGATGACGCGGTCGCCCCTGCTGCGCCGGAGCCGGCCGGCGCGACCGCACCGGTCGCCTACGCGGCTGACGGCGTCGGGCCCGTGTCACCGGTCGGGCCGGTGTCCGCCCCACCGACGGGCGACACACCCGGGTCGGCTCCCCCGGTCTGCGCCGTACCGGTGTCCGCTCCCCCGGTCTCCGACGCGTCCGGGGCAGCGTCGTCGGTCCCGCCCACCGAGGAGGCGACCGCGGAGCCGCAGCCAGAGGCCGCTGCCGACGGGTCGACACCGGACGAACCGGAACCCGAGGCGTCCACAGAGGATTCTCCGCCTCCGGCGGCCACGACGGCGGTCCCGGTCTCGTCCCCCGTGATGCCGGTGTCCGGAGACCGGGCTACGGACCAGGCCGTCGAGGACCGGCCGGTCGGAATGGCGCCGGCACCCACCGGGTGGAGTGCTCCGGCGGTCACGCCGTCCCACCCGGTTCCACCGCCCGGCGGTCCGGGGCCGACGTCGGCTGCCCCAGCCCCGTCGGACCCGTCGCGGCCGGACACGTCGCCGTCGGACACGTCGCGACCGGACTCGTCGCGACCGGACACGCCGCGACCGGACACGTCGCCGTCGGCACCTCCGGTCGCGGCCGAGTTGCAGGGTGCCGACGCCTGGTTCCGCCCGAAGCAGCCGGTACGCCCCACGTCCCCGTCGACGCCCGAGCCGGATGGGCGGGGTCCGGTGCCCGGTCCCCAGCCGGATCTCCCTCCCGCCACCGCCCAGCCTCCCGCCCCCACCCCGGCGTCCCCGGTTTCGGCACCCCCGGCCTTCCGCCCGGCCGTCGCGCCCGGAGGATCCGCCCCGACCCCGCCGGGGCGTCCCGTCTCCGGGCCTCCGCACCGACCGGTCTCCGCGCCGTCCGGCCAGTCCCTGTTCACGCCGTCCCCGGGACGGGTGTGGGGCGGCCCGGCACCGGGGTGGACGAGCCCGTCCCGGTCCGATCCGGAGAAGTGGCTGGCCGGACGCCGCTGGCGGCTCCACCCGGAGACGCTGCGGGAGGTGGTGGACGCGCCGGACGCCCTCCGGGAGGCCCGGCACGGCCTGACCGAGATGCTGGGCCACGTCGCCGACGACCGGTCACGCGCCCGGCTGCTCAGCCTCCGGGCGGTGGCCAACCGGCTGTTGGGTGACCTCGACGACGCGCTCGACGACGGCCGGCACGCGCTGACCCACGCGGAAGCCACCGGCGAACTGCGACGCACCGCGCTGGTGCGGGCCCGGCTGGCCCGGGTGCTCCAGTGGCGGGGCGAGTATGCCGAGGCCGACTGCCTTCTCACCGAGGCGAACTCCCCGGAGCTGCCCGACCGCCTCCGGGCCACCCTGCACGAGCACCTCGCCCGCTCCTGCTACGAGCAGGGTCGGCACGTCGAGGCCTGCCAGCACTTCGAGCGGGCGCTGGACCTGCGTCGGGGCGAGGACCGTGAGCTGATCGCGCGCACCGGGGTGGCGCTGGACGCGGTCCTCGCGAAGGCCGCCGCGGAGGGTTTCGGGCCGCTGCCCCGGGCCCGCGAGGAGATCCTCCGCACGCACCGGCCGCCGGTGCCGACCCTGGACGAGGAGCGGCAGCTCTGGGGGTACGCCGACGTCGAGGGCGAGCTGGTCGTCGCCGCCGGGTACGCCGAGGTGCAGCCGTTCCGCGAGGGGGTCGCCTGGGTACGCCGTCCGGACGTCGACGGCTGGGAGCTGATCGACGACACCGGGACGACCCTGATCGATCCGTCCTACCTCGCCGTCCGCTCGTTCTCCGACGGCCTGGCCTGGGTGTCCCGGGACGGCTCCGGCGGCTGGCAGGCGGTCGACACCGCCGACCGGGTGGCCGTCCCGTCGCGCTTCGACGACGTGCGGCCGTTCCGGCGCGGGGTCGCGGCGGTCCGGGTCGACGGCGCCTGGGGCGCGGTCGACCGGTCCGGGCGGATGGTCGTGCCGCCGAGGTACGACGGCTTCACCACCCCGCTCGCCGACGGGCGGTACGTCGACGGCTTCACCGACGAGGGGCTGGCCGTGGTGGATCTGGGCGGCCGGCGCGGGGTGCTGGACCGGTCCGGCCGGACGGTCGTCGCACCGGAGCACACCGCGGTGGTCGTCCACCCGGTCGCCTTCCTGGTGCGGGACGCGGCCGGCCGGTGGGGCGCGCTGGACCGGCGGGGCGAGCCGCTGATCGAGCCGGCACACGGCAGCCGGGACCGCCTGACGGCGGAGATCGAACACCTGCTGGCGGACACCGAACCGCTGCTCTGACCGGACCCGGTGCGCCGGGTCGGCCCGCCTGGCGGGACCGGATCCGGGCTAGGGTCGGGGCATGAAATTCCGTCACCTGGGCCGTTCGGGCCTGATGGTCAGCGAAATCTCGTACGGCAACTGGATCACCCACGGGTCGCAGGTCGAGGAGGAGGCCGCGCTGGCCTGCGTCCGGGCCGCGCTCGACGTCGGCATCACCACCTTCGACACCGCCGACGTCTACGCCGCCACGCGTGCCGAGGAGGTCCTCGGGCGGGCGCTGCGTGGCGAGCGCCGCGAGGGGCTGGAGATCTTCACCAAGGTCTTCTGGCCGACCGGTCCGGGGCGCAACGACCGGGGGTTGTCCCGCAAGCACATCATGGAGTCGATCAACGGCTCGCTGCGCCGGCTGGGCACCGACTACGTGGACCTCTACCAGGCCCACCGGTACGACTACAGCACCCCGCTGGAGGAGACGATGGAGGCGTTCGCCGACATCGTCCACTCCGGCAAGGCGCACTACATCGGGGTCTCGGAGTGGAAGGCGTCGCAGATCCGCGAGGCCCACCAGCTCGCCCGTGAGCTGCGCATCCCCCTGGTCTCCAACCAGCCGCAGTACTCCATGCTGTGGCGGGTCATCGAGGCCGAGGTGATCCCCACCAGCGAGGAGTTGGGTGTCGGTCAGATCGTCTGGTCGCCGATGGCGCAGGGCGTCCTCTCCGGCAAGTACCTGCCGGGGCAGCCACCGCCGGCCGGTTCCCGGGCCACCGACGAGAAGTCCGGCGCGGCGTTCGTCGCGAGGTTCCTCACCGACGAGGTGCTGACCGCCGTGCAGCGGCTCAGGCCGCTCGCCGAGCAGGCCGGGCTGAGCATGGCCCAGCTCGCGATCGCCTGGGTGCTCCAGAACCCCAACGTCTCGTCCGCGATCGTCGGCGCCTCCCGCCCGGAGCAGGTGCACGACAACGTCAAGGCCAGTGGCGTGAAGCTCGACGCGGACCTGCTCAAGGCCATCGACGAGATCGTCGGCCCGATCACCGAGCGGGACCCGGGCAAGACGGAGAGCCCGGCCCGGCGGCCCTGAACCGCCGTACCGGTCCGGGGCCCGTCGGCGTGGTACCGACACGGCCCCGGACCGGCCCTGGGGCGCAGCTCGCGGACCGGCGGCCGGTGACGGCCGCGAAAGGGCGGAACCGGCCGGGTCAGGACTCCCAGAACCGGATCAGGTCGAGCCCGTGCGCGTAGAGCGGCGCGGGCAGGCCGAGGACGTCGCCGACGGCGAAGACCGCGCCGAAGAACCACCCGGCGATCCGCGGGTTCCACAGCAGGGCGAAGAGCAGGATGAACCCGTACGGCGCGAACAGGTCGTACATCCGTCGCCACTGGGGGTTGAGCCACGGCTGGAGCATGTTGCCGCCGTCCAGCCCCGGCACCGGGAGCAGGTTGAGCGCGCTCGCGGTGACCTGGAGGAACGCCAGCAGCGCCAGGGCCGCCAGGAACTCCAGCGGGGCGGGGCCGGTCAGCCGCAGTGCCAGGATCAGCACCAGGGCGAACAGCACGTTGGTGGCGGGACCGGCGAGGCTGACCAGGGTGTGCCGCAGCCGGCCGGGGATCCGGTGCCGGTCCACCCAGACCGCGCCGCCGGGCAACCCGATGCCGCCGAGCAGCACCACCACCACCGGCAGCACGATCGACAGCAGCGGGTGGCTGTACTTCAACGGGTTGAGGGTCAGGTAGCCCCGGTGCGCCCCGCTCCGGTCACCGGCCCGGAAGGCCACGACCGCGTGGGCGTACTCGTGCAGGCAGAGCGAGACCAGCCAGCCGGAGACGACGAACAGGAACACGTCCAGCCGGACGTTGCCCACCCGGTGCCAGGTGAGCACGGCACTGGTGACGAAGAGCGCGACCAGGGCGAGGAAGACCGGACTGGGCCGGAACGCCGCCCGGGGCACGCCGAGCACCAGCGCCTCGCCCTCCGGGCGGTCGTACCCGGTCACTCGGCCGCGGGCGCGAGGCTCATCCGGTACTCGACCCGGTCGTCCTCGACCAGGTCGACCGCGGTGACACCGGACGAGGCGAGCTGCCGCCAGGTCTGCCCGATCCAGGACTCGGCGTCCGCCTGGCTGCTGAACGTCTCGGTGGGCCCGTCCACCGACTCGCCGTTCGCGCCCTCGTACCGCCAGCTCCACGGCATGCCGTGTCTCCCCTCGCTGATGCGTCCCGCCCGGGACGGCCGTTGCCAGCCTAGTCGGCGTACCGGCTCCGGGACATGGACGGCCGTCCCGCCCGGTGCCTAGTGCAGCAGATCGCAAGTCCTGTTCCGGTTGCTGGTGACGCTGTGTGACGGTCATGCGGCCTTGGCTAGGTCGTCCCGGGTGGGCTTTTGGTGCTGGGGGTGGCGTGCGAGGTAGCGGGCGTGCTCGGCGTCGGCGTCGTAGCGCCAACGGTAGGGGCGGGCGGTGCGGTTGTAGCGGATGGTGAACGCGGTGATCTTGGCTTCGAGGTCGTCGCGGGATGTGAAGTCGCCGCCGCGCAGGACGCGGCGGGTCAGGGCGGAGAACCACTGCTCGATCATGTTCAGCCAGCTGGCGTGCTTGGGAGTGTGGGTCACGCTGAAACGGGGGTGGGCGGCGAGCCAGGCGCGGGTGGCCTTGGACGTGTGGGAGGAGCCGTTGTCCATGACCAGGTGGATGCGCAGGGCGGGGTCGGTGTTGCGGTCGAGCATGGCCAGGAAGCGGATGAAGTGCGCGGAGTCGTTGCGCTCGATGCGCTCGGCGACCACCTGGCCGGTGGCCACGTCCATGGCGGCGACGATGGAGACGGTCCCGTGGCGCTTGTACTCGAACTCCACGCGCCGGTCACGGCCGGGCAGCGGGCTCTGGGTGGGGCGGATGCGAGAGCGGGCCTGGATGCCGGTCTTCTCGTCAACGCTGACGAGGAGAGTGTCAGCGGGGATGTCGAGGTAGAGGCGGCACACAGCGCCGGCCTTGGCCCAGAACGCGTCATCGTCGGCACGGTTGAGCCAGCCGCGGACCTTGTGTGGGCGCACCCTGGCCTCGGTCAGGGTGCGGCGCACGGTCGCGCGCGAGAGCGCCATGCCTCGTTCGGCCAGATGCTCGGCGATCAGCGTCTGAGTCCAGCGGGCGGCCCCCTCGGGAGGCAGGGAGGTGGCCACGGCGATGACGGCCAAGCGCTCGCTGGGCCCGTACCGTTCGGGCCGCCCGCTGCGCGGGCGGTCGAACAGGCCCGGCACGCCGCGGCGTACGAAGCGCAGCCGCCACCGGCGCACGGCCGGCTCGCTGCAGCCCACTTCGACGGCAATCGCGCTGTTGGCCAGACCGTCGGCGGCCAGCAGCACGATCCTTGCGCGCAGCGCGACTGCCTGCGGGCAACTCGCGGCGCCGACCATGGCCAGCAGCTTGCGCCGCCGACGGGCGCTCAGATGCAGCGCGGCGGCGGGCGGATGGGCCATCGGGGACACTCCGGGACGAGAGAGGACAGGGGTAGCAGCCATCATGCCGCGCGCGTCCCCGGACCCGGCCGGACCGGCAGTGCGCGACACTCTCCCCGTGCCCGTTCCGCCACGCCCGCTCAAGGAAGAGGTCGACGACCACGTCGACCACCGCGCCATCACCAGCGGCCGCTGGCCCGCCCTCACCGAAGTCGACACCCGCTGGCGCGGCTCCTTCGGCTACTTCGCGGCTCTGATCGGCCCAGAGGAAAAGCAGGAGCGCATCCCGCTGTGCCGCATCGAGTACCTCGGCGGCAACCGGTGGGCCTTCGCCCTCTACGACCCCGCCTCCAACTCCTACACCCCCCAACACCTGCACACCGGCCAGTGGGAGGGCAGCCCCGACGACGCCTTCGACACGGCCGCCCTCGTCCACCTCGCCGACTACGAAGCGTAAGCAAACACAGGACACTCATCCCGAACAGGACTTGCGACCTGCTGCACTAGCATCCCGCGCCGCCCGGCGCGGTGGTTTGCGGGTTCCCCGCCGCCACCGCCACCGGCCGCGTCATGCTCGCCCCGGGGCCGTCGGTGCGGGACTGGGGGTGCGGTGGTGCGGGACGTGGCGGTGACGCCGGTGGTCAGCGGCGTCGGGGCCGGCGGACTGGCCGGCATGGTGTGGGAGAACGCCCGCCGGGACCCGGAGGCGGTGCAGTTTCTCCGCCCGGACCCGGACCACCGGGCCTGGCCGTCGCCGCAGCGGACGGTCGACGCCGCGCCGGTGACCTGCCGGCAGTTCCGCGACGAGGTGACCGCCCTGGCGCGGGGATTCGTGGCGGTCGGGGTGGCGGCCGGGGACCGGGTGGGACTGATGAGCCGGACCCGGTACGAGTGGACCCTGGTCGACTACGCCCTCTGGTCGATCGGCGCGGTGCCGGTGCCGGTGTACGAGACGTCGAGCGCGGACCAGGTGGCCTGGATCCTCGCCGACTCGGGAGCCGTGGCATGCGTGGTGGAGACCCCCGGCCACGCCCGGACGCTGGCCGGGTTGCGATCTGACCTGCCGGCGCTGCGGCGGGTCTGGCAGATCGACGCCGGCGCCTTGGTGGACCTGGTCGAGCGGGGGCACGCCGTCGACCCGGAGGCCGTGGCCGCCCGGCGGTGCGCGGTGGGTGGCGACGACGTCGCGACGATCATCTACACCAGCGGCACCACCGGTCGACCGAAGGGCTGCGTGCTGACGCACCGCAACATCCTGCTCGACGTCGGCAACGCGACCGCCGTCCTGCCGGAGCTGTTCCGCGCGGAGGCGTCCACGGTGCTGTTCCTGCCCCTGGCGCACGCGTTCGCCCGGCTGGTCCAGCTCGGTGCGGTACGGGCCCGCACGACGCTGGTGCACGTCGCCGACCCGACCGGGGTGGTCGACCAGCTCCAGCGGTTCCGTCCGACGTTCGTGCTGGCGGTGCCGAGGGTGTTCGAGAAGCTGCACGACCGGGTCCGGCAGCGGGCTGGCGACGGGCGGCGGGCCACGGTCCGGGGGTGGGCGACCGAGGTCGCGTACCGGGTCGCGGTGGCGTACAGCCGCCGCCTGGACACCGCCGCCGGCCCGGGGACGGCGCTGCGCCTGGCGCACCGGCTCTGCGACCTGGTCGCGTACCGGCGGGTGCGACGGGTGCTGGGGGGCCGGTGCCGGCTGGCGTTCGTCGGCGGCGCGCCGCTGAGCGAGGGGATGGCGCACTTCTTCCGGGGAGCCGGGATCCTCCTGCTGGAGGGGTACGGGCTGACCGAGACCTCCCCCGCGCTGACGGTGAACCGCCCCTCGGCGCTGCGGATCGGCACGGTCGGCCGGCCCCTGCCCGGCGTCCGGCTGGCGATCGCCGGTGACGGGGAAATCCTCGTCCAGGGCGACGTGGTGTTCCGGGGGTACTGGAACAACCCGGAGGCGACCCGGCAGACGTTCACCGCCGACGGGTGGCTGCGCACCGGTGACCTCGGCAGCCTCGACGCCGACGGCTACCTGCGGATCACCGGGCGGAAGAAGGAGATCATGGTCACCGCGTCCGGCAAGAACGTGGCACCCGCGCCGATCGAGGCCCGCGTCCGCGCGCACCCCCTGGTCAGCCAGTGCATGCTGGTCGGCGACGGGCGACCGTACGTGGCCGCGCTGATCACCGTCGACCCGCAGGAGTTCTCCCGGTGGCGGGACGCGCGCCGGCGGTCGGGTGCCACGGTGGCCGAGCTGCGCGAGGACCCCGCCCTGCGCAGGGAGATCCAGACCGCGGTCGACCGGGCCAACCGGTCCGTCTCCCACGCGGAGGCGGTGAAGACCTTCCGGATCCTGCCCCGTGATCTCACCGAGGCCGCCGGGGAGCTCACCCCCACCTCCAAGATCCGGCGGGACGTGGTGCGCGAGCGGTACGCCGCCGACGTGGCCGCCCTCTACCCCGACCGCTGAGGTACGTCGCACCTGCGGGGTCGGAACGCGAACGGTGGCCTAAGGTACGGGCATGTCCGTAGACGGGTGCAACACGGTCCTGGTGCTCGGCGGTACCCGATCCGGGAAGTCCGAGTTCGCCGAATCGCTGGTGGCCGACGCGGCCACGGTCCGCTATGTGGCGACCGCGGCCGGGGCTGATCCCGACGACGCGGAGTGGGCGGCCCGCCTGGAGGCGCACCGCAGCCGACGCCCGGAGACCTGGACCACCGAGGAGACCGGCGACGACCCGCGCCGGCTGGCCGACGTGATCGCCTCCGCGCAGCCGCACGAGACGCTGCTCGTGGACGACCTCGGTGGCTGGGTGACCGTGCTGCTCGACCCCGTCCACCAGCCGGCCGACGACACGGCCACCATCGCCGAACTGGCCGACGCGGTCCGGTCCTGCCCGGCGCGGCTGGTGCTGGTGAGCCCCGAGGTGGGGCTCTCGCTGGTGCCGACCACCCCGCTCGGGCGGGCCTTCACCGACGCGCTCGGGTCAGCCAACCGGGCCGTCGCCGACGCCTGTGACGCGGTGGCGCTGGTGGTCGCCGGCCAGCCCTGCTGGTTGAAGGCCGGCACCCCGCCGACCATCTCGTCCACGGCCGGCACGATCTCGCGGAACGCGACCCGGGCGAGCGTCCCGGCGCAGGCCGGCCGGTCGGACGCCGCCGCCGGCCCGGACACCGGCGCCCCGGCGGTGGAACCCGACCTGCCCGACGTGCTCACCCCGCTCGTTCCGCCGGCCGCGGAGCCGGCGGACGGGACGGCCTGGGCCGCGCCGACCATGGCACTGCCGATGATCGCCACCGGCCTGGTCATTCAGAACGGCATGGAGCTGCCGCTGCCGGACGAGTACGCCGGCCCGCAGGCCGTGGACCGTCTCGCCGCCCGGGACCTGCCGGGGGCGGGGCTGGGGGTGCTGGAGCGGGTGGTCGGCTTCGCCGCCGCCACCCAGGGCACGCCGAACCCGCAGCCGTGGGGGTCGGTCCGGGTGTTGCTGCTGCACGGCGACCACCAGGGCGGGGTCTCCGCCGGAACGCCCGCTGGCGAGTCGGCCCGACGGGCCGCGCAGGCCCGCACCGGCGTCGGGGTGCTGGCCCGCCTCGCCGCCGAGAACGGCGCGACCCTCCAGGTGGTGGACGCGCCCACCGCCGCGCCGATCGAGAACGGTCCGGCGCTGACCGCCGAGGCGGTCGAGTCGGCACTGCGGCACGGGTGGCGGCTCGCCGAGGAGGCCGCCGACGCGGGGATGCACCTGCTGGTGCTGGCGGCGTGCGGCGCCGGCACGGAAGCCGCGGCGGCGGCGGTGCTGGCCGCGACGGCCGGCGCGGAACCGCCGGCCGTGCTCGGCCGGGTGGTGCGCGACGGCACGGTCGACGACACCGCGTGGATGACCCGCTGCGCGACGGTCCGCGACGCCCTGCACCGGACCCGCCGCTCGTCCCGCGAGGCGAAGGCGGTCCTGGCCGAGCTGGGCGGCGGTGACATCGCGGTGGCCACCGGCATCCTGCTCGGCGCGACCGCCCGGCGCCTGCCGGTGCTGCTGGACGGCCCGGTGGGCCTGGCGGCCGGCATGGTCAGCCGGGACCTGGCCGGGCAGGCGCGGCACTGGTGCCTGCTGCCCGACCACGGCGGGCAGCCGGCCGTCCGGCTCGCCGCCGACGTGCTCGGTCTGGTTCCCCTGCTCGACCTGCGGCTCGACCTCGGTGAGGGGGCGAACGCCCTGGCCGCGCTGCCGCTGCTGCGCTCGGTGCTGGCGCTGGCCGCCGCGCTCCCCGCCCGCGGCGACGACGCCGACCCCACCGGCGAGCCGGCCGACGACGAGGAGGCATCCGAGTTCGCCGAACCGGAGCCGACCGGCCCCGGACCGGCCACCACCGGCTCGGACGACGAGGAGCGGGCGTACGTTCCCGGCCGGCATGCCGGCTGAGCCACCGACCACGCCCTGCTGCTCATCACGCCCGGGCAGTCCGGTGCGGGTCGCCGCCGCGGTCCGCCATGCCGACTGAGTCCCGGCTCGGTGCCGGCCTGCGGCTGGCGGTCACCACGTTCACCACCGCGCCGGTGCGTCCCGGCCGGGTGGACCGGGCCACCGCCGGCACGGCGATGGCCGTCGCGCCGCTGGTCGGGGCCGTACTCGGGGTGGTCCTGGGCGGGGTGCTGCTCGGCCTGTCCGTCGTGGCCCCGCCGCTGGTCGCCGCCGTGGTGACGGTCGGCTGCGGCGCGCTGCTCACCCGGGGCCTGCACCTGGACGGGCTGGCCGACACGGTCGACGCGCTCGGGTCGTACCAGCAGGGGCCCGCCGCGTTGGAGATCATGAAGAAGCCGGACGTGGGGCCGTTCGGGGTGGCCGCGCTGGTGCTCGTCCTCCTGGTGCAGAGCGCGGTGCTCGCGGACCTGGCCGCCCGGTCGTGGCCGGCGGCGCTCGCGGCGGTGGTCACCGCGACAGCCGCCGGCCGGCTCGGGGTGACCGTCGCCTGTCGGCACGGGGTCCCGGCGGCCCGTCCGGAAGGGCTCGGTGCGCTGGTGGCCGGCACGGTCGGGCCGGTCACGGTCGCCGCCGGGGCGGTCGCCGTCGCGCTGCCGGCGCTCGCGGCGGTTCCGGGCCGCCCGTGGCAGGGGCCGCTCGCCGTCGCCGTGGCACTCACCGCCGTCCTCGCGCTCCTGCGCCATCTGGTACGCCGCCTCGGCGGAATCACCGGCGACGTGCTCGGCGCGAGCGTCGAGGTCGCCACGACCCTGGTCTACCTGGGAGTCGTGCTGTCCGGCTGAGAACGGCTCACCATGCCGGGTAGCGTTCTCCCCCGACAGCACCGGCGCGGCGATGGGGGACGAATTGCTCATCACGGACGACTTCCTGCCCGTTCCGGTCCCGGAGACACTGACCGCGACCTATCTGGTGCCGATGCGCGGGCTGCCGAGGGTGAGCCCACGGACGGCGGTGACAGCCCTGGCCGGACGGCTGGCCGAGCCGGCGTACGGGCTGGCCCGGCAGATGCTGGCGAGTCCGCTGATGAGCGTGGACACCCGACCGATCGACGAGTTCCCCGCGCTCCCGCCGGATTTGCTGACCGCGTTCGGTGCGACCCGCGAGCAGTTGGGGCGGCTGGCCGAGGCGACGCACGTGGTGGTGGTCCGGGCCGAGTACCGGCCGGGATGGCCGCCGGCACACGAGTGGGCGGCCCGGGCGGTGGCCGCCGCCGTCGCCGAGACCGTCGACGGGGACGTCGTGGACGTGTTCGGGTTGCAGTTCCTCGACCCGGCGACCGCGCTGCGTTCGCTCCCCGACGCCCACGGCCGGGTACGCCTGGTCGACTGGGTGCTGGTGCCGTACTCCTCGGACGCCGACGGGCTCTGGTTCACCACCAAGGGGCTGCGCCGGTTCGGGCTGCTGGAGTTGCAGACCCAGGGCGTCCCGGACCACCTGACCCGGGCCTGGGGGGCGGTGCTGACCGGGGTGGCCAGTCGGCTGCTGCGGACCTGGACCGACGGACTGGCCGGCGAGGAGGTGCCGGCATTCGTCCAACTGCCGGTGCTCACCACGGTCACCGGGCACGACATCGCGGTGGCGTACGGCAACCCGGAGCAGCACGGGGCGACCGCGCCGGTGCTGCTCCGGCTGGAGCTGGACCCGGCGACGGACCCGGAGGCGGACTCGTTTCTCAGCCTGCACCCGCCGGCCGGGCAGCCCGGGGCCCCCGGGCGGTACTTCGCCTCGGCGTGCGCCACGCTCTTCTCCGGCATCCAACCGGACGTGCGGTACGCCCGCCGGGGCGACGCCATGTCGAAGGCGGTGGCCACCGCCCGCGCCTCGCTGCCGGACGTCCGGGCCCGCTACCGGGCCGGGGCACTGCCGGCCGAGGCGCAGCTCGTGGTCAAGTACGGCCTGCCCGGCGACGAGGGCCCGGAGTTCGTCTGGGCGGCGGTGACGTCGTGGGAGACCCCGGAGCGGATCAGCGGCACCAGCGCCAGCGACGCCACGAACGACCCGGAGGTCCGCATCGGCACCCCGGTCGTGGTGGAGGCGACGGACGTCGTCGACTGGGCCCTGCTCGGCCCCACCGGGGTCATCGAGGGCGGCTGGACCCAGGCCGTCCTCGACTCCGGCGACCACCCCCGCTGACCCGAGGAGGGTGGCCGCCGGGCCGGTTCACCTGACGGAGGGGTCGACGAAGGGGGGCCGGGTGACGCGCATGCGGGCGCGGCGCCCCCGGACGTCGACCTCCACCTCGTCGCCGTCGGCCAGGCCGACCGCCGTGTCGAGCAGGGCCAGGGCGACGCCCTCCTTGCGGGTGGGCGAGAAGGTGCCGCTGGTGACCGTGCCGACCTCGGCGTCACCGACCCGCACGACCATGCCGGGACGGGGGATCGCCCGGTCGACCGCCACCAGGCCACGCAGGGTACGCCGGGGGCCGGCGGCCTTCTCGGCGCGCAGCGCGTCCCGCCCCCAGAAGGCCGGCTTGTCCCAGCCGACCGCCCAGCCGCAGCGCGCCTGCACCGGGGTGATCTCCAGCGACAGGTCCTGCCCGTGCAGCGGGTACCCCATCTCGGTGCGCAGCGTGTCCCGGGCGGCCAGGCCGCAGGCCCGCAGCCCGAAGTCGGTCCCGGCGGCGTGCAGGGCGTCCCAGACGGCGACCGCGTGCGCGGCGGGCACCACCAGCTCGTAGCCGAGTTCGCCGGTGTAGCCGGTGCGGCAGACGGTCAGCTCCACCCCGTCCAGGGTGGCGGTGGAGAAGCTCATGTAGTCGTGCCCGGTGGGCAGGCCGAGGGCGTCCAGCAGCGCGGCCGAGCGCGGCCCCTGCACGGCCAGCACGGCGTACGCCTCGTGCTCGTCGGTGACGGTGACCGACGACGGCGCGGCGGCGCGCAGCCGGCGCGTCACCTCGGCGGTGTTGGCGGCGTTCGGGATGAGGAAGACGTGCCCGTCGTCGTGCAGGTAGGCGATGATGTCGTCGACCACCCCGCCGGTCGCGTCGTCGCAGCAGAGGGTGTACTGCGCCCGTCCCGGGCCGATCCGGCCCAGGTCGTTGCTGAGGCAGGAGTTGACGAACCCGGCGGCGCCGGTTCCCGTCACCCGTACCTTGCCGAGGTGGGACACGTCGAAGACACCGACGGCCTCCCGGACGGCGGTGTGCTCCTTGAGCACACCGCCGCCGGCGTACTCCAGGGGCATCTCCCAGCCCCCGAAGGGAGCGAACTTCGCGCCTGCGGCGGTGTGCCGCTCGTGCAGCGGGGAACGACGCGACCGGGTCGCGGTCGCGTCGGAGGTCACGTCGGTCATGGTGGCAACTTACCGGGGACCGCACCGCTGGTTGGCATCGGCGGGACCCGCCGTATCCACGGGCGGGACAACCCTGTCCCCCGGCGGGTAGGTTGCCCCCGAAGACCATCACCGCCGGACGCAACCCGCGACCGGCCCGGCCCGCCCGGAGTAGCTTCAGTGACATCGCCCAGCACCACCCTGAGCCTGGTCGACACCGACCCCGCCGAGCTTGCCGTCGACGCCATCGTGATCGGCGTGCACAGTCAGACCGGTGAGCAGGACGCCGCCAGCGGCCCTGTCGGTTCCCTGCTCCTCGGCAGCGGCGCGGAGAGCATCGCCGCCGCCTTCGACGGCAAGCTGACCGAGACGCTGGCGCTGCTCGGCGCGACCGGCGCTCCCGGCGAGGTGATCAAGCTCGCCACGCTGGGCACGATCACCGCACCGATCGTCGCCGCGGTCGGGCTGGGCGCGGAGCCGACCGGCGCCGCCCCGGCGCCGGAGACGCTGCGCCGGGCCGCCGGGTCGGCGGTGCGGGCGCTGGTCGGCGCCGGCCGGGTGGCGCTGAGCCTGCCGCTGCCGGACGACGCGGACGCCCCGGCGGCGCTGCGCGCGGTCGCCGAGGGCGCGCTGCTGGGCGGATACCGGTTCGCCGGCTACAAGACCAAGCCGCAGCCGGCCCGGCGGGAGCCGGTGGCGGAGGTGCTGGTGGCGGTGCCGGACGCCGGGGACGCCACCGCGCAGGCGGAGATCGCCCGGGCGGCCACGGTGGCCGGCGCGGTGCGGCTCAGCCGGGACTGGGTGAACACCGCCCCCAACGACAAGCGCCCGCCGGCCTTCGCCGACACGGTGGCCGAGGCCGCCCGGGCCGCCGGCCTGACCGTCGAGGTGCTCGACGAGGCGGCCCTGGTTGAGGGGGGCTACGGCGGCATCATCGCCGTCGGGCAGGGTTCGGAGGCCCCGCCGCGACTGGTCAAGATCACGTACACCCCGGAGGGCGGGGCGACCGGCAAGCGGGTGGCGCTGGTCGGCAAGGGCATCACCTTCGACACCGGCGGCATCTCCATCAAGCCGTCGCAGGGCATGTGGGAGATGAAGTCCGACATGGCCGGCGCGGCGGCGGTCGCGGCGACCATGCTGGCCGTCGCGGCGCTGAAGCCGTCGGTGGCGGTGAGCGCCTACGTCCCGATGGCGGAGAACATGCCGTCGGGTACGGCGTACCGGCCGGGCGACGTCATCACCATGTTCAACGGCAAGCGGGTCGAGGTGCTCAACACCGACGCCGAGGGACGGATGGTCCTGGCCGACGCGATGGCGCGGGCCTGCGCGGACGGCTGCGACTACCTCGTCGAGACCTCCACCCTGACCGGCGGGCAGGTGATCTCCCTCGGCAAGCGGGTCGCCGGGGTGATGGGGACGCCGGAGCTCTGCGAGCGGGTGAAGGCGGTCGGCGACGCGGTCGGCGAGCCGGCCTGGCCGATGCCGCTGCCGGACGACGTGCGCAAGGGCATGGACTCCGACGTCGCCGACATCTCCCAGGTCAACGCCGGGATGGACCGGGCCGGGCACATGCTCCAGGGCGGCACGTTCCTGCGCGAGTTCGTCTCCGACGACGTGGCCTGGGCGCACATCGACATCGCCGGTCCGAGCTACCACTCGGGCGAGCCGACTGGATACTGGACCAAGGGCGGTACCGGCGTGCCGGTCCGGACCCTGGTGCAACTCGTCGAGGACATCGCCGCCGAGGGCTGAGGTGGTAGGAGGGGACCCCTGTTACCGCTTTTCGGTTAGCAGGGGTCCCCTGCACACACCCGGGCGCCGTGCAGACGCCCACGGACCGGAGCCGAGGGTGCGGGGGCGTTACCTCAGTACCGCTCGGGGCGGCGCTTGCGTCGCTCGTTGAAGTCGCGCATCCGTTGCGGGTAGCCGACCAGGCGCACGTCGTAGATGGGGACGGCGAGCCGGTGGGCGAAGCGGCGGGCGTTCTCCGGCGAGTCGATACGGCGGCGGGTCCACTCCCCGTCGTCGGCGATCAGCATCACCGTGGTCTCGGTGACGGTGGTCCGGGGTTCGATGAACGCCTCGACCCCACGCCTGGTCCGGACGAAGTTCTCCAGGTGCTCAAGATCGGCACGGCTGGCCGCGCGTCCCGGACCCGTGTCACCGCTGGGCTTGCGTCGTCGCCGGAACAGCGCCACCGGCCATCCCCTCCACCCGCCGTCTCGAGACACCTTCCGCCAAGCGTACGTGTCCTCGACGTGTCGTTGAGCACCTGACTACGCGCGCTGCGAGGGCAGGTGACAAGATGACCGAGGCGAGTATGCCCTTTTCCTGGCATGACCCTCGTAGCAGCGACGCGACCTGGGAGTTGAGTGTGAGCGAGCCGAACGACGCGACCTTCGACGTTGTCATCCTCGGAGGAGGCAGTGGCGGCTATGCGGCGGCGCTGCGCGCCGCCCAGCTGGACCTCAAGGTCGCGCTGATCGAGAAGGGCAAGCTCGGCGGGACCTGCCTGCACAACGGCTGCATCCCGACCAAGGCCCTGCTGCACGCGGCCGAGATCGCCGACAACACCCGCGAGTCGGAGCAGTTCGGCGTCAAGGCCGAGCTGGTCGGCATCGACATGGCCGGGGTCAACTCGTACAAGGACGGCGTCGTCGCCCGCCTGTACAAGGGCCTCCAGGGCCTGGTCGGCAGCTCGAAGAACATCACCTTCGTGTCGGGGGCCGGCCGACTGGTGGGGCCGAACGTCGTCGAGGTCGACGGCAAGCGCTACACCGGCCGTAACGTGGTGCTGGCCACCGGCTCGTACGCCCGCAGCCTGCCCGGCCTGGAGGTCGACGGCGAGCGGGTGATCACCAGTGACCACGCGCTGACCCTGGACCGGGTTCCCGCGTCGGCGATCGTGCTCGGCGGCGGCGTGATCGGCGTCGAGTTCGCCAGCGTCTGGAAGTCCTTCGGGGTGGACGTGACGATCATCGAGGCGCTGCCCCGACTGGTCGCCGCCGAGGACGAGGAGTCGTCGAAGGCGCTGGAGCGGGCGTTCCGCAAGCGGAAGATCAACTTCAAGGTCGGCAAGCCCTTCGAGAAGGTCGAGAAGACCGAGAAGGGCGTCAAGGTCACCATCGCCGGTGGCGAGACCGTCGAGGCCGAGCTGCTGCTCGTCGCCGTCGGCCGTGGCCCGGTCACCGCCGACCTCGGGTACGAGGAGCAGGGCGTCAAGATCGACCGCGGGTACGTGCTGACCGACGAGCGGCTGCGCACCGGTGTGCCGAACGTCTACGCGGTCGGCGACATCGTCCCCGGTCTCCAGCTGGCGCACCGCGGCTTCCAGCAGGGCATCTTCGTCGCCGAGGAGATCGCCGGCCGGAACCCCACCGTGATCGACGAGGCGGGCATCCCCCGGGTCACCTACTGCGACCCGGAGCTGGCGTCGGTCGGCCTCACCGAGGCCAAGGCCAAGGAGCAGTACGGGGCGGACAAGATCAAGACCTACAACTACAACCTGGGTGGCAACGGCAAGAGCCAGATCCTCAAGACCACGGGCTTCGTCAAGCTGGTCCGGGTCTCCGACGGTCCGGTGGTCGGCGTGCACATGGTCGGCGCCCGGGTCGGTGAGCTGATCGGCGAGGCACAGCTCATCTACAACTGGGAGGCCTACCCGGCCGAGGTGGCGCAGCTCGTGCACGCCCACCCGACGCAGAACGAGGCCCTCGGCGAGGCGCACCTCGCCCTGGCGGGCAAGCCGCTGCACGCGCACGCCTGACCACACCCACATCCGCGACGTCCGGCGGCAAGCGGGCGAGGATCCGTACCCAGGCCACGAAGGAGTCTTGAAAGATGCCGGTATCGGTCACCATGCCCCGGCTCGGCGAAAGCGTCACCGAGGGCACCGTCACGCGCTGGCTCAAGCAGGAGGGCGACACGGTCGAGGTCGACGAGCCGCTGCTCGAGGTCTCGACCGACAAGGTCGACACCGAGATCCCGTCCCCCGCGGCGGGGGTGCTGAGCCGGATCGTGGTGGGCGAGGACGAGACCGCCGAGGTCGGCAGCGAGCTCGCCGTCATCGCCGGTGAGGGCGAGGAGACCGGCGGCGGCGCTCCCCAGGAGGAGCAGGAGGCTCCGGCGGAGAAGGCCGAGCCGACCGCCGCCGCCGAGGGCACCGGTCCCGAGCCGGAGCAGCCGAAGGAGCAGGAGCAGCCGAAGTCCGAGGCCGCCCCGGCGCCGTCGGGCGAGGGCACCCCGGTGAAGATGCCGGCGCTCGGCGAGAGCGTCACCGAGGGTACGGTCACCCGCTGGCTCAAGCAGGTCGGCGACACGGTCGAGGTCGACGAGCCGCTGCTCGAGGTCTCGACCGACAAGGTCGACACCGAGATCCCGTCGCCGGTGGCCGGCACCCTGCTGGAGATCACCGTCCCCGAGGACGAGACCGCCGAGGTGGGCGCCACCCTGGCGGTGGTCGGCACGGCCGGTGCCGCCCCGGCCGAGGCCAAGCCGGAACCGAAGCCCGAGCCGGCCGCCCAGGAGCCGACCCCGGGCCTGTCCTACAACGAGCCGTCCGCCGAGGCCGAGGCGGCGGCGCAGCCCGCCAAGGCCGAGCAGCAGGCCACGCCGGCCGCCCCGACGGCCGCCCCGCAGCGGCCGGCCGCACCGGCCCAGGGTGGTGGCGAGGAGGCCGCCGGTTACGTGACCCCGCTGGTCCGCAAGCTGGCCAGCGAGCACGGCGTCGACCTCTCCTCGATCAGCGGCACCGGTGTCGGTGGCCGGATCCGCAAGCAGGACGTGCTGGACGCGGTGGAGAAGGCCAAGGCGGCCAAGGCCGCACCGGCCCCCGCCGCCGCTCCGGCTCCGGCCGCGGCGGCCCCGGCCAAGCCGAAGGCGCAGCCGAGCGCCAAGCGGGGCACCACCGAGAAGATGCCCCGGGTCCGCGCGGTCATCGCCAAGCGGATGCAGGAGTCGCTGCACGAGATGGCGCAGCTCACCACGGTGGTCGAGGTGGACGTCACCAAGGTCGCCAAGCTGCGGGCCCGGGCCAAGGACGCCTTCCTGGCGCGGCACGGCGTGAAGCTCTCCTTCCTGCCGTTCTTCGCGCTGGCGGCGGTCGAGGCGCTCCAGACGTACCCGGTGGTCAACGCCAGCATGGACCTCGACGCCGGTACGATCACCTACCCGAAGTCGGAGAACCTCGGCATCGCGGTGGACACCGAGCGGGGCCTGATGGTGCCGGTCGTGCACGACGCCGGTGACCTCAACCTGGGTGGGCTGGCCAAGCGGATCGCCGACCTGGCCGACCGCACCCGGACCAACAAGATCAGCCCGGACGAGATCGCCGGGGCGACCTTCACCCTCACCAACACCGGCAGCCGGGGGGCCCTGTTCGACACCCCGATCGTGCCATCGCCGCAGTCGGCGATGCTCGGCACCGGTGCGGTCGTCAAGCGCCCGATCGTGGTGAACGACCCGGAGCTGGGCGAGGTGATCGCCGTCCGGTCGATGGTCTACCTGGCCCTCTCCTACGACCACCGGCTGATCGACGGTGCCGACGCGGCCCGCTTCCTGGTCGCCGTCAAGGAGCGCCTGGAGGCCGGCAACTTCGAGGCGGAGCTGGGCCTGTCCTGACCCGCTGAGCACACCGCCGCAGGGGCGTCCCCGACCACGGGGGCGCCCCTGCGGCGTATCCCACGGTGTCCGCTCCCCGTAACCGGAGCAACCCACGGCGATGCCGTCGCACCTCGTAGCACACCTGCCTCAAGCTGCTCTGCGGTCATTCCTTTGTGGATTGTCAACACCTTGCGGCATGTCTATCGGAAGGTCGACAATCGCTCCCCGGCACCAGGGCAGGGTCGATCGGATCGGGTTAGATGTGATGATCACGCCACCCCCGGGCAGGTAGCTTTGGCCGATCGTCACGCCCTTCTCATCGGTGTTCCGACCTACGATGCGGATCTCTTTCCGTCGATGCGCGACGTCGTCAACGCGGACGTCGCCCGGATGGCTGACGCCCTTGGCCGCTCCGGCTACCACATCGAGTTCTGTGGTGCCGGCAGCAGTGCCACGGCGGAGCCCACCGGCGGGCGGATCAAGGCGGCCATCCTCCGGGCGTGTGCGGCGGTACCACCGGACGGAGTCCTCCTGGTCTACTTCTCCGGCCACGGGGTCACCCTCGGCGGGGAGAGCTTCCTCGTCCCCTGCGACGCCTACGAGACGATGTCCGGGGACCTACCAGCCCGCGACAGCCTCGTACCGGTCATCCCCAACGGTCTCCGTCAGTGCCAGGCTCGGCTCGTCGTCTTTCTCATCGACGCGTGCCGCCAGGATCCAGCCGCGGACGCGGTGACGCCGATTGGCGGCGGGAACCTGTCCTGGCTCGAACATGGTGACCTCGCGCTCATCAACAGTTGTCGTCCGGGAGAGCAGAGCGGCTACTCCGACACCGGCAGCTTCTTCACCACTGCGCTGGCCGAAGTGGTGGACCGGCGTAACCCCGCCCGGACCCTGCGCGATGTGTTCACCGCAGTCGAGATCCAGATGGCCCGCAAGACGGCCCGTACCGACGGGCTCCGCCAACGCCCCCACCTGGCACTGGCCACCGGACGGAGTGGACCGGGTTCCCCGGACGACGTCGTCATCTGTGACGGTGACCAGGTCAGCGAAGCGTGGCGCCGAGCCGTGGAGAACACCGCCCTGTGGCAGCACGGCACCTCTCCGGAACACCACGAAACGGTACGGGCAGCGCTGTTGAAGCTGGTGGCCCAGGGCGCACGTCAGTGGCAGGACGTCCAGGACCTGCTTCCGGAGAAGGCGAGCGCACGGGACCCCTGGTCGGCGCACAACTACCCGATCCGGGTTCTGACCGAGATGGAAGGTTGCCTCACCGAGCACGCGACACTGGGTCCCCTTGAACTGGGCATGTTGATAGCCGCGCCGTTCCTGCGGGAGATCGCTCTCTCCGCCGGGCTCCGAGAGGCAGCCGGGATCGGGCCGACCCTCTTCGAACGCACCTACCAGGACGGGCCCCGCCACGACCTGGAGATCACCCATGCCATACACGAGCATGTCTGCCGCCGAGCCGAAGGGCTCGCCCGGCGGGGCAAGAACGACGCCCGGGATGCGCTCGCGCTCTGGCTGGTGCACGGCTGGCTCAACGGGCGTACGGCGACCTGGGACGCCCCTGCCCTACACCAGTCCGCCCGGCGACTGGCCACGGTGCTCACCTGCCTTCCCGGTGCCACCACGGTCACCGAGAACGAGGTCACATCCGTGCTACGGGTGTTGGCCCGTGCCGTCGGCGCGGGCGCGGAGGACGCCCTGCTGTCGGAACGGCTCCGGTGGGACGACTTCGCGCCGCGAACCCGGGCGCTCGGGGCACTGCTCATGGTGGCCGGCGTGATGGCCGCCGACCTGCGCCGGATGCCGACCGTGGTCGTCGACCACGTCGGCACCGGTTCGCAGCTGCAGATCGCCACGCTGCACGAGGCGGCCATGCGATTGAGGTGGCACCGCTGTGCGGGTAGGCCCATGACTAACGATCTTGCGGAAACTGGCGCTAAGGGTCTGGGCTGAGGGGTCAGGGCCAGGCGACGGGTATTAGCTCCGGCGGGATGTCGCGTAGTTTGATCGTTCGTGTCTGAGGTGGACGAGCAGCAGGTCGGGGATGGGGACGAGAGGTCGTTTCTGTCGGCGCGGCAGGTCGCGGCGTACGGGTGTTTCGACGGCCCGCCGTCGGTGGAGGATCTGGAGCGGTTCTTCTTCCTTGATGACGCTGACCGGTTGTTGCTGGCCAAGCGTCGGGGCGACGGCAACCGGCTGGGGTTTGCGCTGCAGTTGACGACGGTGCGGTACCTGGGCACGTTCCTGGATGACCCGATCGATGTGCCGTCGGTTGTGGTGGACGTGCTGGCCACCCAGCTCGGGATCGCGGACGCCTCGTGTGTGAAGACGTACGTGGAGCGGGCGAACACGAAGTGGGAGCACCGTCGGGAGATCGTTGTGGCCGACGGGTGGCGGGAGTTCGCCGATGTCCGCGAGGACTTGACGGCTTGGATTGATCATCGGGCGTGGACGACGGGTGCGGGCCCGAAGGTGATCTTTCAGGGGGTGCTGGCGTGGTTGCTGGCCCGTCAGGTGCTGCTGCCTGCCGTGCGGGAGCTGGAGCGGCTGGTGGCCCGGGTGGTCCGCTTGTCGCACGTGCGGCTGTGGACGACTCTGGCGGCGATGGTGTCTGCGCGGCAGGCCGGTCTGCTCCTGGATTTGGTCGAGGTGCCGGCGGGTCGGCGGGTGTCACCGCTGGAGAGGTTGCGTCAGGGGCCGGTCGACCGCACCGGCAAGGCGATGGCGGGCGCGTTGCGGCGGGTGGCTGAGGTCGCGGAGATCGGCCTTGGGGAGGTGGACCTGGGTGTGGTGCCGCGACGGCGGGTGGTGGACCTGGCCCGCCGTGGCATGTCGGCGAACGCCACGGACCTGCGCCGGACGAGCCCGTATCCGAAGCGGCTGGCGACGTTGTTGTCGACGATGGTGTACCTGGAGGGCAAGGCCACCGATGACGCCCTGGAGCTCTTCGATGTGATCATGACAAGTGAGTTGCTGGCGCGCGCCGAGCGTCAGTCCAACGCCGATAAGGCGAGGCGGTACCCGCGGGTGGCCCGTGACGCCTCCAAGCTGGCGGCGGCAGTGGCGGTGCTGCTGGAGTCCGAGGACTGGGGCGAGGACCTGACAGTTGGGCGGTTGTGGGACGCGATCGAGGACGTGGCCTCTCGGGCGGAGTTGCGCGGCGCGGTGGAGCGGGTGCACCAGGTGGTGCCGCCGGGCGTCGACCCGGATGGTGAGTGGCGGGCGGCGTTGTTGACCCGCTATCCCCTGGTCCGGAGGTTCATTCGGCTGCTGGCCACCACTATCGAGTTCGGGGCCACCACGGACGCCGCGCCGGTGCTGTATGCGCTGACCAGCCTGCCGGACCTGCTCGACGCCGACGCGACCAAGCGGGTGCCGGCCGGTTATCTGGACGCCCGCAAGGTCGCCATCGAGGTGATCACCCCTGGCTGGCGGGACCTGGTGCTGCGCAAGGACCGCCCGGCGGAGACGGTGGACAAGATCGCCTACGTGTTCTGTGTACTCGACCAGTTCCACCAGCGGCTACGCCGCCGTGACATCTTCGCCGCCGCCTCCTCACGCTGGGCCGACCCGCGGGCGCTGCTGCTGTCGGGCGCTGCGTGGCAGGCCCGGCGCGCGGACCTGATGGACTCCCTGCAGCTGCCCGACGACCCGGCCGACCTGCTGAACGCGTACGCGGCTGAGCTGGACGGCATGTGGAAGCACATGGCGCGGCGGGTCGAGGCGGGGGACGTGACGGTCGACGGCGAGGGCCGGGTGCGCGTCGCCGCGGTGAAAGCCGTACCCGAACCGGACTCGCTGGGCGAGCTGCGGGAGCGGTGCGAGGCGATGATGCCGGAGGTCGACATCGGGGAGTTGCTGCTGGAGGTGTGATGGGCTGGCACCCGGGCTTCGCCGGCGCCTACACCCACGTCTCCGGTGGCGCCCGCCTGGACGCCGGCATGGACCTGACCCTCGCCGCGGTGCTCACCGCCCAAGCCCTCAACGTCGGCTGGAAGCCGGTCATCACGCCAGGTAACCCGGCGCTGACCCGCTCGCGGATCAGCCACGTGTACCAGAACTACGTCCGCGCCGACACCCACGCCGTGGCCAACGCGGTGCTGATCAGCGGGCAGGCCGGGATCGGCACGGCCGAGGTGTGGGGCGGCGGGCTGGTCGCCGCCGTCGACGGCACCCGGTTCGTGGTGCCGGTGCGCTCGATCCACGCCCGGCCGAATCCGAAGTACTTCGGCCGCAAACGCGGCGCCACCTACCTCAACATGATCAACGATCAGGGGGTGGGAATCGCGGGCATGGTGCTGTCCGGTACCCCGAAGGACTCCCTGTACGCGGTGGACCTGATGTACCGCCGCGACGGCGGGCCACGGCCGGAGGTGTTCGTCTCCGACACCGGTTCCTACTCCGACATGGTGTTCGGCCTGCTCAAGCTTCTCGGTGTGGACTACCGTCCGGAGCTTGCCGGCCTGCCCGAGCAGAAGCTGTGGCGGGTGAACCCGACCGCCGACTACGGGCCCCTGAACACCGCGGCGCGCGGGAAGATCGACCTGGCGAAGGTCCGCCGGCACTGGCCGGACATCTGCCGCATCGCCGCCTCGGTGCACTCCGGCGCGATCAGCGCCTCCGACGTGATGCGGATGCTGCAGCACGGCGGCAACCCCACCCAACTCGGCGACGCCCTCGCGCACTTCGGCCGGATCTTCAAAACGCTGCACGTGCTGTCCTACGCCGACAGGGAGGGCTACCGGCGCGACATCAAGCGGATCCGTAACCTCCAGGAGGAACGCCACGGCCTGGCCAAGCACGTCTTCCACGGCCGCAAGGGCGAGCTGCGGGAGGCATACCACGCCGGGATGGAAGACCAGCTCGGCGCGCTCGGCCTGGTCGTCAACGCGATCACGCTGTGGAACACCGTCTACCTCGACCGGATCCTGACCATACTGCGCGCCGACGGCTACCCGGTGCGCGATGCCGACGTCTCCCGGCTTCACCCCTACTGGCTCAAGCACGTCAACGTCCACGGCCACTACAGTTTCACCCCGCCCGACCTCGACGCCGACGGCCGCCGCGCCCTGCGCGACCCCGACCAGCCCGACCCGGACGACGGCTGACGCGCCGGTTGGCCGACCGGACGACCAGCCGTCCCGAGCTGGGCCTATGGCTCGACACCGACGGATTCCCCTGTGCTGGGGACGCGAAACGGAGAGGAACTGTTGGCGCCATCGGCCGGTACGCTGGAGACCTTAGACACAAAGACCCGGAAGCAGGCGATCATGGACTTTCCGACGCTGCTGATCTCCGCGCTGCGCCTGCTCCTGCCCGCCGTGGTGGTGGCTGTGGTGCTGCTGGCGCTGTTCTGGTGGCCGGGCCGGATCCGTCGACGGCTTCACGCCCGGCGCCAAAGGAGCGAATCCGCCGGCGAGCAGTAAGCCTCGTCAGATGGCTTGCTGCTCGCCGGCCGGACGATGGGTCAGCGTTGCGCGTCGATCAGCGCCTGCCGCGCGACATCACTGGCGTCGGCGGACATGAGCAGCGCGGAGTCGGAGCGGACCACCAGAGGCAGGTAGCCCAACGCCTCGGCGAGTTTGTTGATCCAGGCGACGCCGTCCTCGACATCCCGCGTTGGCACGCCGATGGCGGCCGCGACGTCGCTCGCGGTGGCTGGCCGCCCGGGGCGCGCGGCGAGGTGGCCGACGATGTCGCGGCCGGTGCTGCTGAGCTTGCGCAGCAGTGCCCGAGCGTCGAACGCCACATCCGGACCGCCGACCACCCACTGGCGGGTCGGATCGTTGGCGGGGTTCTCGTCGATCATCATCGCTCCCATCGCCGCACCGGTCGGGGCGCCGCACTGGCCGCTGACTACATGTCGCAGTAGTCGGTGGCCCGGCCGATGTACCCGTTGGTCGCCTTGTAGTACGCCGTCACCCACAGCATGTGCCGCTTGCGGATCAGGCCCGGTCGGCGTGCTCCACGACCCGGTTGACGAGGTGTACGGCCAGTCCGTCGTGGTCTTCCACCACTGGCCGTCGATGAAGAGGTCCCGGAAGACCTCCAGTTGCTGGTTGGCCTGGGCGTCGACTCCCCACCCCTTGTCCTTCACGTACATGGTGGGAACGTTGTAGCAGTTGATGTCGGCATAGACGATGGCGGCCGTGGTCTGCGGCGGATTCGACTTCGCCAGGGCCAACCTCGCCAAGGCACCTCGCTCGTCGGCGCGGAAGAGGTCGGAGGATGCAGCAGGATCGGCCTCGCCCTGTCGGTCCTACGCAGCAGCGGGCGCAACGGTTACGGCCAGGACGGAAGCGACAACGAGTAGGACCACGCTTGCGCGACGTCCCACCCGGTGCATCACTCTTCGCATTGATCACCCTCCCTAATGTGATGTAGGCCCGGCCGATGCTGCCACAAGGCATAGAGGCATGGGAGTTTCTAACTGCCATTACGTCTGGCACCATCTACTCAAAGGGCCAACCGTCGGTGGGCGAGTCATCTGACGCGTTCCGGGAGATTCGCCGTCAGACCTGCATTCGACTCTCTGCGAGCCGGCTCACTGCTGCCGGGACGCCACGAACGCCGAGCCGACGATCACCAGCTCCAGGGAGAGCAGCATGGCGACATGGTCGCGTCCGACCCTGTCGACATTCAGTACGGCGATCAGCATGCCCACCGCCACCAGCGCGATACCCCAACGGCTCTACTGCTCATGCTCTCGCCTTACCGCGTCCACGGGGTGAGAAGCTATCGTCGCGGTGGCCTGAGCACGCTCCAGCACCCGGTACACCGTCTGCCGCGACACCTCGAACAACTCGGCCAGCTCGACGATGGCGTGCTCCCCGGCGGCGTGCAGCTTGAGCAGATGCGCCTGCCGGGTGGCCGACAGCTTCGGCGCCCGGCCCTTGAGTTTGCCCTTGGCCCGGGCGATGGCCATGCCCTCCCGGGTCCGCATCCGCAGCAGGTCGACCTCGAACTCGGCGAACGTGGCCAAGATGTTGAAGAACATCTTGCCCATCGGGTCGGTCGGGTCGTAGACCATCGTGCCCAGCTGCAGCCGGATGCTGCGCGCGGCGAGGGAGTCACCGATCTGCCGGGCGTCCGGCACGGAACGGGCGAGCCGGTCGAGCTTGGGCACCACCAGGGTATCGCCGGTCCGCACGGCGGCGAGGGCTTGGTCCAAGCCGGGCCGGGCGCGGGTGGTGCCGGAATACGCCCGGTCGAGGTAGATCCGTTCGGCCGGCACCCCGAGGTCGAGCAAGATCTGTCTGTTCGCTTCCAGGTCCTGCTTGTCAGTGGAGCAGCGGGCGTATCCGATCAGCACGGCGGTCACGGCCGCAGCGTAACGGATAGCCCCCCATCACCGGACAGATCACCGGACACCCTATCTGTGACAGCACCTGTCGCTGGTAGGCGCGTCTCGTGCCACGGCCGCCGGCGTGTCCGTTGAGGGTTCCCCTAACGGACAGCAGAGCCCCCACCAGTTGCCAGGATCAGGAACCTGGCGGCCTGGGATAGCCCAAGCGCAGAAGATGGCCTCCCGGCGAGGCAGGGCGAGCCATCCACAGAACGACCGCCCTTAGCGCCAGTTTCCGCAAGATCGTTAGTCATGGGCCAAGGAGCAGCCGAATGGCTGACACCAGCATCGAATGGGCCACCGCCGTGTGGAACCCGACGACCGGATGCGACCGGGTCTCGCCGGGGTGCGACAAGTGCTACGCGCTGACGATGGCCCGCCGTCTCAAGGCGATGGGGTCGGCGAAGTACCAGGTGGACGGCCACCCGGCCACGTCCGGCTCCGGGTTCGGGCTGACCCTGCACCCGGACACCCTTACCGACCCGCTCGGGTGGCGCCGCCCGGAGCGGATCTTCGTCAACTCGATGAGCGACCTGTTCCACGCGCGGGTGCCGCTGGCGTTCGTGCAGCAGGTGTTCGAGGTGATGGCCGCGACCCCGCAGCACACGTACATGGTGCTGACCAAGCGGGCCGGCCGGTTCCCCCGGGTCGCCCCGCGGCTGTCGTGGCCGTCGAACCTGTGGGTGGGGGTCAGCGTCGAGAACGCCGACTACCTCGGCCGCGTCGACGAGCTGCGCGCCGTGCCGGCCGCCGTCCGGTTCATCTCCGCCGAGCCCCTGCTCGGCCCGCTCGACGGGTTGGACCTGGCCGGGATCGACTGGCTCATCGCCGGCGGCGAGTCCGGGCCCGGCGCCCGCCCGATGTCCCTGGCGTGGGTGCGGGACCTGCTCGCCATGTGCGACAGGTGCGACACCGCCCCGTTCGTCAAGCAGCTCGGCGCGGCGTGGGCCCGGCAGCACGGCGCCGACAGCAAGGGCGGCGACTGGACGCACTGGCCGGCCGACCTTCGGGTCCGCACCTACCCGGCCCCGGTCGGGGCGGTGGCGCGGTGAAGCCGGCCCGGATCCAACGCCGGCGTACCGCCGGGTGGCGGATGCCCGCCGGCGCCGTCTACGTCGGCCGGCCGACCCGGTGGGGGAACCCGGTCGTGGTGGTCGACGGCGACCGGGCCGCCGCGGTGCAGGCGTACGCGCAGCTGCTCGACGTCCGCCCGGACCTGGTGGCCGCCGCCCGCGCGGCGCTGGCCGGGAAGACCCTCGTGTGCTGGTGCCCGGTCGGGCAACCCTGCCACGGCGATGTGCTCGCCGCGGTGGCCGCCGGCGCCAGCCCGCAGGACGTGCTGCGCGCTCTCACCGACCCGCCCGCGCAGGCGGCCGGCCATGGCGCGACGTGACGCCCAGCCGACGGTGCTCGACTGGCGGCACTGCACCGTCGGCGACCCGGAACCGTGCGTGATCTGCGGGAAGCCCGCCATCAGCCGCAGTCCCAAGGGCGTGCCGTGCCACAAGACGTGCGCGGAGGCGTGGAACACGGAGCACCAGAAGTAACCGTCACCAGCGGCAGGGCCGGGGCCCACCAGCCCCGGCCCGCCCCGCGTGTGCGACAGGTGCGAGACGTGCCCGCCGTGCTCTACCGCCAGCGGTCCCTGTCGCAGGACGTCGACCTGGGGCAGCCCTTGCCCGCGACCAGCAGCCCCGGCATGGCGGAGCCCAGGACGACGACCTACCGCAGGGTGGACCCGATGGCACCGCAGCTCTACACCGCCGAGCAGGTACTCGCCATCGCCACCGAGGCGTACCTCCGCGGCCGGTACGACGCCGACGTCAACGACCTGCACGGCACGTGGGCCGAGTTCGACGAGCCCCGCGCCACCCGTGAGCAGCGGGTCGCCGCCCGCCTGGCCGACATGGACCACCGAGCCCGCGTGCGGGCCGCCCGTGAGGGCCGCCCCTACCGGATCTATCGAGGTGGCCCCGTCGACTGGGACACCGGCCGTCCCGCCCAGCACCGCATCGCCAGCTGACCCCCTACCGTCACCAGGAGGAACCGACCATGGCCAGGGACGACATGGAACTCACTGACAGCGGTCCGGAGCTGGTGGTGCTGATCGGCGCGGCCGGCGCTGGCAAGTCCACCTGGGCCGCAGCCCGCTACCGGCCGTCGCAGGTGGTCAGCCTGGACGGGCTGCGCGCCGTGGTGGCCGACGACGAGTGCGACCAGGACGCCACCGCCGACGCGGTGGCCCTGCTCGTGACGATCGTGAACGCGCGTCTGTCGCGCCGGCTGACCACCGTGGTCGACGCGACCAACGGCGTGCTGACCGAGCGCGCCGAGCTGCTCTCGGCCGCAGCCCGCCACCAGGTGCCCGCCGCCGCCGTGGTGTTCGGCACCCCGCTGGAGACGTGCCTTGACCGGCAGCGCCACCGCCCCGCAGCCCTGCCCGGCCGGCGGTGGGGCCGCGCCGTGCCCGACTCCGTCGTGCGCAACCAGCACCAGCGCACCCTGGACAGCCTGGCCACTCTGACCGCCGAGGGCTTCGCCCGGGTGGTTCGGGTCGGCTGACCAGCGCGGACTGCGAGATTGTCGGTGCCCACGGCTACGATGCCGGGCAGGTCGATGCACCGGCCCGACTCCGAGCCCAGTTGATGCGCCCACGCCGCGTCCAGGGCAACGACGACAAGCGGCACAGCCACGTGCGAGGCAGCAGCTCTCTTCCCGCACACCCATGGACGCCGCGGCCGAGAGGGTGGGTTTCGGCCGGACAGGACACGTCATGGTGGACAAGGACAAACGCGCCGCCCGAGAACTCGCGGCCCGCGACGGAATCCCCTACGCGCGAGCGCTGCGCCAGGTGCGCCAGCAGCCGAGGCCGCCGATCCCCCCGGAAGCGATCGCCGCCCTGGAAGTCGACCCTGCCGCTGGGTACGCCGGGGACGACTGGAGCTTCGAGGCCCGTCACGCCCGCGAGGAAGCCCGGACGTTGGCCTACTGGGCCTCGCCGTAGTTTCCAGCGAAAAAGCAACGCCAACCCTGGTCGCGGCACGGTACGAACGCCCCGGGAACTTGGGTCCCCATCACGTCCTTGACCAGCGTTGGAGTTGTTTTTGGTCCGGAAACTACCGGCGGGCCTCTGGTGTGGGTGGCCAACTACCCCACGCGTCTGTCGTCCGCCGCACCCGCCATGGAAATCTTTGCAGGTACGTACCAGATGAGTCGTTCCTGTCCGTCTTCGCTGAGCAACGCGTAGCAGTCGTAGTCGATCAGACCGCGCTCGGGATGGCGCAGTCTCTTCGTCTCGCTCCGGCGGATGGCGACGTCCTGCTGAGCCCACAGCCGTGCGAACCAGGAGCTGTGCGCGGTGAGCACCTCGATCAGCGCTCTCGCGTCAGGATCACCCGGTCCGCGGCGAGCGACACCTATCCGCAGATCTGCGATGAGCGCTTCGGCTTCCACTTCGTGGTAGCTTTCATCGAACTGTGCCCGCACGGCCGGATCAAGGAACCACCGATACACGTAGCTGTCCGTCAGCTCCGAAGACTCGGGAACTGGGCCGTGCAGTTCGGCTGCCGCGTCATTCTGCGCGAGAACGATTTGCAGATCCGTGGTGACGTAGGCGGGAATGTCGTCCCCGAAACGGCCCAGAAGATCCCGCATAGCGGGGTGCAGGGCCGCCCTGGACGAGCGGCGCGGCTGGCGCCGCCCAGCAAGGGTGAACGCGTGAGCGCGCTCATCATCACTCATTCTGAGCACCTCAGCGAAGGCATCGAGAACTGCCGATGAAGGTTGAGCCGTTCCGCGCTCGATCTCGATGTAGTAGTCGGTGGAGACGTGCGCAAGTTCGGCTACTTCATCCCGGCGCAGGCCTGTCACCCGCCTGCGGGAACCCGTCGGCAGCCCCACGTCGGCGGGGCGCACCCTGTCGCGACGTGAGCGCAAGAACGCGCCGAGCTCCGGAAGATTCATCGCAGCCCAGTATGCGGGACCAGCACCGGCGTTTCCAACGCATCGGCTGCCCCAAGGGAGGGGTTAGCGTCCCCTGGTTCGGGCCTGGTCACGCAGATGAGGCTGGACGCATGGACGAAGAACAAATATCCAAGGTCCTCGACACGATCGCCGCCAATTTCCGCGGCAGCCAGCGCGCTCCGGTCATCGGTACCCCCGGCGACCTTGGGCTGGCGTACGAGGACGTGACCTTCCCCGCCAGCGACGGAGTGCCGCTGGAAGGCTGGTTCCTCCCCGCCGCCAGCGACAAGCTCGTCATCGCGAACCACCCGATGGGCTTCACCCGCACCGGCCTGCCCAGCCACCTCGATCCGTGGTGCTCGATCTGGGCGCCCAGCGGCAACAACATCGAGATCCCCTTCATGCCGGACTACCAGATCCTGCACGACGCGGGCTACAACGTCCTCACCTATGACCTGCGTAACCACGGCTTCAGCGGGTCCGCGAACGGCGGTATCACCTCCAGCGGCATCTACGAGGCCCGCGACGTCATCGGCTCCCTCACCTACGCACGCACCCGCCCCGACACCAGCTCGATGCGGATCAGCCTGTTCAGCCGCTGCCTCGGCGCAAACGCGACGTTCGCGGCCGCCTACCAGGACCCGGCCGCGTTCGAGGGCATCGACTCTCTCGTGGCCGCCCAGCCGGTGACCACCAAGGTCATCATGACCCACCAGCTCGGCCTCATGGGCATCCCCGCAGTGCGTGTGGACGAACTCGACCGCCGCATCCAGCTGGTGACCGGCCTCGGATTCGACGCGCAGGACCCGGTGCCGTGGGCCGGCGCGGTCAGCGTGCCGACGTTCATCTACCAGATCCGCGACGACAACCTCGTCACCCCGCACGACGTGCAGTCGATGTACGACGCGATGCCCACGAAAGACAAGCACCTGCACTGGATCGAAGGCAGCAAGCGCCGCTGGGACGGCTACCTCCAGTTCCAGCGCAACCCGCGGCCCATGCTCGACTGGATCATCCAGCACACCGCCTAAGAGGGAGCTATCGGGTCAGCCGCTGGCAGACTCGGTGCCTGGTAGCCGCTGGTGGGTGAGCACTCTCTCCGCCTGGATCTTGAGTCCTAGGGTCAGATCGTGCCCTCACCGGTGGTCAGGGGTCTTGATCGCTGATGGGATGTCGTGCACGCCCAGTGGTGGCGTGAGCACTTGTCTTGTCCATTAGGTCGCTGACTGGCTCCTGCGGGCTCTGCTGGAACCGTCGTCGATCATGGAGGTTGGCGTGTTGTTCGTCGGGGATGACTGGGCTGAGGATCACCACGATATGGAGGTGCAGGACCAGGACGGCAAGGTCCTCAAACGGGTGCGGCTGCCCGAGGGGATGGTCGGGATGTCCCGGTTCCACGAGCTGGTGGGACGGTTCGTGCCCGAGGACCCAGAACCGGCGGATGTGCTGGTGTGCATCGAGACCGACCGGGGCCCGTGGGTACGGGCACTGCGGGCGGCGGGATATCGGGTGTTCGGGGTGGATCCCAAGCAGGCCGCCCGGCACCGCGAGATCCTCGGCAGTTCGGGAGCCAAGAGCGACAAGGGCGACGCGCACGCGCTGGCGGACATGATCCGCACCCGCCGCCACCAGCTGCGAGAGGTCGCTGGTGATTCTGAGGTCGCCGAGGCCGTCAAGGTCGTCACACGCGCGCATCAGACGCTGCTGTGGGAACGGACCCGGCACATGCTCCGGCTGCGGGTCGCGCTGCGCGACTACTTCCCCGCCGCGCTGGAGGCGTTCAAACCCCTCGGCCTGACCTCGGACGCAGTGTTGGCGTTGCTGGTCAAGGCCCCGACCCCGACGGCGGCTACGAAACTGACGATCAGTCAGATCAGCGCGGCGCTCAAGGGCCGTCGTGACATCCCCGGCAAGGCCGCGACCATCCAGCAGGCGCTGCGCAGCGAGCAACTTGGCCAGGCAGGCCTCGTCACCGCCGCCTACGCCTCGACCGTCCGAGCGCTGGCCGCGGTCATCACCACGCTCAACACCGAGATCAGAACTCTCGAAGGCGAGGTCGAGGCCCATTTTGGCCGGCACCCGGACGCTGAGATCATCCTCAGCCAGCCCGGCATCGGCGCCGTTCTCGGCGCCCGGGTGCTCGCCGAGTTCGGGGACGCCCCACGGCCGCTACATCAGCGCGAAGGCCCGTAAGAACTACGCCGGAACCTCACCGATCACCCGACAATCCGGCAAGATGCGGACGGTCCACGCCCGGTTCGTCCACAACGACCGACTCGTCGACGCCCTCCACCTCCAAGCAAGCTGCGCGATCCTCCACGACCCGGCCGTACGCGCCTACTACGACCAACTCAGAGCACGCGACGTCAGCCACAACGCCGCCCTCCGCCAGGTCGGCAACCGGCTCGTCGGCATCCTCCATGGCTGCCTCAAGACCACCAGCCACTACGACCAGGCAACCGCATGGTCACACCGCCACCACGACCTCGCCGCTTGACATTCAACGTCCAGGGATGTCTGACCCGGGGAACACTCGCCGCTCACGAGCACATTGCTCGTGGTCGGCGAGCCCCACGTCCGGGCCTCGCCGTAGTTTCCAGCGAAAAAACAACGCCAACCCTGGTCGCGGCACGGTACGAACGCCCCGGGAACTTGGGTCCCCATCACGTCCTTGACCAGCGTTGGAGTTGTTTTTGGTCCGGAAACTACCGGCGGGCCTACTGGGGGTGCCGGTAACGAAGGTGTCACCAGCCGCCAAATTGTTGATCTTGGTTGACGGCGTGGCCGCAGTCGAGAGGTGTTCGTGCTGGTGTCCCGTTAGAGGGTCCTTCACCGGGCGCCTCGCGCCAGGTTTCTGAGGGCGTCGCGTCGCAGGTCAGGCCGTCATGTAAGACCCGCCCGGTAAGGTGCCCGGTGAGCGGGGGGTAAACGCTACAGTCGCTCGGTGACGGCTCACGAGTGATCATCCTGGTCACCCTCCGAGCAGCTGCGCACTACCCAGAAACAAGATCAACTTTTTGGCGGCTGGCGACACGTTCGTTACTGGCACCCCAGCAGGTGCCGCAGCTCGCGCCCGTCCTGACGGAACTGGCCTGGGACCACCAGCAGGTCGAGGCATCCGGCGCCGGGTGACGGAGCTGGCCGGTGCCGTTCCGCGACCGGACCCGGCCGCCGTACGGGCCGAACTGGACGGCCTGGCCGCCGTCCTGGAGTCGCACTTCACGTACGAGGAGAAGAAGCTCGTCGCGGCCCTCAACGCCCTCGACCCGACCAGCGCCAGCACGGCGGACCTGCTGGGTCTCCCCCTTCCGACCGACCCCTCCGGCTGACGAGGACGAACGATGTCGACCACCGCACAGACCGTCATCAGCACCGACGCCGACCTGGTCACGTTGATCAACGTGTTCACCGTGGCGCCCGAACGGCAGGCTGAACTGGTCCAGGCCCTCGACCGGACCACCCGGGCCTTCTTCGCCACGGTGCCGGGATTCCGGTCGGCCACCGTGCACGCCAGCCAGGACGGCACCCGCGTGGTCAACTACGCGCAGTGGGCCAGCGCGGCGCACTTCCAGGCGATGCTCCGGATGCCCGAGGCCCGTCCGCACCTGGCCGAGATCGGCGCGCTCGTCGAGCAGAGCGACCCGAAGCTGTACGAGGTCCGCAGCACCCATCACCGCGCGCCCTGAGCGGGGACGACCCGCCCGGGTGGGTCGTTCGCCACCACCCTCGTCCGGCGACACCGGATCTGGGCGAAGATGGGGCATGCGGATCCTCATGGCCGGTGCGTCCGGCTTCCTGGGCACCCGACTGGCCGCCCGGCTCGCCGACGACGGGCACGAGATCACCCGACTGGTACGCCGTACCCCACGCGGCTCCGGCGAGGTGCGGTGGGACCCCCGAACCGCGCAGCTCGACCCGGCCGTGGTGGCGGGGGTCGACGCGGTGGTCAACCTGGCCGGCGCGGGGGTCGGCGACAAGCGCTGGAACGACGCGTACCGGGCGCTGATCCGGTCGAGCCGGGTGGAGAGCACGAGCACCCTCGCCATCACCATGGCCGGGCTGCCCGCCGAGGACCGTCCGACGGTGCTGCTGAACGGCTCGGCCGTCGGCTGGTACGGCGACACGGGCGACCGGGCCGTGGACGAGGACGCCCCGGCGGGTGAGGGCTTCCTCGCGGACGTCGTCCGGGTGTGGGAGGCGGCGACCCGCCCGGCCGAGGATGCCGGGGTACGGGTGGTGCGGCTGCGTACCGGGCTGCCGCTGCACCGCGACGGCGGCCTGCTCAAGCCGCAGCTCCTCCCGTTCCGGCTCGGCGTCGGCGGAAAGCTGGGCAACGGCCGGCAGTGGATACCGTGGATCTCGATGGTCGACTGGCTCGACGCGGTGGTCCACCTGCTCGACCGGGTCGACGTGGCCGGCCCGGTGAACGTCGTCGGCCCGAACCCGGTCCGGAACGCGGAGTTCACCCGGGAACTGGCGCGGCAACTGCACCGGCCGGCGGTCATGCCGATCCCGGCGGTGGCGTTGAGAATCGCACTGGGCGGCTTCGCCCAGGAGGCGTTGACCAGTGCCCGGGTTCTGCCCGGGGTGCTGACCCGGGCCGGCCGCCCCTACCGCTCCGGTTTCCCCTTCCGCCACCCGGACCTGCCGAGCGCCCTGCACGCCGCCCTGCACGAATAGCCGTCCGCCTCCGCCCCGTCCCCCCGCCCCGTTCCCCGCCCTGTTCCCCGCCCCGGTCGGGCCGCGCCCTCCGAGGGTGGATGCAGGGGCCCCCTCCTCGACAGAAAGCGGTAGGAAGGGACCCCTGCAAACACCTCAGCCACCTCAGCAGCCGATCACCCAGTAGCTCGGGGCGGTCTGCTTGAGGGTGGTGCTGGTGAAGGTGTTGTACAGCCCCATCCGCTGCTGCGAGCCGACCGCGTAGGCGTACCCGCCGGACTGGTAGGCGCGGCCGGCGGTGACGTGCGCGTAGTTGCTGGCGGTGACGCAGGTGGGGGCGGCCGTCGGAGACAACGTGGGGCTGGCGGTCGGGACCGGGCCGCTGGAACCTCCGTCGAGGCCGAACCAGAGCGCGTCCCGGTACGCCGAACAGATGGTGTCCAGGAAGTACGCTGCCGCGGTGCCGCACTGGTCGGTGCCGCTGCCCGGGTCGACCGCGGTCCCGTGCCCCATGCCGGAGACCCGGTAGACGCGTACCAGGTCGTTGCCGTAGGTCTCCAGTGTGGTGCCGGCGGGCAGCGTGGTGGTGCCGGTGGGGGTCTGCGAGACACCGGCCACGTTGGTCCACTGGTCGCGGGACTCGGTGGCGTTCGCCGTGGCCACGGTGTAGTCGGCGGTGCCGTGCCAGATCGCCACCTTCGGCCGGGCACCGGTGTAGCCGGGGTGGGCGGCACGGACCAGATCGCCCCACTGGGCGGGGGTCTTGTTCACACCCGGGTTCATGCAGGAGAACGCGTTGATCATGCTGGTGGCGCAGCGGTACGGCACACCCGCGACGATCGAGCCGCCGGCGAAGACGTCCGGGTACGTGGCGAGCATGGTGGCGGTCATCGCACCCCCGGCGGAGAGGCCGCTGACGTACACCCGGTTCGCGGCGATGCCGTAGTCGGCCCTCGCGTGGTCGATCATCTGCTTGATGGACAGCGCTTCACCCTGACCCCGGGTGGTGTCGCCGGTCTCGAACCAGTTGAAACACGAACTGGAGTTGTTGCCGGACCTCTGCTCGGCCAGGATCAGCGCGAACTGCCACTGGTCGGCGTACTTGCGCCAGCCGGAGTTGGTGAAGTAGCCGGCGGCGTTCTGCGCACAGCCGTGCAGCAGCACCACGGCGGGGGCCCCGGCCGGCAGGCCGTCCGGCCGGTAGGCGTACATGGCGAGGTTGCCGGGGTTGGAACCGAACCCGGTGACCGGGGTCAGGCTGGCGGCCTGCGCGGGTGCGGCGACCATGGCGGCCGCCGTGACGGCGAGGACGGCTCCGGCCAGCGCGGCGGCCAACCGGGTGAGGACGGACGGGGGTCGACGCACGGCGGCCTCCACATTGTGAACTGGGTCACCAAGAATTGCCGCGACGTTACGCCCCGATGACGAAGACGTGACATGGCCGCCGTTCACACATTCACCATCCTCGACGTGTGGACAGGTGACGACGCCCCGGTCGCCCTCGCCCCGCCCACCGCCGCGCTCCCGGAGGTTCCGTGTCCGGCCGGTCTGTCCCCGGACGGTTGGTAACGTCCGCTCCGTGCCGACTTCCCCGTCCCTGGTCACCGGGCCACCCGCACCGTCGTCCGCACCGACCCGGAGCCGGCGGGCGGACCTGGTGATGACGCTGGTCGCGCTCGTCCTGGCGGTCTGGGTGACCAGCGGACTCTGGTGGGACCCGAACGGACGGGCGATCACCGTCAACTCCAGCGACCAGGCGCTCTTCGAGTGGCTGCTGGCCTTCGGCGCGCACGCGCTCACCCACGGCGACAACCCGCTCTTCACGTACCTGCTCAACGTCCCGGACGGGGTCAACCTCGCGGTCAACACCTCGATCACCGTGTACGCGGCGGTGTTCGCGCCGCTGACGTACCTGATCGGCCCGCCCGCGACGTTCCTGGTGATCCTCACCCTCAACCTGGCCGCGACCGCGCTGGCCTGGTACTGGCTGCTCTCCCGCCACCTGGTGCGCACCCGGCTCGCCGCCGGTGCCGGGGCACTGGTGATCGCCTTCTCCCCCGGCATGATCTCGCACGCCAACGCGCACCTGAACTGGACCGCCGGCTGGCTGGTGCCGCTGCTGGTCTGGCGGCTGTTCGCGCTCCGTCAGCCGGGCCGCTGGCTGCGCAACGGGGTGATCTTCGGGGTGCTGGTAGCGGTCGCGTTCTCGATCGCCGCCGAGGGGCTGTTCTTCACCGCGCTCGCTCTCGCCGTCTTCCTGGCCGTCTGGGCGGCGCACCCGGCGAACCGGGCCACGGTCCGGGCCGCGCTGCCGGACTTCCTGCGCGGCACCGCGGTCACCGCCGTGGTCGCCGGGGTGCTGCTGGCGTACCCGCTCTGGCTGCACTTCGCCGGGCCGCAGCGGTTCCACGGCACCGGGTTCGACCCGGTGGTCCACTCCGAGGACATGGCGGCGTACCTGGCGTACCCGCGCCGGTCGGTGGCGGGCGAGGCCGGTCTCGGCACCTCGCTGGCCCCGAACCCGACCGAGGAGAACTCGTTCTTCGGCATCCCGTTGCTGCTGCTCGCCCTGGCCTGCTTCGTCTTCCTCTGGCGACACGCCGTCGCCGCCCGCCGGGCCACCCTCCTCGCGCTCGGGGTGACCGCCGTGGTGTTCACCGTGCTCTCCTGGGGGCCGCAGGCCGTCGTCGACGGCGAGCGGACGGGCGTCACGCTGCCCTTCGAGTGGCTGGGCCGACTACCGGTGATCAACGCCGCGCTGCCCGCCCGGTTGGCGCTGGTGGTCGCCCCGGTGATCGGGCTGCTGCTGGCGTACACCGTCGACCGGCTGCGCACCGATCCACCCCGGCACCGGTCGACCGGGCTGGCCTGGGCGGTCGGGTACGCCGTGGCGCTGCTGCCGCTGGTGCCCACCCCGCTGCTGACCGTCGCCCGGGAGCCGATCCCGGACTTCATCACCACCGGCACCTGGCGCGAGCACGTCTCCCCCGGCGGCGTGCTGACCCCGATCCCGCTGACCGTGGACGTCACCCCGGACGGGCAGCGCTGGCAGGCGTACGCCCTGTCCCACCGGCAGGGGGAGTTCGCCCTGCCGGCCGGCTTCTTCCTCGGCCCCGGCGGACCGGACGGGCGGGGTCGGATCGGGCCGGTGCCGCGTACCTTCGACTCGCTGATGGACCAGGCCGGACGGACCGGACGGGTGCCGATCGTCACCGAGGGCACCCGGGAGCTGATCCGGGAGGACCTGCGGCGCTGGCGGGTCGAGGCCGTGGTCCTCGCCGACCGGGTGCACGGCGCGAAGTACGACCTCGACGAGGAGTCGCTGCGCCGGGCGGCCACCGAGCTGCTCGGTCCTCCCCAGCGGGTCCGCGACGTCTGGCTGTGGAAGATCCCACCGGCGTGAGCCCGAGCCGGACGCCCCGCCGGCCCGACCGCGGCGGGCCGGGTGAGCCGGCTCACCGGGGGCGGCGGGTCCGGCCGGTACTACGCTGGACGACGTGACCACGACGACGTCCGGCCTGACCGCTGTCCGTGCGGGTTCCCTCGACTACCAGGCTGCCTGGGACGAGCAGCGTCGGCTGCACGAGGCGGTGGTGGCCGGGGCGAGCCCCGACACCGTGCTGCTGCTGGAGCACCCGAGCGTCTACACCGCCGGCAAGCGCACCGAGCCCTGGGACCGTCCGATGGACGGCACCCCGGTGATCGACGTGGACCGCGGCGGCAAGATCACCTGGCACGGGCCGGGTCAGCTCGTCGGCTACCCGATCGTGCGGCTGCCCGACCCGGTGGACGTGGTCGCCTACGTACGCCGGACCGAGCAGCTGCTGATCGACGTCTGCGCCGAACTCGGGCTGGCCGCCGACCGGGTGGAGGGACGCAGCGGGGTCTGGGTGCCGGCCGACGACAGGGGTCCGGCCCGCAAGGTCGCGGCCATCGGCATCCGGGTCTCCCGGGGCGTCACCCAGCACGGCTTCTCGCTCAACTGCGACTGCGACCTGACGTACTTCGACCGGATCGTGCCGTGCGGTATCCGGGACGCGGGGGTCACCTCGCTCAGCGCCGAGCTGGGCCGCCCGGTCACCGTGGCCGACGCGCTTCCGGTGGTCGAGCGGCACCTGCCCACCCTGCTCGGCTGAGCCCACCCTTCCTCCCGCTCCACCACGGCCATCACGGCCGGTGCCGCTTCCGCTACCACTCCCGCTGCCACCGCCGCTGCCGCTGCCGCGCTGCGTCGCGTGGCCGCCGCAGGGCCGCGTCGGTGCGCCCGGGGTGGTTGCAGGGGACCCCTCCTCACCAAAATCCGGTAACAGGGGTCCCCTGCTTCCACCCCACCCCGCCGCACACCACGCCGGACCGGTGGCGGGCGGCCGGGGCGGTGCGGTACACGAGGGCTACGGCGTCAGCCGGTGCAGGTCGCGGGGGAAGGCGGTCACCTCGCGGACATTGGCCGCTCCGACGAGGCGGGCGACCAGGCGTTCCAGGCCGATGGCGAAGCCGCCGTGCGGCGGCATGCCGTGCCGGAACGCGTCGACGTAGTCCGCGTACGGCTCGACCGGCTCGCCCCGTTCGGCCAACGCCGCCAGGTAGTCCGCGTGCCGGTGCAGCCGCTGCCCGCCGGTAACCAGCTCGACGCCCCGGAACAGCAGGTCGAACCCGTTCGAGTGGGCCGGGCGGGCCGGGTCGGGGTGGGTGTAGAAGGGGCGTTTCGCCATCGGGTACCCGGTGACGAAGAGGAAGTCGGAGCCGTGTTCACGCCGGGCCCACTCGCCCAGTGCCCGTTCGTGCGCCGGGGCGAGGTCGGGCTCGTCGGCCGGGGCGTCCGCGATGGCCAGCGCCTCGGTGAAGTGCACGGCGGGGATCTCCGCCGGCACCGGCGGGACGGCCGCGTCGAGCAGCGTCAACGCCGGCCCGGCCCGGTCGGCGACGGTGTCGAGGAGCCCGGCGAGGGTGTCCCGGAGCACGGTCATGACGTCCCGGTGGTCGGTGACGAAGCCCAGCTCGGCGTCGAGCGAGGTGTACTGGGCCAGGTGCCGGGCGGTGTCGTGCGGCTCGGCGCGGAACACCGGCCCGACCTCGTAGACGCGTTCGAGGACGCCGACCATGAGCTGCTTGTAGAACTGCGGCGACTGGGCCAGGTAGGCTGGCCGCCCGAAGTAGTCCAGGGCGAAGACGTTCGCCCCGCTCTCGGTGGACGAGCCGACGATCTTCGGGGTGTGGACCTCCACGAAGCCCCGGGCGTCCAGGGTGGCCCGGAAGCCGGCGACCGCCGCCGCCGCGACGCGCAGCGCCGCCGACCGACGCGGGTGGCGCAGGGCCACCGGGGCGTGGTCGAGCTGCGTCGGCAGGGTCGCGCCCAGGGTCGGCCGGAACAGGTCGAACGGCGGCGGTACGGCCGGTGGGCCGAGTGGTCGTACCGCCGGGTCGGTCAGCTCGACCCCGGCGGGGGCCGTCGGGTTGGCGGTGACCGTGCCGACCACCTCGACGACGGTCTCCTCGGTCAACGCCTCGACGGCCGCGCGCACGGCCGGGTCGGTGACCACCACCTGGGCCGTCCCGGCGGCGTCCCGGACGATCAGGAAGGCCACCGACTTGAGCAGCCGGCGACGGTGGGTCCAGCCGGCGATCCGGACGGTCGCGCCGACGTGGGTGGGAAGTTGGGCGGAAAGGATGCGTTGCACGCTGGTTACCTCCTCGATCAATCGCAACGCGATCCCCAGGGAGGTGCGGGCGAGCGGGAACCTCGCGGTGCCACCACACCTTCGCCCCCGCTGTGGGCGGGAGCCTCGTTCGTCGCCTTTTCACCGAGGCCAGCCGGGCGGGGTCTACTGGGCGCGGGGCGTCCCGCCGCCGTTCTTCCCGCAGCTCGGGAGGGTCTTCACGCACCGCCGCCAGACCGCCTCGCAGCACTTCGGCGGCTCTCTGCACTGACGTCGTCGGCGCGCTACTCGGCTCCGTCGTCACTCGTGGGGCACGCTACCGCCACACCGTCGACACCGACAGCGTTTTCCCGGCGGTGGCCGGGTGAGTGGCCTCACGTGGCCGGGGGCGTGACGCCGGTCGCCCGATGTGCATCGACAGGCGCCAGCGGGCGTAGGCTCGATCGCGTGACCATCGAGCAGTCCGCGCCGACCACCACCCAGGCTCCGCGCTCCGCGACCGCCGCTCCGGAGGGGCGGCGCCTGCTGCGGATCGAGGCACGCAACGCGGAGACGCCGATCGAACGCAAGCCACCGTGGATCAAGGTCAAGGCCAAGATGGGGCCGGAGTACACGTCCCTGCGGGGGCTGGTCTCCCGGGAGGGGCTGCACACCGTCTGCCAGGAGGCCGGGTGCCCCAACATCTACGAGTGCTGGGAGGACCGGGAGGCCACCTTCCTCATCGGCGGTGACCAGTGCACCCGGCGCTGCGACTTCTGCCAGATCGACACCGGCAAGCCGGCCGACTTCGACGCCGACGAACCGCGCCGGGTCGCCGAGTCGGTGGCCACGATGGGGCTGCGCTACGCGACCATCACCGGCGTCGCCCGGGACGACCTGCCCGACGGCGGCGCGTGGCTCTACGCCGAGACGGTCCGGCAGATCCACGCCCTCCAGGCCGGCTGCGGCGTCGAGCTGCTGATCCCGGACTTCAACGCGGTGCCCGACCAGCTCGCCGAGGTCTTCGGGTCCGGGCCGGAGGTGCTCGCGCACAACGTCGAGACGGTATCCCGGATCTTCAAGCGGATCCGGCCGGCGTTCCGCTACGACCGTTCCCTGGACGTGATCCGGCAGGCGCGCGCCGCCGGTCTGGTCACCAAGAGCAACCTGATCCTCGGCATGGGCGAGGAGCGCGCCGAGGTCTCCCAGGCGCTGCGCGACCTGCACGAGGCGGGCTGCGAGCTGATCACCATCACGCAGTACCTGCGCCCCACCCCGCGCCACCACCCGGTCGAGCGCTGGGTCAAGCCGGAGGAGTTCGTCGAGCTGCGCTCCGAGGCCGAGGAGATCGGGTTCGCCGGGGTGATGAGCGGGCCGCTGGTGCGCTCGTCGTACCGGGCCGGCCGTCTCTACCGGCAGGCCCTCGACGCGCGCGCGGCCAGTCCGGTCGGCTGATCGCCGCCCGGCCCGACACGTCGACGTGTCGGGCCGGACACTCTCCGCTACGGCGTGTTAGATTCCGCGCGTCCCACCCGCGGCCGCGCCGTCCCACCCTTCGATTTGACGGTTGCCCACACACGTCGAAGGTGATGAATTTATCTCATGGCCACTCCGCCGCACACCGTCGTCATCGGAGCCGGCCCCGCCGGCCTCACCGCCGCCTACGAGCTGAGCCGACGCAACGCGCCGGTCGAGGTCTTCGAGGCCGACGACGTGGTGGGCGGCATCAGTCGGACCGTGGAGCGCGACGGCTGGCGGTTCGACATCGGCGGGCACCGGTTCTTCACCAAGGTCCCGCGGGTCGAGGAGTTCTGGCACGAGGTCCTGCCGGACAGCGACTTCCTGCTGCGGCCCCGGATGAGCCGGATCCACTACCGGGGCCGGCTCTTCGACTACCCGCTGCGCGCCGGCAACGCGCTCGGCAACCTGGGGGTCGTCGAGGCGGTGCGCTGCGTCGGGTCGTACGTCTGGACCCGGATCCGGCCGCCGAAGGACCAGAGCCACTTCGAGGGGTGGGTCTCCGCCCGCTTCGGCACCCGGCTGTACCGGATGTTCTTCAAGACCTACACCGAGAAGGTCTGGGGGATACCGGCGACCGAGTTGCAGGCCGACTGGGCGGCCCAGCGGATCAGGAACCTCTCGCTGGCCGGGGCGGTGCGCAACGCGCTGCTGCCCAAGCGCAACCAGACGGACATCACCAGCCTGATCGAGGAGTTCCAGTACCCGAAGTACGGGCCGGGGATGATGTGGGAGCGCTGCGCCGAACTGGTCGCCAAGGCCGGCGGCACGGTCACCCTGAACACCTGGGCGCGTACCGTGCACCGGGCCGACGGACGCGCGGTGGCGGTGACCGTCGCCGATCCGGACGGTCACCGCCGGATCGAGGTCGACCACGTCGTCTCCAGCATGCCGATCTCGGACCTGGTCCGGGCGATGGACCCGCCCGCCCCGGAGCCGGTGCGGGCCGCCGCCGACGCGCTGCGCCACCGGGACTTCCTCACCGTGGCCCTGGTGGTACCGGCTGAGGCCGGCTTCCCGGACAACTGGATCTACGTGCACACCCCCGGGGTGCAGGTCGGCCGGATCCAGAACTTCGGCTCCTGGTCGCCGTACCTGGTGCAGGACGGGACGACCTGCCTGGGCCTGGAGTACTTCGTCAACGCCGGGGACGACCTGTGGACGTCGACCGACGAGGATCTCGTCGCGCTCGGCACCGCCGAGCTGGAGCGGCTCGGCCTGGTCCGGCCGGGCGCGGTCCGCACCGGGTACGTGGTCCGGATGCCGAAGGCGTACCCGGTCTACGACGAGGGGTACGAGCAGGCCGTCGACACGATCCGCCGGTGGCTGGCCGAGGCGGTGCCGAACGTGCACCCGGTCGGACGCAACGGCATGCACCGCTACAACAACCAGGACCACTCGATGCTCACCGCGATGCTCACCGCGGAGAACATCCTCGACGACGCCGGCCACGACATCTGGGCGGTCAACGTCGAGGAGGAATACCACGAGGAGAAGGCCACCGGCCGGCACGGCACCGGCCGGGCGGCGCCGGTGTTCCCCCGCCCCGCCGCCGGCTGACCGGCGGGCTGCCGGCCGTGGTGATCGGTCCGTACGGCGACCACTACACTTTGCGCCATGGCAAAGCCCCAGGAGAAGGTCTCGTTCGGCCAGCGGCTGAAGCAGATCGGGATGGTGTTCAGTTTCACCGCCAAGCAGGACCGCTGGTTCGCCCCACTGGTCGCCGGCGCGGTGCTGATCCCGCTCGCGCTGACCGTGGTCGCGGTGCTGAACTGGGGCTGGCTCTGGCTGCCGCTGGGGATCCTGTTCACCCTGCTCGCCGTGCTGGTCGTGCTCAACCTGCGGTCCAACCGGGCGATGATGAACGCCGCCGAGGGGCAGCCCGGCGCGGCGGCCTCGATCATGGAGAACATGCGCGGTGACTGGCGGGTCACCCCGGCGGTCAGCTCCACCACGCAGATGGACATGGTGCACCTGGTCATCGGCCGCCCCGGGGTGATCCTCCTCGCCGAGGGCCACCCGCAGCGGGTGCGCGGCCTGCTCGGCCAGGAGAAGCGACGCCTGTCCAAGGTGATCGGCAGCGCTCCGCTGTACGACTACATGATCGGCAACGACGAGGGCGAACTGCCGATCCGCAAGCTGCGCATGACGCTGATGCGGCTACCCCGCAACCTCAGCGGCAAGGACGTCAACGCCCTGGACAAGCGGCTCAAGGCGCTCACCGCCCGGCCGCAGTTGCCGAAGGGCGCCATCCCCAAGAACATGCGGCCCAGCAAGGGCCAGTTCCGCCAGATGCGCGGCCGCTGAGCACGCTTCCGGCACGAACCACCGACGGCGCCCCGCCACGAGGTAAACCCTCGGCGGGGCGCCGTCGTCGTTACCGGTGATGGAAGACCTCGACGCTGTCACCCCGGCTGACACGGACTCGTTCGACGAGTTCGTCCGTACCCGCTCGCCCGCGCTGCTGCGCTCGGCGTACCTGCTGACCACCGACCGGCACGCCGCGGAGGACCTGCTCCAGGAGGTGTTGGAGCGCCTCTACGCCCGATGGCGGCGGGCCCGGCAGGCGCCGGACGCGTACGCCCGGCGGATCCTGGTCAACCGGGCCATCGACCGCTGGCGGTGGCGCGGCCGGCGCCGGGAGGCGGCCCTCGCGGACGTGGCGGGGCCGGTCGTCGGCGACCACGCCGAGGAGGTCACGGTCCGGCAGGCCGTGCTCACCGCGCTGCGGTCGCTGCCGCCCCGGCAACGTGCCGCGGTGGTGTTGCGATATCTCGACGGGGCCCTGGCGGTCGTACTCCTGGCCGGTGGCCTCTCCGCCGCCGGGCACGCGAACCGACCGCCCAGGGTGACGACGCTCGCGGCGACCATCGGCGAGCGGCTGCTGGCGGGGCCCACCCGGGGTGACCTCGCCACCCACGCCGACTATCTGCGTGCGGTGACCGAACTACACGAACGCACCCGGTACGACGCGCCGCTGCGCGGGCTGATGAACGCCCGGGAGCCGGCCGGTCCGGCACACGTCACCTGGGCCGGGACGACCCAGTCCGGGCGGGCGGCGGTGGTCGCCCAGCGGATGCGGCTGGTGGAGGGCGACGGGGCGGTGCTGGTGACCTTCGTCGGCACCGGCGTGGACGGCCGGCCGGAAAAGGTGGGCGCCGACGTCTACGGTTCCGGTGGCCGTACCGGCTGGCAGAGTGTGGCGTTCCTGACCGGGCCGGAACGGTCGACGCTGGTGGTGCCCGACGTGGGAATCGAGGTGGAGTACTCGGTGGCCCGCCGGTACACGGCCGACGCGGTGACCCGCGACGACTGGCAACCGGTGCCGCCACCCGTCGACGGTGCCGCCCTGATCACCATCGGGCCGCAACGGGACCGCTGGACGGTGGCGGTCCGGCAGCGCGCCGGCGCGTACCTCGGCATCGGGAACCTGACCGACCCGACGGGCACCGCACCGGAGCGGGGCTGGCTGGGGTGGCGCCGACCGGCGGACGCGGACCACCCGGCCGCCCGACCGGCGTACCTGGTGCTCGGAGGGAGCGGAAGGACGGACGACCTGCCGGATGTCACCGAGGGTCGCCGGGCGCTGGCGGAGACGCCCGTCGGTGACGTCGAACCGCAGGCCCCACCCTGGCTGGGAATGGACTGGATCGCGGTGGGCCGGACCCCGTCCGGTGAGGAGATCGTCGCCGGCGACCTGAGGATGGGCAGCGATCCGGTGCGTACCCTGGTCCGCCTGCACCGACCCGGCGAGGCTTCGCTGGCGGTGGTGGGCCCGGTGGTGGATCCGGCGGCCTACCTGCCGGTGGTCGTCCGCCTCCCGGACGGGCGGGGGTGGCTGGTCGCACAGCCCGGCGCCGCGCTGAGCTGGTCCGACGGGCGCGGCGACTGGCGACAGGCCGGCCGGGACGCGGCGTTGCTGCCCGCCGGGGCGACGCAGGTCCGGGTGGGTACGGTCACCGTCCGGCTCGGCTAGGTCGACCGCGGGGCCGGAACGATCACCGAGCCGGCCAACCGGTCGTGTACGCCGCGCCGGTGCTCGTCCATCACCAGGGCGGGGACGACCAGGGCGAGCAGCACACCGCGCAGCAGCGCGCGGCCGACGCCGATCCGGCCCCCGTCGGCCCAGGAGAGGCAGCGGATCCGGGTGACGTACATGCCCGGGGTCCGGGCGAAGAGGCCGAGGAAGAAGCCGTACTCGACGACCAGCACCAGCACCGGCGCCCACCCGTCGGTCAGCGGGTCGGCGAAGAAGTTCGACACCAGCAGGCAGAGAACCCAGTCGACCACCAGCGCGCCGAAGCGGCGGCCCAGGCTGGGTGCGGTGAAGTCGGGGTCGGTGGCGGGCGGCACCGGGCGATGGGGCAGGCTCACAGCCGCCAAGGCTAGTCGGGACGCGTACCCCGCCGGGTCGCCGGGGTTCCGGCCCGGGTGGGACCGGCCGGGCGCCGATCGGCGGTGCCGGTCGGCCCGGGCGGGTATCGTCCGAACGGGGGCCGGGGACGGCCCGACGACGCGCCCCACCCGCCTCCACCGGACGCCCCACCGCCTTCACCGGCACAAAAGAGCAGCCAGAGCGGGTCTTAACACGGCAGAAACAGTAAGGACATGGCCGAGCAACCCCACGGCCATAGCGTCGCCAAGCAGCCAGCCACCCGTGGACGTGCCAGGAGGACGTGTGTTCGCCAATCCCGAGGAACTCCTGCGATACCTCAAGAACGAGGACGTGAAGTTCGTCGACGTACGGTTCTGTGACCTGCCCGGCGTGATGCAGCACTTCAACCTGCCGGTCGAGTCCGTGGACGACGCCTTCTTCACCGAGGGCCTCGCCTTCGACGGGTCGTCGATCCGGGGCTTCCAGGCGATCCACGAGTCGGACATGCTCCTGCTCCCGGACGTCGCGACCGCCTTCATCGATCCCTTCCGCGCGCAGAAGACCATCGCGCTGAACTTCTTCATCCACGACCCGTTCACCCGTGAGGCGTACTCCCGGGACCCGCGCAACGTGGCGAAGAAGGCCGAGGCGTACCTCGCGGCCAGCGGCATCGCCGACACCGCGTACTTCGGCGCCGAGGCGGAGTTCTACATCTTCGACTCGATCCGCCACGAGACCTCCGCGCACCAGTCGTTCTACTACATTGACTCGATCGAGGGCGCGTGGAACAGCGGCCGCGAGGAGGCCGGTGGCAACCGCGGATACAAGACCCCGTACAAGGGTGGCTACTTCCCGGTGCCGCCGGTCGACCACTACGCCGACCTGCGCGACAGCATCGTGCGCCGGCTGGTCGACGCCGGTTTCGCCGTGGAGCGCTCGCACCACGAGGTGGGCACCGCCGGTCAGTCCGAGATCAACTACCGGTTCTCCACCCTGCTGCACGCCGCCGACCAGCTCCAGCTCTTCAAGTACATCGTGAAGAACGAGGTCTGGGCCAACGGCAAGACCGCCACCTTCATGCCCAAGCCGCTCTTCGGTGACAACGGCTCCGGCATGCACACCCACCAGAGCCTCTGGCTCAACGGCGAGCCGCTGTTCCACGACGAGACCGGCTACGCCGGCCTGTCGGACACCGCCCGCTGGTACATCGGCGGCCTGCTGCACCACGCGCCGTCGCTGCTGGCCTTCACCAACCCGACGGTCAACTCGTTCCGCCGGCTGGTGCCGGGCTTCGAGGCGCCGGTCAACCTGGTCTACTCGCAGCGCAACCGCTCCGCCTGCACCCGGATCCCGGTCACCGGCAGCAACCCGAAGGCCAAGCGGGTCGAGTTCCGCGTGCCGGACCCGTCGGCCAACGTCTACCTCGCCTTCTCGGCGATGATGATGGCCGGCCTGGACGGCATCAAGAGCAAGATCGAGCCGCCGGCGCCGATCGACAAGGACCTGTACGACCTGCCGCCGGAGGAGTGGGGCGACGTCAAGCAGGTCCCGGGCTCACTGCCCGAGGTGCTCGACGCGCTCGAGGCCGACCACGACTACCTGCTCGACGGCGGCGTCTTCACCCCGGACCTGATCTCCACCTGGGTGGACTGGAAGCGGGCCAACGAGGTCGACCCGGTGCGCCTGCGCCCGACCCCGCACGAGTTCGCGATGTACTTCGACTGCTAGAAGCTCGTAGAGGAAGCCCCCGGGATCCAGCTTCCCGGGGGCTTCCTCGTGCTCTGCCAGGAATCGGCCCAGGGTCCCTCCCGGAACGCCCTGGATCACGCCCCCGAGGCGGGCGGTGGGTCAGGAGGCCGTGGCGGGCTTCCTGGTGGGGTCGACCGGGGTGGTGCCGTGAGTGGGGCGGCGGGTCAGGACCTGGGGGCCGGAATCCGTGATGGCGACCGTGTGTTCGGAGTGGGCGGTACGGGACCCGTCGGCCGAGCGGATCGTCCAGCCGTCGTTGTCGAACCTGATTTTGTCGGTGGAGCGGCAGAACCAGGGCTCGATGGCGATGGTGAGGCCGGGGGCGAGTTTCATGCCACGGCGGGCGCGACCGGTGTTGGAGACGTGCGGGGCCTCGTGCATGGTGCGGCCGATGCCGTGCCCGCCGAACTCGGCGTTGACGCCGTAGCCGTAGGAGTGGGCGACCTCGCCGATCGCGGCGGAGATGTCGCCGAGGCGCCCTCCGGGCTGGGCGGCGGCGATGGCGGCCTCCAGTGCGACCTCGGTGGCCTCGATCAGCCTCAGATCGGCCGGGTCGGGGGTGCCGACGACGACGGAGAGCGCCGAGTCGGCGACCCAGCCGTCGATGCCGACCGCCATGTCGATGCTGAGCAGGTCACCGTCGCGCAGGACATAGTCGTGCGGCAGGCCGTGCAGCACCGCGTCGTTGACCGACAGGCACAGCACGTTGCGGAACGGGCCCCGGCCGAACGAAGGGGCGTAGTCCCAGTAGCACGACTCGGCGCCGCGTTCGGAGATTCGGCGGCGGGCGAGGTGTTCGAGGTCCATCAGGTTGACGCCGACCGCGGCGACACCGCTCAGCTCGGCGAGCAGTTCGCCGACGAACTGGCCGGCCACCGCCATCCGGCCGATCTCCTCGGCGGACTTGAGCTCGATCACGACAGCCTCCCTCTCCGTATGCGGTATTTTTATACCACGCCGGTCGGGGGCACTCCGGAGGGCTATCCTGCTGGAATGGTTCGCCAACCACTCACCCCCGAACAGATCGCAGCGGGCCAGCGCCTCGGAACCGCCCTCCGGGCCGCGCGCGCCGGCCGCAGCCTCGTCGAGGTGGCCCTGGCAGCCGGCATCTCCCCCGAGACGCTGCGCAAGATCGAGGCAGGCCGCCTACCCGCACCGGCGTTCGGCACCGTGGTCTGCCTCAGCCAGGCCCTCGACGTCCCCCTCGGCGACCTGGCCGACGTCTGGCTGGCCGACATGCCCATCCGTCAGGCGTCCTAGCGACCAGCCACCCGGGTGCTCCGCCGTTCCGGTGAGGGCCGGCTCCGCACCACGCGGAGCCGGCCCTCACGCGTCGGGGGTGTTGCCGGCGCGGGTGTGTGCCCACGCCAGCCCGCCCCAGCCCGACTCACTCGGCGAGCACGCGGGTGAGCACGTCGTGCACCACGTCGACGAGCAGGTCGACGTCCGCCTCGGTGGTCCGCCAGTTGACGATCGCCGGACGCAGCGCCACCCGGCCGTCGTACACGGTGGTGCCGACGTAGACCCGCCCGTCGGCCAGCAGTGCGGCACCGAGCCGACGGTTGAGGTCGTCCAGCTTCTCCTCCGGGACACCGGCCGGGCGGGCGCGGAAGCAGACGATGCTCAGTGGCACCTCGGCGAGTCGTTCCAACCGGGGTGCCGCGTCGACCAGTCGGGCCAGGTGCTGCGCCAGATCGAGGTGGCGCTCGACCATCGCGCGGTACCCCTGCCGGCCGTACGCGGCAAGGGTCGCCCAGATCGGCAGTGACCGCGCCCGGCGCGACGACTCGGGGCCGAGCACGGCGTAGTCCGGCCCGGCACCGGCGGCCGGCACCGCGCTGGTCGCTCCCGGCAGGTACGCCGAGCCCGGCATGCCGAAGGCACGCGGAAGTCGGGCCGGATCCCGGAGGAACGCGAACCCGCTCTCGTACGGCACGTTGAGCCACTTGTGCCCGTCGCCGGCGATCGAGTCGGCCCGGTCCAGCCCTCGGACCAGGTGGGCGGTACGCGGTGACAGCGCGGCGAAGATGCCGAAGGCCGCGTCCACGTGCAGCCAGGCACCGTGCCGTTCGGCGATGTCGGCCAGCTCGTCCAACGGGTCGAAGTCACCGGTGTTCACCTCCCCGGCGTTGGCGATGACCACGGCCGGGGCGTCGATAGTGGCGAGGCGGCTCTCCAGGGCGACCAGGTCGACCCGGCCCACCTCGTCGCGGGCAAGGACCTCGACCGCGTTGCGTCCGTGGCCGAGCAGTTGCAGCGCCTTACGGTCGCTGGCGTGCACGTACCCGCCGCTGAGCACCGGCATCCGCGGCAGTCCGCTGAGCCCGTCGGCGGCGACGTCGACACCGTGCCGCTCCCCCCACCAGTGCGTCGCGACGGCCAGCCCGGTCAGGTTCGCGAACGTGGCGCTGGCGACGAGCGCCCCGCCGAGTGCCTCCGGCAGCCCGAACAGCTCCCGCAGCCAGGTCAGCGCGATGGTCTCGGTCTCGGCGGCGAACCGGGAGGACACCTGGAAGGACGCGACCTGGTCGAGAAGCGCGGCGGTCCAGTCGGCGGCGAGCGCGGCGGGGGTCACCCCGCCGGTGACGAAGTGGAAGAAGCGCGGCCCGGCCGAGTGCGTGGCGGTGGCCGTGCCGACGCGCAGCAGCCGCTCGATCGCGGCGGCCGATCCGGTCCCGTCCTCCGGCAGCGATCCGCCGTCGGCAGAAGGCGCCGCGCCGCCCACCGTGGGGGGCAACGCGCCGGCCGTGGGAAGCGCACCGCCGGGCGTGGCGGGTACGCCGGTGGCCGGCTGGCGGAGTTCGGCGAGCAGCGGCAGCATGGCCGGGTCGTGTACCGGCCGGTCGGCCAACGACGCCAGGTAGGGCCCCGCAGCCTGGTGGACCTGTCGGAGCGTGGCGTCGACCTCGGCGTCCAGCAGCGGATCGGTCACGGATGCGCCTCCTTCGGGTGGTCCGGCGACGTGGACCGGCGCAGCCGCCGGCCGCCCCACCCTGGCACCGCCGGGCCGAGGGACGCGCCGGCCAATCCGGGGACCGTGGCCCGCGGCTACGACACGGCGACGGGCACCCGTGGCTCGATCGTGAGCACGGCCTCCGGCTCGGCGACGGTACGGGCGCAGCTGCCGGGCCCCGTGGCGTCGACCGGCACCGGCTCGACCACCCTCACCGGTGCCGGGTGGTAGCAGGGGACCCCTGCTCATCACCAGACGACCGCAGGGGGCCCCTGCTACCACCAACCGAGCGGGCGGCGGACACCCCGAGCCCGATCACCAGGGCGGTCATCAGGAGGGCACCGGGGGCCTTGGTGAACCGGGCCAGGTTGGTGCCGTCGGGGAGGGTCAGGAAGGACGCCACCGCGCAGGGCACCAGGAACCAGGTGGTCCGGGTGGCGGCCACCGCCAGCACCGCGAGCGGCCAGACGGCGTACCAGGGGTGGAAGACCGGGGCGAGGGCGACCGTGGCGGCCAGCGCCAGCCCGCCCCCGGTCAGCGCCGCGCGGGGCCGCGCGGCGGCCAGCCGGGCCACCCGCTGCCGGACGCCGCTGAGCCGGCGCAGCCCGTGCCAGGCCCGGAACCAGAACGCGACCAGCAGCACCGCCAGCAGCACGACCGCGACCGCCCGGACGACCGGCACCGCGTTCGGGTCCCGGCCGAGCAGCCGGCCGGCGTAGTCGACGGTGAAGCCGACGGCGGTCGCCGGTGACGTCCACTGCTCGGAGTCGCCGCTGCGGGTCAGCCCGCCGATCCAGCCGAACCCGAGCCCGGAGGCCGCCGAGGTGGCCAGCAGGGCGGCCACCGCCCCGGCGACCACCCAGAGCCCGTCGCGCAGCAGCGCCCGGACGGTGACGATGCCCGCCACCGCGGCCAGGGCCGCGAAGGGCAGCACCACCAGCGCGGTGACCTTCACCGCCACGGCCAGCCCGAGCAGCGCCCCGCCGGCCAGCAGCCGGGGGCGCTGCCCGGGGTGGCGGACCACCAGCAGCAGACCGGCGAGGAGCAGGCCGACCATCACCGCGTCGTTGTGCGCCCCGGCGACCAGGTGCACCCCGACCAGCGGACAGGCCAGCACCAGCCAGACGGCCCGCCGCGCGGGCACCCCGGCGGCGCGGGCCAGCGCCGGCAGGCAGGCGGCGGCGAGGAGCACCCCGAGCACGGCGACCACCCGCAGCAGCGCGACGGTGCCCAGCAGCGAGCCTCCGAGCGCGGCGGCGGCCCCGGCGAGGAGCACGAAGACCGGCCCGTACGGGGCCGCGGTGTCCCGCCAGATCGGGGAGATCGCGTCCGCCCAGGGGCACCCGGCGGCGGCCACGCCTCCGGCGTACGGGTCACCGCCGGAGGCGTACACCCAGCCCTGGCAGGCGTACGAGTAGACGTCGCGACTGCCGGTCGGCACGGTGGCCAGCAGCGGCAGTGTCCACAGCCCGGCGGTGAGGTACGCCCAGCGTGTCGACGGGACGTGGTGGCGGGCCGTCCACCACGCCACGACCAGCCCGGCGGTGCCGACCAGCCAGGCGGTGAGCAGCAGCGGCCCGTGTTCGCCCCGCCAGATGCCGAGCGGGGTGACCCCGGACCGGAAGTCGGGGAAGACCCCGCCGAGCCAGGAGGCGACGGTGAGCAGCACCGCACCGGCCAGCCCACCCCAGCGGACCAGCCGCAGCCGACCCGCGCCGGCCGGGCCGGTCCCGGGACCGGCGGATGACGCGCCCTCGGTCGTCCGGGTCACCTCAGCATCCTCCCCGGGGGCGCAGTGAGCTGGTCAGCCGGTACTCCCCCGCACGGTCGACCCGGACGGTGACCCAGTCGTCCGGGCCCCGGGTGAGGCAGCCGCCCGGCCCCTCCAGGCTGAGCCACCGGGACCACCGGACGCGGACCAGCAGGTCACCGGCATCCGCCGGGGCGGTGAACCGCACCTGACCCGGGTCGGCGGCGACCAGCCGACCGGGGGCGGCCACCAGCAGCGTCGGGTCGGCGACCGCGTAGAGCCGCCAGGTGTCGTCGCGCCACACCTCGCGCAGGTACGGCAACCCACCGGCGACCAGGGTGGCCTCCTCCCGGGCCCAGCGGTCGGGCACGCTGTCCGGGGCGAGAGCGACGTACTGCACGGCGTTGCGGCGCAGCCAGTCGGCGTAGGTGTCGGCGTCCAGGCCGGTGCGGTAGAAGAGCCCGTTGCGGTCGGTGTCGACCTGCCGTTCCCAGCCCCGGGCCAGCGGCACGGTCGACGGCAGGTACGCCGACTCCCAGTGGTCACGCAGCGGCACCACCTCGACCCGCCCGACCGGGGCGCGGCGGGCCAGTTCGTCGGCGAGCGGCCGGTGGAAGGCGGCGGACGTCTCCGCCGAGCCGGCCCGGCCGAGGTCGGAGGTCATCACCGGGGACTGCCACCAGACGGCGGCGGCGAGCAGCGCGGCCAGCCATCGGGCGGGCAGCGGCGCGTACCCGGCCAGCACCGGCAGCGCGAAGAGCATCGGCAGTCGCAGCGCGTTCGACCCGATCGGGGTGGGCACGTAGTGGGCGGCGACCAGCAGCAGCACGGTCAGCGCCGCCCCGGTGCGCAGCACCCGGCGCCGCCGGGGCAGCACGAACAGGACCAGCACGGCCAGCGCCACGTTGATCCGCATCGACTCGGCGGTGTACGGCTGGGTGCCGCCGTTGCCGAAGAGCACCGCCATCGGGGCGAGCGCGACCGCCGGTGCGACGCAGAGGGTCAGGCTCTCCGCCAGCGGGCGGTCGGTCCGCCAGCCGCCGGGCAGCGGCCGGGCCCCGACCGCCGCGGAGTGCGGGCCGTCGACGTCCGGGCCGCTCCCCGGTCGCAGGCTGGCCAGCAGCAGCGCCGCGCCGGCCAGGCCGGTGAAGAGTCCGGCGACCGGGCTGGCCCAGGTGGCGAGCGCGGCGAGCAGCGCGGCCAGGGTGAGCCGCAGCGGGCGCGACAGCCGCTCGGCGGAGACCGCGACCAGGGCGGCCAGCCCGAGGGCCAGCCCGACGGCGAAGGTGATCCGGCCGCTGGCCAGGTTGCCGACCAGCACCACCGCGCCGAGCAGCCCGGCCAGCAGCGGTCGCCGGGCGCGGTGCCGGACGAACAGCCAGCCCAGCGCGGCGGCGGAGAGCACCGCGGCGACCGCGCCGACGACCCGTACCCCGAACAGGGTGCCCAGGCCGGCGGTGAGCAGGCTGTAGCCGTACTGGTGGACCCCGCCGTACCAGCCGAGGTCGACCGGGGTGGTGCCGTGCCGGTCGACGAAGTCGGCACGGGCGACCTGGGCGGCCAGGTCGGTGCCCATCGGCGGGGCGAGCAGGAACGCCGCCGCGAGCACCAGCGCCGCCCCGGTGACCAGCAGCGGGACGCCCCGACGCCGACCGGACGCCGGTGCGGCGACCGGCCGGGTGGCGGCGGCACCGGCGCTGGTGACGGACTCGGGGCCGGCGGCGGTGCCGGCGAACCGGAGGGCAGCGGCTGGGACCGCCGGGCGTGGCGCCGACTCAGGCATCGAGGACGTGTTCCATGGCGGTGCGGCAGCGCCGGGCGGTGCGCAGGTACTCGTCGAGGAACTCGCCCGGGTCGTCCGCCCCGAACAGCTGGACCACTCCGGCCAACTCCACGCCGTGCCGGGGGAGCTGGTCGCCGTCCCGGCCACGGACCAGCATCAGCGCGTTGCGGACCTGCGCGGCCGTCGTCCAGCCGGCGGCCATCGCGGCGGCGTCGGCCGGGTCGACCAGCCCGGCGTCGCGGGCGGCGGCCAGCGCCCCGAGGGTACGCGTGCCGCGTAGCTCCGGGTGCCGACCGGCGTACCGGAGCTGGAGCAGTTGCACCGCCCACTCGACGTCGGCGAGTCCGCCCCGGCCGAGTTTGGTGTGCGTGGCCGGGTCCGCGCCCCGGGGCAGGCGTTCGGTCTCCACCCGGGCCTTGATCCGTCGGATCTCGACAACCTGTTCCCGGCTGAGCCCGTCGGCCGGGTAACGCACCGGCTCGATCATCGCCTCGAACTCGGTGCCGAGGTCGGCGTCCCCGCAGACGAAGCGGGCCCGCAGCAGGGCCTGCGCCTCCCAGACCCTGGACCAGCGGGCGTAGTACTGGGCGTAGGCGGCGAGGCTGCGCACCAGCGGGCCCTGCCGGCCCTCCGGGCGCAGGTCGGCGTCCACCCCGAGGGCCGGGTCCGGGGCGGGCATGCCGAGCAGCCGCCGCAGCTCCTCGGCGATGCCGTGCGCGGCGGCGCTGGCGGCGCTCTCCTGGACCTCCGGTGGGGCGTCGTAGACGAAGAGCACATCGGCGTCGGAGAGGTAGTTCGACTCGTAGCCGCCGAGGCGGCCCATGCCGATCACCGCGAACCTCAGGCCGGGCACGTCCGGGCGGGCGGCCCGGGCGGTACGCAGCGCGGCGGTGAGGGTGGCGTCGGTGACCGCGGCCAGGGCCGCGCCGACGGCGCTGACGTCCGGCGGGGTCTCCCGGGCGGCCCGGGGGGCGAGCGAGCCGGCCCGGCTGAGCACGTCGGCGCAGGCGAGCCGGACCAGCTCGCGGCGGCGCAGCGCGCGGACCGCGCGGGTGGCCTGCACCGGGTCGGTGTGCCGGGCCGCCGCCGCGGTGAACCCCTCGCAGAGCACCTCGCGGGGGCGCGGGGTCAGCTCGCTCTCCTCGGCCAGCAGCCGCAGCGCCTCCGGCTCCCGGGAGAGCAGGTCGGTGGCGTACCGGGACAGCGACAGCACCCGGGCCAGCCGGCGGGCCACCGGGCCCTCGTCGCGCAGCAGGCGCAGGTACCAGGGGGTGCTGCCGAGTTTGTCGGACACCTGCCGGTAGTTGAGCAGGCCCCGGTCCGGTTCCGGGGCGTCGGCGAACTCGCTGAGCAGCACCGGCAGCAGGGTGCGCTGGATGGCGGCGGTACGACTGACCCCGCCGGTGAGGGCCTGGAGGTGCCGCAGCGCCCCGGCCGGGTCGGCGAAGCCGAGGATCTCCAGCCGGTTCCGGGCGGCCTCGGGGGTCAGCCGCAGCCCGTCGGCGGGCACCCGGGCCACCGACTCCAGCAGTGGCCGGTAGAGCAGTTTGGCGTGCAGCCGGCGTACCTCGGTGGCGTGGGTGACCCAGTCGGCGCGGAACGCCTCGACGGCGCTGCGCCCCGGTTCGGCGGTGTAGCCGAGCGCGGCGGCGAGCCAGCGCAGCCCGGCCGGCTCGGCCGGCACGGTGTGGGTGCGGCGCAGTCCCTGGAGCTGTAGGCGGTGCTCGACGCCGCGCAGGAAGCGGTACCCGCGCAGCAGCCCCTCCCCGTCGGCGCGGCCGACGTAGCCACCGGCGACCAGCGCGCGCAGCGCCGGGATGGTGCCGGCTTCGCGCAACGACTCGTCGCCCCGGCCGTGTACCAGTTGCAGCAGCTGCACGGCGAACTCGATGTCACGCAGGCCACCCGGACCGCGCTTGATCTCGCGCTCCAGCTCCTTCGGCGGGATGTTCTCGATGATCTTCTTGCGCATCGAGCGGACGTCGGAGACCGCCTCCGGCCGCTCGGCGGCCCGCCAGAGCAACGGGGCGAGCTGCTCGATCCACTCGCTCGCCAGGGCCAGGTCACCGGCGGCGGGGCGGGCCTTGAGCAGGGCCTGGAACTCCCAGGTACGCGCCCAGCGGCGGTAGTAGGCGAGGTGGCTGGTGAGGGTGCGGACCAGCGGCCCCCGGTTGCCCTCCGGACGCAGCGCGGCGTCCACCGGCCAGGCGACCAGCCCGCAGACGTGGATCAGCCGGGTGGCGATGATGGTGGCCACGGCCAGGTCGGCGTCGTCGTCGGCCACGAAGATCACGTCGACGTCGGAGACGTAGTTCAGTTCACCGCCGCCGCACTTGCCCATCGCCACCACGGCCAGCCGGGGCACCGGCGCGCCCTCGGGCAGTTCGCCGACCGCGATGTCGTACGCGGCGGACAGGGTGGCGTCGGCCAGCGCGGAGAGCGCCGCCATGGACTGCTCCAGGGCACGCCCGCCGGTCAGGTCGGCCGCCGCGATCCCCAGCAGCGCCAACCGGTACGCCGCGCGCAGCGCCGGGATCGGCTTGCCCTCCCCGAGCGGGCCGAGCCGCCCGGCGGCGGAGGGGGCGAGCCCGTCCGGGGCGGTGGCGAGCACCCGCCAGTGCTCCGGATTGGCCACCAGGTGGTCGCCGAGCGCCGAGGACGCGCCCAGCACCGCGACCAGCCGGCGGCGCAGCCCCGGGTCGGCGTGTACCGCGGCCAGCAGGGCGGAGCCCTCGTCGGCCCGGGGCGCGGTGCGGCGTTCCGCCTCGACGATCCGGTGCAGCTGGCGCAGGGCCAGGTCCGGGTCGGCGGCGCGGGAGAGCGCGGTCAGCAGCTCGGCGGCCGGCTCGTCGACCGGCTCCTGCGACTCGGGCCGCCACAGGCCGAGCCCGTCCGGGCCGAGCAGGTCGGCGGCGCGCACGCCCCCGTCGTCACCGACCCCGAACCCGTACCGGGCGAGGCGGTTGGTCCTGGTGGATCTGGCCATGCCGCTCAGTGCCCGAGCAGGGGCAGGGTGGGCCGGGGCGTGCGGTCGTCGTCCAGCTCGCCGAGGGCGAGCGCGGCGAACCGGGCGGCGAAGGGCTGCCAGACCTCCTCGATGTCGGCCATCACCGCGTCGCAGGCGGCCACCACCACGTCCGGGTCGTAGCCGAGCCGGGCCAGGAGCCGGGAGTCGGTGGCCCAGGTGGCGATCATGGCGGTGTCGCACTCGATGTGGAACTGGAAACCCCAGGCCCGGTCGCCGAGGCGGAACGCCTGGTGCGGATAGCGGGTGGAGGCGGCGAGCAGGGTGGCGCCCCGGGGCAGTTCGGTGATCTCGTCCACGTGCCACTGGATCACGTCGGGGATCAGCGGCACGTACCGGAAGAGCGGGTCGGTCTCGGCGGCGTCCCGCTTGCCGACGACGCACGGACCGACCTCGGGACCGGACGGGCTGCGCACCACCTCGCCGGCGTGCGCGGTGGCGAGGAGCTGGCCGCCGAGGCAGATCCCGAGGGTGGGCACCCGGTGGCGCACCGCCTTGCGCAGCAGCCCCTCCAGGGCCGGGAACCACGGCGCGCCGGGGGTGCCGTCCGGCTGCGGGTACGGCTGCCGTTCGCCGCCGAGCACCACCAGGGCGGCGTACCCGTCGAGGTCGGCGGGGAGGTCGTCACCGGCGTACGGGCGCAGGACCCGCAGCGTGAGCCCAGCCTCGGTCAGCCACTCCCCCAGGCGTCGGGGGTCGTCGGTCGGGTCGTTCTCGATCACCAGCGCGGTTGCCACGACGTCGAGGCTATCCGGTGGCCCTCGGCGGGCCGGATAGGCTCTGCCGCTGTGAGCCGTGCCCCCGCCGACGTGGTCCGTCCGCCCGCCCTGCGCCCGGGCGACACGGTCATGCTGGTGTCACCGTCCGGGCCGATCCGGCCGGAGCGGCTCGCCCGGGGCGTCGAACTGCTCACCGGTTGGGGACTGCGGCCGGTGCCCGCTCCGAACGCCCACGCCCGACACGGCTACCTGGCCGGCACCGACGAGCTGCGCGCCGCCGACCTGAACACCGCGTTCGCCGACCCCGAGGTGCGCGGGATCGTCTGCACCCGGGGCGGGTACGGCGCACAGCGCGTGGTGGACGCGATCGACATGGCCGCCGTACGCCGGGACCCGAAGGTGGTGGCCGGGTTCTCCGACATCACCGCCCTCCAGTTCGCGCTCTGGCGGGGCGCCCGGCTGGCCAGTGTGCACGGGCCGGGTGCCGCCTGGCGGGACGAGCGCACCCCGCTGCGCTCGGCGGAGTCGCTGCACGCCGCGCTGACCACCACCGAACCGGTCACCGTGGCCGCCGACCCGGCCGAGGGGACCTTTCCGGTACGCGTACCGGGACGGGCCAGCGGGACGCTGCTCGGCGGGAACCTCTGCCTGATCGTCGCCTCGCTCGGCACCCGGGACATGCCGGACCTGACCGGGGCGGTCCTGCTGGTCGAGGACGTGCAGGAGCCGCCGTACAAGGTGGACCGGATGCTCACCCAGCTCCGCCGGGCCGGGGCGCTGGACGGCGTCGCCGGGGTGGCGGTCGGCCAGTTCACCGGCTGCGCCGACGGCTGGGAGACGACCGTCGTCGACGTGCTGCTCGACCGCCTCGGCGACCTGGGCGTCCCGGTGCTGGGGGGCCTGCCCGTCGGGCACGGCCCCGGTCAGCTCACCGTGCCGGTGGGCACCCCCGCCACCCTCGACACCGACGCCGGCACGCTGACCGTCTCCCCCGCCGTCCGCTGACCCGGCGGCTGCTCTCCCGCCGGCCTCCCCTGGATCGGACCGGGGGTCGTCTTTCCGACTGGACGTCCGGTTTGCAGCTGACGTGTGCCCGAGATTCCCAGCGGAATGACAGGCTCACCACGGGTGGCCCCCAGTTGTGCCGGGCACCGTCGTCGGGTCAACGGCACACCGAGCAGCAGGAGGAACCATGGCCAGGAAGCACCTGATCGCCGGGCTCGTGGCGGCCGGCGCACTCGGGCTGGGGATCGCCGCGCCGGCGGTTGCCTCCGCCGGGAACGGCGAGACGGCCAGCCCCAGCACCAGCGAGAGCACCGACCGGACCGCACGGCAGAGCGCCTTCGCCGAGGCGCTGGCCGAGGAACTGGACGTACCGGCCGACAAGGTGACCGCCGCCCTGGAGAAGCTGCGCGAGGAGCGCAAGGGTGACCGCCCGGAGCGGGGCGGCTGGCGCGGTGGTGGGGACGCCACCGACCGGCAGGCCGCGCTGAAGGAGCGGCTGGCCCAGGCCGTCAAGGACGGCAAGCTCACCCAGGCGCAGGCCGACGCGATCACCGCGGCGGTCGAGGCCGGGGTGTTCCCCGGCGGCGGCTGGCACCGCTTCGGCGGTCAAGCCGGGAAGTGACCGCCGGCGTCGTCCGCTCTCCGACGACCGGACCGGTCAACCGTTCCGGTCGTCGGGGCTCGGGGGTGCGGCGTCGCGAGCAGGTCCGGCCGGTGCCGGGCCAGCACCGCCACCAGGCGGTTCGCCGTGCTCGCCGGCAGCACGCCGTCGTCGAGCAGGCCGAGGTCGGCGAGCCGGCCCAGGGCGTGACCGACCAGGTCCCGATCGTCCCGGCCCGACCGGTCGGAGAGTTCCGACACCGCGTGCACGATCTGGGCGGCCAGCCCGTCGTCCACGTCGGCGCCGCGCTCGACGACGGCCAGGCTGGCCCGGACGTACGCGGAGAGGGCCCGCACCTCCCAGCGGCTCATCCCGTGGATCCCGCCGAGCAGCTCCGTCCCGAGCGCGGGCGGCACCGCGTGGTCCACAGCGAGCCGGTCGAAGAGCAGGGTCGCCAGATCCGACTCCTCGAAGGGCGACCGCTCCCGGTCGAGGTGCCCGATCATCCGCGCCACCGCGCCGTACACGCGGGCCCGTCCGGCCGCGTCGGCGCCCTGGAGGGGCAGCAGCAGCATCGCGAGCAGGTGGTGCGCCACCGACCGGTGGCCCGTCGACGGCACCAGCGAGTCCAACGCCGACGGCAGGCGGGTCAGCAGGGGCTCCAGGGCGTGCGTCACCGCGTCGCCCTGCGGATCGCACTCGAAGTGCACCGTCCGCCGCAGCACCGGCGCGCCCCGGTTCGGCAGTACGTGGATCGTCCCCGACTCCGCACGTTCCGCCGGGGCGTACGTCCACTCCGGGTCGACCGGCGGCGGCTGCCAGGCCCCGTCGGCGAGGCGGAGCCGGACGTCGCGGCGTCCACCGTCGCCGAGCCGGTCCAGCGCGACCGCGTTGACCAGGCCGCGGTACTCGTCGTCGGTGAGCTGGGAGCGCCAGAGCAGCGCCTGCCGGGTCCACGACGACCGCACGTCGGCACCGGGGTAGAGCTGGCGACCGGAAACCTGACCGGCCAGGCAGACCAGCAGCACCAGCAGGTTCGCGCTGTACGCGGCGTGCCGGGCCGGGACCGGCAGCGCCCGGGGCCGGTACGCCGCGAAACGCCGGGGAGGCCGGTCGTCGTGCACGCCGTGGAAGAGGCGGAGCAGCACCTCGGTGGCGGCGTCACGTCGCTCGGCGGGCCACGACCGGAGGGTCTCGGTGAGGAAGGTGACCACCGGGGCCCGGCCGGTCAGGGTGGCCGAGGAGAGCAGCGCGTGCAGCGGGTCGTCGTCCACGTCGCGGCGCAGGCTGACCGCCGCGGCGACGGCGGCCATCTCGCCGAGGACCAGGGCGGCCGTCCGGGCCACCAGGAACTCGCCGAAGGTGGCGTGCAGGAACTCGTACGTCGCGCGCCGGTCGTCGTCCCGGTTCGCCTGCGAGCGGTGCACGAAGAAGAACCGCCCGAGCAGCATCCCGGCGGGACGCAACGGAACCCGCAGGTCGTTGCCGGACCGGCTGGCCGGCGGTGCGGCGAGGAAGGGCAGGGCGGCCAGGTCCGTTTCGAGGTCCTCCTCGGTGACCCACTGGACGCCCCGGTTGAACATCCCGTACGCGACCACCGCCAGCCGTCGTAGTTCCTCTTCGGCGGCCCGCGCCAGCTCCCGTTCGGGCAGGTCGGGGCGGTGCTTGCCGACCTCCCGGCGGGCGAAGCTGCGCAGCAGCCGTTCGTACAGCTCGCTGCGGCGCAGCTCACCGGCGGCGGTGAGGTCGTTGCCGGCGGCGGCGTACAGGGCGAGCATCATCAGCAGCAGGGGCTGCTCGGCCAGTTCCCGGTGGGCCAGCACCGCCTCCGGGTCCAACGGTCGGACCCCGAGCCGGGCGAAGTGGTGCACGTTGACCGCGTTCCACACCTGCACCCAGCGTCCCACCCGGGCCCGGTCGAACGGTTCGAGCCGCAACGCCACCGCCCCGGGTGGGGGCTTGGCCCGGTCGGCGACGCTGGTCCGGCTGGTGACCAGCACCGCCACCGGTCGTCCCTGGTCGGCTTCCCGGCGCTGGAACGCGGCGACCCGCAGCAGGTAGTCGGTCTGGGTCACCCCGGTGGCCTGGAGCAGCTCGTCGAAGCCGTCGAGGAGCACCACGGGCAGCGCGTCGCCGGCCGAGCGCACCAGCGCCGGCCAGTCCAGCCGTTCCCCGGTGGCGTACCGGACGCTCTGTTCGATCTGCTCCTGGAGGTCCGTCTCGACGCGGACCTCGCGGAGCACCACCCGGACGACCAGGAAGTCGGCGGCCGGCAGCTGGGCCGCCAGGACCCGGGTGAGCACGGACTTGCCCGAGCCGGGTTGGCCGAGCACCAGCAGCGGCGCCCGGGTGGCCATCGCCGAGGTGAGGTACCAGGCGAGCAGGTCGGGCAGGTCGTGCCGGACCGGCTGCCCCCGCCACCACACCTCGTCGCTGGGGCGGGCCTGCCCGTCGAGGGCCGCGACCCGGCACAGCGGCGGGACGTATGCCTCACCGAGGGTGGGCACCTCCATCCCGGCCGGCACCTCTCCCGCCTCGACGATCGGCCGGTCCAGTGTCGCGGTGTACGCGCGGGCCAGCGCGGCCGGCCACCCCTGCGGCGGTCGTCCGGTGGAGACGTCGGTGAGCACCCGACGCAGCTCGGCGAGACCGAGGGCGACCTGGTGCACCTCCTGGCGGGTGGCCTCGTGCTCGTACCGCCCCGACCAGTACGCCACCTCGGGGAACTCCACCGCCAGCGCGAGACTCAGGTCCCGGTACCGGCGCACGGCCAGGCGCGGGACGGCCGCCAGCGCCTCCCGGAACGCCCGTTGCCGGGTGGTGTCGAGCCGTTCCCAGGCGGCCAGTCCGGTCACGTGCACGGCGAGCTGCTCGGCGATGGCGCGGTAGTACCGGTCGAGCGCCTCACCGAGCCGGGCGGGGGGCAGGTGCGGGCCGGGCACCGGGGCGGGCAGCGCGAACATGCTCCGGGTGACCGCCCTCGGGTCGGCCGGCCCACCGCCGGCCACGGCGAGTTGCTCGGTCTTTCCGATCTCCAGGTCGGCGAAGGCGAACGGCAGGTCGACCTCGTGCAGCACCTCGAAGAAGGCGGTGACCGCGATGACCGCGTGCGCCGCCTCCAACCGTTCGGTCCGGCCGTACCGGGACAGCCCGGAGCGCTGTTCGGTGAGGTGCCGCAGCAGGTCCCGGCCGAGCCGGACGAACTCCCCCTTGGCGTCGAAGATGCCCAGCAGCGCCGGCACCGGTACCGCCCCGGCGAGCAGCGCCCACCCGGCCAGCCGGTCGAACGTCTCGACGAACCGGCTGCGCTCGCCTCCGAGCAGGCGTACGGCGTCGGCGTAACTGAGTTCGTCCGGCACGGTCCGCTTCCCTCCCACGACTCCCCGGAGTCAGCATGCCGGACCCGCGCACCCGGTCGTCCACCGGCCGGGCGACCTTGGGCAGGTGCCGTCCGGATGCGACGTCAACTGTCCAAGGTCGCAGGCGATCCGGGCGGAGGGTCAGGAGGCGGGTGGGGTGAAGACGCCGATGTGGTTTCCCGTCGGGTCGATCAGGTTGGCGAAGGTGAGCCCGCTCGGGGCCGTGGTCAGCGGCACCAGCACCCGGCCGCCGGCCGCCTCGGCCCGCCGGCAGGTGTCGGCCACGTCGGCCACCTGCACGTAGAAGATCGCGTAGTTCGGGGTGCCGTCTGTCGCGCGGATCGCACCGCCGATCCCGCCGCCCGTGCCGCCCTCGGTCACCCGGTAAGACCTGCCCGGCGCACCCTGCTCCTCGAAGGTCCAGCCGAACAGCTCGCCGTAGAAGCGTTCCGCCTCCTCGGGGCGGTCGCTGCCGATCTCGAACCAGTTCACGACGTTGGTCGTGGTCATGTCTGCCTCCCGTACGTCGCGCCGGCCGGTCGACCGGCGCTGTCCACGGTCAGCCTCGACCCGCACCGCGACACCGTCCTGTCGGTGTTTCCCCCGCAGTTTCGCGAACCGGACGGAGCCCGGCGGGAGATTCCGCGGATTCAGGCCAGGGAGACGTGAATTCAGGCCAGGGAGAGTTGGCGGACCACCTGCTGCGGGATGTCCAGGTCGTCGGGGCGCAGCTCCCGGGTGACCGGCTCGGGCAGCGCGGTCACCGTGACGATCCGGTCGGTCCGGAAGGCCCTCGGGCCGTCGCGCAGCCGGCACCAGGCCAGCAGATACCAGTGCCAGGGGTTGCCGAGGAAGCCCAGCGGCTCGACGACCCGCTCGGTGGCGACGCCGGCCCGGTCGGCGTACCCGATGCGCAGGACCCGACGGGCGATGACCGCACCGGCGACGGCGGCCGGGACGGGCTCGGCCGGCCCACCACCGACGAGGTGCACCCGCCCGGCCAGCCGGCGGGCCTCGGCGGCGTCGGCCGGCGGCAGCACCGCGAGCAGCTTGCGCAACGCCGAAGCGCCCGCCTCGGCGAACGGGCCGCCGCCGAGGCGGTGCAGCGCGACGGCCATCGCCACCGCCTCGACGGCGGTGAGGTTGACCGGTGGCAGCGTGTGCGCACGGTCGACGACATACCCGCCGGTGCGGCCCGGCTCGGCCCAGATCGGCACGCCGGCCTGCTGCAACGCGCCGATGTCGCGCTCGATGGTGCGCGCGCTGACCTCGAAGCGCTGCGCGAGCCAGCGTGCACTGCGCGGCCGGGGCGAGACCGCCCGCAGCTCCTCCACCAGGGCGTAGAGACGGTCCGTCCGGTTCACACCCGGACGCTAGCCTCCGGGTACGACAGGGCGGGTCAGGCGATGCAGGCGCAGACGATCAAGGCGGCCCCGAAATGGGTGGCCGCGCTGACCCGGGCCGCCGGGTGCGGCTCGTCGGCGCAGATGATCGCGCCCAGCCGGCCCGGGGTGAGCAGGTCGAGCGCGAAGAACGCCAGCGCCATGATCAGCAGGCCGACCAGCCCGAAGACCGTCGTCGAGGCCAGCCCCTTGGCGAAGTCGTCGTAGCTGGTGAAGATCGCGGTGAACACGATCGCGGCGATGCCGAGCTGGTTGGCGGCGAGCAGCAACGCGGCGTTGCCGTTGCGCTGCACCCAGATGAGATCCCGGAGCTTGCCGGGGGTGAGCACGTCGACCAGGCCGAAGCCGGCCGCCATCAGCACGACACCGACGATTCCGTAGACGACGCTCTGCATCGCTCCGGTGAGCAGGTCCTCCAGCACCGACTGCCTCCCACAGGGGGTGCCGGTCAGGGGATGCCGGCACGTGGTGGCACACGATAGCGGCAGGCCGCAACCAGGTCAGAGGGAGAGGTAGCGTTGCCGCTCGTAGGGGGTGACCTCACGGCGGTACTGCTCCCACTCGGCGCGCTTGTTGCGGAGGAAGAAGTCGAAGACGTGCTCACCGAGCACCTCGGCGACCAGCTCGGAGCCGGACATCACGTCGATCGCCTCGGCCAGGTTCTCCGGCAGGGCCTCGTACCCCATCGCCTTGCGCTCGGCGCTGGACAGCGACCAGACGTCGTCCTCGGCGCCCGGCGGCAGCTCGTAGCCCTCCTCGATGCCCTTGAGCCCGGCGCCGAGCATGACCGCGAAGGCGAGGTACGGGTTGGTCGCCGAGTCCAGCGAGCGCACCTCCACCCGGGCCGAGTTCGGCTTGCCGTAGGCGGGGACGCGGACCAGCGCGGAACGGTTGAGGTGACCCCAGCAGACGTACGCCGGGCTCTCGGTGATCCGGTCCGGCAGCGCCAGCGGGAAGAGCCGCTTGTAGGAGTTGACCCACTGGTTGGTCACCGCGGTGTACTCCCGGGCGTGCATCAGCAGGCCCGCGATGAAGGACTTCGCCACTTTGGAGAGTTTCATCGGGTCTTCGGCGTCGTGGAACGCGTTGCGCTCCCCCTCGAACAGCGACAGGTGGGTGTGCATGCCGCTGCCGGGCTGGTCGGTGAAGGGCTTCGGCATGAAGCTGGCCTGCACGCCGGTGGAGAGCGCCACCTCCTTCACCACGTGCCGGAAGGTCATGATGTTGTCGGCGGTGGTCAGCGCGTCGGCGTAGCGCAGGTCGATCTCCTGCTGGCCGGGGGCGACCTCGTGGTGGCTGAACTCGACCGAGATGCCGATGCGCTCCAGGGCGAGCACCGCCTGCCGGCGGAAGTCCCGGGCCACCGCGTGGGTGGTGTGCTCGAAGTAGCCGCCGGTGTCCACCGGGAGCGGCACCGAGCCGTCCTGCGGGCCGTTCTCCAGCAGGAAGAACTCGATCTCGGGATGGGTGTAGAAGGTGAAGCCCTTGTCCGCCGCCCGGGACAGCGCCCGGCGCAGCACGTGCCGGGGGTCGGCCCAGGACGGGCTGCCGTCGGGCAGGAGGACGTCGCAGAACATCCGGGCGCTCTCGCCGCTGACCCCGCCCTCGAAGGGGAAGACCTGGAAGGTGGTCGGGTCGGGCATGGCCACCATGTCGGACTCGAAGACCCGGGCGAAGCCCTCGATCGCCGAGCCGTCGAAGCCGATCCCCTCCTCGAAGGCGGCCTCCAGCTCGGCGGGCGCGACGGAGACGCTCTTGAGCGTGCCGAGCACGTCGGTGAACCACAACCGGACGAACCGGATGTCCCGCTCTTCCAGCGTACGGAGGACGAACTCCTGCTGACGGTCCACTGCCACCCCTCGCACGTCGCACGCCCGCCGCCGGAACACCCCGGGACGGCCTGACCGACCAGTCTCCACCGGCCTCGTTACGCCGACGTTACGCGACCGCCGCCCGGCCATCCGCCGGACCTCCACCGGCTCCGAGCGGGCCGCCCGCCGCGCCCGCCCCGGCCGGCTGGGGCAAGATGAGGACATGCCCACCCTGCGCCTCGCTCTCGCCCAGGTCAACCCGACGGTCGGCGATCTCGCCGGCAACGCCGAGCTGGTCCGCCGGTGGACCCGCCGGGCGGCGGACGCCGGTGCCCGGCTGGTCGCCTTCCCGGAGATGGTGCTGACCGGCTACCCGGTCGAGGACCTGGTCTTCCGTCGCTCGTTCGTGGCCGCGTCCCGGTCGGCGCTGCACTCTCTCGCCGCCGACCTGGCCGCCGACGGCCTCGCTGACCTGCCGGTCGTGGTCGGCTACCTGGACGCCGACGGACCGCCGCAGGTCAGCGTCGATGCCGAGCCGGGCCGGGGGGCGCGCAACGCGGCGGCGGTGCTGCACGGCGGCACCGTGGTGGCCACCTACTTCAAGCACCACCTGCCCAACTACGGCGTCTTCGACGAGGACCGCTACTTCGTCCCCGGCGACACGCTGACCGTGGTGCGGGTCGACGGCGTGGACGTCGCGCTGACCATCTGCGAGGACCTCTGGCAGGTCGGTGGGCCGTTCGCGGTGGCCCGGCAGGCCGGGGTGGGGCTGGTGGTCACCATCAACGGCTCGCCGTACGAGCTGAACAAGGACGACATCCGACTCCCGCTGGTCGGCCGCCGGGCCGTCGAGGCCGGAGCCGCCATCGCGTACGTCAACATGGTCGGCGGCCAGGACGAGCTGGTCTTCGAGGGCGACTCGATGGTGGTGGCCGCCGACGGCACGCTGCTCGCCCGCGCCCCACAGTTCGTCGAGCACCTGATGGTGCACGACCTGGACCTGCCGGCCGCCCCGGAGTCCGGCACCCCGGATTCCGGGGAGCTGGCCGACGGGATGCGGATCAGCCGCACCCGGATCAGCGAGGCCGGGGCCGCACCGGCCGGACCGCCGGCCGCCGGGGGATCGTCGAGCCGGTCGCCGACGAGGCCGAGGTGTGGCAGGCCCTGGTGCTGGGGCTGCGCGACTACGTCGACAAGAACCGGTTCCCCTCGGTGGTGCTCGGCCTCTCCGGCGGCATCGACTCGGCGGTGGTGGCGGCCCTCGCGGTCGACGCGCTCGGCCCCGAGCGGGTGATCGGGGTCTCCCTGCCCAGCCAGCACTCCTCCGAGCACTCCCGGGAGGACGCGGCGGAGCTGGCCAAGCGGACCGGACTGGACTACCGCGTCGAGCCGATCCAGCCGATGGTGGACACCTTCCTGGCGAACATGTCGCTGTCCGGCGTCAGCGTGGAGAACCTCCAGGCCCGGGTCCGGGGGGTGATCCTGATGGCGCTGTCGAACCAGGAGGGGCACCTCGTCCTCACCACTGGCAACAAGAGCGAGCTGGCGGTCGGCTACTCCACCCTGTACGGCGACTCGGTCGGCGGCTACAACCCGGTCAAGGACGTCTGGAAGACGCTGGTCTGGCGACTGGCGAAATGGCGCAACGCCGACGCGGCCAGCCGGGGCGAGACGCCGCCGATCCCGGAGAACTCGATCGGCAAGCCGCCGAGCGCCGAGCTGAGCCCCGGCCAGCTCGACAGCGACACCCTGCCCGACTACCCGGTGCTCGACCCGATCCTGATCGGTTACGTCGACGGCGACCTGGGCCGGGACGGGCTGGTCGAGGCGGGTCACGACGCGGCGGTGATCGACCGGGTGCTGCGGATGGTGGATACCGCCGAGTACAAGCGCCGGCAGTCCGCCCCGGGCACGAAGATCTCCATGAAGGCGTTCGGCCGGGATCGGCGGCTGCCGATCACCAACCGGTGGCGCGAGCACGGCTGAGGCACCGCGCCCACCGGCTGTGAATTCCTCCACTGCGCTCTGCCGGGCCGCCCTCGGGCGGTGCGACGATGCGGGTGACCCGGGGACCGCGAGGGCGGCCTCGAGGCGAGAGGAGCGGACATGTCCGATGTAGTGAGCGGTGCCGTGCCCACCGGGCCGGCCGGCGGGACGTCGGCGGACCCGCCGGCCGAGGTGACGGCGCTCTACGGCGGGCCGGCGACCCGGCGGGTACGCACCCGGGACCTGCTCGCCGCCAAGGAGCGCGGCGAGCGGTGGCCGATGCTGACCGCGTACGACCAGTACACCGCCGCGATCTTCGACCAGGCGGGCATTCCGGTGCTGCTGGTCGGCGACTCGGCGGCGAACAACGTCTTCGGGCACGAGACGACGCTGCCGGTGACCGTCGAGGAGATGCTGTCCCTGGTCCGGGCGGTGGTCCGGGCCACCCGGCACACCCTGGTCGTGGCCGACCTGCCCTTCGGCTCGTACGAGGAGGGGCCGACGCAGGCGCTGCGCACGGCGGTGCGGTTCATGAAGGAGGGCGGCTGCCACGCGGTCAAGCTGGAGGGCGGCCGGCGCTACGCCCCGCAGATCGAGGCGATCACCGGGGCGGGGATCCCGGTGATGGCGCACGTCGGCTTCACCCCGCAGCGGGAGCACGTCATCGGCGGGTACCGGGTGCAGGGACGCGGCGAGGCCGCCGAGGAGGTGCTGGCCGACGCGCAGGCGGTGGCCGGGGCGGGAGCCTTCGCGGTGGTGCTGGAGATGGTGCCCGGCGAGGTCGCCAAGCGGGTGACCGGTGCGCTGACCATCCCGACCGTCGGCATCGGCGCCGGCCCGGACACCGACGCTCAGGTGCTGGTCTGGCAGGACATGGCCGGCCTGCGCACCGGTAGGGCCCCCCGCTTCGTCAAGCGCTACGCCGACCTGGCCGGCGCGCTGACCGACGCGACGCGCCGCTTCGCCGACGAGGTCCGTGCCGGCGAGTTCCCGGCCGCCGAGCACACGTTCTGAGGCCGCTGTCGGGCCGGGTGCCGCCCGGCCCGACACCGTCCGTCGACGACGCGGCCGTCGCGGTGACGGTGGTCGACGGCCACAATCGGCGGATGGGCGACTTCGGGATCCCGGGCTACCGGGCGCGGTGGCTGACCGGGCGGACGGCCGTGGCGACCGCGCACGGGTCACGGCTGGCCGGGTTGACCGGCCGTACGCTGACCCGGGCCTGGCTGGCCTGGGACCTGGCCGACGACTCCTGGTGGGCCGACTGCCCGGTGCTGCTGGACTTCGCCGGTGAACAGGTCGAGGTCAACCACTGGAAGTTCGACGAGATCGCGATCTCCTGGAACACCGTCGACCCGGCGCGCGACGTCCGGTGGCTCGGCATGGGGGACGCCCCGATCGCCTGGCGTCCGGAGCCGCTACCCGGGCTGGCCGGCCTGGTCGGCCGGCCGCTGGTCGGGGTCGAGCTGCTGGAGTGGCACGGCGCCCCGGACGACCTGGCCAACGGGACCGTGGCGCTCGGGTTCGACTTCGGTGACACGGTGCTGGTCGTCTTCAACGCCCTCGACGAGAACGGCCTCTCCGTCGGCCCGCTGCCGCCCGGCTACCGGCGTCACCGGCTCACAGGTCGGTGACCCGGATGCCGGCGTGCGCCTTGTAGCGCTTGTTGATGGCGATCAGGTTGGCGGTGAACGCCTCGATCTGGTGCGCGTTGCGCAACCGGCCGGCGTAGATGCCGCGCATACCGGGGATCCGGGCGGCCAGCGCGGCGACCACCGCGGCGGCGTCCCGGTCCTCGGTGCAGATGAGCACGTCGAGCTGAATCCGGTCGATCTCCGGGTCGGCCAGCAGGGGCGCGCTGACGTGGTTGAACGCGGCGCACACCCGGGAGTCGGGCAGCAGGGCGGCGGCCTGCTGGACGGCGCTGCCCTCCTCGACGGTCAGCGCGTACGGGCCCTGCTTGTCGAAGCCGAGCGGGTTGACGCAGTCGACGACGATCTTGCCGGCGAGCGGCTCGGCCAGGGCGGTGACGGTGGCGGCGTGCCCGTCCCACGGCACCGCCACGATCACGACGTCGCCGCGTCGGGCCACCTCCTCGTTGCCGGCCCCGGTGACGCTGGCGTCAGCGGCCACCCCGGGCAGCGAGGCGATCTCCCGCGCGGCCTCCTCGGCGCGCCCGGCGGACCGGGAGCCGATCAGCACGGTCTGCCCGGCCCGGGCGAACCGGTAGGCGAGCCCCCGTCCCTGGTCACCGGTGCCACCGATGATGCCCACGGTCAGCCCGGACACATCGGGCAGCGCGCTCGCGTCGTATGCCATGCGCTCATCCTCGCAAACGGCCGTCGGGCCGGCAGCGCCGCCGGTGGTGAGAAACCCCGCAGCGGGTCGGCCCGCCGGGGCTGCTCCGCCCCGGTCAGGCGCGGGCGAAGGCCACCCGGCGGGTGGTCGGATCGGCGGTGACCAGGCGGACGGTGACCCGCTCCCCCAGCGGCAGCTCGCCGGTGCAGCGGGCCCGCACCGGCGGCGAGTCCAACGCCACCGTCCCGCCGGGCTGACGGCCCGGCCGGCTGGTGGTGGCGTCCACGTCCAGCACCGCCGCCTCGAACGTCTCCCCCACCCGGTCGGCGAGCAGCACCGCCTCGGCCAGTTCGACGGCGCCCCGGGTGGCCGCCGAGGCGGTCCGGTCGGTGGTCGCCATCGTCTCCGGCAGTCGCGGCAGCGCCGCACGCGCCCACTCCGGCACCGGCCGGTCCTCGTGGAGGGCGAGGCAGACCTCGGTGGCGTACCGGTCGGCGAGGCGCCGCAACGGTGCGGTGACGTGCGCGTACGCGGCGGCCACCCCGCCGTGTCCCGCCTCGGCCGGCACCTCTGCGTCGAAGGCCGTGTACGCGGCCCCGCGCATCAGTTCGGCGGCCTGGTCGACGAAGGCCGCCGCCCGGGGCCGGGCCGGGTCGAGCCGGGCGATCACCTCGCCGACGGACATGCCCTCCGGCCAGTCCACGCCGAGCGGAGCGGCGGCGGCGCGCAGCCGGGCCACCGCCTCCGGTCTCGCGGCGGGCATCGTCCGCAGCAGCCCGATCCGGCCGGCGAGCATGAGGTCGGCGGCGGCCATCCCGGTCAGCAGCGAGATCTGGGCGTTGTGGTCCTCCATCGGCACCGGCCCGCGCAGCACCAGCCGCCAGCCGTCGCCGTCGGGTTCGACGTCCTGCTCGGGCAGGGGCAGGTTGACCGCCCCGCGCCGCAGTCCCCGCGCGGTCAGCAGGGCACCCAGTTCGGGCAGGAGGGCGATCGGCTCGGCCAGCCGCCCGGCGTCGGCGTCGGCCTGCACGCCCCGGTAGTCGAGCTTGGCGCGACTACGCACCCGGGCCCGTTCCAGGTGCACGCCGACGGTGGCCGCGTCGGCGTCCAGGTCGATGGTCCAGAGCACGGCCGCCCGGTCGACGTCGGGCAGCAGGCTCGCCGCGCCCTCGCTGAGCGTCTCCGGGTGCAGCGGTACGTTGCCGTCGGGCAGGTAGACCGTCTGCCCCCGCCGCCAGGTCTCCGCCTCCAACGCCCCACCGGGGCGGACGTGGGTGGCGACGTCGGCGATGGCGTACCGCACCCGGTAGCCGCCACCCGGTCGCCGGGTCAGGCACATCGCCTGGTCCAGGTCCCGGGAGGTGGCCGGGTCGAGGGTGACCAGTGGGACGTCGGTCCGGTCGGCGAACGCCGGCAGGGGGCGCGCCGCCGCCTCGTCCGCCTCCCGCTGCGCCTCGGGTGGGAACCGGTCGGGCAGCCCCAGTTCCCGCCGGAGCGCGCCGAAGTCGATGCGGGGTGCCAGTACGCGTCGGATGACCACGGGACCAATCCTGGCAGCGCGGCAGCGGTTCCGCTCGGGAGGAATCGCCGCCGGTCCGGCCGGCGCGGCGGCCGGTGCCGGTGCGCGTACGCCGGAGGAACCCCGACGCGGGTCAGTCGGCCGGGCTGGCCTTCCGGGCGCGGGCCGGGGCGCTGCGGGTCGCGGGCTTGACCGTCGAACGGCCCGCGACCACCTTCCGGCCGGCGGCCTTGCCGGCCGAAGTGGTCCGCTTCGTGGTGGCGGTCGACGTGCTGGTCCGGGCCTCCCGCCGGGCAGCGGCCGAGGTGGCGGCGGTCCGGGCCGGAGCCTGCTTCGCCACCGACGCGGTGCCCGCCGGCCGGCGGGAGGTGGCCTTCTTGCGGATCGGGGCCTCGGTGGACGTGGTCGCCTTCCGGACCGCCGGACGGGTCGCCGTCGTCGCCTTCCGCGTCGCCGTGGCGGTCTTCCGCGCCGCGGTGGTCGCCTTCCGGGCGGCTGCCGTCGTCTTCGCGGCGGCGGACCGGGCGGCCGTCGTGTTCCGGACGGCTGCCGGAGCCTTCGTCGCCGTCGTCGAGGCGGTTCGTTTCGCGGTGGTCGCCTTCCGGCCCGTCTCAGCGGCGCGGTCGCCCGCGCCCGCGGCGGTCCGCTTCGCCGCGCCCACGGCGGCCCGCTTCGCCGTCGTCGTGGTCCGCTTCGCCGCACCGGCGGCGGTCCGCTTCGCGCCCGTCGCGGTCCCCTTCGCGGTCGTCGTGGTCCCCTTCGCGGTCGTCGTGGTCCCCTTCGCGGTCGTCGTGGTCCCCTTCGCGGTCGTCGTGGTCCCCTTCGCGGTCGTCGTGGTCCCCTTCGCGGTCGTCGTGGTCCGCTTCGCCGCGCCCGTGGCGGCCCGCGTCGCGGTCGTGGTGGTCTTCGGGGCGGCCGGGGCAGCCTTCGTCGTGCCCGTGGCGGGTGCCTGCCGGGCAACCGGGCCGGTCCGCCGGGCGGTGGTGGCACTGGTCGCCGTCACCCCACCCGCCGGGCCCCGGTGGGCCGCCGTGGTGGACTTACGGACCGGGGTGGTCCTGCTGGCGCCGGTGTTCCGCTCCGCCGCGGCGGTCTTCTTCGCGGTGGTACGGGTGGCGGCCGGGCGGGTGGTGGCCTTGCGTGCGTCGGCCATGTCGTCTCCCTCCTCGGGGACATGCGCTCCCGGGGCTCCGTCCGGAGCCCGGGGTTCCTCGACGCGGGGTGTCCCGCGTCGTTCATCTGTCCTCCCCGGCCCAACGGGCGTCCTCCGCCTCCCACACCTCGTTCCGCTCCTGCACCCTCTCCAGGGCGCTCTGGGCGTCGGCGGTCGAAGGGTACGGACCGAGCACGAACTTCGCCGGGCACTTGTCGGCCTCGGTCTCGACCCGGTGGTGTCGCAGGCACCAGTAGTAGCTTCCGCGTCCGCTGTCACTCATGGGATCACTGTGCACCCGGACACGACCGGCCGCCACCGGATCATGCGCAGCCGCCGATGTCATCCACAGTAGACGTGCTCCGGCCGGCCCGGGGCCGAATCGACGAAGAACGCCGACGGGGTGCCCCGAACGGGCACACCACGGTCTCCTAACAGACGCCGCCAGCCGGAGCCATCCGCCGGACGGCATGTTGTCCCTGGTCAGTGGGGCACTCCCGGCCGGCTGGTCGAACGGTTGGACCGTTGCCGTGGTGCGCTGGCCCAGGCGATGTGAAACCCTCGTTGCAACGTTCCAAAGACGTGGTGCCGACCGGGGTCGACCGTCCCCGGCACCGTACCTGCCGGCGGCAGCGCCGTCCCGCTGACTGGGGGAAGCCCGTGGCGAACCTTGACGTCGCCCTGAAGAACGCGATGCAGATCGAGGGGGCCATCGGTGTCGCGGTGGTGGACTACACCAGCGGCATGACGCTCGGCGTCGCGGGGGGCACCGCCGAACTGGACCTGACGGTCGCCGCCGCCGGCAACACCGACGTGGTCCGCGCCAAGATGCGCACCATCGAGATGCTCAAGCTCAACGACGAGATCGAGGACATCCTCATCACGCTCGGCACGCAGTACCACGTGATCCGACCGTTGACCGGTCGCCACGGCAAGGGTCTCTTCCTCTACCTGATGCTGAGCAAGAGCCGCGCCAACCTGGCCCTCGCCCGGCACCAGCTGCGCACCATCGAGGAGAACCTGGAGTTGTGAGCGCCCTCGTCCCGGGTGAGACGGCCCTGCCCCGGCGGGTCCGGCAGGCCGGCACCCTGCCGCCGCCGGAACGTCACCTCCCGTCGCTGGCCGGAAACCGGTCCCTGCCGTACGCGGCGATCGACACCGAGCTGGCCGAGCTGCGGCTCCAGGTCCCGGGCGTGACCGGTTGCGTCCTGGGTGGGGTCGACGGCCTGCTCATCACCCACACCATGCCCGACGGGTCGAGCCCCGACGACCTGGCCGCGCTCGCCGCCAGCACCTTCGGCCTCGGCCGGCAGGTCGGCCTCAGCCTCGGGCAGGGTCCGTTCCGGCAGTCCACCGTCCGCAACGCCACCGGCTACCTGAGCGTCTACGCGGTGAACGGCCAGGCGCTGCTCGCCGTGGTCGGCGAGGACACGGTCAACGTGGCCCGGCTGCACCTGCACGCCCCCGGCGTGGCCGAGCGCCTCGCCGACCTGCTGACCGGCGCCTGACCCCACGGCGATCTCCACGTCCCGGCCCACCACCCCAGGAGCCGCTCCGGGCGGACCCGGCCGGCCGCCACGCCGGGCCGTCACCGCACGCTCGTCGCAGGCGAATCCGCTTCCGCCCGCGACGGCTGGCCGTGACGGCCGGCTCCGGGGTGGTTACGCCCTCGGCAGACCGGACGCGCATGCCGACCGCCACCGGCCGATGATGGGACGGAAGCCCGGTGGCGGCTCCGGGCCCGGTCCCGGAGGTGCGGCACGATGACGGTGATTGGCGAGGTACGCCATCCGGCGGACTGGCGTGGCGACCAGATGACCCGCGACCGCGGATGGCGGCTGATCCTGACCGAGGCGCACCGTGCCGAACTTCTCGCCGCGGTCGACACCGTGGCGACGGCCGGCGTACCCCTCGGTGAGGTCTCCCCCCGGGTCTTCCCACTACCGACGCTCGGGCCCCCGCTGGCGGGGCTGGCCGCCGAGGTGACCGAGGGTCGCGGCTTCGCCCTGGTCACCGGGGCGCCGGTCACCGGCCTGACCGAGCACCGGTGCGAGATCCTGGCGCTGGGTGTCGCCAGCCACGTCGGCACCGTCGTGCCCCAGGGACCGCAGCGGGTGCCCGTGCTGCACGTACGCGACGAGGGCGCCGACCCGGCCCACCCGACGACCCGCAGCTACCAACACCGCCAGCGGCTCGGCTTCCACGCCGACCCGACCGACGTCGTGGCGCTGCTCTGCGTCCGGCCTGCGCGCTCCGGCGGGCTCAGCACCATCGTCAGCTCGGTGGCCGTACACAACGAGATCGTGCGTACCCGTCCAGACCTGGCGGACCTGCTCTACCAGCCGTGGTGGCACGACCGCCGCACCGGCGACGGCCCGGAGAGCTTCCACCAGCAGCCGATCTACCAGCGGGACGACGCGGGCGGGCTGGTCGCCAGCTACGGTCCGGACTACATCCGGTCCGCCCAGCGTGGCGCGCACGTACCGCCGCTGAGGCCGGCCCAGGTCGAGGCGATGGCGGTGCTCGACCAGCTCACCAACGACCCCCGCCTCACGCTCACCATGGACCTGCGCCCCGGTGACATGCAGTTCCTCAACAACCGGGTGGTGCTGCACAGCCGCACCGCGTACGAGGACCACCCCGATCCCGCACTGCGGCGGGACCTGATCCGGCTCTGGCTGAGCACGGGCCGGGCCGGCAGGATCGCGGTATGACGAAACGAGGACGACCGCCACCGTGCAGCCGGCCAGGGCGAGCCACTGCCCCGCGCCGCCCGCCTCGGCGAGCAGCACGACGTTCACCGCGAACACGTACGCCCACCAGGACGCGAGCAGGAGCACGCTCGCGACGATGCTGGTCGGCCGACGCAGCGGCCCGCGCGCACCGGTCGACAGGCGGGGGTGCGACGGATCGCCGGTCATCGCCGGATCCGATGGTCCGGGTCGGTTCTCGTCATCGGTGTGCTCATCCGCACCTACGGTCGCATACCCGATCTCTGCAGGCATCACGAACACGTCCCCCGCGCTCGCCGGACGAGTCCCGTAGATCCAGGACAACGCACCCGGCGGTCGCCGGGCGGGATCAGGCGACAAGCAGGCGGAGGCCAAGCTCTGCGGCGTCGAGATCGACGAGTTCACGGTTGCGTTCCGCCCACCGGCCCGAGGCGAGGTCGTCACGAAGGCCGTCCACTGCCCGCTGCTCGGCCTCCGGCCCGACTCTGGCCCAGACAGACATGCCGCGACGGACGTTCTCGTCCAGGTATGCCTCGGGGCGGCGCCAGTAGGCCTCGAAGAAGCCGTCAGCGCAGTCCCACGGAACGGGCACCGGCTCCGTGCGGGCTCCGATCGCGTCGGCCAGCTCGGTCAGCGGAGGCCGGTCGACCACGAGGTCCGCGGCCTCAGGCAGGTAGTCGCGCGTGAGCCAGAACCGACGGAGCCATCCGGCGTCACTCGTGTCGTGCGTGAACACCACCACCCGGCGGGCAACGCGCCGCATCTCGCGGAGGCCCGCGATCGGGTCCCGCCAGTGATGAACGGTCGCGAAGGCCATCGCGGCGTCGAAGGACCGGTCGTCGAACGGCAGGCTTTCGGCAGAGCCCACCAGGCAGGGTGCTGCCCCTGGTCCGCGCTGCGAACGCATCAGCGCCGACGGTTCCACCGCGAGGACGTAGCGGTCGGTGGGCTCGTAGGAGCCGGTGCCGGCCCCGACATTCAACACCGTCCGCGCATCGCCGAGCGCAGCCCAGGTCCTTGCGGCGATTCGCGGCTCGGTGCACCGCGTCACGGTGTACGTGGCTCCGATGGTGTCGTACAGCTGCGCGCCGGACATGTCGCTCCCTCTCTGGCCGTCGTGAGCCCTGCACCGCGCAGGTGGCCTGGTGTCCCTACCCTGTTCGCCCTGGCGTCCCCCGGCCCGCCCCACAGCGCCCGGCGGCGGACCCGTGGAGACGACGAAGGACCCGGCCTCTATGGTGGACCAATGGCGTCGGTCAGGCAGGTCCAGATCACCTTCGACTGCGCAGACCCCGAGCGCGTCGCTCGTTTCTGGTGCGAGGTGTTGGGGTACGTCGTACCGCCGCCACCGCAGGGCTTCGCCACCTGGGACGACTACGATCGCACGCTGCCGCCGGGGCGGCAGGGTTCGTCCTTCGCGTGCATGGATCCCTCAGGCGTCGGCCCGCGACTGTTCTTCCAGCGCGTTCCGGAAGGCAAGGTCGTCAAGAACCGGCTGCATCTCGACGTGCGGGTCGGCACCGGGCTCGTGGGTGAGGAGCGCGTGGCCGCACTCGAGGCCGAATGCGCACGACTCGTCGCGCTCGGCGCGGTCCGCGTGCGGCTACTGCTCGCCGACGACGAGAACGAGTCGTGCCTCGTGATGCAGGACGTCGAGGGCAACGAGTTCTGTCTCGACTGAGTGGCCGCCGCCGGGCCCGAGATCTCCCCCTGCCGCAGCCCACACCCCGCGCGCCGAGGTCGACTGTCGGCCAGTACGGCCGGACCAGGCCACCGCCGATGGGGCATCGGCGGCCCGCCAGCACCCGCCCCCAACGTCACATTCGGCATCAAGGAAGCCGCGTTCCGCCGACCCGACGCCGACGAGATCGTTGCCCGACTCGCTTCCGGGTTACGGACGCCATCGTCGGCGTTCTCGGAGAACGCGCCCGCGCCGGCCTACGGGTCGATCTCTTGGGCACCCCGGGCCTCCGCGACGCGCATAGAGGATCATGTCGGGCATCAGGCAGGACGCCAGTGCCGGCGGAGGCGGTCGTGGCGGTCTTCGCCGATCAGCCGGCCAGCTTCTCGAAGAGCTCGTTCGGCGTGTCGTAGTACCTCGTCGTCCGGCCGAAGTGCGTCATGCCGAGCCGCCGGCAGACGGCCTGGGAGGCACGGTTGTGCGGGTGCGTGACCGCGATGGCCCTCGTCAGACCCCGGCTGAACGCGTCGTCCAGGACCGCCGCCGCTGCCTCGGTGGCGTAGCCGTGCCCCCATGCGTCCGGATGCAGGTGCCAGCCGACCTCGACATCGGTCGGCCCGCCGGCCGGCTCCCCGGCCGACAGGGGAACCGGCTTGAGCAGAAGGTTTCCCACCAGCCGGCCGTCCGCCGCCGTGGTGATGGCCCAGATCCCGTGGATCGGATCGTCGATGGCGCGTCGGCGTGCGATCGAGGCGAGAGCATCCTCGCGGTCTTTCATGATCGTGGGCCGCGCGCCCAAGAATCGCACGACCTCCCAGCACGACTCGAGATCCAGAAGGAAGTCGGCGTCCTCATCGCGCCAGGGGCGCAACAGGAGTCGGTCGCTCGCGATGGTGCGCATGCGACCTAACCTAGCCAGCACCGAGCAACCCGCCTCAAGGGCGGGCCGCAAGCGGCCCGCCGCCGTGTCGCGCCGGGGCGCGCATGCGGCCTGGCGGCCGGTCACGCCCCGGCGCACGGCGCAGCAGGAGCTAGAACCGACCACCGCCCGACCGCGGCCCCGAGAATGCCCCGCAAGGCACGAGCGGCAAGCCCCAAGCATGGGGGCGATGTCCGCCGTGCCCGAGCAGACGACCCCCACGCCAGCCGCTACCGCAGTCCAGCTCAGGTCAAAACCGGCACCTGGGAAGGGGGTGGTGGCCGCCGTGGTCGGGCCGATCGCCCAGGAGCCGGCCCCGCAGCCGGTCGCGGTCAGGTCAAGTACGCCGCTGTGGCGGTGTCCGCCGGGGGCAGGGTCCGCGACACGAGAGCCTACTACTGGATCTGTGGGTGAGGGCTGCGTACGGCGCGCCGCTCAGCCAAGGCCGCACAAGACCACACCGCAACTCATAGATCGACGCTGATTCGGTCCGTCCAAGATCAGGACGTCTCCAGGCCGTCAGGCCGTCGCCAGGCCGTCAGGCCGTCGCCAGGCCGTCAGGCCGTCGCCAGGCCGTCAGGCCGTCGCCAGGCCGTCAGGCCGTCGCCAGGCCGTCAGGCCGTCGCCAGGCCGTCAAACGCCGGCCAAAGTTGACCAAGAACGACCATCGACACCCGAACATAAAACCAGCTCAGAGCCTTGATCAAGGCTCTGAGCTGGTGGGCGACGGACGAGTCGACCTGTACGCCGGATTCTGTGCGCGCCGCGTACCCCTGGGGGTCCGCGACGGCGGCGGCCATCCATCTCGGCCTGCCGTCGCCGGCAGGCTCCTGCGGCCTACCCGCAGACATCGGGCGGGCCGCCCTCAAGCGTCTGCGCAGGCTGCCGTCCTCGCGGTCGGCGGCCCTTCTTGGCCTTGCTCCGGGTGGGGTTTACCGAGCCATCCCGGTCACCCGGGATGCTGGTGGGCTCTTACCCCACCGTTTCACCCTTACCGCGCCCGATGGGCGCGGCGGTCTGTTTTCTGTGGCACTGTCCCGCGGGTCACCCCGGGTTGCCGTTAACAACCACCCTGCCCTGTGGAGTCCGGACGTTCCTCGGCGGCGGGCACCCGGCCCGCCGACGCGACCGCCCGGTCGACTCGTCCGTCGCGCTCTCATCCTAACGATGCGGCGTTGCCGGATATTGCCGGCCTGCTCCACCGGGGCGAACCGGTCGGACCGGACGGGCGGGACGTACCCGGCGGCAGCGCCCACGGCACCCGTCAGCGGGACGGGCCGGCTTCGGCGGCGCGGAGGAGGGGCACCCCGTCGACCTCCCGCCAGGGTCGGTAGTGCTCGGCGAGGATCCGTCCGACCTGCCCGGTGCGGTCGACCCGCGCCGGGTCGTGGTTGAGCACCACCACCCGGGGGCGGTCCGCCCCGTCGAGCATGGCCCGCAGCCGGGGCAGCGCGTCCGGGATCTTCTCGATCGGTTTGCCCCACAGGTACGGGTAGTCGGTGCGCCGCCCGGCGAGGAAGTAGATGTCCGCCTGGGAGACCAGCACGAAGATCTCGTCCTCGGGCCGGGTGCCGGCGCGGATCGCCGCCGCGATCCGGGCGTCACGCCGGGCCGCCTCGGCGTACGGGACGGCCCGCTGGCGTTGCGTGGGGGTGGCCGGGAGCAGCGCCGCCAGCCAGGCGACCTGCGGTAGCAGGACGGCTCCGAAGGCAACGGTGCGCAGGGCGGAGCGGTGCGCGCCGACGGTGGTGACGGCGACGGCGGCGAGCACGGCCAGCGGGGGCAGGAGCTGGACCCAGTAGTGCGGCCAGTACGAGCCGCCCAGGTTGACGCCGACCAGGCCACCGGCGAGCCAGGCGGCCACGGTGATGGTGGCCGGCCGCTGCCGGCGTACCGACCAGAGGCCGACGCCGGCCGCGACGCCGAGGGCGGCGAGTTCCGGCGCGGCCGTGCCGAGGCTGCGCAGCAGGGCGGTCGCACGGTCGTCGGCCCCGGTGTCCGGGCCGCCGAGCGCGGCAAGCTGGTAGCCGGCGAGGGCGTGCCAGTACCGCGGGCCGCCGACCGTCCAGCCGTGCCATGCGCAGAGCCCGACTGGCAGGGCGGCCCCGGCCAGGAGGACGGCGTACCCGCGCAGGTGGCGCCCGGTGGTCGCCGCGAGGACGGCCAGGGCGGCGGTGAGGCCGTCGAGCCCGGAGGGTTTCATGGTGACCGCTCCCCCGGCGGCGATGCCGGCGACGACCAGCCAGGCCGGGGTGCGGCGCCGCCGCCAGAGCAGCGCGGCGGTGACCGCGAGGGTGGCCGGGACGCTGGCGAGCAGTTCGCCGTTGAGGGTGAAACCCTCGATCCGGGGTGCCACGCCCACGACCGCGTAGAGCGCCGCCGCGATCGCGCCGGTGCGCCGGCCGGCGAGCAGCCAGCCGGTCACCCCGACCAGCACGGTGATCAGCGCACCGGCGGCCACCGCGCCGCCCCGGATGGCACCGCCGTCGTGGTCGAGCGCGAGCAGCATCCGGTACGTCAGCAGCAGTCCCTGCGGCCGGTCGAGCCAGGCCTGGCGGTACAGCGGCACTCCCCGGGACCATTCCCGGGCGACGTGGGCGTACCCGCCCTCGTCCATGGAGAGCCCGGTGCGGACGAACGGAAGGCGGAGCAGGGCGGCGAGAACGGCGCAGGCCAGGATGGCACCGGCGGCACGGCGGGTCTCCCGTGGTCGGGGCTGGGCCATGTGCGGCTCTTCCCGTTTCCCGGGCGCGCAAGCACGGCCGGCGTCGACCGGCCGGCTGTCCCCGGCGGAGGCCCGGGTGAGGCCCCGCAGCCCCGGGGACGTGGGCGGGGGGCTGCGGGGTGCGCCCGGGTGCCGTCCTGGGTAGCCTCGGTTCGCCATGGATGTCTACGACGTCGCGTTGCTGCTCGTCGCCGGTCTCGCCGCGGGCACGGTCAACGCGGTGGCCGGCGGGGGTTCGCTGATCACCTTCCCCGCGTTGATCGCGGTGGGCCTGCCGCCGGTGGCGGCGAACGTGAGCAACTCGGTGGCCGTGTGCCCCGGCTACCTGGCGAGCGTGGCGGGGAGTTGGCGGGACCTGCCGCCCCGGCGCACGGTGGTGGCGCTGCTGCCCACCGCCGTGCTCGGTACGACGATCGGGGCGCTCCTGCTGCTGAACACGCCGGCCCGGGCGTTCGAGCTGGTCGTACCGTTCCTGGTGCTCGGGGCGACGGCGGTGCTGGCGTTCCAGGATCCGCTGCGCCGGCTGGTGGGCCATCCGCGTGACCTGGGTACGCGCCGCCGGGTGGTCACGCTCCAGACGATGGTCCTGCTCGGCACGGTGTACGGGGGCTACTTCGGTGCCGCGCTCGGGGTGATGCTGATCGCCGGGCTGGCCCTGGTGCTGGACGAGACACTGGCCCGGGTGTCGGCGTCGAAGAACCTGCTCTCGGCGGTGGTCGGGCTGACCACGGTGGGGATCTTCGCCGCCTTCGGGCCGCTGGACTGGGCTGCGGTGGCGGTGGTCGCCCCGGCGACGCTGGTCGGCGGGTACGCGGGCGCGCGGCTGGTGCGCCGGCTGCCACCGGTGGTGTTGAAGTCCCTGATCGTGGTCTTCGGCACGGTGATCGGCGGCTACCTGCTCTACCGCGCGCTCCGCTGAGCCGCCCGCGCCGGCCGGGCCGGTGCACGCGGGGCCGGTGCGCGGGCGGGGCGGTCAGGCGCGGACCAGGGTCGCCGGGCAGATCCCTCGCCGGGTGCTGGCGATGCCCTCGGAACGGAACTGGCCGTACCAGCGGTCCATCCGGTCCAGCGCCGGTTCGTCGGCGCGGGTGACGCTCAGCCGGCGGGCCGGGCCGACCAGGGTGAAGACCCGGTCGGCGGCGTGCAGCCGCAGCACGCCGTCGTCGGTCCAGAGCACCGGGCCGGACTCGACCGCCTCGACCAACGTGCGCCAGTCGGCGTCGGCGGCGGTCACCGTGAGCCGGCCACCGCCCCGCGGCCGGCTTCACGTTGGTGACCAGCGTGATCTGCTCGCCCTCCGTACGGCCCGGACGCTCCTGCACGAACACGTGGTACCGGGAGCCGGAGATCACGTAGTACCTCGACCCGTCCCGGCCGTCGCGCTCCTCCACCCGGAGGCCGGCGGCCAGGTCGGCGGCGACGTCGCCCCGGTCGACCGTGCCCACCCAGGGGAAGTTCCCGGCCCAGGACAGGACGACGGAGTAGCGCTCCAGGCCGACCGGGTCGAACAACCCCGGGTCGCTGGTCCGGCTGTGCTCCTCGACCCACTCCGACGGGATCCCCAGCGTCACCGGTCCACTCGCAGGAAGCGCAGCTCCGCCAGGAGGTTGTCGAGGTCACCGCCGTCGCCGTGCCGGGCCCAGTACCCGGTCAACAGCTCGGCGGCCTCCTTGCGCAGCTCGTCGGTGTCCGAGGCGGAGATCGCGGCCGTACCGTGCGCCAGGACCGACTTGTTCCGCGCCCTCGTTCGCTCCTGGAGCCGCTGCAACCGGCCCAGGTCCGGCGTCCCGGACGCGTCGGTGAAGCCGGCGGTGGCCATCATGTCGTCCGCCTCGGCGACCAGGAGCTGCGCCGCCGCGAAGAGCGTCATCTTCGCCGGTGGCCCCTGGGTCAGGCCGCTGCCCAACGCCCGGCCGAGTTCCTGGTAGCGGCGTCTCACCCGGTCGGGCGCGTCGATCAGGCCGTAGTCGCAGTTGTCCGGGTCGAAGCCGGGGTACCGCGCCCGCAGGCGGCTGGTCAGGCACGCCTCGATGGTGCGGTAGAAGAGCAGCGCGGCGAAGTCGTGCCGGCTCACCTGCTGGTAGTGCCGGCCCAGCAGGTAGAAGCAGACCACGAAGGCGGTCGGCTCGCCGGCGGCCAACCGCTCGGCGAAGGCGAGCTGAGCGTGCAACGTCCCGGTCAACGCCGGTGACACCTCGCGCTGTACGGCCGGCAGGCTGTCGCGCACCCCGGCCACCGCCGCCGGCAGGGCGGGCAGGTCCAGGTCGCACCAGGTGCGGTAGAGCTCGGCGACGGACCGCATCAGCCGCGCCCGCCCGGGCACGGCCACCCGCTCGCAGATCTCCGCGTAGCGCTGCCGGGCCGCCTCGTACGCCCCGGACCGGAAGGTCTCCAACGCCCGCTGCATCTCCTGGTCACCGAAGAGCGTGGTCGGGTTGTCCAGCGTGATCAGGCGGTCCTCGCCGGGCAGCGGTTTGCGGGTGACCGGGTCGTAGCGGTTCTCCACGTACGTCATGCGCAGGTTGAGCTGCCACGCTGCCAGGGCCGCCGCCGCGCTCATCACCTTCCGTCCGCCGGTGATGTCGATGACCGCGTCCCGGCCGTCCCGCCCGCCGAGCCACTTGGAGATCTTGGCGTACATGTCGAGCGGGTCACTCGGGTCGACGGTCTCGTGCTGGAAGGTCTCGAAGTCGAGCTTGCCGCTCATCACCAGGTGCCCGCCGATGAGGTTGACGCTCTCCGCCGCGTCCTTGGAGCGCAGCACCAGCAGCCGACGCGGCTGGAGCAGCTCGGAGGCCAGCACGGTGGGGGTGGCGGCGAATCCGCAGAGGCTGATCAGCAGGTCGACCCGGCGGGTCGGCAGGACGCTCGCCGCGCGGGCCCGCCGGACGGCCTCGTCGAGGAGGTGGTCCAAATAGAACCGGGTGGCCTGGAGCGCGGCACTGCCCTCGCCGTAGCGCTCGTCACCGCGTTGGATCCGGGCCATCTGCGCCGCGCGGTCTACAAAGGACGTGCCCATGGAGGCACCCTACCCACCCCCGGGTGCCCGGCCCAGTACCGAACGCCGGAATGCGCCGGGGTGGATGCAGGGGCCCCCTGTTACCGCTTTTTGCGTAGCAGGGGGCCCCTGCAGACACCTCAGGCGACGGGTTCCGGAGCGGCGTCGGCGTCGGCGTTCGGGCCGGGGCTGACGCGGGGGTCGCCCTCGTCGGCGAAGTAGTCGTCGGGTGTGGTGCCGTCGGTGCCCTCGGCCACCTTGGCGGCCCGTAGCAGGAGCGTGCCGAGGGCGGCGACGAGCAGGTTGGCCAGCACCGCCACCATGCCGACATAGATCGTCTTCTTGGTGTCGAAGCCGAACTCGGCCAGCGGGAAGGCCGAGCCGCCGAAGTGCTTCCGACCGGTCGCCGCGTTGGGGATCTGGTAGAGCATCCACATCCCGAGCCCCATGCCGACGGCCCAGCCGGCGATCAGCGCGCCCCGGTGGAACCAGCGGGTGTAGAGGCCGAGCGCCACGGCGGGCAGTGTCTGGAGGATGATCACGCCGCCGATGAGTTGCAGGTCGATGGAGAACTGCGGGTCGAGGAAGACGATGCAGGCGACCGCGCCGACCTTCACCACGAGGGAAGTGATCTTGGAGACGTGCGCCTCCTGCGCCGGGCTGGCGTCCCGCTTCAGGTACTCCTTGTAGATGTTGCGGGTGAACAGGTTGGCTGCCGCGATCGACATGATCGCCGCCGGCACCAGGGCGCCGATGCCGATGGCCGCGTACGCCACGCCGGCGAACCAGTCCGGGAACGCCTGGTCGAACAGGACCGGCACGACGGTGTTGCTGTCGACCGTGCCCTCCTTCGCGCCGGGCAGCGGCTTCACCCCGGCGGCGATGGCCATGTAGCCGAGCAGCGCGATCAGCCCGAGCAGCAGGCTGTACGCGGGCAGCGCGGACATGTTCCGCTTGATCACGTTCCGGTTCCGGCTGGCCAGCACGCCGGTGATGCTGTGCGGGTAGAGGAACAGCGCCAGCGCCGAGCCGAACGCCAGGGTGACGTACTGGAGCTGGTTGTTGGCATTGAGCAGGATGCCGTCGTTCGGGTTCTCCGAGGCGGCGAACTTCGCGTCCGCCGCGTCGAAGATCTCCCCCCAGCCGCCCAGTTTGTAGGGCAGGTAGAGCACCGCCACCAGGATGACGACGTAGATGAGGGTGTCCTTGACGAACGCGATCAGGGCGGGTGCCCGCAGCCCGGACTGGTAGGTGTAGGCGGCGAGGATGGCGAACGCCACGATGATCGGCAGGTGCCGGGCCAGCGCGCTCTCCCCGCTCACGCCCATCGTCTTGAGCACCGCCTCGATGCCGACCAGTTGCAGCGCGATGTACGGCATGGTGGCGACGATCCCGGTGATCGCGACGAGCAGGGCCAGCACCGGTGAGTCGAAGCGCTTGCGGACGAAGTCGGCCGGGGTGACGAAGCCGTGCCGGTGCGACACCGACCAGAGCCGGACCAGCACCAGGAACACCATCGGGTAGATGACGATGGTGTACGGCACGGCGAAGAACCCGGCCGCACCGGCGCCGAAGATCAGCGCCGGCACCGCGACGAAGGTGTACGCCGTGTAGAGGTCACCGCCGACCAGGAACCAGGTGATCCAGCCGCCGAAGCTGCGCCCGCCCAGCCCCCACTCGTCCAGGTGGGCCATGTCCTTCGGTGCCCGCCACCGGGCCGCGACGAAGCCCATCGCGCTGACCAGCAGGAACAGCAGCGAGAAGACGATGATCTCGGTGAGGTGGTCACGCCACATCACGGCACCACCTTCGTTCGCGGCCGCGGGGCTCGCAGGACCGGCTCACTCCTCGCGCTCACCGCACCCGCCTTCGTTCGCGACTGCGGGGCTCGCAAACCCCGCTCACTCCTCGCGCTCACCGCACCCGCCTTCGTTCGCGACTGCGGGGCTCGCAAACCCCGCTCACTCCTCGCGCTCACCGCACCCGCCTTCGTTCGCGACTGCGGGGCTCGCAAACCCGGCTCACTCCTCGCGCTCACCGCACCCGCCTTCGTTCGCGACTGCGGGGCTCGCAAACCCGGCTCACTCCTCGCGCTCACCGGCCACCCCGCTTCCTGGTCATCTGGTAGACCAGCGTGGTGGTGGCGACACCGAGCAGGATGTACGTGAGCTGGAGCCAGTAGAAGCGCGGGAACCCGAGGATCCGGGGCGAGTCGCCGTTGAACAGCACGGGGATCAGCGGTACCACGATCGGGACGAAGAGCAACCAGTTCCAGGGACTGTGGTCCTTCGCCCGGGAACGTGCCGTGGTCGACGGCCGGGTCGTGGCCGGCGGCTCCGGGTCGGTCGCGGCCATGGGCGCACCTCCGGGAGGTCGTAGTGCAGAGACGGCCCGGAGGTTATCGATGCCGTGACCACCGTCACCTTTTGTCGCCGATCACTGCGCTCAGCGGTCTCCCGGCTGCGCCGAGCGGCACATCACCCGTCCACCGCGCAACAGGCCGGGTGGTTGCAGGGGACCCCTGCTCGACAGAAAGCGGTAACAGGGGACCCCTGCTACCACCTCACCCCCGCCAATCGCCGGCTCAGCCGAGGTGGGCGGTGTCGTTGACGGACCGGACGGCCACCCCGCCGTCGGCCCAGACGTCGAGCACCGACACCCCGGCCGGGTCGAGGTAGAGCCGGTGCAGGAAGGCGTCCCCGGCAGCCAACGCGTCCCGAAGGAGGATCTTGATCGGGGAGACGTGCGAGACGACCACCACGGTCTCCCCCGGATACGCGGCGAGCAGCCCGTCCAGCGCCCGGCGCACCCGAACGGTGACGTCGGCGAACGACTCCCCGTCCGGCGGGGCCACCGCCGTGGAGGCGAGCCACGCGTCCAGCTCTCCGGGCCACTCCTCGCGCACCTCGGCGAAGGTGCGTCCCTCCCAGGCCCCGAAGTCGCACTCGACCAGGTCGTCGGAGGTACGCAGCGGAACCTTGCCGAGCGCGGCGGCGATCGGTCGGGCGGTGGCCGTACAGCGGGACAGGGGTGAGCTGACCACGGCCGCGACGGTCGGCGCGAGGGCGGCCACCCGGGCGGCGGTGGCCCGGGCCTGGTCCCGTCCCCGCTCCGACAGCGGCACGTCGCCCCGGCCGGAGTAGCGGCGCTGCGCGGTCCACTCGGTCTGACCGTGCCGGACCAGGATCAGCCGGGTCGCCTCGCTGGTGCCGCGCGGCTCCCACGAGGCGGGTGCGGTCGCCGGATCGGCGCCCGCACCCGCCGTCGCCTTCCCGGCGGCGCGGGCGGCGGCGTCCCGCGCGGCGGCCCGGGCGGGCGAGTCCGGGGCGGCCACCTCGCGGGGCGGCTCGACGATCCGGGGAGCCGTGACGGTCGGACCGGACGGCCCTCGGCCGGCGGCCGCGTCCATCGCCGCGTTGGCCAGGGCGTCGGCGTGCCGGTTGCGTTCCCGGGGGATCCAGGTGAAGGTCACCGCCGCGAAGCGGCGGACCAGCACGGCGGCCTCGGCGGCCAACGGACGCAACCCCGGGTTCTTGATCTGCCAACGGCCGGACATCTGCTCGACGACCAGCTTGGAGTCCATCCGTGCCTCGACCCGGGTCGCGCCGAGCTCGGCGGCGGCGGTCAGCCCGGCGATGAGGCCCCGGTACTCGGCTACGTTGTTGGTGGCGGTGCCGATCGCCTCGGAGCGTTCGGTCAGCACCTCACCGGTGGTCGCGTCGCGGACCACCGCGCCGTAGCCGGCCGGGCCCGGGTTGCCCCGGGAGCCCCCGTCGGCCTCGACGACCACCGCGGCCAGGCTCACAGGCCGGATTCGTTCGTGCGGACCATGATCCGACGACATTCCTCGCAGCGGACCACCTCGTCCGGGGCGGCCTTGGCGATCCTGGTCCGGTCGGCTCCGGAGAGGTCGAGGCGGCAGCCGCCGCAGCGGCCCCCGCGCAGCAGGGCCGCGCCCAGCCCGGTCGACTCGCGGATCTTGTCGTAGAGGGTGACCAGCTCGGCCGGCAGGTCGGCGGCGAGCGGCTGCCGGGCGGAGCGCCGGAACTCTTCCTCCTTGGCGATCTCGGCCAGGCTCTCGTCGCGCCGCCGCTCGGTCTCCGCGCGCTTCTCGCGCGCCTCCGCCAGCCGCTGCTCGACCCCGTCGAGGACGGCCTGCGCGGTCTCCCGCTGCTCCATCAGCTCCAGCTCGGCGTCCTCCAGGTCGCTCTGCCGCCGGTTGAGCGAGGTCAGCTCGTGCTGGAGCGCCTCCAGTTCCCGGGCCGGGCCGGTGCCGGCGGCGAGCCGGTCCTCGTTACGACCCTTGCGGGTACGGACCTGGTCGACGTCCTTCTCCAGCCGGGCGATGTCCCGGTCGAGGTCGTCCACCGCCACCTGGGCGCGGACCCGCTGGTCCTCCAGGGTGGACAGCTCCCGGGCCAGGGCCTCCAGTTCGGCGCGCTCGGGCAGGGTGCGCCGACGGTGGGCGAGCTGGGCCAGGGCGGTGTCGATCGCCTGGAGGTCGAGCAGGCGGCGTTGGACTGCCGGTTCAGCCTTCACGGTCGGGGCTCCTTGTCGTCCACGGCGGGGTGGAGGTCGTCCTGGTCGGGTGCGGTACGGCCCCGGGTGGTCGCGGTGGCGCCCGGGACGGGGGTGTGGTTCTCCTGCGGCGTGGCCTCCGGCGCCGCCCCGGTGGGCGGGGCCGGGCTCGCGGCGTGCACGCTCCACGGGTCGGTGTCCAGGTCGGACACGTACGTCTCGACGTCCAGCGCCGCCCGCAGGTGCGCGGCCAGGTCGTCCAGCCAGGGACGCTCGGTGGCCCAGTGCGCGGCGTCCAGCAGCGCCGGGCCGCCCTCGGCCAGGTGTTCCCCGGCCGGGTGGTGGCGCAGGTCGGCGGTGAGGAACGCGTCCACCCCGGCGGCGGTCGCGTCGGCGAGGAACCCGTCGCCCGCGCCGCCGCTGACCGCGACGGTGCGGATCACGCGGGCCGGGTTCCCGGCGGCGCGCACCCCCCAGGTCGTCGGCGGCAGCACGGTGGCGGCGTGCCGGGTCAGTTCGGCGAGCGCCATCGGACGGGGCAGATCGCCGATCCGGCCGATGCCGCGTCCCCCGCCGTGCGCCGGGCTGCCCGGGGCGGGCGGATGCAGCGGGCGGAGCCCGGTCAGGCCGAGCCGGGCGGCGAGCGCGTCGGAGACCCCGGGGTTCGCCACGTCGGCGTTGGTGTGCGCCACGTAGAGCGCCACGTCGGCGCGGATCAGCTGGTGCACGATCCGGCCCTTGTACGTCGTCGGTGCGACCGAGGACACCCCGCGCAGCAGCAGCGGGTGGTGCGCGACGATCAGGTCCACCCCGACGGCGAGCGCCTCGGCGACCGTCTCCGGGACCACGTCGACCACGCAGGCGACCCGGCGGACGACGGCGTCGGGCTCACCGAGCACCAGCCCCACCCGGTCCCACTGCTCGGCCCAGGCCGGCGGGTAGCGCCGTTCCAGCAGGGCCACCACGTCGGCGACCGTCGGTGGTGGGGATCCGCTTGTGCTCACGGCGGGCCAGCTTACCGGCGTCGGGCCGGGCCGGGCGCGACCCGGCTCGCAACACGTCGCTTCCGAGCCGTGGCGGGTCGCGCCGACACCGGATGTGCAGGGGCCCCCTGCTACCCAGAAAGCGGTAACAGGGGGCCCCTGCTCACACCCGGGCCGGCCGGCCCGGGAGGAGGATCAGGCGTAGTAGTTGACGCTGACCGGCCAGGTGCCGGTCCACGGGACCCAGCCCTGGAGGGCGGCGGAGATCCCCACCCGGGTGCTGCAGTTGATCACCTGGAAGTGCAGGTGCGGCGCGGTGGACGCCCCGGTGCTGCCCGAGTAGCCCACGATCCGGCCCTGCGGGACCCAGTCGCCGGGCCAGTAGAAGGACTGGTTCAGGTGCGCGTAGTGGGTGCACGTGCCGTTCGAGTGCCGGATGATCACCTCGATGCCGTTCTGCCAGTACGGCGACCAGTCCGAGTAGACGATGGTGCCGGCCTGCGCGGCGGACACCTCGTAGTTCGCCGGGAGACCGAAGTCCCAGGCGTACCGGTTGTAAGCGTCGGTGTGCGAGAACGAACCCCCCGGCCCCTGTGTCACCATGTACGACTCGCCGGCGGGGTACGGCAGTTCGTAGGAGTAGTTCGCGGCCGAGGCCGGCGTGGCTCCGGTGAGCGTGAGCGCGGCGGCGGTCACGACCGCGCTCACCACGGCGGCCACCCTGCGTACAACCTTCGATGCGCTCTTCACGGTTTCCCACTCCTGTGCAACCGACGGAGATTCAGCCCCGTCGTTCGACAACCCTCGTGGCATCTAAGCAAGCGGCACGCGAATGATCAATGTCAGCTGAGCCAGGAGGGGGCTACACAGCGCGACCGGCGTCGACGTCTACCGGGCTGTGGGGCAGGCCGGGGCGGGCAGCGCGCCCAGGGCCCGTTCCCAGGGAAAGGTGTGCAGGTGGCGCTCACCGATGCCGGGCGCGTGCAGGGGGTACACGTCGTCGCCGAAGAGCACCGTCACTCCCCACTCCCCCAGGCGGTCCAGGGCCGCCCGGAAGGCCGGATGGGTCGCCATCGCGTTGTTGGTGAAGGGCACCGCCACGATCGGCACGCCGAGTCCCTGCGCCTCCACCAGCAGGCCGAGCGCGAGCGTGTCGGTGATCCCGGCCGCCCACTTGTTGACCGTGTTGACGGTGGCGGGACAGACCACCATCGCGTCCGCCGGCGGCAGGACGTCCGGGTCACCCGGGCTCTTGTAGGTGGTGCGGACCGGGTGACCGGTCGCCCTGGCCAGTGCCGCCGGGTCGACGAACTTCGCCCCGTCCGGTGTGGTGACCAGGCAGACGTCCCAGCCGTCGGACTGGGCAAGCTCGACCAGCCGGCCGACCCGGCCGGCCAGCGGCGAGCCACAGACGATCACGTACAGCACCGGCCGGCGGTCGTTCGCCGAGGGGACGACCGCGGTCATATCCCGACTCCCATGTGTTCAGCCAACTCCGCGATCGGCGATGACGGCGCACCCCGTGTGCGACGCAGGATGTCGGACATCACCTCGTGGGCGATCGGACGGCAACGGATCTCGGACGGCGCGAGCCGGTCACCCTTCAGCAGCATCTCCCCGGCGCTGGCCAGGTCGCCGATCTGGGCGAAGCCCCGGGCGATGTCGAGCATGTGGTGGGCCCGCCGCTCCGGCAGCAGCGCGTTGAACGCCGGCAGCTCGATGGAGTGGTGGGTCTCCACGGCCCGTCCCCCGTCGCCCAGCTCGACGGCGGCGGCGGCCCGGTGCAGCTTCAGGTTGGTCGGCCCGAAACAGGTCCAGTAGTGGTTGTGGTCCCCGCCGAGCCGGTTCGCGGCCTCCTGCGCGCCGTCGAGCAGGTCCTCCACGGTGGCCGAGTCCCCGCTCCGGGCCGCCGCCATCGCTCCCTGGAGCAGCAGCATCCCGTAGACCGAAAGACGTGCCGGGCTCTCCTCGTTGCCGCCGCCCGGGGCGAGCCGGTTGGCGATGCGCACGTTCAACTCCAGCGCCGATCGGGCCCGACCCATGGCGAGCAGCGCGTTGCCGACCCGGGTGGTGGCGATGCCGGCGAGGAACTGGTCGTCGGCGCGCTGGGAGACCGCGAGCGCCCGGTCGGCGGCGAGCCAGGCCAGCTCGCACTCGCCGAGCTTGCGCAGCACCGACGAGGTGATCTGGTAGATCTGCCCGAGCAGGTGGGCCGCCTCACGCCCCTGGTCGTCACCGCTGTACGCGGCGTCGGCGGCCTGCGCGTCGCGCAGCAGCTTCGGCAGCGCCCGGGTCAGCATGCCGTACCGGCCGTACTGGTAGGTGAGCCAGGCGTGGGTCACCGCCTTGCGCATGTCACCGAGCATCGGCGGGTACGGCACCGCGTCGAAGTACGCGCTGAGCGCGTCGTACCGCTCCAGGGCCGCCCGGATCTGGTCGACCTCGACCTGGTCGATGCAGTTCAGCGCGTCGCTGCGCCGCTCCGGGTCCCTGCCGACCAGCAGTTGCACCTCGACCTCGAGGATGTCGGCGATCTCGTAGAGGACGGAGAACTTGTCGAGCCGACGGACCCCGCGCTCGATCTTGTCGACCCAGCTCTTGGACTTGCCCAACCGATCGGCGAACACCTGTTGCGACATCTTGCGTCGCCCACGCCAGTAGGCCACCCGCCGCCCGATCGGTAACTCGTCCATCTCCGCTCCCTTCCTGCCCGGCATCTTCCGGGAGTTCCACCGCAGGCGACAATCCGTCTGGTCTGGTTTGTCCTGGTCGCACAGTCTGTGCGGCACTCGCCAAACCCGACCCCATAGCTTCCGTGCAACTTGCAATTCGCCTGTCGAACGAGCACCGGTGACGGTAGTGACGGGGCTCGACGCCCGACGTGACCGGACCGTGACACCCGAGAGGAGCACACATCATGTGGGGGACCGTCGGACCGCGCGTCGTTCATCTGTCGCCACTGGAACGGGTGCGGCTGCGCCGGATCGCGGTCCGGTACGCGATGCACGGCTGGGAGGTCACCCCCGGTGCCTGCCTCGCCCGCAGCCGCTTCGTCTGTGGCCGGGCCGGCTGCCCGACCGTGGGCTGCCACCCCGCCCTCGAGAACTGGGAACTCGCCGCCAGCACCGATCCGGCCCGGGTGGCGACCTGGTGGCACAACCGCCCGCACGGGGTGCTGCTCCCCACCGGCCGGGCCTTCGACGTGCTGGAGGTGCCCTCGTACCTCGGCCAGCACGTGCTCGACGCGATCTCCGACCACCCCGCCGACCGGTCACGTGGTCCGGTCGCGGTCACCCCCACCGGGCGGTGGATGTTCCTGGTCCTCCCCGGCGACCCGCTCCGGCCCGAGCTGGACCACTGTTTCCACGTCGTCCGGCACGGGGTCGGCTCGTGGATCCCCGCCCCGCCGACCCGGCTGCCGGAGGGACCGGTGCGCTGGGCCCTCGCCCCGGAACAGGCCCGCTGGCGGCTGCCCGACTCCTACCTGGTGCAGAAGGTGATGGTGGACGCGTTGCGGGCCACCGGCATCGCCCTGACCGCGGACCTGCTCCCCGGTCAGCTCCCGCTCCCCCGCCGCGGCTTCTGACCCCGCGCCACGTCCCGCCGGGGCGGCGCGTCGTTGGTCCAGGTGGGGGCGCGGTCGCGCCCCGATCGGGGGAACGATGTCCATCGACGATCCGGCCCGGCGAGCCGAAGGTGCCGACCCACCACCGCAGCGGCGGCCGTACCGCCGGGTCGGCACGAGACCAGCCGGCTCCCGCCCCGGCCGCCCACGTCCCTTCGGCACCCGTCCCGCCGGCAGCCGCCCGCCCCGCTGAGGTCCACCCGCCTCCCGAGCCCTCCGGCGCGTCCCGTCCGACGGTGCCCGGCGGCAACGGGCACGGGGGGGCCAGGCGGCGGGCACGATCAGGCGCGGGAACGGGCACGGCACGGCACGGTCAGGCGGTGGGCAGGCGCGGTGAGCGCAGGCACCGTCCGGTGTCGGTGACCACCGCGTGTTCGTGCCCGGCCAGCCGACCGAGCCAGCCCACCCCGGCCGAACCCATCGCGACGGCCGCCGTGGCGTAGGCGTCGGCCACACCGAGATCCGGGCCGACCACGGTCACCGAGCGCAGCCCTCGGGCCGGCTCACCGCGTCGCGGGTCGAGCACGTGGTGCCCCCGCTCGTAGACCCCGGAGGTGGCGACCGCCAGGTCGGTGCCGGTGAGCACGAGGAAGGTGACGGTACGGTCCCACGGGTGCTGGATACCGATCCGCCAGGGGCGGCCGGCCGGGGAGAGGCCGCGCACCCGGACGTCCCCACCGGCGTTGAGGCAGTGGTTGGCGGCCCCGGCGGCGAGCAGCCGGTCCGAGGCGACCTGCGCCGCCCAGCCCTTGACGTAGCCGGACGGGTCGAAGGCTCCGGTGGCGTACGCGTCGAACCAGCCGTCCGTCGCCCCCCAGAGGTCCGCGCAGCGCTCCAGCACCAGCCGCAGGTCGGGTGACGCCTCGGAGAGCAGCACCTCGCCCCGGTCGAAGCGGGACACCTCGCTGTCGGCCCGGTACGTGCTGAACCGGGCGTCGACCTCGCGCAACCAGCCGAACACCTCGTCGGCCAGGTCGTCGAGGGTGGCCCGGGGCAGGTCGTCGGCGAGATCCAGGCTGATCGGCGTACCCATGACCTGCTCGACCCGGCGCAGGCCGGGACGGACCGTGGGTGGGGCGGCGGCGGTGCGGGACGTGGCCATCTCAGCGCCGCACGGCGTCGATGGCGGCCTGCAACGACTGCTGGTACGCGTCGCTGGTCGCGGTCGCCCCCGAGACCGTGTCCAGGTCGGCGTCCTGCCGCCGCACCACCTCCCCGTCGGTGCCGCTGTACCGGTCGTCCACCGACGAGCTGCGCCGGTCGGACTCGGCGGTCTCCTCCGGCAGCTCCAGGGCGACCACGTCGACGATCCGGTCACCGGCGAGGGTGATCCGCACCTGCACGTTGCCGTACTCGTTGCCGACCACCGGCCCGGTGACCGTACGCCTCGTCGACGGCGGGGCGGTGGTCCGACGCGGGGTGGGCGCCGCACTGGTGGTCCGGCTGCCCGGGGCACGCGGGCTCCGGCCCGCCGCGGGCGTGGACGGTTCGTCCGACGGCCCGGCACTGGTGGAGGCCCGTGGCGCTGGGGTCCGACCGGGGCTGGCCGGCGCGGAGCCGGTGCGCGTCGGACCGGCGGGCGCGGGGACCACCGACGGACGCTCGGGTGCGGCGACCTCGGCGACCCGGCTGGTCTCCGGCGCGCCCTTGAGCACGACCAGCAGGGTCGTGCCAGCGGCCAGGCCGGTGACGGCGAGGAACGCGCGACGCATGGGAGAACCTTCCTACAGCTCGAACGTGGCGAGGTGGATCTGGCGGCGGGGCACGCCGGCCCGGCGCAGCGCCCGCACCGTCGAGGTGACCAGGCCGGGCGGCCCGCAGAGCCAGACGTCCCGGTCGGCGAGGTCCGGCACGAGCTGGCGCAGCCCCTGCGGGCTCATCATCCGTCGGGGACCGGGGTCGTCGCGGGAGCCGATGACGTACCAGACGTCGGTGCCGTAGGCCTCGGCGAGCCAGTCCAGCTCGCGGTGCAGCAGTACGTCGGCCGGGGTCCGGGCCCGGTAGATCAGCGCCGCGCCCGGCGGCAGTTCCTCCAGCAACGCCCGGATCGGGGTGATGCCGCTACCACCGGCGATCAGCAGGGCCCGGTCCCGGGTCCGGTGCGCGGCGGTGAAGACACCGGAGGGGCCCTCCGCCCAGACCCGGGTGCCCGGCGCCAGGCCGCGCAGGCCGGCGGTGTGCCGACCGACCACCTTGACGGTCAGGCGCAGCCACCGGCCGTTCCCGGCCGCCGACGGGGAGAACGGGTGCGCCTGCCACCAGCGGCCGGGTGTCAGGAACCGCCACCGGAAGAACTGCCCCCCACGCAGGTCGAGCAGGTTCAGCCGGCGGCCGGTCAGGTAGATGGAGATGGTGTCCGGATTCTCCGCGACCACGTCGGCGACCCGCAGGTCGTGCCGCAGGGTGAACCGCAGCGGCGCCACCACGCGGCCCCATGCCAGCGCGGCGACCACCAGCACGTACGCCACGATCCAGCCGGTGCGGACCGGCCCGGGACGGAAGAGCTGCTGGCCGTGGGCGAACTGGTGGCCGAACCCGAGCAGCAGCACCAGGTAGCTGGTCAGGTGCAGGTGGTGCCAGAGTTCGTAGGGCAGGGCGGTGCGGACGGCCCGGATCCCGGTGAGGCCGAGCAGGGCCAGGATGCCGGCGGCGGCGAACGCGGCGAGCATGTCCTCGTAGTCGCGCAGCAGCACCCCGGCCTCGGCCAGCACCGACTGCCTCTGCAACCGGGCGTAGCCGGTCAGGGTCAGCGACACGTGGGCGAGCACCGCGGTCAGCAGGGTCACCCCGAGGTCCCGGTGCCAGCGGGCGATCTGCTCGCCACCGAGGTGACGTTCCAGCACCGGCAGACGGCTCATCAGCAGCACCTGCACCAGCAGCAGGTAGCCGGCGACCAGACCGGTGATCCGCCCGGCGGCGGTCAGCGTGGCGGTGGTGGTGCGCAGCGAGTCGTCCGGGGTCTGCCACCACCACGGCAGCACGGCCAGGGCCAGCCCGGCCCAGAGCACCGCGAGCACCGCGCGGCGGCCGGCGGGCCCGCGCCGGGGTGGCACCCGCGGTGGTACGGCCGCAGCCGACCGGCCGCCGGAGCGGGACATCGTCCCGCCGCGACGGCCGGCGGCGTGGGTACGGGGATACGTCACGCGTACAGCTTGATCGGGGTGTACTTCATCCGGGGGAAGATCTTGTCCACCTCCGCGTTGGTCAGCCCGAAGCGGCCCTGTGCGACGGAGCCGTAGACGTTGAACATGTTGTTGTACTCCGGCACGTCGCCGCTGTCCAGGTCGTCCAGCCCCTGCCAGGTGCCGAGCAGCGAGCCGGCGAGCTTACGGCCGGACAGGACGGTCACCACCCCGCCGTGTCCGTGGTCGGTGCCGCCGCTGTTCGAGGCGACCCGACGGCCGAACTCGCTGGAGACCATGACCGTCACGTCGGCGGCCTGGTCACCGAGGTCGGTGAAGAAGGCGGCCATCGCGGAGGCCAGCTCGTTGAGCCGACGCCAGAGCTGACCGCCCTCCCGGGTGCCCTGGTTCTCGTGCGTGTCGTAACCGCCCATGCCGATGGTGGCCACGCGCACGTTCGCGCCACCCTTGATGAGTTGGGCGAGCTGCTTGAACGAGTTGCCGACGCCCTGGTACTCGACCCCCTCGGCGGCCTGGTACGGCGTCGCGGCGAGTTTCTGGGCGGTGGCCAGCGCGCCGAGGCCGTCCTGGACGGCCTCCTCGACCGGATGGTTGATCCCGGTGAAGAGTCCCTTGATGGCCTTCTCGGTGGCGGCCCGGTACTTCTCGTCGCCGTTGAGCCGCAGCGAGCCGACGCTGCCCAGCGAGAGCGCGCCGTTGGTGCCGACCAGCGACCGGGGCAGGGTGCTGCCGATGCCGACGCTGCGGAACGCGGTGCCCTTGCCGAGGTGGTCGACCAGGCTGTCCAGCCAGCCCCGGCCGCCGGTCTCGCCGGGCAGGCCGCCCAGGTTGCACGCGTCGGCGGCCTGGAAGTGGCTGCGGGAGAGCCGCTCGTCGGAGACGGCCGGGACGAAGCCGAGCTGCCCGGCCCTCAACCACTTCTCCAGCGGCTTGAACGCGCTGGTGAGCTTGAAGCCACGGGACAGGGCGAGGGAGTCGGAGCCGAGCAGCAGGTCGGGGCGGGCCTTGCGGAGCACCGGGTCCTCGGCCGGGGCCACCAGGCTCAGCCCGTCCAGTCCACCGTAGAGGAAGACGTGGATCAGGGTGCCGGTCCTGGTCGCGGCGAAGGACGCCGAGGTGGTGACGAACTGCGCGGTGGCCAGCGCGGTGGCGGTGGCGGCGGCCCCGGCGACGAAGGTCCGCCGGGTCACCCCGCGGCCGTCCTGCTGGGCCTCCTCCTCCGCCTCCAACCGCAGGTAGCGGTCCCGCTCGGCGGCGTTCTCGGCGGCCACGACGTCGGCCTCCGCCCGCAGCAGCGCCTCGGCCGGGTCGTCCGCCAGCCGCCGCAGATCCGGGCATTCGGGGTGCAGGGGGTACGAGTACACAGTCTTCTCCATCGGGTGCCTCACCGGAGGTGGTGCTGGGGGGACGCGAGGATCGCCCGCGCGACGGCGGTGACGGCCCCGTTGAACGACGCGTCGACCCTGGTGCCGGCCGACACCCCGGCGACGCCGAGGATGAGTGCCTTCTCCCGGTCGGTCAGCTCCTGGTGCACGAGGCGCTGGGCGAGCGCGTCCACGTACGCCCCGGCGGTGGTCGGCGGCTTCGCGACCAGCCGTTCCGGCTTCACGTAGGAAAACTCCCGGCGGTAGCCGTGGATCACGTCACCGACCTCGTTCCAGCCGTTGACCATCGTGCCGGCCGAGGTCCAGGCGACGTAGCCGTCGGGGTACCCGTCCGGGGTGGGCTGGCCCATCGGGTAGTGGCCCAGTTCCCGCAGCTTGTCGGCGATCCGGCGCAGTCCCCGGGCGTACGGGGTGCGCTTGTTGTCGCCGGCCTCGTAGTCGGCGGACGCCTCGGGCGAGACGCCGAGCACCCGGTACGTGGCGATCAGGTACTCCATCGGACGGCGGACCTTCTGCCCCACCGACGCCCAGAACTCCGAGGAGCTGAACAGGGTCATCAGCACCGGCTTGATCAGGCCCTGGTTCGCCGTGTACGTCTTGGCGAGCCGGTCCACCAGGGTCTTCGGCGGAGTGTCCGAGACGAAGCGGGTGGCGAGGCTCTGCCCGACGTACCGCGCGGTGGAGGGGTGCAGCGCGATGTAGCGGATGTACGCGTCGATCGCCGCGTCGGCCTTCTTCGGGTCCCGGGAGTTGTTGGCGTGGGTGAAGCCGAGGATCTTGACCTTGCCGACGTAGTGCCGGTCCTCGCGGAAGACGTACTCCCCGTCGGAGACGCCGCGTCCGGTCTGGAGCATCGCCGCCTGCCGGACGTCGGACTCGGTGTAGCCGCCGTCGACGCCGACCGAGTACAGCTCGAGGTTCTCCCGGGCGAGGTTCTCGTTGACCGCGTCGGCGCGGGAGTCGTTCTGGTTGAGGTAGAGCAGCAGCGCGGGGTGCTTGTTCGCGGCGACCAGCATCTCCGGGTAGCTGGTCAGGGCGTACTTGCGGACCACGTCGACGTCGAAGGAGTGCCGGTACACCTCGCCCCCGTCGACGTCGGCGGCGACGTGCAGGAAGTCGTTCCAGAAGTCGACCATCACCTCGAACAGCTGCCGCTCCGACCAGATCTGCCGGGAGATGGTGGCGTCCACCATCTCCTTCTCCGGCTGCGCGCCGCGCTCGTTGAGCTGCTCGCGCTGCTCGCGGAGCTGCTTCGGGGTCATCCGGAGGGTGGGCAGTTCGCTGAGCTTCAGCTCCGCCTTCGTCGGGGCGATCTTGTCCGGGTCGAGCTGCCAGCGCAGCCAGGCGTCGATGCCCATCCGCTCGATGTCGGCGAGCACCTTGGGCGTCGCGCCGAAGGTGGTCCGGGTGGCCAGGTGGCGGACCGGGTCCTTGGCCAGCACCGTCTTGACGGTGACCTCGGTAGCGGCCGAGGCGGCGGCCGGGCCGGAGAACGTACGGCCCCCGGCCGGGGTGTTCTTCTTCAGCGCCGCACCGGCCCGGGAGCCCATGTAGCTCTCGTTCTGCTCGGTGTAGGTGCGCACGGTACTCGGCTGCTGGCCGCTGGGGCGGTTCACGTTGCCGTCGGTCACCTTGGCGCCGGTCGCGTCGCCGGCCGGGGCGTCGTCACCGAAGAGGCCGCGCACCTGCGGGGTCATGGCCAGCGCGGCGCCACCGGCGACCACCGCGGCGGTCCCGCCGAAGGCGGCGAGGGCCCGGCGGCGGCTGCGACGGCGACCGTCCGCCTCGTCGTCGTCCAGGTTGGGGAGTCCGGGATCACCACCGGGTACCGGTCCACCGGTGCCGGCCGGACCGATCCACTGCGGCCCCCGGCGGGCGGTCGACGCACCCGCACCGGGCCAGGAGGCGGGTGCCGGCTGCGTCCGGCCCGGCCACGGGGCGTACGACGCCCGGGGATCGCCCGGTTGTCCGGCGTACGTGTGGTGGTACGGATCGGTCGACCCGGAACCGGACGGGGCGTACGGCGGGGCCGGGTACGGGTCGTGGTACGCGTCCGGGGTGCGGTGCTGTCGTCCGTCCCAGCGGCCCTCGTCCCGCGGCCGGCGTGGTGGCACGTTCTGGTCGGCCATGTACCAATCCTGTTTTCTGCTGAATGGCCACCCGGGACCGGCGTCGGTTGCGGTGCGACGGTGCTGGGCGGCTGCTGCCTGGGGGAGGTTGCTACGGCACGGTAACCAAGCGGTAGAGGGCCATCAAGGTGCGCGAACGCGGCCGCGAGGGCCACTTAAGACAGGCTTGCAGGAGGGTTCGGGCGGGTGGGATATCCGCCGGTCCGGTCGCAGCCGTCCCGAGCAGGCCCGACATGGGCGCGCCCGTCCCGAACGCGACGTTTCCCCGGGTCAGGGCGCGGACCGCCCAGGTCGGCGGCACAGTGAAACTTAAGGTTGCACTAAGTCGATGCTGAGTCGCCCCGATCCGGCGGGTCCGGGCCGCCCAGGGTCGATACGCCCCACGCCGTCCGGGCCCCGCGCCCGGGCAAAGGGAAGCAGCAGGAGGGGCGTGAGCCGCCACCGCAGCGGGTATGCCGCCGGACCGCTGAACCGCATGAGGGGAAGGCACCGCCATGCTCAGCAAAGAGGATCAGCGCAGGTTCGAGCAGATCACCCGGTACCTCCGGGAGAGCGACCCGGCGTTCTTCGCCCGCCTGGACCAACGGGCGCGGGCGAACCGGGGCCGCTACCTGGTGCTGTTGACGATCGTGCTGTGGGCCGCGCTGCCGGCGATGACCGTGCTCGCCGGCCGGGTGGCCGGTGCGATCTGCGCCGTGGTGCTCCTGGCCAACTCCGCCCTGTTGTGGCGCTACCGACGGCGATGGTTGTGACGTTCCGCCGGCACCACCGGGGCCGCCGTCACCCCCGGTCGGCGTCGGGATCCGCGCCGGACGGACCGGGGTCGGTCGCGCCGAAACGCCGGTACGCCCGGCGCAAGCGCTCGGTCAGGCCCGGCCCGCCGAGGGCGCTGTCGGGCGGCCCGAGTTGACGCAGCAGCAGCTCCGCATCGGTGACCAGGGTGGGCGGCCGGTCGGGCAGGGGCACCGGGGGCAGCCAGAACCGGTCCACCTGGTCGGCCAGAGCCGGGGTGGGCAGGTCACCGAGCACCCGTGCCGTACCGGCCGCGCGTGGTGCCGCCGACCCGGTCGTGGAGGTGGCGGCCGGCCGCCCGGTGGCCGGTCCCGTCGACGTGCCGGCCGACGCGGTGCCGGCCGGGTCGCGGAGGGGGACGGCCCCGCCCCGTAGGGCGCGAAGCCGGTCGAGCAGCTCGTCGCGGCCCCGGCCGCGCCAGTGCAGCAACCGGAACGGGTCGGCGTCGAACGCCTCGGCCAGCAGGTAGAAGGTGGCCGCCAGGTGCTTGCAGGGCACCGCTACGTCGGGACAGGAACAGCGCTGGGCCAGCTCGTCGACACCGGCCGGGAACAGGGGCGCATCGGCGGCGGCGAAGAGCTCCTCCAGTTCCCCGGGAAGGTCACCGGCGAGCAGCCGGGCGCTGAAGAACGCCTGCCCGGCCAGGGCCTCCTCCAGGCGCGTCCAGACCGGTTCCGGAAACCGGGCCAGCTCGATGCGGACCTGGTACGGCCGGGGCCGGGAGCCCTGCACCTCGGCGGTGACCGCGCCGGGCGCGACCTCCAGGGTGAGCACCTGGCCGGCGCGGGCGTAGGCGCGCCCCCGGGTCAGCCGGGTGCCCAGCGCGAAGGACTCCAGCACCTCCAAGAACCGCCGGGACCACCAGGACTGTCCGATCGCGCCCCGGCTGCTGCGGGCGCGCAGTCCACCGGAGACCCGGCGGGGCGGACCGTAGTCGGCGAACCGGTCGGCGGGGCTCACTCGGCCACCGCCTGGGGTGCGAGGGTGAACAGGTCGCGCAGGTCGGCGGTGGACAGTTCGGTGAGCCACTGTTCGCCGCTGCCCACGACCCGGGCGGCCAACCCACGCTTCTCCGTGATCATGGCAGCCACCTTCTCCTCCACGGTGCCAGCGCAGACGAACTTGCGGACCTGGACGCGGCGGCGCTGCCCGATCCGGAACGCCCGGTCGGTCGCCTGGTCCTCCACCGCCGGGTTCCACCACCGGTCCACGTGCACCACGTGGTTGGCGGCGGTCAGGGTGAGCCCGGTGCCGCCGGCCTTGAGGGAGAGCACGAACAACGCGGGGCCGTCCGGGGACTGGAAGCCGGTGACCATCTCGTCCCGGTCCGCCTTGCCGACCCCGCCGTGCAGGAAGAGCACCTCCCGGCCGAACCGGGCCGACAGGTGCCCGCGCAGCATGCCGCCGAACTCGGCGTACTGGCTGAACAGCAGCGCCTTCTCCCCCGCCGCGAGGACCTCGTCGAGAATCTCCTCCAGCCGGGCCAGCTTGCCCGACCGGCCGGGCAGCGCCGAGCCGTCACGCAGCAGGTGGGCCGGGTGGTTGCAGACCTGCTTCAGCTTGGTCATGGTGGCCAGCACCAGGCCACGCCGCTCGATGCCGTCACTGGACTCGATCTTCGCCAGCATGTCGTCGACCACCGCCTGGTAGAGCGCGGCCTGCTCGGCGGTGAGGTTGCAGAGCACCTCCATCTCCAGCTTCTCCGGCAGGTCCGAGATGATCGACGGGTCGGTCTTGAGCCGCCGCAGCACGAACGGACCGGTGACCCGGCGCAGCCGGCCGGCGGTCTCCTCGTCGCCGTGCCGTTCGATCGGTTCGGCGTACCGCCGACGGAAGGTGGCGGCCGGGCCGAGCAGGCCGGGGTTGGCGAACTGCATGATCGACCAGAGGTCGGCGAGGCGGTTCTCCACCGGGGTGCCGGTGACCGCGATCCGGTGCCGGGCGGGCAGCGCCCGCACCGCCTCGGCCTGCCGGGTCGCCGCGTTCTTGATCGCCTGCGCCTCGTCCACCACCACCCGGTGCCAGTCGACGCCGGCCAGGGCGACCGCGTCCCGGGCGGCCACCGCGTACGTCGTGACCATCAGGTCCGTGTCGTTCACCGCCTCGGCGAACCGCTCCCCCCGGGCCCGGTCCGCGCCGTGGTGCACGTGCACCCGCAGCTTCGGGGTGAACCGGGCGGCCTCCCGCTGCCAGTTGCCGACCAGCGACATCGGGCAGACCAGCAGGGTCGGTCCAGCCTCCGGTGGGTCGGCGGCCAGGAGGGCGAGCAGCTGCACCGTCTTGCCGAGCCCCATGTCGTCGGCGAGGACCGCGCCCAGCCCGAGGGACTGGAGGAAGGCCAGCCAGGCCAACCCCCGTCGCTGGTACGGCCGCAGCTCGCCGATGAAGCCCGGTGGCGGGTCCAGCGGGGTGAGCCGCCGCTCGGCCTGCCCGGAGAGCAGGTCGCCGAGCGCACCGTCGGCGTTGATCTCCAGCACCGGCAGGGCCGCGTCGTCGCCGTCGGCGAGGCCGAGCCGGAGCAGGTCGGCCACGGTCAGCTCACCGGAGGTCCGGAGCAGGCGCAGTCCGGTGGCGAGCCGCTTCGGGTCCAGCTCGACCCACTGCCCCCGTAGCCGGACCAGCGGGCTCTTCCGTTCCGCCAGCGCGACCAGCTCCTCGGCGGTCAGCGGCTGGTCGCCCAGGGCCAGCTCCCACCGGTAGTCGACCAGGGCGTCCAGGCCGACCCCGCCGGCGGTCGCCACGGTGCCCGGGGCGGTCCGGCTGCGGGCCTGCAACCGCGCGCCGAGCCGGGCGGCCGGGCGATGCCACCAGCCGGGCAGCAGCACCCCGAAGCCGGCCGCGTGCAGCACCGGGGCACCCTCGCGGAGGAAGCGGTGCGCCCCCTCGGCGTCGAGTTCCAGGGCCTCCGGCGTCGCGGTGCGCAACGCGCCGTCCAGCTCCGGCCAGAGCCGGCTGGCCCGGCCCAGCTCGGCCAGGAGCGTTTCCTGCGGGGCGTCGACCCGGTCGGCGAACACCCTGGCGCTCTCCGGGTCGTGCCAGATCGGGCCGGCCCCGACCAGCAGGCCCGGCTCGTCGGCGGCCTGCAACCCGAACTCGAGCCGCCAGGTGCCCGGATCGACGGTCCCGTCCGGCTCGGTGCGGATGTCCGGAGCGTGCGCGTCACCCGGAAGGAGCTCGACGTCGAGGGCGAGGGTCAGGTCCGGGGCGGGCGGTTCGGTCAACCGGAAGCTGGCCCGGACCGGGTTGCCGACCGCGTCGCGCTGCCAGGCCTCCAACCCGGCACGGAGCGCCGCGCGGTCGGCCGGGTCGACGGTGAACCCGCCCCGGGGGCCGGTGAGCGCGGTCGACCAGGCTGCGACCGAGTCGCGCCGCCCGGTGCCGGGCAGCCGCAGACCGTCCAGGGCGGTCCGGGCGGCGGCGTCGGTGAGCGCGTCCAGCGCGTCGGCGACCACGTCGGCCGGGCCCGGTCCACCGTCGGCCCCCTGTCCCGGCCGGATCGACGGGCCACCGGCGGACCGGGTGCCCTCGGTGACCCGTCTCGCCGGGCTCGTCCGACGGGCGGCGACGACCGGCCCGGCGGCGCGCGCCGACGGCGGCAGGGCCAGCGTGAGGGCGCGCGCCCAGCCGGCGTCCACGCCGGTGAGCAGGGGATGCCAGCAGGCGACCGCCGTGCTGGTGAGGCCCCGGCCCGGCCGGTCGTCGTCGGCCACCACGGGCAGGACGCGACCCCGGGCCACCAGGTCGGTGGCGAAGGCGGCCAGCTCGGCGAGGTGCCGCAGTCCGGCCCCGGGCACTGCGGCGTACCCGTCGACACGGCGGAGCACGGCGAGGGCGTCGGGCGGGGCGTACGCCAGGATGGGCACCCGCCAGCGGGCCAGGGTGACCGCGCCGCGGGCCGGGTCCACGGCGGCGGTGCGGACCAGTTCCGGCGAGTCGAGCGGCGCGCCGCCCCGGGTGGGCAGGGTGAGCGCCACCGAATCGCGGCTGGCGGACGTGGCGGCCGGACCGAGCGCGTCGGTCAGCGCGGCGTGGTCGGCGGCGAAGGGATGCGGACGTTCCCGGGGCGGACGGCCGGCGCGACGGGGCGGACGCGCCGGAGCGGTGCTCTCCTCGGCCCAGAGGGCGAGCCCGACGCCGACCAGCCACACCCCGTGTACGACCAGCACACGTCCCCCCTCGTCTCGCCCCGGCACAGGATAGTGAGGCGGTACGGGATAGCGTCGGCACCGTGTCCGACCTTCTGGTGATCGGTGGTCTCGGGGTGGACGTGCGGGTACGGGTGCCCGCGCTGCCGCTGCCCGTGGTCGACTCCCTCCCGGTGGACCCGGTCGACCTGCGGATCGGCAACACCGGAGCGGGGATGGCGCTCGCCGCACACGCGCTCGGGCTGCGGGTGACCGTGGTCGACGTGGTCGGCGACGACCCAGCCGGCGACGTGGTCCGGGCGGCGCTGTCCCGCACGGGTGTGGCGACGGTGCTGCGGACGGCTCCGCAGGGCACCCGGCGCTCGGTGAACCTGGTCGACCCGGCCGGACGCCGCATGTCGCTGTACGACTCCCGCCCCTGGCAGGGGCCGCCCCCGTTCGCCCCCGACGAGCTGGCCGGACTGGTCGCCCGAGCGGCCCACGTACACCTGTCGATCATGGACTGGGCGCGCGACCTGCTGCCGACCCTGCGCGCCGCCCTCCCCGAGAACGTCCGGGTCTCGACGGACCTGCACGACTGGGACGGCCGGAACCCCTACCACCGGCCCTTCGCCGAGGCTGCCGACCTGGTCTTCGTCAGCGGGGTACGGCTGGGCGCGGTGGCGGCCGGGACCGCCGCCGGGCTGGCTCCCCGGACCGTGGTGGTCACCCACGGCGCGGACGGCGCGACGCTGCACCGCCCGGACCACCCACCCGTACACCTGCCGGCGGCGACACCACCCGCGCGGGTGGTGGACAGCAACGGCGCGGGGGACGCCTTCGCGGCCGGGTTCGTCGCCCGCCGGCTGCGCGGCGACACCCCGGAGGCAGCCGCCCGGTACGCGGCAGAGGTGGCGGCGGCGGCCTGCACCCACGACGGCATGGAGTACCCGTCGGGACTGCTCCCGCCGCCCTGAGCACCGTATCGGCGCGGCCGGTTCCGGCTCCGGACCACGTCGCCTGCCGGCCCGGTCGCGGTCACACCGCTCCGGTCGCCCCGTCGGTCAGTTCCCGCAGGATGTCGGCGTGGCCGGCGTGCCGGGCGGTCTCCTCGATCATGTGCACGTAGATCCAGCGCAGGTTCACCTCCCCGAGCTGCGGCTGCGGCACCACGTGGTCGAGGGGGAACCGGGCGGCGACCTCCCGGGACCGGGCGCAGGCCGCCTCGTACGCGGCGGCCAGCGCCTCCACGGTGTCCTCCGGGCCGACGCTGAAGCTCTGCCGGCCCGCCTCGGCGGAGAACACGTGCTCCTCGCCGGGTTCGGGGGCGAGCAGCCAGGGAAACCAGTTCGCCTCCACCATCGTCAGGTGCTTGACCACCCCGGCGACGGTCGTGTCGGAGGGCACCAGCCGGCGGGTCGCGTCGGCCGTGGTGAGGCCCCGCAGCTTCTTCAGCACGACCCCGCGGTGCAGGTCGAGGAAGGCCGCCAGCACGGCCCGCTCGTCGCCGGTACGGGCGATCACCGGAGCGAGGGTGGGATCGATGGACGGGTGGATCGAGGTCTCGGCCATGCGCCGACCGTAGTGGAGACGGCGGACACCCGGTGGCCCCTTTTCACGCTCCGGAAGCGCCACCTCCCCGCCCGGCACCCACCACACGACGTGCCCCGTCGGGTGCCGGTGGTCCCCCGTCACGGCATAGCCGTGCGGGTCGACCATGGTGGGTGCAGGATGGGGACCATGGCATCCACGGCAGAGATTCCCCTGGTGGGCGGCGCCTTCGACGGGGAGACCATCACCGTCGAACTGGACCCGAACGGCCGCCCGCCGTTGACCCACCACCACCTCGGCGCCGCCGGGCTGGCCGGCGCGGAGATCTACGAACTTGAGTCTGCCGAGGGCGAATCCGCGTGGCGCTACTGCTGGCGCGGCCCCGCCACCTGAGCCGGTCCTTCGCGTGGGCGCGGGGTGGGGGTGCGGGGCGGGGCGGGGGTGCGGTGGTAGCAGGGGTCCCCTCCTACCGTTTTCTGTCGAGGAAGGGCCCCCTGCACACACCTGCGCCGCGAAGCGGAGCGAGCCGGAACGACGCTCAGGCGGTGACCCGGGCGAGGGCGCGGGAGCGCAGGCCGTCCAGCACCGCCCGGGTCACGTGGGAGGTGCTCCGGGCCTGCTCGCACATCTCCGCCACCCGCAGGGAGACGGACTCGGCACGCCTGTCCCGTTCGTCCCAGAGCCGGTCGACCTCGGCCAGCAGCGGGCCCTCGACCTCCCGGGCCACCCCCTTGAGCGCCGGCACGCCGAGCCGCTGGGCCAGGTCGAAGACCTTCCCGGCGTAGGGCAGGGGCAGAAACGGGATGTTCGCCATCGCCGCGAAGATCAGGAAGTGCAGGCGCATCCCGACGGCCAGGTCGAAGTGCCGCATCAGCCCCAGCACCTGCGGCGGTGAGTAGTCCCCGTGCAGGATCCGGCCCCGGTCGGCGGCGGTCATGTGGGACATCACGCCGTGCGAGTGGCGGATGTCGTCGCGTTCCATCGGCACGAAGACCACGTCGGCGTCGATCCGGTGCACCAGGAAGTCGCCGACCTGGGCGAGCAGGCGGTGGTACGCGTCCACGTCCAGCCGTTCGGCGGCCCGGCCCGGTTCCCGCACACTCATCCCGACCAGCCGCTTGCCGTCCGGTACGCCCTCCTCGCGCAGGAGTCGGGCGGGGAAGTCCTCCGGTTGCAGCAGGAACGCCGGGTCGGCGGTGACCGTGATCGGGGTGAGCAGCCCCGCCTCCTCCAGGACCACCCGGGACTCCTCGTCCCGTACGGTCACCTCGGTGGCGCTGGTCAGCGTCTCGCGGACCATGCCGCAGTCCACGGCCTCGGTCAGTGGCCCGACTCCGACCGCGTACGTCAGCAGCGGCAGGCCGCGTTCCTGGGCGACCCGGACCACCCGCAGGTAGCGACGGGCCTCCCGGTCGTAGAGGATGCCACCGCCGCCGAGGATGAGCAGGTCGAGCCGGTCGAGGACCGCCGCCGAGTCGACCCGGCTGACCCCCTCCCAGGGCACCGCCTCCACCCCCGGATGATGCGCCAGGGTGTGCGTGGGGTTACGGGAGAAGACGACGATCCGGGCGTGCGGCTGCTGGTTGCGCAGGTCGGCCAGGAGAGCCGTCAGGATCGCCTCGTCCCCGAGGTTGCGCCCCCCGTACGAGCCCAGCACGCCGATGGTCAGCTCCCCCATGCCGCCCTCCCCCGCCGGTTCCCCACCGCCTACCCGTTGCTGCCCCGGCCATGCCTGGTCGCGGGTGCCGGTGCCCACCGCCGGAGCGACGGGTCGTACCACCCGCGGGAACCGGACGGCGACGGCCCGCCGGTCGCGATCGGCGCCAATCCGCTTGCCCGGCCGGGGCTGGCCCGGTCACCGTGGACCGATGAACGCCACCACGAACAGCCGGATCGGCTGGACCGATCTGCCCGCCGGGGTGCGGGTGGCGGTGGAGCGGATCATCGGGGGTGAGGTCGTGGCGGCGGTCTCCCAGCCGGGCGGCTTCTCCCCCGGCACCGCCGACCGGGTGCGTACCGCCGACGGCCACCGCGCCTTCGTCAAGGCGGTGGGCTCCGCCCAGAACGACCGCAGCCCCGACATGCACCGTCAGGAGCCCCGCAACGCCGCCGCCCTGCCGGGGCCCCTGCGCGCGGACACCCCTCGCCGCCGCAGACGGTTGCAGGGGCCCCTTCCTACCGCTTTTTGTCGAGCAGGGGTCCCCTGCAACCACCTCCGGCAGCCACAAGGGCACAGCCGGGCCGGTGACGCGGCACCGGCGGAGAGGATCAGCCGGGTGGGCGGATCGGGTGGGTGAGAAAGGGCAGCACGACCGCCGACAGTGCGGGTGAGCCGACGATGTCGTGGTGGGTGTGGCCGGGCAGGACGGCCAGGCGGGACGCGGGCCGGTCGGTGCCGTCCGGGCCGGCGTCCCGGTGACCACCGCCGACCAGGCCGAAGAACTCCACCATGTGGGTGGTCCGCACCGCGTCGGCGTCGGCGAAGACCAGCAGCGTCGGTACGGTCAGGGCGGCCACCTCGGCGGACCAGTCGTAGTCGCGCCGCAGCAGGGCACCGAGCTTCGTCCAGAGCACCGGCCAGTCCTGCGGTCGCGGCGCGACCCGCGCGTGGTGCGCGTACGTGGGTGACGCCCGCGCCTCGACGGCGGTCGCCTCCCCCATGGCCGCCATGCCGGTGAGCACCCGGGGGTACCACCCGTCGCGGCGGTACGGGACGGAGACGCAGACCAGCCGTCGGACCAGCCCCGGATCCTGGATGGCGACCCGGAGCGCGACCGCACCGCCGAGGGAGTACCCCAGGACGTCCGCGCCGGGCAGCCCGAGGTGGCGGAGCAGGGCGGCCACGTCGTCGGCCAGCGTCTCGTGGCGCAGGGGACGGTCCACGTCGGGCGTGCGTCCGTGCCCCTGGAGGTCGACGGTGATCACCCGACGGTGAAGGGTGAACGCCGGCAGGAGCGGGGCGAACATCTCCCCGGAGCCGATCCCACCGTGCAGCAGCACCAACGGCGGACCGGAGCCGTGCCCCTCGTGCCACAGGCGTACCCCGTTGACGTCGGCGTAGCTCATGGTCCCCTCCGGCTCGCGGATCGGTGGGCCCTCAGGGGGTTCCCCGCGACCGGCCGGTCAGTCCGGTCGGTAGCGGTAAACCGGTTGCCCGGATCCCACCGGATTGGCGCGCTCCGGGAGTACACCGATCGGGGAGAGTGGGGGTGACACGCCGTGAGCGGTCAACCGCCACGCCGGTGCGCGTTCCGGGTCCACTCGGCGCGGAGCAGCGCGTAGACGTACTCGTCCCGCCACTCCCCTTTGCCGAACGCGCACTCCCGGAAGTGCGCCTCCCGACGCATGCCCGGCCGCTCCATCAGCCGGGCCGACGCGATGTTCCGGGTGGCGCACCGGGCGACGATCCGGTGCAGGCCGAACGTCTCGAAGCCGTACCGGAGCATCGCGACGGCGGCCTCTGTCGCGTAGCGGTGACCCTGGTGACGGGGGTCGAGAACGTAACCCAACTCGCCCCGCCGGTGCGCGCGGCTGCGCCACACCAGTTCCACATGGCCCACCACCCGGCCGGTGTCCCGTCGGACGACCGCCAGGGTCAGGCAGTCGCCCTCGGCGCGGAGCCCGTCCTCGCGGACCATCTGCTCCACGGAGCGGCGGGACTGCTCCCGGTCGCGGGCGGACCAGGACATGAACCGGGCCACCTCCGGCCGGCGCTGGTAGGCCCAAACGTCGTCGAGGTCGGCCAGGGCGAAGGGACGCAGGACCAGACGCGCGGTGGAGAAGGGACCGACCACCCGTCGAGCCTATGCGCCGCGCCGGGAAGCCCTTCCCATATACGGCAGGGGATCTCCGGTGCGAGACTCGCCGGGGTCGGGAAACCGTAAGCCGAAAGGGAGATGCATGAGGCGGAAACGTCTCAGCGTGGTCGCCGCTCTGTCGATCGCCGTTGGTGGCGGGACGCTCGCCACGGCGAGCCCCGCACACGCCCACGGCACGTTCGGTCTGCTCTGCAACCTCAGCTCGGACGGATGGCTGTTCGCCTCGTACGACAGTTACGGAGGGGTCGGCTACCTGCGTACCCTGCACGCCGGTCGCGGGTTCCGCTACCACCTGTCGAGCATCCGGGACGTCCACGGTCGCATCTGGATCTTCGGTCATGGCGCCGAGGCGGACACCACGGACGGCTGGATCCTCGAAAGCCACGTGCACTGCGGCTGATGCCTGACCCGCTGTGGCCTCGCCGCAGCCAGCCCTCCGACTTGTCATGTCGGGACCGATGGACACAATCGGTGCGCTCGCAAGGCACCCAAACGAGAGGAAGCGCATGAAGCGCAATGTGGTAAGCGTGCTGGCGGTCATGACCGTCCTCGCCACCGGGACGGCAGTGGCGGCCACGCCGGCCGTCGCCAGCGACACCCCTGGTGACATCTGCGTGACCAACCAGTCCACCTGGCTGCGCGACCAGCCCTGGGGCAACGTCCTCCGTACCCTGAGCCCCGGACGGGGCTTCCGCGTGCACTCGATCTACGGCGGCAGTGACATCCAGACGTGGTACTACGGCCACGGGGCCGAGGCGCCGGGGCAGGACGGCTGGATCCCGGCCGCCAACTGCAACTGGTAGGTAGGGACCTCCGCCCCCTCACCGTCGTCTCGGCTGCTCGCAGGAGGCATCCTCGCTCGGGGTGCCTCCTCTGCGCTGTGTCGACGATGGGCAACACAGCCGGACCAGTGACCTCTCTGGCGTCACCTGTCAGCGAGGCCGCTCGACAGGCGTGCCGTTCGCGTTCATTCGGCTACCGAGGGCCGTTCGGGTCGGATATGGTCCGTTCGTCTGCGGTGCTTCGCCGCTGCGATTCTTCGGCGGTGCGCAGGAGGTTGCGGGCGGCGGTGACCACCGGACAGTCTGCGGTCCGGCAGATCGGGCAGCGTCCATCGGGTTCGGGTCGGTGGTCGCGGAGGAACGCTCGGGCGGTGAGGAGCAGCCGGATGCCGACCTGTTGCCCTACGCCGGTTCGGCTACGGACGCCCACCTCGGAGCTTTGCCACCCACACTGCTCTACGGCGCGACAAGCGGATCTCGCCGCCCGCAACAGCGCCACCTACAACGCGCCGGGCATTACTCGGTCGAGGCTTGCCGATTCGAGTAGGCGAGTACTGTCTGTGCGACTAAGGCTGACCAACCCAGGCCGATCAACCTCTGTTTTCGCAGGTAGAGGGGGGTGTGTGGGCGCGGCAGGTTTCGAACCTGCGACCCCTCGCTTGTAAGGCGAGTGCTCTCCCACTGAGCTACGCGCCCGGACGCCCGTACGGCAGGCCGGTGGCTGGCAGCTTACCTGCCGGCCACCGGCCCGGTCGAACCGTATGCCGGGTGGGATCAGGCGGCGGCGGTCTCCGCCAGCGCCTTGCGCCAACCCTGCTGGTCGCGGGCCTCACCGGGCATGTTCATCTCGGCGAAGCGGACCACACCGGCCTTGTCGATCACGAAGGTGCCCCGGTTGGCGATGCCGGCGACCTCGTTGAAGACCCCGTACGCCTGGGCGACCGCCCCGTGCGGCCAGAAGTCGGCCAGCAGCGGGAATTGGTACCCCTCCTTCTCGGCCCAGATCTTGTGCGCGTAGACCGAGTCGACGCTCACCGTGAGGACCTGGACGTCGTCGTTGACGTACTCGTTGAGGTTGTCCCGCACCTCGCAGAGTTCGCCCTGGCAGATGCCGGTGAAGGCGAGCGGGTAGAAGACCAGCAGCACGGCGCGCTTGCCGCGGAAGTCCGAGAGGCGGACCTCCTGGTTGTTCTGGTCCTTGAGCACGAAGTCCGGCGCCTCGGCGCCAACCTCGATCGGCATACAAGCTCCTTGGTTAGTCAGGGGTGGGACCAGCCTGCCACACCGGTGGCGGAACTGTGTTACTTCTTGCTCTTGGACCCACGTCGCGGAACGAGACGGGCACCGCTCCAGTCCCGGCCGGCGTTGACGGTCGACGTCTGCTGGAGGCCGGCGGTCTGGGCGGACTCGGCGACCTCACTCGGCTCGGCGTGCCCCTCCCGCCCGGCCTTGGGCGTCAGCAGCCAGACGACACCGTTGTCGGCCAGCGGGCCGAGGGCGTCGACGAGGAGCTCGAAGAGGTCACCGTCGCCGTCCCGGTACCACACCAGCACCGCGTCGACCACCTCGTCGGTGTCCTCGTCGACCAGCTCTCCACAGCGGTCGGTAAGGGCGTCCCGGAGATCGTGGTCGACGTCCTCGTCGTACCCCATCTCCATGACGACCATCCCCGGCTCGATCCCGAACCGGTCCGCCAGGCTGCGTACCCCGTCGGCGGCCTGACCAGCGGTCGCGCTCACTGTCGCGTGCCTCCTCATCTCATCGCTGCTCCCGGCATCTCCTCCGACACCGTTAGGCAAAGTCCACACACTCGAGCCCTCCGGCGCAAGTGGCGCACCGGGTGGAACGGAATTTACCGCGCCAGCAGCGTACGGGCACCCTGGGTAATGGCTTCCTCCGACACCAGGACCTGCCGCGCGGCCGGACCTAACGGCACAAAAGAGTCGACTGCGGCAACTCTCCGGGCAGAACCGACATAACCGCCGTCGACCAGGGCCGCGATCACCCCCTCGCCGACCCCGCCGGAGCGCCTCGTCTCGTCCACCACCAGCACCCGACCGGTTGACGAGGCCTCCCGGACGATGTCCGGCACGGGCAGCGGCGCGAGCCAGCGCAGGTCCACCACCCGGCTGCCGACCCCCTCGGCGGCGAGGTGGGCCGCCGCGCGCAGGGACATCCGAACGCCGTTACCGAACGTGATGATGGTGATGTCCTCGGCGGATCCGACGCCGTACACCCGGGCCCGGCCGATCGGCACGTGCGCGCCGGCCCAGCCGCCCGGCCCCTGGTACGGGTCGAGCCACTCACCGTCGCCCTCGGCGTAGAGGTCCCGGGTGTGGTAGAGCGCGATCGGCTCCAGGAAGACGCAGACACTGCCGTCCACCGCCGCGCTGGCCAGGCAGGAGCGCAACATCGGCGCGGCGTCGTCGGCCCGCGCCGGGACCGCGACCACCAGACCGGGCACGTCCCGCAGTACGGCCACCGAGTTGTCGTTGTGGAGGTGCCCGCCGAGTCCCTCCTGGTACGCCAGCCCCGCCACCCGGACCACCAGCGGGTTGCGGAAGGCCCCCTTCGAGAAGAACTGCGTGGTGGCGGCCTCACCGCGCAGCTGGTCCTCGGCGTGGTGCAGGTTCGCGAGGTGCTGGATCTCGGGCACCGGCAGCATCCCGGCCATCCCCGCGCCGAGGCCGAGCCCCAGCACCGAGGTCTCGTCGAGAAGCGTGTCGAACACCCGCGATACGCCGAACCGGTCGCGCAACCCCCTGGTCACCCCGTACACCCCGCCCTTGGCGGCCACGTCCTGGCCGAAGACGGCCATCTCGGGGTGGTCGAGCATGCCGTCGGCGAGTGCGGCGTTGACGCTCTGCGCGAGGGTGAGCGGCCCGGCCAGCTCGGGGAGCTTCCCGTCGAACGCGGCAGCCCGGGCCGCCGCTCCGGGGCCGCTGGCCCGCGCGGCGGCGTCCGCGATCGCCCGGGCCACCCTGAGCGGCCGGCGGGGCGCGAGCGGGGCGACGACGTCGGCCGCCGAGGCGAGCTTCGGCTCGGCGAGGACCTCCTCGGCCGCATTGCGGACCTCCCAGCCGATCTCGTCGTACCGGGCGATCAGTTCGGCGGGATCGGCGAGGCCGGCGGAGACGAGCAGCCGCGCGGTGGCCAGCACCGGGTCCCGGTCCAGGTCGGCGGCGATCTCGTCGGTGCTGCGGTACGCGGCCTCGTCGTCCGGTCCGGCATGTCCCATCAGCCGGACGGTGTCCAGGTGCAGCACGGCCGGACGCCGGTGCCGGCGCACCCAGGCCACCGCCTCGGCCGCCCCCTCGTACGCCGCCACCAGGTCGCACCCGTCCGCCCCGAAGTAGCGGATTCCCGGCCGGGACCGGAGCATCGCCTCCGCCCAGCCCTTCGGGGAGCGGACGCTGAGGCCGAGCCCGTTGTCCTCGCAGACGAACAGCACGGGGACCCGCAGCCCGGTGTGGTCGCACCAGCCGGCGGTGTTGAGCGCGGCGGTGGCGCTGGCGTGGTTGATCGAGGCGTCGCCGAAGGAGCAGACCACCAGCGCGTCGGACGGCCACGCCGGTCGGCCGACACCCACGCCGCCGGCCCGCCGGCCGATGCCGTCGAGCCGGCGCAGCCGTTCCAGCGCCAGCCCCATACCGACCGCGCGGGGCAGGTGGGAGGCGATGGTCGAGCTGGTCGGAACGATGGCCAGGTCGGCCCGGCCGAACACCTTGTGCCGGCCGCCGGTGATGGGATCCTCGGCGGAGGCGACCACGCCACGCAGCACGTCCCGCACCGCACCGGCGTACGGGTCCCGCGTCGCGCCGTCACCGCCACCGTCGTCCGCCGCCGCGGCGTCCGCGTCGGTCTGCCCGGTCGGGAGGACCTGGGCGGCGGCCCGGACGCAGTAGAACGCGCCGGAGCGGTGGTGCAGCAGCGCCGGGTCGGTGGGGCGGAGCGCCGCGGCCACCGCCGCGTTGCCCTCGTGCCCGGCGGAGCCGATCGTGTGGTAGCCCTCACCGAAGCTGCGCAGCCAACGCGCCGCCAGGTCGAGCTGCCGGCTGGTGACCTGCGCGTCGAAGAGTTCCAGCGCTCGCGTCCCGGTCAGCGTGGCGCCGTCCCGGACGGGTTGGTCCGGGTCCCGTCGCTGCGCCGCACCGGCCAACGCGGCCAGGCTCTCCCGGAACCGGTCGTCGAGATCTTGCGGGGTGGTCACGTCGGACAGCATTACCGACAACGGCCGACCCTGCCCAGTCGGACACGGACCCGACGGCGGGGATCACCCGGCCGTCAAGGCCAGCTGGGCGGCGATTCCGGCCCTGGCCCGCGCGTTCCGACCGGTCAGCCGGGTGCCGCCCTGCGGCGGAGTGCAGCTGCCGGAGACCTTTTGCACGAGTCCGCACAGCGCGGCCAGTTCCTCGGTGCCGAGGTCGGCGAGCAGTCGGGAGTCCGACAGCACCTGGTGCACCCGGACGCGCACCTGTCGGCCCGCCTCGGTCACCACCAGGGTCTTGAGCCGCCGGTCGGCGGGGTCGACGCGGCGCTCGACCAGCCCGGCCCGTTCCAACTTGTCGACCAGGGCGGTCAGGTTGGAACGGTCGCAGCGGAGCTGTTCGGCGAGGTCCCGGGCGGACACGGGGTGGTCGGGGTCGAGTTCGTACAACGCTCGGGCGACCGCCGGGGTGAGGCCCAACTCCGCGATGTCGACGTCCTGGCAGTGACGGATCGCCGAGGCGAGGTGCATGATCCGGCGCACCGCGTCCCCGGCGAGCCCCGCGCGGTCGCCGAGAGTGGCGGAGGTCACGGCGCCCTGAGTCAGGTCTTACATCCTACGGCTCGATCATCCACCGGCATCGTTTAGCTGTATGGTTTATTCAGAACTTTCTGAACGGATGGAACAGTGATCGAACCCCTGATCGAACTGCCACCCCGACGCCGGTACGCCGAGGACGCCGCCGTCGTCCTCGCCGGCATGGGACTGCCCCCCGCGTACGGGAAACTGCTCGGCTGGCTGCTGGTCTGCGACCCGCCGTGGCAGACCAGCGCCCAGCTCGGCAACGGCCTCGGGCTCTCCAAGGGTTCGGTGAGCACCGGCATGCGGATGCTGGAGAGCAGCGGGCTCGCCCGACGGGTGCCGGTGCCCGGGCACCGGGGCCATGCCTACGAGATCCAGCCCGACGCGATCATCCGGATCGCCGCCGAGCCGACCAAGTTCCGGGCGTTCCGGAAGCTGATGGAGCGTGGGCTCGACCTGGTCGGCGACCCGGACGCACCGGGCGCGGAACGCCTGCGCGTGATGCGCGACTTCTACGCCTTCATCGAGCGCGAACTACCCGCGCTCGTCACCCGTTTCCAGGCGGAACGACTGCGGAAGGGAGAGGCCGATGGATGAGTCGGCCATCAGCACCGAGGCCCTGGTCAAGACGTACGGCCGCAGCCGCGGCCTGACCGGGCTGGACCTGCGGGTCGAACGCGGCGAGGTCTACGGCTTCCTCGGCCCCAACGGCGCCGGGAAGTCCACCACCATCCGACTGCTACTCGACCTGATCCGTCCCACCAGCGGCCGGGTGACCGTGCTCGACGTCGATCCCCGCCGGGACGGCGTGGCGCTGCGTCGGCGGGTCGGTTACCTGGCCGGTGACTTCACCGTGGACGGTCGGCAGACCGCGCGGGAGCTGCTGACCTACCTCGGCAACCTGCGCGGCGGCGTGCCGGCGGCACGGATCACCGAACTGGCCGACCGGCTCGACCTGGACCTCAACCGACGGATCCGGGCGCTGAGCAAGGGCAACCGGCAGAAGGTCGGGGTGATCCAGGCGTTCATGCACACGCCCGAGCTGCTCATCCTCGACGAGCCGACCAGCGGCCTGGACCCGTTCCTCCAGCAGGAGTTCGTGGCGATGGTCCGCCAGGCCCGTACCGCCGGCCAGACCGTCTTCATGTCCTCGCACGTGATGAGCGAGGTGCAGCAGACCGCCGACCGGGTGGGCATCATCCGCGAGGGCCGGATGGTCACCGTGGAACGCGTCGAAGAGCTGCGGGAACGGGCGGTACGGCACGTCGAGATCCACTTCGCCGACCCGGTCGCGGCCGGGGAGTTCGCCGCGCTGCCCGGGGTGAGCGAGGTGACCGTCACCGGATCGACCCTGCGCTGCCGGCTGGACGGCAGGGCGGACGCCCTGGTCAAGGCCGCCGCCGGGCACACCGTGGTGAGCCTGCTCTCCGAGGAACCCGACCTGGAGGAGCTGTTCTTCGGCTACTACGCCCGCGAGGAGGCCCCGCATGTTGCTGCGTGACCCGTTCACCAAGGCGCTCCACGACGCCCGCCGCTCGCTGCTCGGCTGGGCCTTGGCGATCGTCGCGGTGGGCACGATGTACGCCTCCTTCTGGCCGACCATGCAGAGCCCCGAGATGGCCGAGGCGATGGCCGCCTACCCGGAGGGGCTGCTGGAGGCGTTCAACTACCGCGACCTGACCAGCGCGGCCGGCTACCTGGGCAGCGCCGTCTACGGTCTCCTGATCCCTCTGCTGGTGGCCGTCCTGGCGATCGCCGGCGGCACCCGCGCCGTCGCCGGGGACGAGGAGGCCGGCACCCTCGACCTGGTGCTGGCCCACCCGGTCGGCCGGGTCCGGCTGGCCCTGCACCGCTTCGCCGCGCTCGCCGTCGGGGTGGTCGGGGTGGTCGTCCTGCTCGGGCTGGCGATGGTCGCGCTGAGCGGGGCGGTGGAGTTCGCCGGGGTCACCTCCGCGGGCTTCGCCGCGATGACCCTGCACCTGGCCCTGTTCGGGGTGACGTTCGCGGCGCTGGCCTTCGCGGTCGGCGCGGCCACCGGTCGGCGCGTCGCCGCACTCGGCACCGCTGCCGGGGTGGCCGTGCTCGGTTACCTGGCCAACTCGGTCCTGCCCCAGGTCGACGGGCTGGGCTGGGCCCGGGAGGTGTCGCCGTTCCACTGGTACCTCGGCGGCGACCCACTGGTAGAGGGCGTGCAGCCCGCCGGCGCACTCGCCCTGCTCGGCACCACCGCCGTCCTGGTGGCCCTCGGGACCTGGCGCTTCACCCGCCGCGACCTGGCCACCTGAGATGGCCCGCCCTGACCCGGCCACCTGAGATGGGGCGGAGGAGCCCCGGACGCTCACCCGGGGCTCCTCCGCGATCCTGCGGGTCAGTCGCGCCAGCCGGCGAGGTCGACGCCCTTGGCCACCTCCACCCGGAAGCCCAGGGTCACCTCGCCGGTGCCGCCCGGCGCGAGCCGCAGCCGCCAGGTCAGCTCACCGAGTTCCGTACGCTCGTCCGGGGTCGGGTCGAGCCGCGCCTCACGGACCACCACGCCCTCGTCCCGGGAGACCGGCAGCTGGTCCCGTACGGTCACCGTCGCCACGCGCGGCGTGTGGTTGGCGACGGTGACCACGTACTCCACGTCCCGGCGCCGCGTCGAGCCCAGCGTGGCGCGGGTGTCGCTGCGCCGGGTCAGCTTCCGTTCCACCCGCACCCGGTCGTCCACGCCGAGCGCCAGCTCGGTCTCCTCGCCCGGTGCCCAGGCCCGCAACCGGGTGCTGCCGACGAAGTCGGCGCCGTGGAAGATCGCCGCCGGGCCGGGCAGGAGGGTGTGCGTGGAGGTGTTGCGGACGGTCGCCCGCAGGTAGGCCGTGGGCTCGCGGACCGGCGCGGTGACGTGGTCCAGCGTCGCCGGCAGGTCCAGCACCGCGACCGTCGCCCGGTGCGCGGTGCCGTCGGCCGGCACCGCGACCGGTCGGGCCGGCCGGTACGTCGCGGCGGCGAGCCCCTGCTCCACCTCGGCGACGCTCTGCCGCACCGGGGCGGACCGGGCCGTGCCGGCCCGGGCGGATTCCGCCGCGCCGAACGCCCCGGGCGGCGCGGCGGGCTTCGGGAGCCCACCGCCGGGCATCGCCGCCATCGGCATCGGCGGCGGGGGCAGCGGCCGGACCCGGTCCAGGTACCAGGGCGACAACTCGGGCACGGTCGCCGTCACCGCCGGTCGGGCGGTGGAGAGTTCGAGCCGGCACTCCGGCCAGTCCTCGCCGGTCTCCTGGCTGACCAGCCCGAACCAGGTCAACGTGACCACCTCGTCGACCAGCCGCAGGTCGTACGAGGGTTGCCAGCGGGCGCCGTCCACCACGTACGTCAGCTCCAGCTCCAGATCGGCGACGGAGGCGGCCGTGGACCCGGCGGCGGTGGGGGTGGTCTCGCGGGTGGTCTCGGCGGTGACCTGGACGGTCACCTCGGCGAACAGGCGGTCCGGCGCCCGCTTGGCGCGTACCTCCTGGAGTTGCCGGTCGACGACGGCGAGCGACTCGGACACGTCGGTCCGCCGCCGGGCCAGCTCCCGCTTCCGTTCGTGCCCGGCGGTGAGCTGCCCGGCGACCTGGTCGGCGAAGGCGACGGCGTCCGCCGGGGCCGCGTCACCGCTGGCCAGTGCCCGGGCGTACGTCCCACCGGCGCGCTGGGACAGCAGGGTGAGGAACTCCGCGCGCTGGGCCTCGACGGCGTCCGCGCCGTCCAGCGCGGCCAGTTCGTCGGTGAGCGCCCGACGGCGCTGCTCCAGCTCGGCGGCCTGCTCGTCGGTGCTCCGCGACTGGTGCCGGGTGACCAGGTCGACCCCGAGGACGGTGGCGGGCCCCCGGCCCCCGACCCGCAGTGAGTCGCGGCGCAGGCCGAGCGGGAGTGGCCCGATCCGCAGCCGGTGCTCACCGGCGTCCAGGGGGACGGTGCCGCGCCGGGTCACCCGGGCCCGGTCGGCGTAGACGGTCACCGCGGCGATGGGTGCGTCGACGTTCTCTGCCTTCATCGGCGCGAGCGTAGTCGCGTTCCGCACCCCGGCCGCACCCCGCACCGGAGGAGGCAGGTCAGCCGGGGAGGAAGGAGAAGCGGACCTGCCGGGTCGGGTTGTCGCCGTTGGTGTCGACCAGACAGATCGACTGCCAGGTGCCGAGGGCGAGCCGGCCACCGAGCACCGGCACCGTCGCGTACGGCGGGACGAACGCCGGGAGCACGTGGTCCCGGCCGTGCCCGGGTGACCCGTGCCGGTGCCGCCACCGGTCGTCGGTGGGCAGCAGGTCGTCGAGTGCGCCGAGCAGGTCGTCGTCGGATCCGGAGCCGGTCTCGATGATCGCCAGCCCGGCGGTCGCGTGCGGCACGAAGACGTGCAGCAGTCCGTCGCCCTGACCGGAGACGAACCGCTCGGCCTCGGCGGTGATGTCCCGGACGGTGGGCCGGGAACCGGTCTGGACCGTGATCACCTCACTGCGCATACGCCGATTCTGCCGCAGCCCGCGCGGCCCGGGGCGGGTCCGTGGAGTCGCCCCGCGGCGGGTCCGTGGAGTCAGCCCGCGGCGGGTCCGTGGAGTCAGTAGCTGTCGCCGCCGCCCGACCAGCCACCGCTGTCGCCGCCACCCGACCAGCCGCCCCCGGAGGAGCCGCTGTCACCGCCACCCGACCAGCCGCTTCCGGAGGAGCCGCTGTCGGAGCCACTGTGGTGGGCACCGTCCGAGGCGCCCGGGTGGCCGCTGGAGGGGCTCCGGTGGGAATGGTCGGTGTCGGCGGGGCCGTACCACCCGACGTCCCCGGTCGGGGCGGCGTACGGCTGTCCGGCGGCGACCACGTACCCGCCGCGCGGCCAGCGGGCACCGGGCCGCGACCGACGGGGATCGGCCAGCAGCCGGATGCCCACCCCGCCCAGCACCAGCCCGAGGAACGCGAACGGCGCCAGGGCGCCGTTGCCACCGAGCATGCCGAGAACCGTCACCATCAGGGTGAGGCCACCGACCAGGACGAGGGCACCGGCCAGAGCACGTCGGATCGTCATGCGCCCACGGTAGGAACGGCAGGCAAGCCATCCAGCGCGGACACCGCCGGGGCGGGGCCGTCGGCCGACGCTCGGGGCATGGACCGGGGCCCGGCCGCCGGCTCGGGAAGCGTACCTCCGGCCAGGCGGGCGAGCGGTCGCGACCCGCTCGAAAGTTACTGGCCGGTATCTGTGTTCAGCGTCGCGTCTCGGGGAGACAGACGTGACGAGGGACGCCACCAGAGGGCAGGATGATGCTAGAGACCTATCCCACACACAACTGAGGGAACGCCTGTGGCCACGGAACGCAAGCGCCCGGTGATCACCGCCGGTCTGCCGAGCCAGCTTCCGGACATCGACCCTGACGAAACCAGCGAATGGGTCGAGTCGCTCGACGGTGTCATCGACGAGCGCGGGAACAAGCGCGCGCGCTACGTCATGCTGCGCCTGCTGGAGCGGGCCCGCGAGCGTCAGGTGGGGGTGCCGTCGCTGACCACCACCGACTACATCAACACCATTCCGCCGGAGCGCGAGCCGTGGTTCCCGGGTGACGAGCACGTCGAACGGCGGATCCGGGCGTACATCCGGTGGAACGCGGCGATGCTGGTGCACCGGGCGCAGCGCCCCGAGATCGGCGTGGGCGGGCACATCTCCACCTTCGCCAGCTCCGCCTCGCTCTACGAGGTCGGCTTCAACCACTTCTTCCGGGGCAAGGACCACCCGGGTGGCGGCGACCACATCTTCTACCAGGGGCACGCCTCCCCGGGCATGTACGCGCGCGCGTACCTGGAGGGGCGGCTGAGCGACGACCAGCTCGACGGCTTCCGCCAGGAGCTGTCCCACCCCGGTGGCGGGCTGCCGTCGTACCCGCACCCCCGGCTGATGCCGGACTTCTGGGAGTTCCCGACGGTCTCCATGGGTCTCGGCCCGCTGAACGCGATCTACCAGGCCCGGTTCAACCGCTACCTGCACCACCGGGGCATCAAGGACACCAGCCAGCAGCACGTCTGGGCGTTCCTCGGTGACGGCGAGATGGACGAGGTGGAGTCGCTCGGCGCGATCGGCGTGGCCGCCCGCGAGGAGCTGGACAACCTCACCTTCGTGATCAACTGCAACCTCCAGCGGCTGGACGGACCGGTCCGGGGCAACGGCAAGGTCATGCAGGAGCTGGAGGCGTTCTTCCGGGGCGCCGGCTGGAACGTGATCAAGGTCGTCTGGGGTCGGGAGTGGGACCCGCTGCTCGCCGCGGACACCGACGGCGCGCTGGTCAACCTGATGAACACCACCCCGGACGGCGACTACCAGACCTACAAGGCGGAGTCCGGGGCGTACGTGCGGGAGCACTTCTTCGGCCGCGACGCGCGGACCCGCAAGATGGTCGAGCACCTCTCCGACGACGAGATCTGGAACCTCAAGCGGGGCGGGCACGACTACCGCAAGCTCTACGCGGCGTACAAGGCGGCGATGGAGCACACCGGGCAGCCGACGGTCATCCTGGCCAAGACGATCAAGGGCTGGACGCTGGGCTCGCACTTCGAGGGGCGTAACGCCACCCACCAGATGAAGAAGCTGACGCTGGAGGACTTGAAGACCTTCCGCGACCGGCTCTACCTGGACATCCCGGACAAGGCGCTGGAGGAGAACCCGTACCTCCCGCCGTACTACCGGCCCGACGACTCCTCCGAGGAGATGTCGTACCTCAAGGAGCGGCGTCAGCAACTCGGCGGCTACCTGCCGTCCCGCCGGACGGAGCAGAAGTCCCTGGCCATCCCGGGCAGCGAGCGGTTCGCCGACGTCAAGCGTGGGTCCGGCAAGCAGAAGGTGGCCACCACGATGGCCTTCGTCCGGCTGCTCAGGGACATCATGAAGGACACAGAGTTCGGCAGGCGCTGGGTGCCGATCATCCCGGACGAGGCCCGCACCTTCGGGATGGACTCCCTCTTCCCGACGCAGAAAATCTACTCGCCGCACGGGCAGAAGTACACCTCGGTCGACCGGGAGCTGTTCCTGTCGTACAAGGAGTCGACCACCGGGCAGATCCTGCACGAGGGGATCAACGAGGCCGGTTCGGTGGCGTCGTTCACCGCGGCCGGCTCCGCGTACGCCACGCACGGCGAGCCGATGATCCCGCTGTACATCTTCTACTCGATGTTCGGGTTCCAGCGCACCGGCGACGGGTTCTGGGCGGCGGCCGACCAGATGGCCCGGGGCTTCGTGCTCGGCGCGACCGCCGGGCGGACCACGCTCAACGGTGAGGGCCTCCAGCACGAGGACGGTCACTCGCACCTGATCGCCGCCACCAACCCGGCGGTGGTCGCGTACGACCCGGCGTTCGCGTTCGAGATCGCGCACATCGTCGAGAACGGCCTGCACCGCATGTACGGCGAGGCGCAGGAGAACGTCTTCTACTACCTGACCATCTACAACGAGCCGATCCTCCAGCCGGCCGAACCCTCCGACGTGGACGTCGAGGGGCTGCTCAGGGGGATCTACCGTTACTCTCCCGCGCCCTCGGTGAACTCCCACGGCGAGGCCCCCCGGGCGAACATCCTGGCCTCGGGCACGGGCATGCAGTGGGCGCTGAAGGCCCAGCAGCTGCTCGCCCAGGACTGGGGGGTGGCCGCCGACGTCTGGTCGGTGACCTCCTGGACGGAGCTGCGCCGCGACGCGGTGGAGTGCGAGGAGCACAACCTGCTCGACCCGGGCGGGGATCAGCGGGTGCCGTACATCCAGCAGAAGCTGGCCGACGCCCAGGGGCCGAAGGTCGCGGTCAGCGACTGGATGCGCGCCGTACCGGACCTGATCTCCCGCTGGGTACCGGGCGACTACACCTCGCTGGGCACCGACGGGTTCGGCATGTCGGACACCCGGCACGCGCTGCGCCGGCACTTCCACGTCGACGCCGAGTCGGTGGCCGTGGCGACGCTGCGGCAGCTGGCGCTGCGCGGTGCGGTGCCGGCCGAGGTCCCGGCCGAGGCGGCCCGCAAGTACGCGATCGGAGACGTCAACGCCGCGCCGGTCGGTGAGACCGGCGGCGACTCCTGACCGACACGTACGACGGGAAGGGCCCGGCGTGGTGGAGACCGCGCCGGGCCCTTCCCGGTCCACGCCGGGCACCCCCCACCAGTGACGGCGAACGACGGTGGCCCGGGGTCCCTGGCGGGGACGCCGGGCCACCGTCGTCGCGGGTGACGCCGGGATCGGGCCCGACTCAGCCGACGGCGGCCAGGTCGGTCAGCCGGGCGAGCGAATCCTCCAGGTCGGCGCCGACCCGACGCAGGCCGAGCCGGAGCAGGGCCGCCTTGACCGGACCGGCCGGCCAGCGGACGACGATGAGGCGGACGACCGTGCCGCCCTCCTCCTCGTCGGCGGTGAGCTGGACGTAGATCTCGGTGCGCGCCTCCGCCCGGGCACCGGCGCCCTTGGCCCGTTCCCGCCAACCGATGAGGTTGGGTTCCTGGAAGGCGATCACCTCCGCCTCGTGCGCCGCGCCGCGCCCGGCCTGGACCAGTTGCCGGCGACCGTAGCCCTCTCCCGAGAGCACCTCGGCCGCTCGTACGCCGGCCAGCCAGGCCGGCAACTGCTCGGCCCGCTGCACCACGTCCCAGACCGCTTCCACCGGCGCCGCCACGTGCGCACTGCGTTCCACGAGGATCATCTCTGTCTTCCCCCACTGAGGACATCCCACGATATTCCGCACTCTATGCGCCAAAACGGACAGATGTGGACGGGTTTGGAAAAGACACGCCGAAATCCCTTGACGAAAACGTCCCGGCACCCCATGGCGCATCCCCGCGCGGCGATCTAGAGTCCTGAATACGTTTCACGTTGCGTGGAGGGTGCATGCAGACGCCCGTGTTCCCCGCCGGCTTCCGTTGGGGAGTGTCCACCTCGGCCTACCAGGTCGAGGGCGCCGCCGACACCGACGGTCGCGGCCCGTCGATCTGGGACACCTTCGCCCACCGGCCGGGACGGATCGCCGACGGCAGCAGCGGGGACGTCGCCTGCGACCATTACCACCGGTACGCCGAGGACGTCGCCCTGATGGCCGGGCTCGGCATCTCCGCGTACCGGTTCTCGGTCGCCTGGCCCCGGGTGCAGCCATCCGGTTCCGGCCCGGCCTCGCCGCGCGGCCTGGACTTCTACGACCGCCTGGTGGACGCGCTGCTGGCCCGGGACATCGACCCGGTCGCCACCCTCTACCACTGGGACCTGCCGCAGCCTGTCGAGGACGCGGGCGGCTGGCTGCACCGGGACAGTGCCGGACGCTTCGCCGAGTACGCCGACCTGGTCGCCGCCCGCCTCGGCGACCGGGTACGCCTCTGGATCACGCTCAACGAACCGTTCGTGCACATGAGCTTCGGCTACGGCCTGGGCACCCACGCCCCCGGCCGGCAGCTCCTCGTCGACGCCGTACCGGCCGCCCACCACCAGCTCCTCGGGCACGGCCTGGCCGTCGCCGCCCTGCGCACCCGGACGACCAGCCCGGTCGCCCTTACCAACAACTACGCGCCGGTGCGGGTCCTCGGCGACACCGACGCCGACCGGGCCGCCGGGGAGGCGTACGACGCGCTGCACAACCGGCTGTTCACCGACCCGGTGCTCGGCCTCGGCTACCCGCCCGGTCTCGACCCCGGGCCGGAGGTCGTCCGCGACGGGGACCTGGCGACCATCGTCGCGCCGATCGACGTGCTCGGCGTCAACTACTACAACCCGACCGCCGTCCGCGCCCCCGAGGAGGGCTCGCCGCTGCCGTTCGAGCTGGCCGAGCTGGACGGGTACCCGCGCACCGCCTTCGACTGGCCGGTGGTCCCGGAGGGGTTGCGCGAGTTGCTGGTCGGCCTGCGTGACCGGTACGGCGACGCACTGCCCCCGATCGAGATCACCGAGAGCGGCTGCGCGTACGACGACGAACCCGACGCCGACGGGCGGGTGCACGACCCGGAGCGGATCGCCTACCTGGACGGTCACCTGCGCGCGCTCCGGGCCGCCGTCGACGAGGGCGTGGACGTGCGCGGCTACTTCGTCTGGTCGCTGCTGGACAACTGGGAGTGGGCGGAGGGCTTCACCAAGCGGTTCGGCCTGGTGCACGTCGACGCCGACACCCTCGCGCGCACCCCGAAGTCGTCGTACGCCTGGTACCGGGACGTGATCGCCCGCAGCCGACGACACGGGGCGTGACCCGGTGGACCGGGTGATGGTGGGCGGCGGGCCGTGGTGAGCGCCGTCGACCCGATCCCCGGTGCGCCGCCGGCCGCGCTCGCCGAACCGACCGTGCCGGTACGGCGCGGCTGGATCGCCCTGCTCGTCGCCGCCAACCTCGGCCTCTGGATGGCCTTCTTCACCCCACTCCAGGTGCTCCTGCCGCAGCAGGTCGAGCGGATCGCCCCGGACGCCAAGGAGACGATGCTCGCGGTGGTCACCGGGGCCGGGGCGCTCGCCGCCGTGCTGGCCAACCCGCTGGCCGGCGCGTTGTCGGACCGTACCGGTGGCCGGGTCGCCGGCCGGCGCCTCGGTCGCCGGCACCTGTGGACGGCCGGCGGCGCGCTGGTCGGCGCTCTCGCCCTGGTGCTGCTGGCCCAGCAGCGGACCATCCTCGGCGTGACGGTGGTCTGGGTCGCCGCCCAGGTCTGCTTCAACGCGATGCTGGCCAGCCTCACCACGGCCGTGCCGGACCGGGTTCCGGTCGCCCAGCGGGGCGCGGTCTCCGGTTGGGTCGGGATCCCCCAGCCGCTCGGACTGGTGCTCGGGGTGCTGCTGGTTACCACGCTGGTCACCGGCCACGCCGCCGGCTACCTCGCGGTCGCGGTGGCCGTGCTGGTGCTCGCCCTTCCCTTCGCCCTGTTCACCCCGGACGACCCGTTGCCCCGCGCGCACCGGCCCCCGCTGAGCCCCCGCGCGCTGCTGGCCGCCGTCAGCCCGCGCCGGCACCCCGACTTCGGCTGGGCCTGGATCACCCGGTTCCTGATCCAGCTCGGCAACGCGCTGGGCACCCTCTATCTGCTGTACTTCCTCACCGACGGGGTGCGCCACCCCGACCCGGACGGCGCGCTGCTCGTGCTGATCCTGCTCTACACGGCGGGACTCGCCACCACCACCGTGCTCGCCGGGTGGCTGTCGGACCGGACCGGCTGGCGGAGGGTCTTCGTGGTCGTCGCCGGGGTGGTGATCGCGGGAGCCGCGCTGCTGCTCGCCGCCGCGCCGGTCTGGTCGGCCGTGGTGGTCGCCGCGCTGCTGCTCGGCGCGGGCTACGGCGTCTACCTGTCGGTGGACGCCGCGCTGATCACCCAGGTCCTGCCGGCCGCCGCGGACCGCGCCCGGGACCTCGGCGTGATCAACATCGCCAACTCCGCACCCCAGGTGCTCGGTCCGGCGATCTCCGCCCCGATCGTGGTGCACCTCGGTGGCTACCCGGCGCTGTACGGGGCGACCGCGCTGGTGACCCTGCTCGGCAGCGTCCTGGTGCTGCGGATCCGTACGGTCCGCTGAGCAGCCGCCCGCCGCCGCTCCCCGCGCCGGTGCCACCGTCCCTCAGTGCCGGTCCGTGGCTGACGATCTGGCACGATCGAAGCCCATGCACCCCTTTGAGCACTTCCTCCTCGACGGATTCCAGCAGGTGGCTGCGGACACCTGGGCCAACGACGAGCGGATCATCATCCAGCCGGTCTTCTTCAACCTCGTTCCCGACCTGCCCGCCCCGCTGACGGACCTGCCCGCCCTCCAGCGTGGGCTGGCAGGGACGGCAGCAGGGCAGGGCGGTGCGCTGATCGAGGCCGACGTCATGTCGGTCGGCGGCCAGCCGGCGCTCCGCCAGATCATCAAGGTCAAACTGCCCCACCAGCCCCACGGTCAGGCCTTCCTGGGCAGCTACATCGTGCCGAAGGCGGCATGCAGCGCGGTGCTGCGGGTGCAGGCCGCCGAGAGCGGGCCGACCGGCCAGCGGGAAGCGTTGGTCATGAGCCAGGTCGGTCCTGCCGACTACTTCAGGCCCCACCCGTACGGACCCGACGGCGAGGGCGGCCTGCCGTCGCACGTCGCCGACGACCCGGCGTACGACGCGCAGTTCCCGCAGCATCCCCTGAGCCGGGTACGTCAGGTGATGGCCCAACTCGCCCAACAGGTCGAGCTGCATCCCGACTTCGCCGCGCTGCCGGCCTTCGCTCGCTGACACGGCGGCACGGGCGGTGGCGGCAGGTTGTGCGGTCGCGCCGCCGAGGTGGTAGCAGGGGCCCCCTGCACGACAAAAAGCGGTAACAAGGGGCCCCTCCTTCCACCAGGACGCAGCAGCCGTACGCTGGACGGCGTGACGGTACGTGTGCGATTCGCCCCCTCTCCGACCGGTATGTTCCACGTCGGCGGTGCCCGCTCCGCCCTCCAGAACTGGATCTATGCCAAGCAGCAGGGCGGGGTGTTCGTGCTTCGCGTCGAGGACACCGACGCGGCGCGGAACAGGCCGGAGTGGACCGAGGGCATCCTGTCGGCGCTGGACTGGATCGGCATCGCGCGCGGCTCCTACGAGGGGCCGTACTTCCAGTCGCAGAACGCCGGTGAGCACCGGGCCGCCGCCGGGCGCCTGCGCGAGTCCGGCCGGGCGTACTACTGCGACTGCACCCGGGAGGCGGTGCAGGCCCGCAGTGGCTCCCAGTACGCCGGCTACGACGGCTTCTGCCGGAACCGGGGCCTGGAGCCGGGCGAGGGACGGGCGCTGCGCTTCCGCACCCCGGACGAGGGCGTGACGAAGGTGGTCGACCTGATCCGGGGCGAGCCCACCTTCGAGAACAAGCTCATCGAGGACTTCGTCATCGCCCGGGGCGACGGCTCGCCGGTGTTCCTGCTGGCCAACGTGGTCGACGACATGACCATGGGGATCACCCACGTGATCCGGGCCGAGGAGCACCTGCCGAACACCCCCAAGCAGCAGTTGCTCTGGGAGGCGCTCGGCGTGCGGCCGCCGGTGTGGGCGCACGTGCCGGTGGTGGTGAACGAGAAGCGGCAGAAGCTCTCCAAGCGCCGCGACAAGGTCGCCCTGGAGGCGTACCGGGACGAGGGCTACCTCGCCGCCGCGATGCGCAACTACCTGATGTTGCTCGGCTGGGCGCCCTCCGGCGACCGGGAGATCGTCCCGTGGTCGGTGATCGAGGAGGAGTTCCGGCTGGAGGAGGTCAACCCCTCCCCCGCCTTCTTCGACGAGAAGAAGCTGCGTGCGTTCAACGGTGAGTACATCCGGGCGCTGCCGGTCGAGGAGTTCGTCGCCGCCTGCCAGCCGTGGCTCACCGGCACCGCGACGATCCCACCGCCGCCGTGGCAGCCGGCGGAGTTCGACGCGGACGCCTTCGCGGCGGTCGCCCCGCTGGCGCAGACGCGGATCGCGGTGCTCAGCGAGATCGTGCCGAATGTGGACTTCCTCTTCCTCGCCTCGCCGCTGGTCGACGAGGCGGCCTGGGCGAAGGCGATGAAGGAGGGCTCGGGCGCGCTGCTGGACGCCGCGACCGCCGCCTTCGAGGCGCTGGAGACCTGGGACGCGGAGTCGCTCAAGTCGACCCTGGAGGCGGTCGGCGCGGAGCGTGGGCTCAAGCTCGGCAAGGCCCAGGCCCCGGTCCGGGTCGCGGTGACCGGCCGCAGCGTCGGGCTGCCACTGTTCGAGTCGATGGAGGTGCTCGGCCGCGACCGCACCCTGGCCCGGTTGCGCGCCGCCCGGGTCCGGCTTCCCTGACCGTACGCGTCACGACAGCCGGCGGGCGGGCCCGCCCGTACGGCGGCTGTCGCCGTCGGTCCCCGATCCTGGTGGTTAATTACGGGTCATGCAGCGAGGCCGAGTTCGAGGCGTGAGAGGTGGCTGGTTCTTCGTCGGTCCAGTGGTGTTCCGTTCCAGAAGGCTTCGAGGCGGAGCAGGTTGAGGGCGCAGGCCATGAAGATGTGGTCGAGGCGGGTCTTGGGTAGTCCGCGGTAGCGGGCGCGGCGGGCGCCGTGGGAGATGGCTTGGTGGATGGTGCCTTCCACTCCGGCACGGCGGGCGTAGTCGGCTTGGAAGCCGAGGGTGTGTTCGGCGGCCCGGATGGTGGTCTGGGCCTCGGCCAGTTCCCGGGGTAGTAGGGACAGTTGTCGTCGTCTTCCGGTGGTGCATAGGGTCCGGGCGGGGCAGGGGCCGCAGTCGCTGGTAGCGAAGGTGGCCACGATGGCGGGCTTGCCGTACTGGGTGCACGGTGTCCAGGAGGTGGCCTTTCTGCCTTGTGGGCAGGTCACGGTGCGCGTGTCGTAGTCGATGGTGAAGTCGGCGCGGGCGTAGCCCTTGCCGGCGCGGGCCTGGGCGGAACAGTCGGCCAGCAACGGGCCGATCAGCGTGATGCCGTGCCGGGCGAGTTCGGAGACCACGAGCGCGGCGGACAGGTAGCCGGAGTCGAGGTAGTGCCGGCCGGGGGTGAGGCTCATATCGGCGAGGGCGTCGTGGATGGGTTCGGTCATCCGGTTGTCGGTCACGGTCGCGTCGGTGGTGGCTACATGCGTGATCAGGTTCGGCCGTAGCTGTGGGCAGGCGGCCTCGTGCCTGTCGCCGGTGCGCCCCGGTCGCCCTGCCGGGGTGTGCCCGCCGGGCTGTCGGCAGCCGCACGGCGCAGCGTCGTCGCAGGTCTCGGTGACGTGCAGTTTGTAGCCCAGCCAGAACTCTTCTCGTTTGACACCCCACCGGGCATCGGTGTCGTACGGGGAAGCGATGCGGATATGGCCGGGCGGGAGACCGTCGCCCTCAGGCGCTTTCTCCCGCCGGGTAATCACCTCCCGCCCGCGACTGGTGACCGTGCGGGTGTAGTGCTGCACCAGTACCTGGCGCAGCACGTCCACCGCCGGTATCTGGGCCAGCCAGGCCGGTGCGTGCTGGTCGTGGACCGCCTCCAGCAGCCGGTAGCCGTCGCGGGCGTAGACGATCGCCAGTGCGTCGCGTTTGGCCTGCGAGACCGGCGGCCGCCAACCGGTCATCGGGCTGCCATAACGATCGGCGAAATCCGGCACGCAGATCCGCCCGGCCAGCCACTGTGGATGCGCCGCGGCCAGGGCCTCCAAAGCCGCCCGGATGCTTTCCCCGACCAGTTCCAGACGGTTGAGCGCGGCCACCGCCGCGGCGACATGTGTGGAATCGGTGCGCTGCTTGCCGCCAGCGGAGAGCAGACCAGCCTCGGCCAGCCGGGTCAGCAACGCGTCCAGCACGAGGTGTTCCAGACCGGCGTCGGCCACCCTGGTGCGGAACTCGGCCAGCACCGTGTGGTCGAACCCTGGATCGTCCAACGGCAGACCGAGCAGATACTGCCAGTCCAGCCGGTTACGCGCCGCCTCGGCCGCTTGCCGGTCAGTGAGATTCTCCACCCGCTGCAACACCGTCACCAGCGCCAACCGCGACGGCGACCAACCCGGCCGGCCACGAACCCCGAACGCCGCGACGAAGTCCGCATCATGCAGCCATTCACCCAGCCGGTCACGGATCTGCACCGCCAACGGCCGGGCACGCCGACCCCGATACTTCGCCGCGATCGCCGCCGCGATCCGCCGGTCCGGCTCCGGCCACGGCGCGGGCTGCACAGACACCACAATCCCCATCCCGCAGCCGGGACGAAGGGAGAAACACCGGCAGCGAACCGACACCATCACCCACACTACGGCCCGGGGCCGTCACCCCGACCGGCGCGTCGCGAATTAACCACCAGGATCGTCCCCGGGGTCAAAACCCGGTGGGCCGTCGCGGCACGCGACCGCTCAGCCGGCCGACCGGGGACGGCGGCGGACCAGCAGCACGGCGACGAGCCCGGCGAGCACGGCGACGGCGCCGACTCCCCAGGGCCAGGCGGGCGTGCCGTCGTCGTCACCGGGGTCGGTGTCGGCGGCCGGCGCGGCCGAGGCACCGGCGGTCGACGGGGTGGGGTCCACCGGGACCGGCGTGGGTGGCGGGGGTGGCCCGGTGACCGCCGTGGGGGACGGTGACGGGTCGGCCGGGGTGCCCGTGGTCAGCGTGAACCGGATCTCGCCACTGACCGGGTGGCCGTCCGCCGAGCTGACCCGGTAGTCGACGATGTAGAGCCCGGCCGCGCCCGGCACGAAGGTCACGCGCACCCGGGAGCCGTTCACCGTCGGGGCACCCCGGGACGCCGGCACGTTGTCCGGTCCGGTTACTGTGATCTTCGTCCTGTTCGGATCGAGTCGAGCGAGGAAACGCAGCTCGATCCGGGTCGGAGCCTGCGCCAACCGTGCACCGTCAGCAGGGCTGCTGCCGGTCAGCGAGTTGTGCGCGGCGGCCGGTGCCGCCGACCACAACGACACCACCAGCGCCACGCCGATCGTGACCAGCCAACCCGCCAGCCGTAGGACCCTGCCCCCCATGCATCCCTCCGTAAAGGTACGATCCGCCCACCGATCACACGTCCTGTCGTTAGTCGGGCTGAGATCGCACATAGTTCAAAATACTGTTCTGGAAGCTGCAACCGATCGACGGCCGGCGGAGTCTGAGAGATGTACTCCCGGCCCTGCCCGGCGTGCTCGTGCCATCCCCAGTCAGCGCGTGACCTGCAGCAAGGCCATCCATCGAAGCGGGGCGAGGAGGCGGCAGTGGTCCGGAGGGTGAGGCGGCTACTCGTCGCGGCGGTCGGGGCGGTCCTGGTGGCGATGATGCCGGTCGAAGCGGCGCACGCCGCGCCCAAGCCCGCGCCGCCCGGGGTGGACATCACCGGCGAAGGGCTGGCCGAACCGCTGCGGTTGCGGGCCGACGTCGACCCGGCCCACGTGACGGCGGTGATCGACCAGGTCAACTGGTTCGCCGCCGACGGCGCGCCCTCGGGTCCCAAGGCCGCCGACCTCGGCCCGAAGTACACGGTCGTGGTGCTGGCCGGCGACCAGCCACGGCAGACCTTCGACCTCTACCCGCTCGCCAGGGGCGGTCCGCGGGCCTACCGTCCGGCCAAGCAGCCCAACGCGGTCAAGGCCCACGCGGGCTGGTTCCTCGGCCGGCTCAACATGTCGGAGACCCTGCGGACGGCCGGCGTCCCCCTGCCCCGGCAGATCGAGACGGTCAGCGGCGGGGTCGGCGGTGGCGAGCGGATGCTCCCGGAGGAGTCCCTCGACCCGGGCCGGGACATCGACCAGGCGCTCGGCGAGTTGCAGCGCCTGCTGCTGCTGAACGCGGGCGTGGTGATCGTCATCACGATCGGGCTGGCCGGCATCGCGCTGCTGATCCGGCGCCGCACCCGCTGACCACCGACGTCCCGTCCCGACGCCGGGTGTTCCCACCGGGGGCGCCCGGTGTCGTGTCGTGACCGGCCGTGTCGCCCCGATCGGCGGTCGCGGGCGGTCGTGGCGGCTGGTCAGCACCAGCGTCGCGGCGGACGCTCCCGTCGGGTGGCGCGCTGGCTCGGCCGGACCGGCCCGTGCCGGTGGGCACCGGCCCAGCCCGGCAGGTCGCTGCGGCAGGACGCCTGGGGCACCGGTTCCGGGTCGACACAGTCAGCGACCCGCTGGCGGGGCACCGGGGGATCCTCCTCGGCGGGCCGGACGACCGGCTCGGCCAGCTGCGGCGTACCCACCGGAGACCGGCGGTGGACGTGGTGCTTGCCGGGCGACTGCTGGTCGTGGTGACCCGACCGGCAGGGGTCGCCCTGGGCGCAGCCGTGCTCGGCCTCCCCGTGCGGCATCTCCGGTCTCCTCACGCTCGCCCCCGGCCCTGTTCCACCCCGTCGCCCGCTCACGCCCGGCGACGGATCGCACGATCACGTCCGTGGAATTTCCACGCGCCGTGCCGTGCCCTGTCACCGTACTGGCCGGACGCGTCCAGCGGTACGTCGCATGCGCAATGTCCATCGACGCGTGATCGGGTGGGGATCCTCTCCCCGCAGGGGCGGACCGCAGGTCGACCGGGGCGACGAACGGCCCCCGCGCAGGGCCCTTCAGGACCGCCCGGGCGGGGCGGTCAACCCGCCCGGGCGGGAGCCCGCTCCCGGACGGCGTACGCGACGAGCGGCACGACGACCAGCGCCAGCAGCCAGCCACCGAGGACGTCCGTGGGCCAGTGTGCCAGCAGCGCCACCCGGGTCAGGCCGACGAACACCGCGAAGGCCGTGGCCGCCGTCACCACCACGAGCCGCCCGGTGCGGGCCAGCCGGGGCCAGGCGAGCAGCACGACGACCAGGGCGGCGGCAGCGGCGTTGCTGGTGTGCCCGCTCGGGAACCCGTTGCTGGTGACGGTGACGAAGCCGTCCAGCGGACGTGGACGGTGCAGCAGCCAGTGGGCCAGTCCCCAGAGCACGGGCACGGTCCCGGTGACCGTGGCGCAGAACACGGCCGCCGCGCGGCGGCCCCGGGCGAGCAGGGTGAGGGCGGCGAGCCCGCCGGCGGCCAGGAACGGGATGGTGGCGGCCACGTCGGTGAGGATCCGCAGGGCCGAGACCAGCCCGGGGCGGTGGTCGCCGTACCCCCGGAAGGTCTCGCTGAGCGCGCGGTCGGCGCGGTGAAGCGGCACCCAGTCGGTGAGGACCGGAACCGCCAGCACGAGCAGGGCGGTGAGGGCGAGCAGCGGCAGGAACAGCGGCGGGCGCGCGATCATCGTCAATGATGGCACGTCGCCGGGACTCGGAGGCCGGGGCCGGCGGGGCGCGTGTCAGGCTAGGGCGGTGGGAACCGAGCCGGGGGGTACGCAACTGCCCGCCACGCTGCGCCGGATCGAACGCGCGGCGGGAGCCCTGGCCACGGCGAGCGTGGCCCGGATGGACGAGACCGTGCCCTGGTTCCGGGCGCTTCCGGCCGACCAGCGGTCCTGGGTGATGCTGGTCGCCCAGGCCGGCGTCCGCTCACTGGTGCAGTGGCTGCGCGACGGTGGCGGTCGGGCGGACAGCACCCAGGAGGTCTCCGACGAGGTCTTCGCCATCGCCCCGCAGGCCCTCGCCCGGTCGATCAGCCTCCAGCAGACCGTCACGTTGATCAAGGTGACCATCGACGTGGTGGAGGAGCAGGTCCCCCACCTGGCCGCCGACGGCGAGGAGCAGCAGTTGCGCGAGGTCGTACTGCGGTTCTCCCGGGAGATCGCCTTTGCCGCCGCGCGGGCGTACGCACGCGCCGCCGAGGTGCGGGGCTCCTGGGACGCCCGGCTCCAGGCCCTGCTGGTGGACGCGCTGCTGCGCGGGGACTCCTCGGACGTGCTGGCCAGTCGGGCCGCCGCGCTGGGCTGGGCGGACGCGCCCCCGGTGGCGGTGGCGGTGGGCCGTTCCCCCGGTGGGGAGGTGGCCGCCGTGCTGCACACCGTCTACCGGCTGGCCCGGCGGATCCGGGTCGGGGTGATCGGCGGGGTGCACGGCGACCGGCTGGTGGTGGTGCTCGGCGGCGCGGCCGACCCGCTGGCCGCCACCGAGAAGCTGCTGCCGGCGTTCGGCGACGGGCCCGTGGTGGTCGGTCCCGCCGTGCCGAGCCTGGACGAGGCGACCGAGTCCGCGCGCTCGGCGCTGGCCGGATACCGGGCGGCTCCGGCCTGGCCGGCGGCGCCGCGCCCGGTGGAGGCCGCCGCCCTGCTGCCCGAGCGGGCGCTGGCCGGGGACGCCGAGGCCCGCCGCCGGTTGCGTCAGGACTACTACGCCACCCTGGTACGTGCCGCGGGCGAACTGCTGGAGACCCTGGACGCGTTCTTCGCCTCGGGCGGGGTGCTGGAGAGCACGGCACGCGCTCTCTTCGTGCACCCGAACACGGTGCGGTACCGGTTGCGCCGGATCGCCGAGGTGACCGGTTTGTCCCCATTGGTGCCCCGGGACGCCTTCGCCCTCCAGGTGGCGCTGACCGTGGGCCGGTTGGACCCGGTCACGCCGGTACTCCCCGGGCCGCCGGGAAGCGAGCGCGGCAAGGACCGCTGAGCCCGGACCGGACGACACCGAACCAGGGGTTTTTGTAGGATCCCTCCAAAGGTTCTAGTGCGGTTTGGTGCCTGCCGACACCACACGGTCGCCAAGATTCAGACAGAGTCATAGACGTGCTCGCCGTACTCTCTCCTGGCCAGGGTTCGCAGAAGCCCGGCTTCCTGACCCCGTGGCTCGACCTCAGCGGCACCGAGGCCCGGCTGCGGTGGTGGTCGGCGCTGTCCGGTGTCGACCTGGTCCACCTCGGCACCGCCGCCGACGCCGACGAGATCAAGGACACCGCCCGCACCCAGCCGCTGCTCGTCGCGGCGTCGCTGCTCGCCGCCGAGCACCTGCCGATGCACGACGTCGGCCTCACCGCCGGCCACAGCGTCGGCGAACTGGCCGCGGCCGCGCTGGCCGGGGTGCTCCCCGCCGAGGCGGCGATCGCCCTGGCGGGCGTCCGTGGCCGGGAGATGGCGGCGGCGTGCGCGCTGGAGTCGACCGGCATGGCGGCCGTGCTCGGCGGAAACGTCGACGAGGTGCTCGCCGTCATCGAGAAGCACGGGCTGCACCCGGCCAACCGCAACGCCACCGGTCAGGTGGTGGCCGCCGGTGCCACCGAGGGCCTCGACAAGCTCGCCGCCGAACCACCGTCCGGCGCGCGGATCATGCGGCTGAAGGTGGCCGGGGCGTTCCACACGCCGTACATGGCTCCGGCCGAGGCCGCGCTCGCCGCCGTCGCCGCCGGTATCACCACCCGGGCCCCGGCCCGGATCCTGCTGTCCAACCTCGACGGCACCGCCGTGGCACACGGCCCGGAGATGGTGCAGCGCCTCGTCCGTCAGGTCACCGCCCCCGTCCGGTGGGACCTCTGCATGGCGACCCTGGTCGACCTCGGGGTGACCGGGGTGATCGAGCTTCCCCCGGCCGGCACCCTGAACAACGTCATCAAGCGGGAGTTCAAGGGCTCCGACGCACTGCCGGAACTCGTCACCCTGAACACCCCGGACGACCTGCCGGCCGCCCGCGACCTGATCGCACGGCACGGCAGTGCACCCCGCCGCGAGCCGACCAGCCGGCTCCGCGTGGTGGTCGCGCCGGTGGCCGGCACCTTCGCGCCGGCCGGGGGTCTCGCCGAGGGCGGGACCGTCGAGCCCGGCCAGGTCATCGGGCACGTCTCGACCCGGCAGGGGCCGGTCGACGTGACCGCGCACGACGGCGGGCTGCTCACCGAGTGGCTCGCCCACCACGACGACCCGGTCGCCCCGGGCCAGCCGCTCGTCCGTATCGGAGGACACCAACCGTGAGCGGAAGCCGGATCCTTTCCCTCGGCCACTACCAGCCCTCGCGGGTGGTGACCAACGACGAGATCGCCCAGCTCGTGGAGACCAACGACGAGTGGATCCGGGACCGGGTGGGCATCGCCAGCCGGCGGATCGCCGACGGTGAGACGGTGGCCGACATGGCCTCCGCCGCCGCGGACAAGGCGCTGGCCAACTCCGGGCTGACCGCCGCCGACATCGACCTCGTGGTCGTGGCCACCTGCACGTCGGTCGACCGCAGCCCGAACGTCGCCTGCCGCGTCGCCGCCCGGCTGGGCATCCACGCGCCGGGCGCGTTCGACCTGAACACCGCCTGTTCGGGCTTCGCGTACGCGCTGGGCACCGTCGACCACGCCATCCGGGCCGGCGCGTCGCGCAACGCGCTGGTCATCGGCGCGGAGAAGCTCTCCGACTTCGTCGACTGGACGGACCGCTCGACCTGCATCATCTTCGCCGACGGGGCGGGTGCGGCGGTGGTCACCGCCACCGCCGAGGGCGAGCCGGCCGGGGTCGGCCCGGTGGTGTGGGGTTCGGTCCCGGAGAAGGGCGACGCGGTCCGGATCGAGGGCTGGCGGCCGTACGTCCAGCAGGAGGGGCAGGCGGTCTTCCGCTGGGCCACCACCGAACTGGCCCCGCTGGCCCTTCAGGCCTGCGAGCGGGCCGGCGTACGCCCGGAGGAGTTGGCCGCGTTCGTGCCGCACCAGGCCAACGCCCGGATCATCGACGGCATCGCCCGACGGCTGGGCATCACGGACGCCGTCATCGCCAAGGACATCGTCGAGTCCGGCAACACCTCGGCGGCGAGCGTGCCGCTGGCCCTGTCCAAGCTGGTCGAACGGCGGGAGGTGCCCTCGGGCGCCCCGGTGTTGCTGTTCGGCTTCGGCGGTGGGCTGACCTACGCCGGTCAGGTCGTCCGCTGCCCCTGATGTCCGGCGCGGCCCCACCGCGTCGCCCTGATGTCCGGCGCGGTCCCACCGCGTCGTTCCCACCCGGCCTTACCACCGCCGGGTGCGTGCGTACAACCCACATGGAGAGGAAACACAACCAATGACCCGTGACGAGATCACCACCGGCCTCGCCGAGATCCTCGAAGAGGTGGCCGGGGTGAACCCGGACGAGGTGGCCGAGGGGAAGTCGTTCACCGACGACCTCGACGTCGACTCGCTCTCCATGGTCGAGGTCGTGGTGGCGGCAGAGGAGAAGTTCGGCGTCAAGATTCCCGACAACGAGGTGCAGAACCTCAAGACCGTCGGCGACGCCGTCAGCTACATCGAGGCGCAGTCCTGACATGAGTCGCACCGACGTCGTCGTCACCGGGCTCGGCGCGACGACCCCGTTGGGCGGGGACGTCACGTCGACCTGGGACGCCATGCTCGCCGGCCGCTCCGGGGTGAGTGCGCTCACCCAGGAGTGGGCCGGACAGATGCCGGTCCGGATCGCCGCGCAGCTCGCGGTCGACCCGGCCGGACTGCTGGACCGGGTGAAGCTTCGCCGGCTCGACCGGTCCGAGGCGATCGCCCTGATCGCCGCGCACCAGGCCTGGGCGGACGCCGGCCTGGCCGACTCCGGGCTCGACCCGGAGCGGCTGGGGGTGAGCGTCGGCTCGGGGATCGGTGGCGCGGTGACGCTGCTCAACCAGGACGACATCCTCGAGAAGTCCGGCCCTCGCCGGGTTTCCCCGCACACCGTGCCGATGCTGATGCCGAACGGTCCCGCCGCGTGGGTGGGGCTGGAGCTGGGTGCGCAGGCCGGCGTCCACGCGGTCGCCAGCGCCTGCGCCACCGGCGCGGAGGCGATCGCACTCGGCCTGGACATGATCCGCGCCGGCCGGGCCGACGTGGTGGTGGCCGGCGGCACCGAGGCGGTCATCCACCCGCTGCCGATGGCCGGTTTCGCCTCGATGCGGGCCATGTCCACCCGCAACGACGATCCGGAACGCGCCTCCCGGCCGTGGGACAAGGGCCGCGACGGCTTCGTCCTCGGCGAGGGCGCGGGCATCGTCGTCCTGGAGCGCGCCGACCACGCCGCCGCGCGCGGCGCGCGGGTCTACGCCCGGCTCGCCGGTGCCGGTATCACCTCCGACGGGTACGACATCGTGCAGCCCCACCCGGAGGGCGCGGGCGCCATCCGGGCCATCGGCAAGGCGATCGTCGACGCCGACGTGGACCGGCAGGACATCGTGCACGTCAACGCGCACGCCACCTCCACCCCGGTCGGCGACATGGCCGAGGTGGTGGCGCTGCACAAGGCGCTCGGTGACCACCCGGTGCTGACCGCGACCAAGTCGATGACCGGGCACCTGCTCGGCGCGGCCGGCGCGCTGGAGTCGATCGCCACGATCCTCACGATCCGCGACGGTGTCATCCCGCCGACCGTCAACCTGGACGACCCGGACGACGGCCTCGACCTGGAGGTGGTCGCCAACAAGGCGCGCCACATGGACGTCCCCGCCGCGCTGAACAACTCGTTCGGCTTCGGCGGGCACAACGTGGCGCTCGTCTTCACGCGGGTCTGAGGTCACGGCGTCCACGGGGACACCCTGCGGTGACGGGTCACCGCCCGACGGATTCCGGGCCCCACTGTCGGCCGCGACAGCGGGGCCTTTCCGCACGGTCCGGCCGGTCAGCGCATGACGAGGCCGCCGTCGATCACCACGGACTGGCCGGTCATGTAGTCCGAGTCGGGACCGGCCAGGTAGGAGACGAAGGCGGCGACGTCCTCCGGGGTCTCGACCCGGCCGAGCGGGATCCCGCCCGCGTACTTCTTGAGCGCCTCGCCCTGCTCCAGGCCGAGGTAGCCGCTGAGCTTCTGGTCGATGGCCTCCCACATGTCCGTGCCGACGATCCCGGGGCAGTAGGAGTTGACCGTGATCCCGAACTGCGCCAGCTCCTTCGCCGCGGCCTGGGTGATCCCGATCACCGCGAACTTCGTCGCCGAGTACGCGCCGAGGTAGTCGAACGCGGAGTGCCCCGCGATCGAGGCGGCATTGATGATCTTTCCGCCACTGCCCTGCTTCTGCATCTGCGCCACGGCGGCCTGCATGCAGTAGAGGACGCCGAAGACGTTCAGGCGGAAGAGCGGCTCCAGGTCCTGGGAGGTCACCTCGGTCAGCGGCTTGATCTGCGCCATGCCGGCGTTGGAGACCATGACGTCGACGCGACCGAGGTCGTCAGCCACCTTCGCCATCATGCCGAAGACGGTGTCCCGGTCGCTGACGTCGGCCGGCACCGCGACGGCCCGTCGGCCTCGTGCCCGGATCTCCTCGGCTACCGCCTCGGCCCCCTCGGCCCGAACGTCGTTCACGGCCACGTCGGCACCGTCGTCCGCCAGCCGCAGGGCGATCGCCCGACCGATCCCCCGACCCGCTCCCGTAACGACCGCAACTTTGCCCTGAATGCCCATAATCGCCCCCTTTGTGCCTTGGAGCGTAAACGTCAGCGGGTAGCCGGTGGGCGTTTTCTCCTGAAGGAGGCGCCTGCCCGCCGCAGCGCGGCCGTGGCCGCCCCTTCTGGCCCCAGCCGAACCGTTCTGCCGCTTCCTGCGCTCGGTCCGCCGTCCGCCCCTGCCCCGCTGGTAGGAAGGGCACCTTGCAGTGCAGAAATCGCCTGCAGGGGGCCCCTGCTACCGAAGCAGCCCGGGCAGGCAGGGCGCCGGGGCGGGGATGGTGCCGGGGCGGGCGCGGTTAGGGTGAGTGCGCCCGTTCTGCGAGGAGTACGTGTGGAAGCGACCGAGATCCGCAAGCTCGCCGCGCTCGAGGACACCCACTGGTGGTACCGCGAGCGTCGGGCGCTGCTGGCTCGGGCGCTGCGCCGGCTGTCCACCTCGGGTCAGCGCCCCGGCCGCGCGTTGGACATCGGCGCGGCCGGCGGCGGCAACACCCGCGTGCTGCGGGCGTACGGCTGGCGACCGGTCGCGCTGGAATACAGCGCGGAGGGCGCCGGGGTGGCCCGGGAGCGGGGACTGGACGTGATCCGGGCCGACGCCCGGCACCTGCCGGTCGGCTCCGCCAATTTGGACCTGGTGGTCGCCTTCGACATCCTCGAACACGTCGACGCCGACCATCTCGCCGCCGCCGAGATCCGCCGGACGCTGCGGCCGGGCGGGACCGCGCTGATCGCCGTACCGTGCGACATGCGGCTCTGGTCGGCGCACGACGTGGCGGTCGGGCACGTCCGCCGCTACGACCGGGAGTCGCTGCGGGCGACGGTGGAGAAGGCCGGCCTGGTCGTCGACGAGCTGTGGAGCTGGAACGTGCTGCTGCGGCCGGTCGCCGCGTGGCGGCGGCGCACCTCGACCGGCAGCGACCTGGACGACCTGCCCGCCGTCGTCAACCTCGGGCTCCGGGCGATCATCACCGCCGAACGGTACCTGCCGGTGAAAGGGCTGCCCGGGGTGTCGCTGGTGCTGCGCGCCCACCGTCCCACCGACGACTGAGAGCTTGAGTCTCCAGTGGCTGGAGGGTGCACGCTGTGGTCGTGGACGACCGTACCGAGCTGTTCACCATCGGGCAGCTCGCCGACCGCACCGGTCTGACCGTACGCACCATCCGGTTCTGGTCGGACGAGGGACTGCTGCCGCCGACCACCCGGTCCGGCGGCGGCTACCGGCTCTACGACGCCGCCGCCGTGGCCCGTCTGGACCTGCTGCGGACGCTGCGGGACCTCGGCATCGGCCTGGACGACGTCCGGCGGATCCTCGGCCGGCAGGCCGGCGTGCCGGAGGTGGCGCGGGCGCACGTCCGGGCGTTGGACGCCGAGATCCGGACGCTGCGGCTGCGTCGGGCGGTGCTGCGGTCGGTCGTCCGTCGCGGAAGCACGACCGAGGAGTTGAGACTCATGCACGACCTGGCCCGACTCTCCGCCCGGGAACGGCAACAGATCATCGACGACTTCGTGACGGAGGTGTTCGCCGGCATCGACGCCGACTCCCGTGCCGGCGGCATCGCCACGGCGATGCGGGGAGCCGTCCCGGCCGACCTGCCGGACGACCCCACCGACGAGGAGGTGGACGCCTGGGTGGAGCTGGCCGAACTGGTGCGCGACCCGGCGTTCCGTCGCCGGGCCCGGGAGATGGCGGTGGCCGGGGCCGCCGGTGGGGACACCCCGCCGGAGCCGATGCCCGACGTGACCCCGGCCCGGGAGGCGCTCGCCGCCGGCATCGCCCCGGACTCCCCCGCCGCCCGGGAGGTCGTCGACCGCATCGTCGACCCGGCCCTCTCCACCGGGGAGCGGGTCGCGCTGGCCGACCGGATGTCCACCTTCACGGACCGACGGGTGGAGCGGTACTGGGAGCTGGTCGGGGTGCTCCACCGACGGCCACCGTTCCCGCCGATGGTGCCGGTGTTCGAGTGGCTGATCGAGGCGCTGCGCGCCGCCCGCTGACCGCCGCCGTCCTCCCGGTGCCGGCGTCCCCCTTTGCACACGCCGGCGTCGGGGGGGGCGGTCAACGGGACGCGGGCACCGCCTCCCGGGCGAGGATCACCGCACCGTGCAGGGCGGCAGCGTCGGCGAACCGGGAGAGCACCACCTCCGGCCGGTAGGGCAGCACCGCACCAAGTCGCTCGGTCAACAGGCCCCGGATCAGGCCGCTGCCGGCCACCCCGCCGACCAGCACCACCCGTTGAGGGTCGAGCAGCCGGCAGCAGGTGGCCAGGTGGCGGGCGAACTCGTCGACCCGGGCGGTGAGCGCGTCCCGGGCCGGGCCGGGACGCGCGGCGGCGGCGGACAGCCCGGCCGCGCCACCCGGCACCCCCTGCTCGTCGGCGAGCCGGTCCAGCGACGGGACGCGCGCTCACCGGGCTGCTCGCTCGGCGGCGACGGCGTCGAGCGCGGCGTCGGCCCGGGCCAGCCGGTCCCGGACGGTGCCGAGCCGGTCGGCGACGGCGTCGAAGGCGACCCGCAGGGTCGCCACCTGGGCCCGTACGGCCTGCGCGCCGGGACCGTCGACCTGGGCCCGGTCGAGCACCTGCTCGGGACGGACGGCGGCGGCGATCAAGACCTCAGCTCGCAGTCCCGGCTGGGCTGGTCCACCTTCACGGGGGTACGGGCCGACCCGTACCGGTACGGTCTGGTGACGCTGCCCGGCTACACCCCGGCCGTCCGGGAGCCGAGCAAGCCGATCTTCCCGGCCACCGCCGCCCGGAGCGTGCACAGCCCGCAGACCATCGCGCAGTCCGCGGTGGACGGAGTGGCCCCGGCCGCCGTGGCGAAGCTGCCCGAGAAGGCACTGCGGGTGACCGACCCGCAGGTCACCGCGGACGGGGTACGGGTCACCCTGCGCGCCGACCGCGCCGGTACGGCGTACCTGTACACCTGGGACGGTGAGCGTGCCCTCGGCACCCGCACCGTCGAGCTGACCGCCGACGGTCAGGTGACCGTCGTGGTTTCGGTCACCGGCGGTACGGCCAGCTCGCTGCTGGCCGCCATCGAGTCCGGCGACGCGGCACGGGCCTACCAGGTTCCCCTGCGCTGACCGATCCGGCCAGCTCCCACCGCGCCAGGTGGTAGGAGGGGTCCCCTGCTCACGCTTTCTGGTGAGCAGGGGACCCCTGCTCACGCATTTGGTGGGGGGGGTGTCCGGAGGGGCGTCAGCGGATGCGGTAGACGCTCATCCGGTCGTTGCGGAACCGCAGGTCGGCCAGGTCCGCCAGCGCGGACGACTCCGGGGTGACCACGCGGTCGAGAACCAGCCAGCGGACGCCGTACCGGTCGCGCAGCCCGGTCAGCCCGGCGGCGGTGGGCGTGGTGAACGCCGCGTCGTTGGCGCTCAGCCGCTCGGGGTCCCAGAACGGCGCGTAGGCACCACCGGGCCGGCCGACCATCCGGGGGGCGAAGGACCACCCCTCCACCAGCACCGCGCGCTCGGCGTACCCGCTGAGCCAGAACGAGCGGGCGTCACACCAGCCGTCGGTCACCACCCGGCAGTGCACGTTGGTGGCGAGCACGTCGTCCGGGGCACTGTGCTCCCGCACCCAGCGGGCCGCCTCCACCCGGGACGCCGGCATCGGCACCACCGCGTAGGCCCCGCCGTTGGGGAAGCGCCGGGCGGCGGCGGCGTCGGCCACCAGCCCCGGGGCACCGGCCACCAGGACACCGGTCAGCAGCACCGCCGCACCCCGTCCGGCCAGGGCCGTCCAGCCACCCACCAGCGCCGGCCAGAGCAGTCCCAGCACGGTCGCCACCACGGCCAGCGCGACCGCCCAGCGCAGCAGCGGCAGCACCGGCCCGTACACCGGGCCGGACCCGACGGTCGCCGGGTGCCGGAGCTGGATCACGGTGAGCAGCAGTGCCAGGCCGGCCGCCCCGACGGCGAGTGCCGCCCGCCCCCGGCCCCCCAGCGCGGCCCGGTCCAGCACCTCGGCGTACCCCCAGGCGGACAGGATCACCCCGAAGGCGAAACCGGCCCGGACGAAGTACTGGTTGCTGCTGCCCGGGTGCCCGACCAGCAGGTAGATCGCCGGCCCGGCGAGGGCCCCGCCGAGCAGGAGGAGCTGCACCGGCTCCAGCCGGCCCCGGCGTACCCCGACCAGGGCCAGCACCCCGGCCAGCCGGAGCTGGAGGTTGAGCAGGAACGCGACGGTCACGGCGACCCAGACCAGCGCGGTGGCCGAGCCGGACGACGGCACGTAGGGGCGCAGGCCGGAGAACGGGTCGACGGTGACCCCGTGGCTGACGAAGCGGAACAGCACGGCGGTGGCGAACAGCTGCGCGGCCAACGCCAGCCCGACGGCCCCGAGCAGCGCGCGGGGCACCCGGCGGCGTACCGCCAGCAGGACCACGGCGGTGAAGCCCAGCGCGCCGAGCGCCACCGGTACCGAGCTGGCCTTCGCGCCGGTGGAGGTGGCCAGGAACAGCGCGGCGAGCACCCACGCGCCCCGGCCCACCGGCGGCACCCCGCTGCCCCGGGCCCGGCCGACGACCTCGGCCAGCGCGGCGAGCAGCGGCAGCAGCAGCACCCAGGAGTACGTCATCGACGGGCTGCCCCAGACGATGAAGGTGGCCTGCGTGCCGAAGAGCTGGCGCACGCCGTTCTCGTAGCCGAACTCGCCGACGGTGAACATCAGCGCCGCCGCGCCGACGCCCACGTACGCCCGCCCGCTGACCCGCCAGCCGACCACCGCGACCAGCACGGCGGCCAGCGCGCAGAGCGCCGGTACGGCCAGCCGGAAGAAGACCGTGGGCAGGTCCACCCCGCTGACCAGGCTGGCCGACGCCAGGTGGGCGAAGCCGAACCAGTGGTAGTGCAGCGGCTCCCCGGCCACCTGCGGCACCTCGGGCGGCACCTGGTGGGTGGCCGCCCCGGCCAGCGAGAGCTGGAACGCCAGGTCGATGTACTGGGCCTGGCCCTCGCGGGTGGGGAGCACCGGGTTGGGGCGGAGGAACGACTCGGCCAGGTACCAGGTGAAGCCGGCGACCACGGCGGTCAGCGACCACGCCCAGCCGGTCGGCACCGGGGTGTGACCGGTGACCCGCCAGTGCCGGCGCAGCCGGGGCACCGCCAGGAACGGCGCCACCACCACCAGCGGCCAGAGCCGGAGCAGGTGCGGCACGCCGAGCGCGGTGCACACCGCCCAGGCGGCCAGTTCCAGCACCAGCCCGACCGCCGCGCCGACCGCCAGGTCCTCGACCAGGGTGTGCGGGCGGGCACGCAGCGCCCGGTAGACGAGCGTGCCGGGCAGCAGCACGCCGAGCAGCGCGTACCCGGTGAACCGGGCCAGGTCGACGGCGGGCGTGCCGGTGGCGAGCAGGACGGCCGCGACGACGGCGTACCCGACCAGCGGTGGGGCGACGCGGGCGGCGACCGGACGGCGGGTCGGCGCGACGTCCGGTGGGGTTCCGGTGGCGAGCGCGGTCACCGCAGGCTGTCGGCCAGGGCGGTCGGGCCACCGGCCCCGCGGGCGGCGACCTCGCCGGCCGTGGCGGCGGGCTCGTCGACCGGGCCGTCGGCGGTAGGGTCGCCCGGTTCGTCGGCGGCGGTGTCGACGGCCACGACGTACGCGGGGCGTCCCTGCACCACGGTGTAGATCCGCCCGACGTACTCACCGAGCAGACCCAGGCAGAGCAGTTGCACCGCACCGAGGAAGAGGATCGCCACGTAGAGGGAGGGCCACCCGTCGACGGTGGCCCCGAGCGCCCAGGCGACGACGGTGAAGACCACCAGCAGACCGCAGACCGCCACCCCGACGAGCCCGAGCCAGGTGGCGAAGCGCAGCGGCGCGGCGGAGAAGCTGGTGACGCTCTGCGCGGCCAGCCCGGCCATCCGGGACAGCGGGTACTTGGTCCGTCCGGCGGCCCGCCGGTGGCGGTGGTAGGTCACCTCCCCGCTGGGGAAGCCCAGCCAGGGGACCACCAGCCGGAGCACCGGCGCGGGCTCGGGCAGTTCCCGCAGCGCCTCGACGACGGCCCGGCTGAGCAGCCGGAAGTCGCCGGCCTGTGCGGGAACCTGCTTGCCCACCAGGCGACGCATCAGCCGGTAGTAGCCGGCGGCGGTCCACCGCTTGAACGGACCGTCGGTGCTCCGGTCGGCCCGGACGCCGTAGACCACGTCGAGGTCGTCGGCGCGGGCGACGCGGAGCATCTCGACGATCGTCTCGGGCGGATCCTGGAGGTCCGCGTCGATGCTGACCACGTGCCGGCCCCGGGCCCGGAGCACCCCGGCGACCAGGGCGGCCTGGTGTCCGCTGTTGCGTCGCAGTCGCAGCACCCGCAGCTGCGGCCAGCCGGCCCGCAGCACGGTCAGGCCGGTGGCGGTGCCGTCGTCGCTGCCGTCGTCGACCGCCACCACCTCGTACGCCTCGCCGAGGTCGTCGAGCACGGCACGGAGGCGTCCGGCCAGTGCCGGCAGCACGCTCTCCTCGTTGTACATCGGCACCACCACGGAGAGGGCGGGCTCCGGTCGCTTCACCGCACTCGCCCCCGTTCACCCGCTCCGCCGGTGCTCGGAGCGAACGCTACCAGCCGGGACCCGGCCGCCGGGCCGAGAGCGCGCGAGCTCCCACCCGACGGCACACACGCAGGTCAGCGGGGGCAGGTCGGGGCGCGCAGTCCGGTCACCGACATCGGGGCGCGACCGGTCGGGCGGGCCTTGCCGGCCAGCACGGCGGCGAGCCCGGCCATCGACACGCGGCTCGACGACCAGGTGGCCAGCAGCGTCGGTGAGGTCGCCTTCGCCAGCACGTACGGGGTGTCCATGGCGACCGTCACGTCGGCGTCGGCACGCAGGTCACCGGCACCGTCGCCATAGCCGACCAGGTGCACCACCGTGCCACCGCTGGGCACCACCCGCACCCCGGCGGCGGTCAGCGCCTCGGTGAGCGCGGCGCGGGTCCGCTCCCGCCCGCCGGAGGCGGTGACGGTGACGGTGACCGGCCCGGTGACCCTCGCGGCGGTGCACGAGCCGCGCAGCACGGTCACCGCGGCGGCTGCCAGGTCACGGGCGGCCTTGTCGTGGACGTCGTCGGTCAGGGTGGACATCTCCGGAGCGGGCCGGTCGGCCAGCCGGAACTTCAGGGTCAGCACCCGGGTGACCGCCTCGACCAGCCGGGTACGGGGCAGCGAACCGTCCCGCAGGGCGGCGAGCAGCCCGTCGTAGGCCTGGGTCACGTTGGGCGGCATGAGGATCAGGTCGTTGCCGGCGTTGAGCGCCCGCACCGCCGCCTCGCCCGGCGGGTAGCGCTTCGCGGGGGCCATGTTCATGCCGTCGGTGATCACCACGCCCTGGAACCCGAGCTGGCCGCGGAGCACGTCGGTGAGGAGCTTGCGGGAGAAGGTGCCCGGGGTGCCCGGGTCGACGGCCCGGACGTCGAGGTGGGCGGACATGACCGCCCAGGCTCCCGCGTCGATGCCGGCGGCGAACGGGGGCAGCGCCCCGGTGTCGAGGGCCTTCCGGGACTGGGTGAGCACCGGCAGCTCGGCGTGCGAGTCGGCGGAGCTGTGCCCGTGCCCGGGGAAGTGCTTGAGGGTGGCCGCCACGCCCGCGCCCTGGAGTCCCCGGACCGCCCCGCCGACCTGGGCGGAGACCCGCTTCGGGTCGGCTCCGAAGGAGCGGGAGCCGATCACCGTGCTGCGGGTGGCGAGCACGTCGGCGACCGGGGCGAAGTCGAGGTTGATCCCCATGGCGGCGAGTTCGGTGCCGGCGGCCCGCCAGGCGGCCTCGGTGAGCGCCGGGTCGTCGGCGGCCCCGGCGGCGAGGGCGCTGGGCAGTTGGGTCACCCCGTCGGTGATCCGGGTGACCACGCCGTACTCCTGGTCGGTGCCGATCAGGAAGGGCGCCGTGCCGGCGGGGAGCTTGCCGGCGGCGGCGCGCAGTCCGGTGGTCAGCCCGTGGACCTGTTTCGGGTTGTCGACGTTGGTGGTCTCCTGGTTGCCCGAGGTCGGGTCGTCGGCGGAGAAACCGACCAGGATCAGCCCGCCGAGCCGGTACTTCGCGATCATCTCGGCCGGCGTGGCGACCCCGGCCAGGGCCTTGTTGCCCCGCGCCGACCCGGCGGAGACGTCCGTGGCCGAGCTGCCGTAGGCGTACGGCATGAGCACCTGGCCGACCAGGTCCTCGTCGCCGAGCGTGGCGACCAGCGCGGCGGCCCGGGCGGCGGGGTCGCCGGCCGGTGCCGGTGCGGCCGACGGGCTCGCCGCGCCCGAGGTCGCCGGGGCGGCGGGGCGTTCCGCCGTGCCCGTGCACCCGGCAGCGGTCAGGACGGCCAGCAGGACGGACGTGACGCCGACGCGTCGGAGGAGACTCGGCACGCGCCCCATCCCATCAAACTCCCTCCGCACCCACCAAATCCGTCCCACTCCCCCCGTACCTACCCCACCGGCACCCGCTGCCGGGGCGGAAGTCCGCGCCGGTCACCGGCGTGGGGGACCACCCGGACCGACCCGCGCCCCGGCACCGGCGCGACCACGCCGGACGACGTACGCGACCGCAGGGGCGGTGGGGCCGGTCAGCCGACCCGGGTGAGCAGGGTCACCGGCGCGCCGTCACCGGCGTAGCGGTACGGCTCCAGCTCGGCGTCCCAGGCGGTGCCGAGGGCCTTGTCCAGGGCGTGGGCGAGCGCCTCCGGGCCCCGGGCGGCGGCCATGATGCTGCGCAGCCGGTCCTCGCCGAGTTGGATGTCCCCGGCCGCGCCGACCGTGGCCCGGAACAGTCCCCGTCCGGGCACGTACATGAACCGTTCGCCGTCGACGCCCGAACTGGGCTCCTCCGTCACCTCGTAACGGATCATGGGCCACTGCCGGAGGGCAGCGGCCAGTTCGGCGCCCGTACCGGGACGGCCGGTCCACCCGCACTCGGCCCGACGGGCGCCGGGCTCGACGGGCTGGGCCGTCCACTGGAGATTGACCGGCGCAACGAGGACGCGCGCGATCGCCCACTCGACGTGCGGGCACACGGCGAGCGGGGTCGAGTGGACGTATACGACGCCACGCGTAGGCACGGTGGAACCTCCCGGAGAGCGAGGTGCGTCTTCCCCTACGACCTCGATCACCAAGTGGTACCAGGACACACATGATGACTGGTGTGGCGGATGGTGCGCCAGGGAATCGGAAAATTCGCCACCGGAATAGCCGGGCGGACACCTCCCGTCACCGGCCTGGCACACCGGCGCAGCCGGATGGCGTGGTCGTGTACAGTTCACTCGGCGGTCTGTGCCGCCGTGCATCACCTCGCGGCTCGTCGCCGCAGGTGACCGCGGGCTCGCCTCCTTCCCGGGGGTCGTCCGCACCGCCCCCGGACGTTCCGTCCTCCCGTACGTCTTGCAAGGAGTACCTCCGTGGCGAGCAACACCTCTAAGACCGCGCGCGCGTCAGTCCGGGCCGGCCAGGCTGGCCAGGGTGGCGCCCTCAGCGTGCTGGGCGAGTTCAAGTACCTCATCCCGCTCAACGGCGGCAAGCACGCCTACGTGCGGAACTTGACCAACGGCAAGACCGCGCACCTGCGCACCGACTCCGAGGCCTTCGTCGAGGAGATCCGGGTGCTGGCCGCCGCCGGCCACGCCGCCAAGATCCGGGCGGAGCTCAACAACCTGAACGCCTCCCACCCGGGCGACGGCTGGGACGCGACCGAGAAGCGCCTGGTCGAGGCCGGCGTCTTCGAGGCCTGAGCCGCCCCGCACGCGACACCGAGAGCCGCCCGCCGGAGATCCGGCGGGCGGCTCTGTCGTGAACGACATTCGCATCGGTAGATCTCCCTCGGGGCGCGAACCCGGGACGGCGATTCTTCCCGTCGGACGATTCGCGTGGTGCCATGGCGGGTAGCCGTTGGGTTACCGCCGGGTACCCCCCCCGCGCGGGTCGGGCCGGCTGGTGGGAGGTAGTGATGCCGGAGGGGTTCGAGGTGCCGCTTCCGGACGGCGTACGGCTGCACGTGGAGACGGCCGGGCCGACCGACGCCGAGGTCACCGTGGTCATGGTGCACGGCTGGACGCTGGACGGGCGCAGCTGGCACCGGCAGCTCGACGGGATCGGCCGGCAGCTCGGCGACCGGGTGCGCGTGGTCACCTACGACGCCCGGGGGCACGGGCGGTCGAGCTGCATGGCACTGCGCACGGCGACCCTGGCCCAGCTCGGCGACGACCTGTCTGCCGTGCTGGACCACGTCGCGCCGACCGGGCCGGTGGTGCTGGTCGGGCACTCCATGGGTGGCATGACCGTCATGGAGTACGCCCACCGCCACCCCGGGCACTTCGCCGCCCGTACGGCGGGCCTGGTCTTCGTGGCCACCACCGCCGAGGGGCACACCCACACCGCGTACGGGCTCTCGCCCCGGATCGCCCGGCTGATCCGGCTGGCCGAGACCACCGGGGCCGGAGTTCTCGCCCGGTGCGGCTCGTGGCGGCCACCCCGGGCGCTGCTGCGCGCCCTGCGGCCGTCCCTGCGCTGGCTGCTCTTCGGCGACCGGTGCGACCCGACCGACATCCGGCTGGTCACCTCGGCGGTGGCGCGCGCGTCGCTCCGCTCGATCGGCGGCTTCCGGGCCTCGATCGGGACGCAGCACCGCCTGGACACCCTCGCCGAGCTGGGGGACGTGCCGGCCGCGGCGCTGGTCGGCGACCGGGACCGGCTCACCCCGCCACCGTGCGCGGAGTCGATCGCACAGGTGCTGCCGACCACCGAGCTGACCGTCTGCCCCGGTGCCGGCCACATGCTGATGATGGAGCGCCCGGACGAGGTCACCGCGGCGATCGTCACCGTGCTCCGGCAGGCGCTCGCCACCCCCGACGCCACCGCATCCAAAGGGGCATAACGGGACTTATCACGTCGGGATCGGGATGCCCGACCGCCGGTCGAGCCACGGCCCGTACCCTCGGCCGGGTCAGGTTGGCGCGGGTCCGCGCCGTCCGCCACCGACAGCACAGGAGCCCGTGCGTGACCGACCAGAGCACCCTCGCGCAGGAGATGGCCGCCGAGCAACGGCATCTCGACCGGGTGTACGCCCGGCTGGCCGAGCTGCGGCGGTCGGCCGCCCGAGCCGAACGCGACGGCTACCGCCTGGCCCGGGTGGGCAACTTCGGGGCGCTGGTCGAGCGGGACGCGATGGTCTTCCACGCCGCCCAGCGCCGGTACGCGCTCGACGCCGAACACGAGGGGCTGGTCTTCGGCCGGCTCGACCTGCGGGACCGTTCGGTGCTGCACGTGGGACGACTCGGGGTGCGCGGCGAGAACGCCGAAACCCTGGTGGTGGACTGGCGCGCCCCCGCCGCGGCGGCGTTCTACCAGGCCACGCCGGCGCAGCCGCTGGGCGTGGTCCGCCGCCGCACCATCGGGTCCTCGGGCGAGCGGGTGACCCGCATCGAGGACGACCTGCTCGACCCGGCGGCGGCCCCGCCGGAGATGCCGGTGGTCGGCGACGGCGCGCTGCTGGCCACCCTCTCCCGGGCCACCGGGCGCGGGATGCGGGACATCGTCGCCACCATCCAGCGTGAGCAGGACGAGGCGATCCGCTCCCCCGGCTCGGGCGTCACGATCGTCTCGGGCGGACCGGGCACCGGCAAGACGGCGGTGGCCCTGCACCGGGCGGCGTACCTGCTCTACTCCGACCGCAGCCGGTACGCCGGGGGCGGCATCCTGGTGGTCGGCCCGTCGGCGGTCTTCGTCGAGTACATCGCCTCGGTGCTGCCGTCCCTCGGCGAGGAGACGGCCACCCTGCATTCCCTCGGTTCCCTCTTCCCCGGCATGTCCGCCATCCGCTCCGACCCGCCGGAGGTGGCGGCGGTCAAGGGCTCGCTACGGATGCGCCGGGTGCTGGAGCGCGCGGTCCGGGACGCGGTCCCCGACGGTCCGGACGAGCTGCGCCTGCTCTACCGGGGGCAGCTGCTCCGGCTGACCCGGCCTGAGCTGGACGCGATCCGCACCCGGGCGCTGCCCCGGGGCGCCCGCCGCAACGAGGTGCGCCGGGCCGGCTTCGACGGGATCTTCGCCGCGCTCTGGGCGCAGGTCCGCCGGCTGGGCGTACCCGGCCTGCCCGAGCAGCGGGCCTTCGAGGACGAGCTGGCCGACCGGACGGAGTTCCGGGAGTTCCTCAAGGCGTGGTGGCCGCGCCTGCACCCGCGCCACGTGCTCGGGTGGCTGGCCCGGCCGGATCGGCTGCGGTCGTACGCCGGGGGGATCCTCTCCGGCGCGGAGATCCGCGCGCTGACGGCGGCCTGGCGGACGCTGGACCGCGACGGGCTGACCATCGCCGACATCGCCCTCCTCGACGAGCTGGACGCGCTGCTCGGCCAGCCGATGAAGCCGGCCCGCCGTCGGCGCGACCCGTTCCAGCTCGCCGGCGGGGTCCGGGAGCTGAGCACCTTCACCGACCGGCAGCGCGCCCAGCGGGCGGCGGCGCGGGAACGCCCGGCCGACTACCGCGACTACGCGCACGTGGTGGTCGACGAGGCACAGGACGTGTCGCCGATGCAGTGGCGGATGCTCGGCCGGCGGGGCCGGCTGGCGTCCTGGACGGTGGTCGGCGACCCGGCGCAGACCGCCTGGACCGGCGACCCCGAGGAGCTGGCCCGGGCCCGCGACCAGGCGCTCGGCCGGCGTAAGCGGCACGAGTTCGCCCTGACGACGAACTACCGGAACTCGGCGGAGATCTTCGCGGTGGCGGCGGCCGAGATCCGCACCATCCACCCGGACCTCCCGCTGCCGACGGCGGTCCGGTCCACCGGCGTGCACCCGGTGGCGCTGACCGTGCCGATGGCGCAACTGCCGGCGCGGACGGTCGAGGCGGTCACCGCGCTGCTGGCCCAGGTGGCCGGGACGGTGGGCGTGATCACGCCGGTGCCCCGCCGGGACGAGGTCGCCGGCTGGCTGGCCCACCTGGACTCGCCGCGCCTCCAGGTGGTGACCAGCCTCCAGGCCAAGGGCATGGAGTACGACGGGGTGGCACTGGTCGCGCCGGGCGAGATCCGGGCGGAGCCGGGTTCCGGCGTTCGGACCCTCTACGTGGCGCTCTCCCGGGCCACCCAGCGGCTCACCACCATCGATCCGGTCGACTGACCCGTCCGCCCCGCCCCGGCCGGCTGCCCCTCCCCCGCCGCTTCCGTTCCGGGCGGGCGACCCGCCCTTACTTGCATACATAGCGATGTGAACATACATTGGGTCCGGGCCGAACGGGGAACGGAGGGTGGGGGCGTGGGCGCAGGTCATGACCACCACGGCGGGATCGCACACGCCGCACAGCGACACACCGGCCGCCTCTGGGCGGCGTTCGGGCTGCTCGCCGCCCTGATGGCGGTCGAGGCGGTGACCGCGCTCGGCACCGGGTCGCTGGCCCTGCTCTCCGACGCCGGCCACATGTTCACCGACGTGCTCGGCATCGGCATGGCGCTGGCGGCGATCACCGCCGCCCGACGGGCCGGCCGGGATCCGCAGCACACCTTCGGCCTCTACCGGCTGGAGGTGCTCGCCGCGCTGGCCAACGCCGTCCTCCTCTCCGGGGTCGCGGTCTACGTGCTCGTCGAGGCGGTCCGCCGGTTCGGCGACCCGCCGGAGGTGACCACCGGTCCGATGCTGGTGGTGGCGGTGCTCGGCCTGCTGGCGAACCTGGTCGCCTTCGGGCTGCTGCGCGAGGGCGCGAAGGAGAGCATCAACCTGCGCGGCGCCTACCTGGAGGTGCTGGGCGACCTGCTCGGCTCCGTCGGCGTGATCACCGCTGCGGTGGTCATCGCGCTGACCGACTGGTGGTGGGCCGACCCGCTGGTCGCGGTGGCGATCGGGGTCTTCATCCTGCCGCGCACCTGGCGGCTGGGCCGGGCGGCGCTGCGCATCCTGGTCCAGGCCGCGCCGGAGCACCTTCAGGTGGGCGCGGTGCGCGACCGGCTGGGCGCCGTCCCCGGCGTGGTCGAGGTGCACGACCTGCACCTCTGGACGCTCACCTCGGGGATGGAGGTCGTCTCGGCCCATTTGACCACGGACCCGGCGGCCGAGATCGGCACCGTGCTCGCCGCCGCGCGGACGGCGCTGCACGAGGACTTCCACATCGAGCACGCCACCCTCCAGCTCGAGCCCGGTCAGTCGCCCGGCGTCTGCGACCGGGTCGAGTGGTAATTAGGGCAAACTTAAATCTCGGCGTGTATTGTCCGGCTATGTCGGATATGCCGGTGGAGATTCCTGGGAGTGGTGTGGCCAACGCTGCCCCTGGGACACCGGCTTCGGTAGTCTCGGATCCGGTCAACGCCAGGCGGCGCCCTCCGGCGCCTGCGGTGACCGCCGCCTAATCGCCGATGACGGCGAGCCGGGGAACCACGTCCTTGGGGTGCATCCGCGTGAGCGGTAGGGATCTTCCGTCCCGAACCCGTCAGCTAACCCGGTCGGCGGCTGACGGAAGGACATGTGCATGCCAGTAGTGGCACCCGTACGACGTACCGCCGCCCGGATGGCGGCCCTGATCGCCGCGACGCTCGCCCTCGGGGTCGCGGCCACGCCGGTCGCCGTGGTCCCCGCCGCGGCGGCGCCTCCGCTGGCGGCCAAGGCCCCCGGCGACGACCCCGAGGGAGGCACCCCCGCCCTGCGCGCCCAACTCGAGGCGGCCAGCAAGGGCTGGCTCGACGCGAAGGACGCGCTCGCGACGTCGGTCGCCCGCCAGCAGAAGATCAACGAACAGCTCACCACCATCGAGAAGGACCTGGCGGTCCGGGACCAGAAGGTCGGCGTGATCGCCGGGCTGGCGTACCGGACCGGCCGGCTCGGACCGGCCTCGGCCCTGCTGGCCAGCGACTCGCCGGACAACTTCATGGACCGGGTCGCCGCGCTGGACGCGGTGGCCGCCAACGAGGACCGCGAGCTACGTGGCCTGCTGACCACCCGGGAACAGGCCAACCGGGCGAAGACGGCACTGAACCGGGAGATCACCGAGCAGCGCAAGCAGGTCGCGGTGATGGAGAAGCGCAAGCAGCAGGCCGAGCAGGCCCTGGTGGTCGCCAACCGGAAGACGGCGGCCACCCGCCCCAGCGGGGGCAGCGACTCGAGCCGGTCCGCCACCGCGAAGCCGGCGCCGCGCAACCCCGACGGGTCCTGGCCACCCGAGTCGTGCAGCGTCAACGACCCGACGCCCGCCGACGGCTGCATCACCCCGCGTACGCTGCACGCGCTCAACCAGGCCAAGGCCGCCGGCTTCACCCGGTACGTCTCCTGCTACCGCCCCGGCGGTTCGGGTGAGCACCCCAAGGGGCGGGCCTGCGACTTCGCCGCACAGAAGAGCGGCTTCGGCGGCGACGCCACCGGCGGCGACAAGACGTACGGCGACAACCTGGCGGCGTACTTCAAGAACAACGCCAGCCGGCTCGGGGTGCTCTACGTCATCTGGTACCGGCAGATCTGGCTGCCCAGCAGCGGGTGGAAGTCGTACAGCGGGGCGGGCGGCGATCCGTCGAGCGACCACACCAACCACGTCCACCTGTCGGTCTACTGAGCCACCCGGCGCGGCCCGTCGTCCCCACCCGGGGGTGGCGGGCCGCGTGCCGTACCGCCCCGGCGGGACGACCCGGACACCGTCCTCCACAACCCCCTGAAAGGGGTCGCATGAGCGACACCGGGCGGGGAACCCGGGCCGCGCGAGCGGACGAGAGGCGGGCACCATGGACGGTCCCGACGGGTACGTGATGGTCTTCGCGCCGGCACCCGTGCTGACGGTCACCATCGACCAGCCGAGCGACGAGACCGAACTCCACCTGCACCCGGGCGGGCAGGGGGTCTGGCAGGCCCGGATGATCATGTCGCTCGGGGTGCCCGTGGTGCTCTGCGCCAGCCTCGGTGGCGAGATCGGCCAGGTGCTGGAACCGCTGCTGATCACCGAGGGGGTGCGGCTGAAGCGGGTGCTGCGGGACACCGCCAGCGGCGGATACGTGCACGACCGCCGCAACGGTGCCCGGCAGGAGGTCGCCGACGTCCCCGGCCATCCGCTCCGCCGGCACGAGCTGGACGAGCTGTACAACCTGGCGCTCGGTGAAGGGCTACGCGCGCCGGTCAGCGTGCTCAGCGGGCCCGGCGAGCCGTCCCTCGTCCCGCCCGACCTCTACCGCCGGTTCGCCGCCGACCTCGGCGCGAACGGTGGCCGGGTGGTCGCCGATCTCTCCGGCGAGCACCTCGACGCGGTGCTCGCCAGCGGGTTGTTCTTCCTCAAGGTCAGCCACGAGGAGCTGCTCCGCGACGGACGGGCCCGCTCGGCGGACGAGGACGAGCTGACCCGCGCCATGTACGACCTCCATGCGGCCGGGGCCGAGACGGTGGTGGTGAGCCGGGCCGAGCAGCCGGCGTTCGCCCTGGTCGACGGGGAGGTCCTCGAGGTCGTCATGCCCCGGTTGGAGGCGGCCGACCCGCGTGGCGCGGGCGACTCGATGACCGCCGGGGTGGCCGCCGTCATCGCCCGCGAGGGCGACATCCGGACCGCGATCCGCACCGGCGCGGCGGCCGGGGCGCTGAACGTCACCCGGCACGGCCTGGGCACCGGGCGTCTCGACTCGATCGCCGGGCTGGTGGACCGGGTGCGGCTGGTCCCGGCGGGCAACCGCCCACAGGAACGGACCACCCCGGAGGAACTGGCCGACCGGGCGGCCGGACGATGAGCCCGCGCGTGCTGGTCACCAACGACGACGGCGTGGCCGCGCCGGGACTGGCACGGCTCGCCCAGGCGGCGGTCGCGCGGGGGCTGGACGTGGTGGTCGCGGCTCCGCTGGAGGAGGCGAGCGGCACCAGTGCCTCGATGACCGCGCTGGAGCGCGAAGGGCACGTGGTGGTCCGGGCCCATCCGCTGCCGGAACTGCCGGACGTGCCGGTGTACGGGGTCGGCGGCTCCCCCGGCTTCATCGTCCTGATCGCCGTGCACGGCGCGTTCGGACCACCCCCGACGGTGGTCCTCTCCGGCGTCAACCGGGGAGCGAACGCCGGCCGGGCGGTGCTGCACTCGGGCACGGTGGGCGCGGCGTTCACCGCCGCCGCCAACGGCTGCCGGGCGATGGCGGTCTCCCTGGACGTGCTCTCGGCCGCCGACGTCACCCCCGGCAGCGGCGGCGCGGCGGTGCACCCCGCCGTGCGGGTACGCGACCCCGAACGGCACTGGTCCACGGCTGCCCGGGTGGCCCTGGACCTGCTGCCCCGGCTGACCGCCGGACCGGCGGAGAGCGTGCTCAACGTCAACGCCCCGGACCTGCCGTACGAGCGGCTGCGAGGGGTGCGCCGGGCGTCCCTGGCCAGCTTCGGTCAGGTGCAGATGACGGTCGCCGAGGCTGGCCACGGGTTCGTCCGCACCTCGCTGGAGGAGCCGGGACAGGCGGTGCAGCCGGGCACCGACCTGTTCTGGCTCGCCGAGGAGTACGCCTGCGTGACCGCGATCCGGGCGGTCATCGAGGTGGCCGACGTGGACCTGTCGGGACTGAGTGGCGAGGAATGGCGACCGGCCTGAGCCACCGGCCACGGCCCGGGCACGACGCGGCGGGACCGGCCACGGTCCGCGGACGGGCCGGTCAGGCGCCGGGCAGCACCTCGGGCTCGGGCGCGACGGCGGCACCGGCGAAGTACGGCTCCGGCGCGCCGAAGAGGCCGAGCAGGCCGGTCACCCAGAGCTGCCGGTGGACGAACCGGCTGGGCTCGGTGACGACCAGCTTGACCCCGCTCACCTCGGCGGTCTGGAACCCGGCCACCATCGCGCTGATGCCGACCGAGTCGATGAAGGTCACCAGCCTCATGTTGAGTTCGATCCGCGTCGGGCGACTCTTGGCGAGCACCTCGACAACGGCTTCGCGTACCTCGTACGCGGTGTCGACGTCGATCTCACCGCGCGGGACGATCTCGACGACGCCACCGGTCAGGACCGACTTGACAATCGACAGGCTCACGCGAGCACCTCCACTCGCCCGTCTCCGGGCGCCTCATCAGTACGCGGGCCGCGACCGAGAGTATTCCTCCGACAGCCTCGGTCGCCACCCCCGGGGGTGAGTAATTCGCGGATCAGGAGCGACAAGTCGCCCATTTCCGACTCTCCTCCCTCCTCGAACACCCGGTCCGGGGTTCCCACGCACCAGGACCAAGGGTAGCGGTCGCCTTTCGGGGCGGTGCGCAACCATCCGTCCGGGCGCGCCCACCAGCGGGGCCGCCCGCCGACCGGCCATTGACCGACCTGCCTAGCATCAGCCCCACGCAACCGACGGCGTCGACGAAGGAGCCAATAATGATCAAGAGACTGCTCGGACTGGCGGGTGTGGGTGCCCTGCTCGCCCTGGTGCTGGCCTGCGGCTTCGGCGGCGCGGGCGACGACGATGACGACGGCGACGACGACTTCGCCCGCGGCACCGCCGTGGTCACCCTGCGCTGACCCGAGGACGCCGACAGATGTCGGTCACGGTCGGGGGCAGCGCTCACCGTCGGTGATCGACATCGCCGGACGGGTTTGCCCGCGCGACGGACGGGGCACGAGGTGTTCGCGTTCACCCGACCGGTACGTCACGGGCGGGTAGGCGCGAACCGCGCCGACCCGACGCCGTGGGTCCGACGTGACGCCGGCTTCGGTACCTGAGGAGGTAGCCAGGATGATCGGATCCACCCTGCTGGAACGCCGCAGCAAACCCGAGCGGATCGCCGACCAGGCGTGGCGGCACCTGACGTCCGCGGTCAACTCGGCCGGTGACAGCGTGCGCGACACCGCCCGGTCCGCGCGGCGCAACGGTCTCACCTTCGCCGACGACGCGGGTGACCTGGTCGGCGGTGCGGCCGAGGAGGCCCGCCGCCGGGCGGTGCTCGCTTTCGACGCGCTCGCCGGACGCCGACCCGCCCTGCCCTGGGCGCTGCTCATCGGCGCCGCCCTGGCCGGTGCGGCGATCGGGTGGGCGGCCGGCTCGGCGGCGCGGGCCGTCGGCAGCCGGAGCGACCGGGACCCCGACGACATCGAGTTCGTCGACGTCGACCGCCCCAACTCGCCGGCCGGCCTGGACACCTGAGCCGGCTCCGACGTCGAACCCCTGGCCACCGCCGTGGTGACCAGGGGTTGGCTCCCGCAGCCGAGGAAGGACCTCACCCTACCGGTCAGAGCCGGGCTTGGAAACGCTCCCAAGCGAGTCGTGCCACCCCGGAGCGGTCCGGTCACCCCAGGTGGTACACGAACCCGTCGCCGACCTGCTCCCGCCGGATCCCGAGCCCGTCCACCGGCCGCGACGCCGCGTCCTGCCACGGGGTGCCGGCCGCGTACCCGGGCAGCAGGACCACCGTCCGGATCCCCCGCTGCCGCAGGTACGCCACCGAACTCGCATCCGGGAAGCTGAGGCTGGCCGCCCGGGCCTCGGCCTGGCTCGCCGGAGTGAACGAGGCGAGTCCGTTGACCATCCGGGGAAACCCGTCAGTCGACCAGAGCATGACGTGCAGTTCCCGGATGCCGTCGCTGGGCAGCACCAGCAGCGGCCCCGACACCCCACGCAGCGCCGCCGGCTGCTCCGGCACCGGCACGTGCGGGGTCCGGTTCGCCCCCTCCAGCAGCACCAGCGCCAGCGGTACCACCAGCACCAGCCGCCCCCAGCGGGCGAAGCGCCCACCGGTCGGCGCGTCCGGTGCGGTCGGCTCCGCCACCCCGGCCCCGTCCGCCCGCCCGGCCGGTTCCGCCGGTGCCCGCCCGACCGGCTCCTGGGCCCCGGGGCCGCCGGACGGTTCGCGGGTGAGCGCTCCGGCGGCCAGGATGCCGAGGAGCAGGGTGCTCCAGAGCACCAACCGACCGGGGGTCCGGATGCCGTCCCAGCCCGGGGCGTGCTCGACCAGGGTGGCGTAGCCCGGATCCCCGTCGCCGAGGAACGCGGTGCCGGAGGCCAGCGCCACACTGACCAGCACCCCGGCCAGGAGCAACAGCCGGTGCCGCAGCCGCCAGGCGGAGAGGAAGAGCCCGGAGAAGGCCAGCCCGAGCAGCACCACCCCGGGCAGCAGGGTCATCTCGCCCGGGAAACCGAGCGCCTCCCGGGCGGTCGCGTGCCGCTCACCCCAGAGCCAGTTCTCCGGCGGCGCGGTCAGGAACCCGCGCAGCGGCGGGGAGAACATCGCGATGTGCTCGACCGTCCGCCGCCCCTCCGGGTGGCGTTCCACCACCTCGAAGTAGGGGGCCGCCATCAGCAGGGCCACCCCGGCGAAGAACACCCCACCGGCCAGGTCGGCCAGGAGCAGGCCGCGCGGGAAGGGCGGCCGGGCCCGTTGCCAGGCCGACCAGGCGTACCGGGCCGCCGCGACCAGGCAGACCAGCGCCAACACGTACGCGAAGGGCAGGCCGATGCCGAAGCCCAGGCTGATCTGCCAGGCGGCGACCAGCCACCCGGCCGCCGCCCAGCCGGGACGCGCCCGCTCCGGCCGGTAGCCGTGCCGCAGCGACCAGCCGTGCCCCCGGGCCAGCATGGCCAACGACAGCGCGATCCCTCCCACGGAGAGCACGTGCAGGTGCCCGGCCTGCGCGAGCTTCCACGGGGCGTACGCGAACGCGGCCCCCGCCACCGCCGACCCGGCCCGCCCCGCCCCCAACTGCCGGGCCAGCGCGTACGCCCCGACGAACGCCAGGGCGTGCACCAGCACGTAGAGCAGGTTGTACCGGACCACCGCGGCCACCGGGCCGTCCCCGACCATGCCGAACGGCGCGTACCCGAGCAGCGTGTCCGAGTACGCGTAGGTGTACGGCTCGGGGTGGAAGGTGTTGGAGTGCCAGAGGTTGCCCGGGTCGGGAAGCAGGGCGTGCCCACCCCAGGCGACCTGCCAGGCCTGGAGGGTCGGGTCACCGGTGTCCTGGGGGATCGTCCCGGCCAGGTCCCGCAGCGTGGGCCAGGTCAGCACCGCCGCCAGCAGCAGCGAGCCGAGCACCACGAGGGTCCGTTCGTGCCGGGCCAGCCGCCACAGCGTCCACCCGACCCGGTCCCGGACGCGGGCCGGGGTGGGTGCCGTCTCCCGTTCGGTGCTCATCGCCCGCCCCCGTCGCCGACTGTGACCCGATCGATCCAGATCGTGCCGTACCGTGGCCCGACTGTCACCCCCGTCCCACCCGACCCGGGTGAGGGCGGCTCACCCTCCCCGGGGGCAGCATCGCGGCCGGCGGGCAGGGACACCACCGTGGGCAGCGTCGCCGCCGGTGGGCAGGGAAACCACCGCCCGCCGGAGAGGAGCCTTCCGATGAGGAGCGCGACGACCACCCGTACCGACCAGGACATCCAGGCCGACGTGCTGGACGAGCTGGCCTGGGAACCCCGGGTCCAGCCGCACGAGATCGGCGTGACCGTCGCCGAGGGCGTGGTGACCCTCACCGGTCGGGTCGACGGCTACGCCAAGAAGTGGGCCGCCGAACGGGCCGCCCACCGGGTCGCCCGGGTGCGGGCGGTCGCCAACGACCTGACGGTGCGGCTGCCCACCTCCGCCCGGCGCACCGACCAGGAGATCGCCCTCGCCGCCGTCCGGGCCCTGGAATGGGACGCCTTCGTGCCGGTGGAGGAGCTGGACGTGACCGTCGCCGACGGCTGGGTGACGCTGCGCGGCCAGGTCGAGTGGGAGTACCAGCGGCGGGCCGCCGAGCGGGCGGTGGGGCGGCTCACCGGCGTGCGCGGGGTCAGCGACGGCATCGCCGTACGGCCCCGGACCGCTCCCCCGGGACCGGAGGTCGCCGCCGGCATCCTGCGGGCGCTGGAGCGCGGCGTCGCCGCGGACCCCGCCCGCGTCTCGGTCGACGTGTCCGGCGACACGGTCGTCCTGGACGGGGTGGTCCGGTCGACGGCGCAGCGGGAGGACGCGGAGCGGGCCGCATGGTCCGCGCCGGGCGTTTCCGAGGTGCACAACCGGCTCGTGGTGCGAACCACCCCGGCGGGGTGAACCGCCCTCACCCGGCGGGTCACCAGGCTGGAACGCGTGACCGGTCCGGCCGGCCGCGCCGACCGGCGCGAACCCCCGGGCCGGGCCGACCGGGAGGAGGTGAGCGGCGCCGATGACCACGCCGCTCCAGGTCACCGTCGTCCGACTGCGGGTGCCGGTCACCGAGGCCGACCACGTGCGGGGGCCGGTGGACGCACCGGTGACCCTCGTCGAGTACGCCGACTTCCAGTGCCGCCACTGCGGTGCGGCGTACCGGAACCTGCGCGACGTGCTACGCCAGCGCGGCGACCTGGTCCGGCTCGTCCACCGGCACTTCCCGATCGCCAACATCCACCCGTACGCGGAGCACGCGGCACAGGTCGCCGAGGCGGTCGGCCGGCGCGGCCGGTTCTGGGAGATGCACGACTGGTTGTACGAGCACCAGGACCAGCTCGACCCGGTGCACCTGACGGTCGGCGTCGAGCAGCTCGGCGTCTCCCCCGACGAGGTGAGCGTCGAGGTGGAGCAGCGGGTGCACGCCGACCGGGTCCGGCGGGACTTCGTCGGCGGGATCCAGAGCGGGGTGACCGGCGTGCCGACCCTGTTCGTCAACGGCGTCTGCCACGAGGGCGGGTACGCCGTCGCGGACCTGCTCGCCGCCGTCGACCAGGTGGGCGAGGAGTGACGTCCCGGCCCCGCCCGCACCGGTGCCCCGGCCACGCCGTGTGCAGGGGCCCCCTGGTACCACCACCTACCACCCGAGCGGTCAGATCAGGTGGAGTTCGCGGGCCCGGCGAACCGCCTCCCGGCGTCGGGTGGCGTCGAGCTTGCGATAGATGTTGCGGACGTGCGTCTTGACGGTGTTCACCGACAGGCACAGCTCGCTGGCGATCTCCACGTTGGACAGGATGCTCTGGAGATACCGCAGGATGGTCAGTTCCCGCTCGGTCAGCGGCTCGTCCAGTCCCCGCTCGGGTTCCCCGCCGCCCCGCACCGGCTCGCCGGCACCGGCCGGGTCACCGTCGCGGAGCAGGTCGGCGACGAACGGCCAGTGCGCGGTGCCGGAGTCCAGATGCTCGGCGAGCAGGTCCCGCACGCCGGGCACGGCCCGGGTGAGCACCCGTCGGTGCCCGTCCTGCGCGGCCAGTTCCAACACCCGTTCCACCACCCGGCCGGCCCGGCGGGGGTCGCCGCCGTGCCGGGCGAGCAGGGCGTCGAGCAGGCCGGCGTCGAGACGTACCGGCACCGGCCACCGGTCGGCGTCCGCCGTGTCCCACCGGGGCAGGGCGCGGCCGGCCGCCGCCGGGTCACCGGCGTACAGCTCGACCCGGGCACGCGCCACGGCCAGCTCCGGACCGACCTGCGCCGGAACGGCGGCGGCGTCCAGCAGTTCCCGGGCCGCCGCCGGGTCGCCGCGTGCCGCGCAGTGGTCGGCCTCGGCGGCGAGCAGCCGGTCGGCCAGCGCGCCGGCGCGGGCGCGGTCGGCCAGCCGGTGACGTGCCCCGGCCAGGGTGCGCTGCGCGGTCGCCGGGTCGCGGCCGAGCTGCGCCCGGCAGAACGCGGCCACCGCCGCCACCGTCGGGTCGTAGCCGGGGCCGTCGGCCCGGGCCAGGTGCACCTCGGCCTCGCCGGGCCGGTCGCGGTAGAGCGCCACCACCGCCAGGGCCAGGTACGCATGGCTGCGGTCTGCCGGGGTGACCGGTCCGCCGAGCGTCTCCCGGGCATCCTGCTCCGCCTCGCGGAGCCGACCGTGCCAGGCTGCTGCCAGGGCGGCCCGGCTGCGACAGAGCAGCTCGGTGCCGGCCCGTCCCGCCTGCCGGGCCTCGGCGGCCAGCCGGTCGAAGGCGGCCCCGGCCCCGGGCAGGTCCCCCTCGGTCAGGTCGGCGAGCGCGTCGGCGGTGCCGGCGACCAGGTGCCCGTCGGCCCGGTCACCGGCACCGGAGCGGGGATCGTCGGCGGGGCCGGCCGGCGAGCCGGTCAACGCGCGCAGCCGGGCGGCGGCACCGCGTACCCCGGCAGGGTCACCGGCCAGGCGGGCCAGGGCGACCTCCACCGCGGCGACCAGCCACCGGAGGCGGTCGCGGCGCGGTGCGGGCAGGTCACGGGCGGCGGCGACCGCACCGCGCAGGTGGTCGGCCGCGGCGGAGGGATCGGCGGACCGGGCCTGGTCGACGGCCAGGGCCAGGGCCAGTTCCGGGTCCCGGCCCACCCGGTCGGCCGGCGGGGCGGCCGGCGGTGGTCCGGCCGGTTCCGGGTCGTACGGGACCAGCTCCGGCCAGCCGACGAGCACCAGCTCGGTGGCGCGGTCCCAGTCCTCGGCGGCGAGCGCGTGCCGCAGCGCCTCCCCCGACCGGCCCTGCCCGGCGTACCAGCCGGCGGCCCGGGAGTGCAGTCCGCGCAGCTGCCCGGCGGAGGACCGGGCCAGGTCGGCGCGGAGCAGATCGGCCAGGAGCGGTTGGCAGCGGTACCAGCCGGGGCGCAAACCGTCGGGGCGCAGGAACCCGGTGGACCGGGCGAGGCCGGCGAGGCGGCCGTCGTTCGCGGCCGGCCCGGCCAGCGCGGCGGCCAGGTCGCCGCAGACCGTCCCGGTCACGGCGAGCCGGCGCAGCAGGTCGACGTCGTCGCGGGACAGCTCGGCGAGGACCTCCTCGCGCAGGTAACCGGCGACGTCCGGCTGGTCCCCGCCGAAGCCGGTGACCACGGCGGCCGGGTCGGCGGCGGACCGGGCGGCCAGCGCGGCGAAGCACACCCCGGCCGGCCAGCCGCCGGTGCGCTCCCGCAGCGTCGGCACGGAGGCGGGGGGCACCACCACCCCGTGCGTGGCCAGCAGGTCGGCGACCTCGTCGGTGGTGAAGGCCAGCTCGTCGGCGTCGATCTCGGTCAGCTCCCCGCGCAGCCGCCACCGGTGCAGCGGCAGCGCGGGGTCGCTGCGCGCCGCGACCAGCAGACGCAGCCGCTGCCCGGCGTGCCGCAGCAGGAACTCCAGCCCGGCCAGGGCCGCCGGTTCGGTCACCCGGTGCAGGTCGTCCAGGATGAGGACGACCGGCCGGTCCCGGCCGGCGAGGGCGGCCGCGAGGTGGTCTGGTCGGTCGGCCGGCAGGTCCGCCGCATCGAGCGCGGCGGCCAGGTACGACCAGAGCCGCGCGGCGGTGTCGCCGGTCTCCACGGATACCCAGGCCGACACCGCCCCGGCGGCCCGTGCCCAGGCGGCGAGCAGGGTGGTCTTACCCCAGCCGGCGGGCGCCCGGACCAGGGTGACCGGTCCGTCGGTTCCGGAGTCCAGCCGGCGCAGCAGCCGGGGGCGGAGCACCACCGGCTCCGGCGACGGCGGTGCGGTCAGCCGGGACGCCAGCAGTGGCACGGGCGGACACACCCCGCTCGACTCCTCCGGCATCGGTCGGCCTCCCCCATGGTCCCCGGTCGCGGCCGCCGGTTACCCGGCCACACGCCGTTCACCCCTTCCGGGGGAACCGGCTTCACCCGCCCCGTCCGCAGGGTGCGGGGAGGAACCCCGGACCGCGCCGCGACGCCGGGACGGACGACGAAGGCGGGTGACGACCGTGGTACGCGCGAGGCGGCCCGTGCCGGCCGGACGGTGGCAGGTGGCACGCGGAAGACGGCCCGCGCCGGCCGGACGGTGGCAGGTGGTGACCGTGGGCCGTCCGGCGGACGAGGTGCTGCCCGGCGGTCGGCTGCCGGAACCGCTGGCCCGGCTCGGCGACGGGGTGCAGGTGCGGGTGCGCCCCGCCCCCGGTGACCAGGGCACCGAGCTGGCCGCCCGCGCCCCGGACGGCCGCTTCGCGGGGCTGGCCGCGCACCTGGTCGGCGACGACCCGGACCAGGTGCTCCGGGCCGCACTGCGCGAGGTGCGCCAGCTCGCCGAGACCGGCGAACCGCTCCGCCCGGACCGTCCCCGCGTCGAGCGGTTCCCGGGACGCGGCAGCCGCTGGCCGGGCGGGCGGGCGGTGCCCGGATGAGGGCGCTGTGCTGGCAGGGTGACCGCCTGGCCGTCGCCGAGGTCCCCGACCCGGAGCTGCGCAACGGGCACGACGCCATCGTGCGGGTCCGCCGCAGCGCCGCCTGCGGCACCGACCTGCACCTGATCGACGGCGGCGGGTTGGCCCCCGGGGACGTGCTCGGGCACGAGTTCCTCGGCGAGGTGGTGGAGGTGGGCCCACGGGTACGCCGGCACCGGGTCGGCGACCGGGTGGTGGTCGCCTCCGTGGTGGCCTGCGGCCGGTGCCGGTACTGCCGGCAGGGGCGGCACTCCTGCTGCGACAACGGCAGTGTCGACCCGGTCGCCGGCGAGCTGGCCTGGGGGCAGGCGCCGGCCGGCTGCTACGGTCACCCGTCGGCCGGTGGCGGCTTCCCCGGCAGCCACGCCGAGTACGTGCGGGTGCCGTACGCCGACGTCGGGGCGTTCACCGTGCCGGACGGGGTACCCGACGAACGGGCGGTGTTCGCCTCGGACGCCGCACCGGCCGGCTGGACCGGAGTGGACGTCGGCGGGGTGCGCCCGGGGGACGTCGTCGCGGTCTGGGGTGCCGGCGCGGTCGGGCAGCTGGTGGCCCGGGCGGCGGTGCTGCGCGGCGCGGCGCGGGTCGTCGTGATCGACCGGTACGACGAGCGGCTGCGCATGGTCGAACGGCACACCGGCGCGGAGACGGTGCACTACCACCGCGCCGACGTCACCGCCGAGCTGCGTGAACGCAGCGGCGGGCGGGGGCCGGACGTGTGCGTCGAGGCGGCCGGCGCGGTGGACGGTTCCCGTTCCCTGGCCGAGCGGCTGCGCCGCGCTCCCCGCACCCCGTTGGCGCTGCGGGAGGCCGTGCACGCCTGCCGCAAGGGCGGCACCGTGGTCGTCCTGGGCGACATCACCGGCTTCGTGGACACCTTCCCGGTCGGCGCGGTGGTGCAGAAGGAGCTGACTGTACGCGGGGCACGCCCGCACGGCCCCCGGCACATCCCGGAGCTGCTGGACCGGATGGCCCGGGACGAGCTGCGCACCGAGCACCTCGCCACGCACCGGTTCCCGCTGGCGGAGGGGGCGACGGGGTACGCCCTGTTCCGCGAGCGGGCGGACGGCTGCGTCCGGGTGGTGTTCACGCCCGGCTGAGGTGGTTGCCGTCCCCCGGCTGAGGTGGTTGCAGGGGCTCCCTGCTACACAGAATGCGGTAACAGGGGTCCCCTGCTACCGCGCAACCCGACCCTCGGCCGGGTGGGAGACTCGTCGGGTGCCCGACGACCGCCCGTACGACCTCGTCCTGTTCGGCGCGACCGGTTTCACCGGCGCGCTGACCGCCACCTACCTGGCCCGCACCGCCCCGGTCGGGCTCCGCTGGGCGCTGGCCGGGCGGAACCCGGAGAAGCTGGCCGGGGTACGCGACCGGCTCGCCGCCGTCGACCCGGCGCTGGCCGGGCTACCGCTGCTGACCGCCGACGTGACCGATCCGGAGTCGCTGCGCGCGGTGGCGGAGAGCAGCCGGGTGGTGGTCACCACCGTCGGCCCGTACCTGCGGTACGGGGAGCCGCTGGTCGCCGCCTGCGCCCGCGCCGGCACCGACTACGTGGACATCACCGGTGAGCCGGAGTTCGTCGACCTGATGTACCTGCGGCACCACGCCGAGGCGGCGCGGACCGGGGCCCGACTGGTGCACACCTGCGGCTTCGACTCGGTCCCGTACGACCTGGGGGTCTGGTTCACCCTCAAGCACCTGCCGACGGACGGGCCGGTCGACGTGGACGGGTTCGTCCGGGCCGGCGGCCGGTTCTCCGCCGGGACGTACCACTCGGCGCTGACCGCGTTCGAGCGGTCGACGCAGATGAGCCGCACGGCGCGCCAGCGCCGGGCCGCCGAGCCCCGGCCGGCGGGACGCCGGGTGCGGGCCGTACCGGGGCGGCTCGGTCGCCGCACGGAGCTGGGCTTCTGGGCGGTGCCGCTGCCGACCATCGACCCGCAGGTGGTCCGCCGCTCGGCGGCGGCCCGGCCGGAGTACGGCCCGGACTTCACCTACCGGCACTTCGCGGCGGTGCGGCGGCTACCCACGGTGCTGGCCGGGGCGGTCGGCCTCGGTGCCGTGACGGGGCTGGTGAAGCTGCCGCCCACCCGGCGGTGGCTGCACGGCCGGCTCGCCTCCGGGCAGGGGCCGACGCCCGAGCAGCGGGCGAGGTCCTGGTTCCGGGTGCGGTTCGTGGGCACCGGTGGCGGGCAGCGGATCGTCACCGAGGTCGCCGGCGGCGACCCCGGTTACGACGAGACCGCCAAGATGCTCGCCGAGTCGGCGCTCTGCCTGGCGTACAACGACCTGCCGGCCACCGCCGGGCAGGTGACCCCGGTGACCGCGATGGGGGACGCGCTGCTGGAGCGCCTGGTCCGGGCCGGAATCACCTTCCGGGTCGTCGACCCGGCCGCACCGGGTGGGGTCGGCGGGACGGTTTGACCCTCGACAAGGTCGAGGGACCAGCATCGGTACCCGTGGAGAGGGAACTGCTCAGCATCGGCGAGCTGGCCCGGGCCAGCGGCCTGACGGTGAGCGCGCTGCGCTTCTACGACCGGGGCCGGGTGCTGACCCCGGCGTGGGTGGACGCGCACACCGGGTACCGCTGGTACACCGTCGACCAGGTACGCACGGCCCGGCTGGTGGCCGGGCTGCGCCGGGTGGGGATGCCGCTGGCCGGCATCACCGCCGCCGTCGCGGTCGCCGAACCGGCGATGGTGCACGGGCTGCTCGACGCGCACCTGCGCCGGCTGGAGGACGGGCTCGCCGACGCCCGCCGTGAACTCTCCCGAATCCGTGCCCTGCTCGATCACGAGGAGACCGTCATGACCACCCGACTCACCCTGCCCCGCACCGCCCTGGCTGCCGCGTTCGACGCGGTCCGCTTCGCCGTCGGCGACGATCCGCAGCTGCCGCAGCTCGCCACCGTCCTGCTGGACGTGGGGCCGGACACGCTGACCCTGGTCGCCACCGACCGGTTCCGGCTGGCGGTGGCCGGCGCGTCCGCCGCAATCACCGGACCGCCGGTGCGCGTGCCGGTGCCGGTCGACGTCGCCGACCGGGTACGCGAGCTGCTCGCCGCCGCCGACACCGGGGAGGCGTCGTTGACCCTGGACGCCGAGGGGATCACCGTCGGCGTCGGCGACCAGCGGATCACCGGCCGGGCCGTCGACGCCGACTACCCCGACCACCGGCGGCTGCTGCGCGACCGGGTGGCCGCCGCGCCGGCCCGCCGGGCCACGGTGGACGTGCCCGCGCTGCGGGCCACGCTGGGCGGCGCGCCGACCGTCCTGCGCGAGCACGACGGCATCCGGTACGAGGTGACCGTGCTCAGCGTGGACGACCGCGGTGGCCTGCGCGTGGTCGGCGACGACGCCCCGACCGGGGACGACCTGCGGATCGGGGTGAACCGGGAGTTCCTGCTCGACGCCCTGGACGCGGCGGCCCGGGGGCAGCTCGTGCTGGAGTTGGACGGCCCGATCACCCCGCTGGTCGTGCGCCGCCCGGACGACGAGCTGACCTACTCGCTGCTGATGCCGATCCGGCTCTGACCGTCCCGGCGGTTCCGGCGACATCGACGAGCCGCCGCCGATCGAGAAGGCCCGACGGCCGGGCGCTGGTGCCGGAGGTGCCTGCCCATCGCTCTGGTCGAACCGCTGCGGGTGTACCGGAGATTCATACAGCTCACGGTATAGCGGGGTCCGCTGTCGACGTTCTCTCCGCAGAGCGCGGTCATCCCGATCAAGCCAGACGAGGAGTACCGCCACGGGTACACGATGTACCCGATTCGGCTGAGGTGACTCCATGGTCCGTCAGGAGCAACCGACACCAGGACAACGTGTCGAGCGGCTTCGCCGAGCCGCCGGCCTCTCCCGCGAACGCCTCGCCGGGCTGGCCGCGCTCAGTCCGACCACGTGAAGTTCATCGAGAACGGCCGGCGCGGTCTTACTTTGCAGGCGGCCCAGCAACTCGCTCCACACCTCGGCGTATGCGATCCGGCCGACCTCTTCGGCACTACGTCGAGCTGGCCCGCTCGGCCGACCTCGAAGGCGCTGGCGGAGGACGGGTAGGCAGAAGAATGCCCCGCTCGCCGGTCAGAAGTCGTCAGCCGCGTGGTCGAGGCGAACCATAGGCGCAAGCCTCAGCGCGAGCCAGAGCGGAAGGTCTCCGACTTCGGTCGGCCGACCGCGGACCTTCTCGAACTTCTTGAGCCGTTGCGTCACCGTGTTTGGATGCAAGTGGAGCTGGCGGGCGGTCCGCGTCGGGCTGGCTCCGGTTTCCAAGAAGACCTGAACTGTCTGGATCAGGTCGAGACCGGCCGGCCACTGGTGGAGTAGAGCGCCGAGTTGCCGATGAACCAACCGTCGCGCTGCCTGGTGGTCCTGAAGCGCCAGCGTCTCGGCCTCGACATCAGGGAAGCACAGCGGCGATGCGGATGGATTGGCCTCCAGCAGAGGCGCGGCACTGAGTGCCTCCTCCCGAACACGTCGGAACCCGACGGCGCCATACTGCTCACTGCTGAGTGCGACCATGGCCCCCTCGGGTGGACGCGACGGCAGGCGTGACCCGAATGCTGTCCAGGAACCTTCGCGCACCGTGACCCACACCAACGCCGACCGGGCATTCAGGGCCATCGCCAGGAATGGACCGCCCAGCATGCTCGCGACATGGGAGACCGCAGCGTCCAATCGACCGGCCGGAAGGTCCGGCGCGGTAGCGACGACAAAGGCGACGTGGGCACTGCTGGCGATCGAGTATCCGAGGAGTTCCTCAGCGTGTGCGACGTCTATGTCTCCAGCGATGAAATTGTCCAGCGTTTCCCGGACTTGGGCACCCTCGCGGTTGCTCAGATGAGCCGTTCTCGTGGAGTAGATCTCGACGACCTGCGCGGTGATGTCCTGGAGGTAGTCGGAGGTCCAACTCATGACGACCTCGAGCAACGCCAGCCGGAGGTCCGCGGACAGCGCCTCGTGGGACTTCGCCCGCACGGCTTCCAGGAACGCCTTCCAGATCTCGACCTTGCCGATCTCGTATGCCATCAGCAGCGACTCCAGCGGTGCGCCGCTGTCCGCCTGAGCGATGACGAGCGCGCGAGCCGGCTTCGGTATCGTCCACCTCCGAGGGCGAGCCACCAAACCAAAGCTCCGGAACGCCGGCAGGTGTGACATGACAGATGCCCTCAGTAGAGCCCGATCGACGTCATCGGGCACCATCCTCGGAACGCGTTCCGTAAGCAGACTGGCCAGACGTTCGAAGACAGATTCGCCCTGAGCCTCTATCCACTCCCGATAGAAGCCCCACCGATCTGTCGTCTCCGCCACTCCTGCAGTCGCCTTCAATCGGTGTCCGGATCGAACGGATCCAACACATCCTCGCCGCTGATGCGGCGAGCGATCGGGAGGAACCCGTGAGCGATGTGCGTCTCGATGGCTGCGGCAGCCCTGTCTGGATCGCCAGCGCGCACCGCCTCGAGTATGGTGTGATGCTCCTTCCTGGAGGCTTCAGCACGGTCGGGTGCGCCGATCACGAGATCCCACGGGAATGACGCCCATAGCGAGGCGAGGTGGTCCGACAGCCCAGGGATTCCGCAACGATCGTAAAAGTAGAAGTGAAAGTCGCGATTCGCCTGTCGGACGCAAAGCTCGTTGCCGGCGACAGCCGCATCCTCGATCTTGAGAAGTAGTTCCTGTGCCCGTTTGATATCGCGGAGGCTGAACCGGGTGGCGGCACGACGCATGGCATAACTCTCAGTCAGACGACGCACGATATAGGTCGCCTTCACCCGGTCAAGGTCGATCCCTGCAACCCGGGTCCCACGATGCGGCGCTGATACGACGAGACCTTCTGCCTCCAGGACGCGCAGCGCCTCGCGCACCGGGGTAATGCTGCTGTTGAACCTCTTGGCGAGCTCGTCCTGCGGCAGGCGACTCTCGCGTTCGAGCTCGCCCGAGACGATGAGCCGTCGCAGCCCATCGACAATCGCGTCCCGCTTGGTCGCACTGTTTACCACGGTTATCGCTTCGCCCGTCTTGATGTGGCACCATTCGGGCGGATCATACCCGGCGATGCTCTGGTGATTGTTCAGAACGCCCCATCCCTCTCGAGAGCACGGATGCCCACGGCGTTGTACCCCAGTTCTTCGAGCAGGTCGTGGGTGTGTTGGCCGAGGCTGGGGACAGGTCCCATTCGCGGTTCGCGGCCCTCGACGGTGATCGCGGGCAGCGTCGCCTGGATGGGGCCGGCAGGCGTTCCGATTTCGCGCCACCGATCGCGCGCGGTGAGCTGGGGATGGTCGATGACGTCGGCGACCTCGCGCTGTCGCGCATTGGCGATGCGTGCACTGTTGAGTCGCTCAGCGAAGGTGGCCCCGGTGATCCGAGACAGCTGCTGGTTGATGAGGGTGTCAAGCTCGACGCGATTGCTCACTCGGCGGCTGCCGGTATCAAAGCGTGAGTCTTCTGCCAGTTCGGGCATGTCGAGCACGACGTCACAGAACGCCTTCCACTCTCGCTCGTTCTGGATGGACAGCACATACTGCTGGCCATCGGCGCAGGCGTAGGTGCCGTACGGAGCGATGGCCGCGTGGCTGGTGCCGGTGCGGTTGGGTGCCTCTCCGCCGTATCGCGTGTAGTACAGCGGGTAGCCCATCCACTCGATGAGTGAGTCGAAGAGGCTGATGTCCAGCTTGGTGCCCTCGCCTGTGCGTTCCCGGTCATAGAGGGCGGACAGGATGCCTGCGAACCCGTACATGCCGGCGCCGATGTCGGCCGCTGGGATACCGCTCTTGGCGGGTGCATCGTCGCTTCCGGTGACTGAGACCAGTCCGGTCTCCGACTGGATCAGCAGGTCGTAGGCCTTCGCATGGCGGTAGGGCCCGCTGGTGCCGTAGCCCGTGATCGAGCAGGTGATGAGCCGCGGATCGCGCGCCCGAAGCGCGTCGGCTCCCAGGCCCAGCCGCTCGGCAGCACCAGGCGCGAGGTTCTGGACGAACACGTCGGCGCGGTCGATGAGCCGGTGCATGACCTCCAGTGCTGGCGGCTGCTTGAGGTCGAGGGCGATGCTCTCCTTCGAGCGGTTGAGCCAGACGAAGTGGCTGGACATGCCAAGGACCGTCTCGTCGTAGCCTCGGGCGAAGTCTCCGCTGCCGGGACGCTCGACCTTGATGACACGTGCCCCGAGGTCCGCCAGCTGACGAGTGGCGAACGGCGCAGCCACCGCCTGCTCACACGAGACAACGGTGACGCCGGCCAGTGGCAGCCCGGTCATCGCGTCCCCACCGCGATGGCCTTGGTCTGACTGTAGCCAGCCAGGCGTTCGCACCCCTTCTCACGGCCGGCAGCTTCGATCGGCTTGACCCCCCGCTGGGCGCCCTCGAGGTCCGGGTCCGCGATCACGACACCGGCCCCGAACTCGGCCAACCGCTCCGCGGGGCTTGCCCGAGGCCGCTCGCACCGCCGGTCACGATCGCGACCCAGCCCTGCAGGTCAACCATCTCGATGCTCCTTCGACCCTTGTAGTGGCCACCACGCTAGCCGACACTATGTGCGACAGCAACAGGTCATGCATACTTCGTGGAATGATGCCTAATCCGAAGGTGGCCCTCTTTGACAACCGATCCGTCCGCGCCGAGCGGAGCTCTCCTCTTCGTACCGGGTGATCGACCTGACCGCTTCACGAAGGCGTCCGCCACCGGCGCCGACCACGTGATCGTCGACCTCGAGGACGCAGTGGCCGCGGCCTCGAAGCATGGCGCACGCCAGTCCACCGCAGCTTGGCTGGCTAGCGGGCGCGAAGCCATCGTCAGAGTCAATGGCGTCGGCACCTCCTGGCATGAACCGGACCTACGCATGGTCTCCGGGCGTGCCAGCTTCGTCCTGCTACCGAAGTGTGAGGACGCGGGCGATGTCAGCCGCTTCGTGAGCTCGTGCGACTCCCCCACCTTGGCCCTGATCGAGACTCCGCTCGGGCTCGCGGCTGCCCACGAGATCGCGGCCACCGGAGTTGCCGGCCTGGTCTTCGGCAACGTCGACTTCGCCGCCAACATCGGAGTGGATCCGGCGTCACAACCCGCCCTACAGCTCGCTCGCTCCCAGCTGGTCTACGCCAGCGCGGCCGCCGGGCTGCCCGCGCCGATCGACGGCGTCACCACGCGACTGACCGAGAGCGAGGCGCTCGATGCAGACCTCACGCATGCACGCGAGCTAGGATTCGGTGGCAAACTCTGCGTCCATCCCAGCCAGGTCGCGCCCACTCAGGTCGCCTTCCTTCCCACCGAGGAGGAGGTCGCCTGGGCCGTCGCGGTGCTGGACGCCTCACCGGGCGTGGCAGCAGTGGCCGGGCAGATGGTGGATGCGCCGGTCGTCATCCGCGCCCAGTCGATCCTGGACCGGCACCGCAAGAACGACAGGACGCCCGATGGCGACTGAACCTGGACCACTCGCCACGGGGCCCGATTACGACGACCCGGACTTCGACTACACGCCGATCCTGCCCAGAGGCACGGATACGGTGGAGTTCGTCGCCATCGACGCACCGCCACCGGAGGTGGTCGATCTCTATGGGGACACACTCCTGAAGGTGTCGGACCTCACCCTCACCCGGCTCGCCGACGTCGCGTTCACCCGCGTATCCCATCAGCTGCGGACCTCGCACCTGGAGCAGTTGCGGAGTATCCTCGACGATCCTGAGGCCAGCGCGAACGACAAGTACGTCGCCACCGAGCTTCTTCGCAACGCCGCGATCTCGGCCCAGGGCATCCTGCCGATGTGCCAGGACACCGGCACTGCGATCGTGTTCGGCCAGCGGGGGTCCCGTGTGCTCACCGACGGACGGGACGCGCGCCATCTCAGCCGGGGCATCCACCACGCCTACAAGACGCTCAACCTTCGCTACTCACAGCTCGCACCGCTGAGCACTTACCGCGAAGTCAACACGGGCACCAACCTGCCTGCACAGATCGAGATCCTGGCCGAGGGCCACGACACCTACGAGTTCCTGTTCATGGCCAAGGGCGGCGGCAGCGCGAACAAGAGCTTCCTGTTCCAGGAGACCCGAGCCCTCCTGGACGAGCAGAGACTTCTCTCCTTCCTCACCGAGCGGATCAGTGCTCTCGGAACCGCAGCCTGCCCTCCGTACCATCTGGCAGTCGTCATCGGCGGCACCTCCGCCGAGTACGCGCTCAAGACCGCGAAGCTGGCCTCTGCCCGGTACCTGGACACATTGCCCACCTCGGGCTCACCCTCGGGCCACGGCTTCCGCGACCTCCAGCTGGAAGAACAGATCCTCTCTACCACTCGCCAACTCGGCATTGGCGCACAATTCGGCGGCAAGTACTTCTGTCACGACGTGCGAGTAGTTCGGCTCCCGCGACACGGAGGCTCCTGCCCCGTGGCAATCGCGGTCTCATGCTCGGCAGATCGGCAGATCCTTGGTCGCATCACGGCCGAGGGCGTATTCCTGGAGAAGCTTGAGGAGGACCCCTCTCGGTTCCTGCCCGAGGTGACCGATGCCCACCTCGTCGGGGAGGTCGTGGCGGTGGATATCTCAGCGCCTATGACCCAGATCCGAGCCAAGCTGTCGGGACTGGGCGTTGGAACCAGACTGTCGTTGTCTGGTGAGCTCGTCGTCGCGCGCGACCTCGCGCACGCCGAGATCAGCGCCCGCTTGAAGGCAGGCGAACCGCTGCCGGGATACCTGCGCGACCACCCCGTCTACTACGCCGGCCCCGCCAAGACACCGAACGGGATGGCCGCGGGATCCTTCGGTCCCACCACGGCAGGGCGCATGGACACCTACGTGGAGGAGTTCCAGGCGGCCGGTGGATCGCTGGTCATGCTCGCCAAGGGCAATCGGTCTCAGACGGTGGCGAACGCCTGCCGCCGACACGGGGGCTTCTACCTCGGATCCGTCGGAGGCCCCGCCGCGCGGCTGGCCCAGGACTGCATCAAGAGCGTCGAAGTCATCGACTACGAACACCTCGGCATGGAGGCCGTGTGGAAGATCCGGGTCGACAACTTCCCCGCCTTCCTCGTCATCGACGACCAAGGAAATGACTTCTTCGCCCCAAGGACGCGTGCCCTGCTCCAGATCCAGACGAGCGATGATCAGAACCTGTAGATGGCTCTCGGCGAGGTGACATGAAGCGGGCGCACCTCCCGAGCGAGATCGAAGCCCAGTAACCGTCTGATCAGGGTCGGCGTTGGCGCGCCCGCTCGGGGAAGGTGCACCCTCAAAGTAGTCCACGACGCCGCGGCGTCCCACGAGCCGGCCGGTGGGTCGTTGCTTGACGAGATCGTGCGTGACGGCGCGCGGCAGATGCTGGCCGCGGCGTTGGGAGGCTGAGGTCGCCGCGTACGTCGAGGCGTTCCGCGAGGAGGTCGACGAGCACGGCCATCGGCTGGTGGTCCGCACCGGTCATCACGCGCCGCGGGTCAACGACAAGCGGATCGACGAGGCCACCGGGCAGCGGAAGCGGTTCTCCGGACGACCCAGCCACTGCCCGGGCGATGGTGCTACCGGATGACCTGCAGTTCCGCACCAAAGGACAACTGGCGATCGACATCTGCACCGACGCGTACGCCGACGGGGTCCGCTTCGACGTGATCTGCGCAGACGAGACCTACGGCGGCTGCACCCAGTTGCGGGAGGTCTTCGAACAGCAGCAGGCGTACGTGCTGCGGATGGCCTCCACGTTCATGATCGTGTTCGGCGTCGGGGTCCGGTTGACCTGCCGGCAAGCCGCGCAGCAGGTGGACCACCGCCAGTGGGAGGTGCGCTCCGCCGCACCGGGTCCAAGGGACAACGGTGGTACGCGTGGGCGAGCATCGCCACCGCGAGCCTGAGCATGTCCTGCTGGTACGTCGGCGCCTGCGCACCGGCGAGTTGGCCTTCCACTACTGCTACCAGCCCGAGGGGCAACCCGCGGCCGTGACCAGGCTGATCCGCGCCGCAGGGCTGCGCTGGCCGGTCGAGGAAGACTTCGAGTTCGGCAAGGACCAGTTCGGCCTCGACCAGTGCCAGGCCCGCCTCTATACCGCGATCCGCCGGCACACCGTGCTGGTCATGGCCGTCCTGGCCATCTGCGCCGTCGCCGCCGCCCGGCTGCGCGCCCGAACCGACACCCAGGCACCACCACCGGCCACCCCCGACCAGGCCCCGCCACCAGACCCCGGCCTGATCCCCCTGACCGTCCCCGAAACCCGACGGCTCCTGGCGGGACTCCTGCACCAGGCGACACCGCCCCAGCACGCCGACCACTGGATGACCTGGCGCCGCCGTCACCAAGCCCGCTCACGCTGGTTCCACCAACGCACCCGACCCGGCCGCGAATACGCCCTGGTCAACTAATCAATGGCGGCTGCAGCGCCGCAGATCACCGCTTTCCTGACATCCGTCACAGCCGTTCACCACGACTCCGGGCCATCAGAACCGCCGAGAGTGCTACAGCCACCACGACCACGGCGCCGGTGAAGGTCGGCTCGACCCAGTCGTCGACGCCGGAGAGTGTCAAGCCGTTGACGGCAACCGCAACGAAGAAGACGCCGACGATCGCTCCGGCGACGGTGAACCTCCCCGGCTTGATCGTGGTCGACCCCAGGAACACTGCTGCCAACGCCGGCAGCATGAATCCTTCGCCGCTCCCGGTCGAAGCCGAACCGGTACGGCAGACCAATAGCACCGCGGCAACCCCGGCGAGAGCACCAGCGATCACGAAACTGAACGCCACCATCCGCGAGACCGGAACGCCGACCAGCTTGGCCGCCTTCTCGTTCGAGCCGATGAGGGAAAGGTGCCTACCAGCGACGGTGTACCGCAGCAGCACCGTCACCGCCAGGACGCAGATCAGCAGCAACCATGCTGGTTTCGGAAAGCCCAGGAAGGACGTCGCCCCGAAGTCCGTCATGGAGTCGGACACGCCGAGGATGATGTCGTACCCCGAGAATAGTGCGCTCAACCCGCTGAGAAGCGTCGCTGTGCCCAGCGTGATCACCAGCGAGTTGGCTTGGAAGAGCGACACCAGCAAACCGTTCACGAGACCGATTAATGCCCCAGTGCTGATCCCGATGATGACGCCAACGGCCGTTGGAACCTCCCAATAAGCGACGGCGTGAGCAGTCGCGATCGCCGAGACTGTGACATTTGCCCCCAAGGACAGATCGAAGCGCAACGCCACCAAGGGGACCAATGCGGCCAGCGCGACGATGCCGACAACGGATTCGCTGGCCACGATCGTCTGAACATTCGTCCAGCTTGAGAACGTCTCGGACGTTTGCGGAGAGATAGCGAAGTAGAGCGTCAGGCCCACCAAGCTGGCGACGAGTGCGTACTTGGACAGGAAGTCGACCACCGCTGCCTTGGACCCCGACACCTGCCTAGATGGGATTTCAGCCGTCTTCGACACGCGTGATGCCTCGTGCCCGGGGACTTCGGTCCGTTGGTTCATCGGAGGTCCGCTTCCTCGTTCATCTCGTAAACCAGATTGATGAGTTCGCTCCGTGCGAGTGATTCGGTCGGCCTGCTGAAGGAAATAACGCCTTCGCGAAGGCCCACAATCCGGGTGCAGTGCCCCAGGAGTTCCTCGATGTCGGAACTGACAACAATCACCGCGGCGCCCGATTCGGCAGCGGCGCCGATGAAGCGATAGATGTCTGCCCGAGCCCCGATATCCACACCCTGCGAGGGCTCGTCCAGGAGCAGCACTCGCGGCAATAACGACATCCAGCGCGCGATGACGACCTTCTGCTGATTTCCTCCTGAGAGAGCAGAGACCGGCGCATCCAACCCGGGCGACTTGACGCCGTACTGGGCATGCGCCCGCGCTGCGGCCCGGCTCGCCTTGCGTGGTCGGAACACCCCCGATCGGGTGTAGCGACGCAGCGCATTGGATACGACATTGTCCGATACCGACATTTCCGGGAACAGGCTCAGACGAAGACGATCTTCGGGCACGTAAGCGACGCCGTTGGCCAGCATCATTCGGAAGTCAGCGCCCGACAGTTCTCGACCGGCAACCCTCACCGAGCCGCCAAGGTGCGGGTGCAAACCCGCGATCGTTTCCAACAGACTGGTCCGGCCACTTCCGACCAGGCCTGCGACGCCGACGACCTCACCGGCCCCGACCTGCAGGTCCACTCCGCGGAGCGGCCCCCCGAGAAGCCCGGACACCGAGAGCACTTCTCGATGCTCAGCGTCCGCCCCCCTTCCCCGGACGTTCGCGCTGTCGACCTGTCGGCCGACGATCGCCTCTACGAGCTTGGGTCGGGCCAGATCCGCCGACGGGCTGTCGAGCACCTTCACGCCGTCGCGCAGCACTGTGACCGCATCACAGACGTCGAGTACCTCGTCCAGTCGGTGTGAGACGAAGACGATGCTGTGCCCGCGGCCGGCGTACCCACGCAAGCGTTCCAACAACTCACTCACCTCGCCGTGCGGAAGACGAGCCGTCGGTTCGTCGAGGAACAGGACCCCGCCCGCGACCCCACCGGACGGCACCTCGAAATCGGAGAGGGCGCGCGCGATGGCAACCAACGTCTGCTCGGCAGGCCGCAACTCACGCAGGTCCCGAGATACGTCGATATCCAGCTCGAACCGGTCGAGGATGGACCTGGCCCGCTGACGCAGCGACTGCCGGTTGAGGAAGCCTGCCGTGGTGTCCCCCGGTGCGAGAACCGGCAGCAAGTTGTCCGCTACCGACAGGTCCTCGAAGAGGCCGAGGTCCTGATGAACGAACCGAAGCCCCAACTGCCGGGAGACCGACGGCGTGATCTGGTCGGCCGGCTCGCTCCGGATCGCGGTGGCCACTTGGCCACCCCGATCCGGCCGGACGACTCCGGCAAGGACCTTGATCAAGGTGGACTTGCCGGACCCATTTCCCCCCACGAGGGCGTGGACGCTCCCTCGGGCGACGTCGAAGTCCACCTCAGCCAGAGCGCGTGACGCGCCGTATGTCTTCGACAGAGAAGCGACCCGCAGTATGTAGTCGTTCGATCGCACTGTTACTTGCCTTGCCAGATCCTGATGTAGTTCTGCTGGTAGGCACCGGCGTTGCCGTCGTACTCCTCGACGTCCGGTACGCTGTCGGAGTTCATCGACTTGATACCGATACCCGAGTCGACAACGTCCTCGCCAGCGAACAGTCGGTTCAAGGAGTCGGCGGCAGCCCAGCCCAGCCAGGTCATCGGTCGACCGACTGCGAAGTTCTGCACACCCGACCGCAGCAGCTTGAGTGACGACGGGCTACCTTCGTGGCCGGTCAACAGGAGGTCGGAGCGACCCGCCTTCCGGGCCTGCTCGACAGCAGCTCCCACACCAACCGGAATGTTGGCATCCAAGGGCGACATCACCACGTTGGCCTTCGGGAACTTCGAGAGCCCGGCCGCAGTCTTGCCCTGCAGTTTGCCGCTGAAGATGTCCCCAGACGTGTACGGGATCGACTCGACCCTGCACGTCGAGCACTCTGCCATGCGAGCCCGGAACGACTCGCCGACGTGGCGCGTAACAGCCAGGTCGTCCTGCTTCAGCTCCACCACAAAGGCTTTACCGTCGGTCTCCGCAATCACCCAGTCGGCGATTGCCGGTCCGACCACCGTGCTCAGGAACTGACCATAGGCGTCGAGGTTCTTGCCCCACGGGAGATAGCCGTCGAACATCCGCTCGCCGCCACCTGCGAACTTGTCGTCGCAATCGAGGGCGTTGGCGCCGAACACGACGACCCCAGCCGCCTGGGCTTCCGAAATGGCTCCCTTTGTCGCTGCGCAATCCACCGAGAACAGCATGATCGCGTCAGCCTTGTCCGCGATGGCTGCTCGAATCTGCTGGTTGTAGACGTTGGGGTCGAGCTTGCCATCGACCACCTTCACGTCCCAGCCCAGGTGCTTGCCTGCTGCCGCGGCACCTTTGGCGGGCAGCGCACATCCAGAACCTTGGAGTGAGCATGCAATCGCCCAGACCTTCTTGCCGGGTACCGCCTTCGGCCCGGTCTCGGGCAGCTTACGGTCCGTGCCGGCGAGGTTGGCCTCGGTTGCCTTCTTGGCCTGCGCGACAACGGCTGCAACGTCAGCATCGCTGGCACGATTCCCGGAAGGACCATTCTCACCGCATGCTGTCAGGAGGACCATCGCCGCCGCAGCGGCGATCGCCGATCTTGCATACCTCATACCTGCGCCCACTTTCCCTTTTCACAATTCACAGAAGGACCACTACGACGTAGAGGGACTGCCACCAGATGACCTCGATTCGTGGTCGGGGATCACCGATTCGGACCTCGCCAGGCGGGCTAGACGATCGTTGAGAATCTCGCCCGCTTCGTGAGTCGCATGACTGATCTGGTGCGACATGAAATGGAATTTGTGGAACTGCGCCTCCCCCCGGAGGTCCGCCAGATACTGCAGGCTCTCCTTGGACAGTTCCAACGCTTGCCGAGGCGCACGCAGGAGCCGCTCGATGAGCCACGCCAACTTCGAGTCAAGGTCATCGTCCGGGACAACCCATGTCACCAGGCCCGCCTGCCGGGCCTGCTCGGCCGACAGTCGCTCGTCCAACCAGAACACCCGTTTGGCCCAGCTCTCGCCAACTTTCGATGCGAAGTTGGGGACCTCTGCCTCGTTGACCCCCATGTGCATCAGGATCGGGGACCCGAATATCGCGGACTCGCCCGCAACGACAAAGTCAGTCGCCGCGGCAAACATGAGGCCGGCAGCCAAACAATGACCTTGGATTCGACACACGGTGGGTATCGGCAAGTGGCGGAGCTTCTCAACCGGGTCGACGAACCAACGCTTCTCCTGCTCCTTGCGGGTCTCCACCTTCGAGAAGTTGCTGAAGTAGGTCTCGTCCTCGCCCATCATCCGAAGGTCGTGGCCCGAGCAGAAGCTCCGCCCCGCGCCCGCGATCACCAACACCCTGACAGAGCGGTCGGCTGCCACCTCGTCGATCGCGGCATCGAACTCACGCAACATCTCGAGATTCTGCGCGTTGTGAACCTCAGGACGATTGAAGGTGATTGTCCGGACACCGTCACGATCATCGACCAGGATCGGACCACTGTCCCACCGGGCCGACCGCCCGACGGGACTTGTTGCCGCTGCCCCGCCGTCCACGTCCGGCGCCTCGGATGCCGGCGCAGCGGACAATCGACTTGCCAGCTCGCGCAGTGCGGCCACATCAGGCTTGCCACCGGGCGTCCTGGGCACCTCCGGGACCACCTCAATCCACTTGGGGTGTTTGAAGCGAGCCAACGTCCGACGGAGCCGACCTCGAATGTCCTCGATCAGTTCGGGGTCGGCATAGAACTCCGGCTCCGGCTCCACGAAGGCCACGACGGACTCGCCGAACTCGGGGTCGGGGCGGCCGACGACCACTGCGTCAGCCACTTTGCGATGGCCAACCAGCGCGTTCTCGACCTCCTGGGGATAGATGTTCACACCGCCGGAGATGATCACGAAGGACTGCCGATCGGCGAGATAGAGGTACCCGTCGGAGTCCAATCGCCCAACATCCCCAACGGTGACCCACTCCGGATCCTCCGGGAGACGGGAACGAGCGGTCTTTTCCGGGTCACCGAGGTACTCGAAGGGGCGCGCGCACTTGAAGTAGATCGTTCCGACCCGGCCAGCTTCGAGTGCGGCACCACTCTCGTCGCAGATCCGCACCAGCTCCGGATCAGGTCGCCCTACCGATCCTGGTCGCTCGGACCATTCCTTCGGGTCGAGGAACGCCCGACCGATGGCTTCCGAGGCGCCGTAGAAGTCCCAAAGGATCGGGCCCCACCATGACACCATCGCACGCTTGGTTGCGTCCGGGCAGGGTGCAGCCGAGTGAACGGCCACGCGCAACGACGAAAGATCGTAAGCGTGCCGAACTTCTGAGGGCAGCTGCAGCATCCGGACGAACATCGTCGGGACCCACTGGCTGTGAGTCACCTGATGCTGCTCGATCGCCTTGAGCGCTCCCTCGGCGTCGAACTTCTCCTGTACCACCACCGTGCCGCCCAGCACGTGCGTCGCAGCGCAGAACCGCAGTGGGCTTGCGTGGTACAGCGGCGCCGGACTCAGGTAGACATCGCCGTCCTCGAAGCCAAGTTCAGTCTCATACACTGAGGCCAAGGAGAACGTCCGCTCGTCGATGGCTGCGTTCGGATCGATCGGCCGCCAGATACCCTTGGGAGTTCCGGTGGTGCCCGACGAGTAGAGCAGCTCGTTTCCTAGCCGCTCCCGGTCCGGGCGTTCAGTCGATACCGCGGCGAGGGCCTCCCGCATGTTCCGGTACCCATCGACCAGGCCCGTCCCTACTGCCAGCCTGAGTTTCAGGTGGTCGATCTCGTCGAACCTCGCCGCTGTGCCTTCGAAGTCCGTGCCGACGATTACGCCACTCGCATGGCAGTCCCCCACGATGTATGCGGCTTCATCTGGTGTCAGTTGGGTACTGAGCGTCGTGACGCGGTGGCCGGCTCGGAGGATGCCCCAGTACGCCACGAAGTACTCCGGGCAGTTCCCCAAGAGGATCGCGATCGGACTACCTTCGGGGAGGTTGGCTGCTTGGAGAACATTGGCCAACCGAGCCGAGTCGTCGGCGAGTTCACGATAGGTCATGGCCGCACCTGATGCAGCCATCACGAGAGCGACCCGGTCAGGGGGCGCAACGAATGGGTGTGCTGGCCGGTCAGTCATGGATCGGCCGCACCGCGCTCTGCCAGTCGAACTCGCCACCAGCAACTGTGCCGCCAACTTCCTTGGCGGCGTGGTTGCGCATCGCGCCAAAGACATCCTCGTAGGACATACCCTCGCGCGGACTGACCTTCTCCAACTTGGACAACGTCTCCAACGGCGGGATCCCCTCGAAGGACACCCCGAGGTGGTCGGCCCACTTCTGGGTGCTGTTCCGGAAGAGGCGGGTGTGCATTGGTGCTGGAAGCGCGTTCAACGGATCCCGCATCCCTTCCTCGAGCGATACGAACTCGACTCCGGCCGCGACCAGAGCCTCAAGCATCGGGCGCACCGAATCGGACGTAACAGCTGTACCGTGAAAAACCGAGATGAAGATCGGGTCGCGGCCGAACATCTCGCGAGAAACCGCCGCGTGGCGCCGGAGCTGGTCGACCGCCGTTTCTGCGTAGGTCCGCACCAGCCAAGCGGCCGCGTCGGAGTCCGCGCTCTCGACCGACCGCCAGTACGGCGCAACGAACTGAGCGTCGTAGAACCAGTAGCTGACCGGCGCCGGGATGTAGTTCTCCCTGGCCAGGAAGTGGTGGATGTCGGCAACCTTGTCGGCCTCGGCGCCCCACATGTCCATCGGATACCGGAAGTACTTCACCGGAGCCGCCTCGATGAAGCTGCCGATATAGTACTCGGAGAGTTTGATGTCGTCAGTGAATGCACTGGCCGTTACCCAATCGGGGCTGACGTGATTGTGCGTATGGTTTCCGACGTGGTGCCCTGCCGCACACCACGCTTCGACTTGCTCGCGCAGACTCGGATCCTCCTCCATTGGACCCGTGCTGAAGAACGCATAGCAATCGGTGATCCCGAAATCAGCGAAAGCCGAGGTCAACGACGACACCACGCGCTCAGCGCTGTACCCGGTCGGGAACGGCACCATCTTCCACTGCAGGAAGTCGTCCACCGTAATGGCTACTTTCACCGGGCCGTTCGGAGAAATCGGTTCACCCACAATTGCCTCCCTGTGGCGTCGTTCACAGCGACGAAACGAATGCTGCTCCTGGTGCTGCACCGAATCAACGTGCCCGGGCACCACAGTCCGATGGCATGTCCCCACACATTCGGCTCAGGCCGACACCTCAACGAGCAAGCCGATCCAGACCTGACCACTCGCGAGGGATACGAACGGGGTGTTCGTCCGCAACGGGAAACGGGCGTTGCCCCCTGAACCTGGACACTTGAACCTTGGATCGATGGTCCGGGGAGATCAGCAGTCCCCTGACAGATGGTGAACGAGCACTACCCCTGCGCAGTCCAAGGCCGACGCGTGGCATTGTGACCGCTGGGTCCGCGCCGATGATCAACGGACGGGCCTTCGCCGCCGCCTGCCAGACGGCCGGCGCGCGACAGTCGATGAGCGCGGTCGGTAGCTCCGCCGACAACGCCGCCGCCAAGTCGTTCGACGCCACCTTCAAACGCGAACCGCCGCTTGCACGGCGAGCTCGGGCACGTGCCACCCGCCGAACACGAGGCACTGCACGCGATGACCCACCCGGTCACCGCACCCCTGAAAACCAGCTGACCAACTCTCCACCAAACCCGGGGCTTGACTACCCGCCCGTTGGCACTGGGGCAGGTCTTGCAGCCGCCGGGCAGCCGAGATGGGCAGGAAAGACGTATGTCCATGCGTTGACGCCCCCTGCAAGGCGCTTGTAACATTTCCGAAACCTTTCAGAGCCGCGGCAAGAAGCGGCACCGCAATCCTGGCGCGTCCACCATCCGTCCCCCGTACCCCCGTCAGGAGTTCAGGATGTTTCGACGTCGACGCCATTCGGCGCTGCTGGCCGTGGGCCTGCTCGCCGGCCTGCTCGCGCCGGTCACCGTGGCGGCTCCCCCGGCCGCCGCGACCCCGTCCGGCAGCAAGAAGGTCGTCGCCAATCTCTGGGAATGGAACTGGTCCTCGGTGGCCAGCGAGTGCACCACCGTGCTCGGCCCCATGGGCTACGGGTACGTCCAGGTCTCCCCACCACAGGAGCACGTCCGGGGCAACCAGTGGTGGGTGGCCTACCAGCCGGTCAGCTACCGGATCGAGTCGCGCAAGGGCACCCGGGCGCAGTTCCAGTCCATGGTGAACACCTGCCACGCCGCCGGGGTCAAGGTGATCGTGGACGCGGTGGTCAACCACATGTCCGGCCAGGACGCGGGCGGGACCGGCTGGGCCGGCTCGTCGTACCAGCATTACGACTACCCGGGCGTCTACCAGTCCCAGGACTTTCACCATTGTGGACGCAACGGCGACGACGACATCGCCAACTACGGCGACCGTTACGAGGTGCAGAACTGCGAGCTGGTCAACCTCGCCGACCTGAAGACCGAGTCGGACTACGTCCGGAGGCGGATCGCGGCGTACCTCAACGACCTGCTCTCCCTCGGCGTGGACGGCTTCCGGATGGACGCCAGCAAGCACATGCCGGCAGCCGACATCACGGCGATCAAGGGCAAGCTCTCCCGCCCGGCGTACATCGTGCAGGAGGTCATCTACGGCGCGGGTGAGCCGGTCCTGCCGACCGAGTACACCGGCAACGGCGACGTGCACGAGTTCCGCTACGGCAAGGACCTGGCCCGGGTGTTCCGCTCCGAGCGGCTGGCGTACCTGAGGAACTTCGGCGAGGGCTGGGGCCACCTGCCCGGCGGCGTGGCGGCGGTCTTCGTGGACAACCACGACACCCAGCGGGACGTCGGCGGCGTGCTCACCTACCAGGACCGGGGCATCTACGCGCTGGCCAACGCCTTCATGCTGGCCTGGCCGTACGGGTCGCCGTCGGTGATGTCCAGCTACACCTTCACCGACCGGGACGCCGGGCCGCCCTCGGACGCCACCAACAAGACCCTGAACACCACCTGCTACTCCGGCTGGGAGTGCGAGCACCGCTGGCCGGTCATCGCCAACATGGTCGGCTTCCGCAACGCCACCGAGGGTACCGGCGTCTCGAACTGGTGGGACAACGGCTACCAGCACATCGCGTTCAGCCGGACCGGCAAGGGCTTCATCACCATCAACGACGAGGACTTCGCGGTCAACGGCCGCTCCTACCAGACCGGCCTGCCCGCCGGCCGGTACTGCGACGTCATCCACGGCACCCTGAGCAACGGCTCGTGCAGCGGCCCGGTGGTCACCGTCGACTCCGCCGGCTGGTTCGCCGCGAACGTCGCGGCCCACGACGCGATCGCCATCCATGTGGGCGCTCGACTGTCCTAGCGTCACCGGCACGCGGACCACCGGGGGCGGCATCCGGAAATCCTCTCCCCGCATCGGCGCGGGAGAGGGCTCCGCCGGTCGGTTCCGCTGGCCGACGCCTCGACCCCGACCCCCGTCCCGGTCGCCCCGTCCCCGACGCCCCACGCGGCCCCGACCGTCGGCCCGCTTTCGCCGCCCACACCGAGCCGGATCCCGGTCCCTGCGCCCGCGCCGGAGGACCTCCCCGTTGTCACCTACCGGTCGCCACCGGACGGGTTCCCCGCCGACCCGGACCCGCTCGACACCACACCACTGGTCGAGCGCATCCGTCCCCTGCGGCGGCTTACCGCGCATACCGCGCCGGGTGGTCGTCCGCTGGCCTTCAGGTCACCCCGCTCGGACGGACCTTCGTGCTGGCCCGCACCCCACCCGCCGAGACGGCGTTCGGCGGGGTGGACGCGGTGGTGGTGGTCGAGCGGCTGTCCACGTCCCGCTGACCACCCGGGGCGGCGTCCGGCCGGAATGCTCCGCGCCCGATGGGGTATCCGTCCGCCCATGAGGGCGAGTTTCCGGCTCGGCCGGGTCGCCGGCGTGCCCGTCGGCGTCAACTGGAGCGTCCTGGTCATCTTCGCGTTGATCGCCTGGGGGCTGGCCGCGCGACAGTTTCCGCGCGCCTACCCAGGGGAGCCGCTCTGGGCGTACGTGCTCGCCGGGCTCGCCGCAGCGGTGGTCTTCTTCGCCGGCCTGCTCGCCCACGAGGTCGCCCACGCGGTGGTGGCCCGTCGCAACGGGCTAGGGGTCGAGGGCATCACGCTCTGGCTGTTCGGCGGGGTCTCCGAACTGAAAGGTGAAGCGCCCGACCCGGGCGCGGAACTGCGCATCGCCGGCATCGGGCCGCTGGTCAGCCTGATCATCGGCGTCCTCTTCGGCGGCGCCGCCGTCGCGCTCGCCCTCACCGGGCAGCGTGGGCTGCCGGTGGGCGCGCTCTCCTGGCTGGCCGGGATCAACCTCCTGCTCGCCATCTTCAACGTGCTGCCGGCCGCCCCGCTCGACGGCGGACGGCTGCTGCGGGCCGCGGTGTGGAAGGCCACCGGCGACCGGACCCGCGCCTCGGTGGTGGCGGCCCGCGCCGGCTGGGTGCTGGGCGCGCTGCTGATCGGGCTGGGCCTCTGGCAGTTCCTGGTCGGGGCCGGCATCGGCGGGCTCTGGCTGGTGCTGATCGGCTGGTTCCTGATCGGGGCCGCGACCATGGAGGAACGGCAGGCCCGGGTCGGCTCGGCGCTGCGCGGCGTACGGGTCGCCGACGTGATGACCCCGCAACCGCAGACCGCCTCGGCGGAGATGACCGTCGGCGACTTCGTCGACCACTACCTCTTCGCGTACCGGCACTCGGCGCTGCCGCTGACCGAGGACGGGCAACCGGTCGGCCTGGTCACCCTGGACCGGGTCCGGCACGTCGCGGCCGATCGACGCGGCGCGACCACCCTCGCCGAGGTGGCCTGCCGCGCCGACGAGCTGGTGCTGGCCCAGCCCGAGGAACCGTTGACCGACCTGCTCCCCCGGCTGAGCGAGTGCGCCGACGGCCGGGCTCTGGTGGTGGTCGACGGGCGGCTGGTCGGGATCGTCTCGCCCAGCGACATCAGCCGGGCGGTGCAGCGCAGCAGCATGCGCGAGCAGCTCGCCGCCCCGCGGTGACGCCGCCCGCCGGGACGGGCGGGACGGGCGGTCAGCCGGGCGGGCGGTCAGCCGGTGCGGGTGGGGCGGCGGACGGGGCGGCGGTCCAGCCACCACTGCGCGGCCAGCAGCGGAAGCGTCCAGCCGAGCCAGGCGGTCGCCCCCGCGACCATCCAACTCATCAGCTTCTCGTCACCGTGGAAGGTGGTCTCCAGTTGCGGGTGCAGCAGCAGGAAGAAGACCACGCCCCAGATCCGGTTCGTGATGATCGACACGGTCAGCGCGAAGCTCCGGACCATCCACCGGCGGTGGTCGGCGAACCGGCGCTGCCGGGCCCGCCGCCAGCCGACGATCGTGCAGATCAGCCAGAGGGGGGCCAGCACCACACCGCTGACCCGCGCCACCGGCCCGAACGGGGTCACCGCGCCGAGGTAGAAACCGATCACCCCGGCGGGGAGCACCCCGGCGAAGACGTAGATCCGGCCGATCCGGCGGTGGGCGGCCGGGAAGCGTTGCCGGAACCAGCAGGCCAGCGTGGCGACCGAGGCGAAGAGGACGTGCGCGACCAGCAGCGGGTGGTAGAGGGGCACCCCCTCCGGCGGCGTGATCCGCGACTGCTCCGGGTCGAGGCTCAGGTACGGGGGCAGGGAGAAGGCCACGAACAGCACCAGCACCACCCCCAGAGGTGCCATCCAGGGGCGACGCCACCACCGGCGGGCCGGTGGCCGGGGCGCGTCTGCTCCGTCCGGGACCGGGGTCCGGTCCGGGCGGCATCGGGGCGGTCTGCGTCGTAGCGGCGTCGGCCACAGCCGGCTCCTCGTCGACAGGGAACGGTGTGCTGCCGCCGAGGGTGGTCGGCCACGCTGACCGGACGCGCACCGGATGCTGACCGGACGCGCTGCCGCCGGTCAGCGCGGCGTACGCCGGGCGGGTGGGCCGCGTACCACGTCGACGGCGGGCCGCCCCGCCTGCCGGACGCGGGCGTGCCGCGTAGGCGGTGGCACGTGGCGGTCAGGTCCGGATCAGGGCCCGCAGGGCGGCCCGGCCCTCGGTGTGACTGAGCGCGGCACCCCGGGCGAGGGCGGCGACGTAGCCGGCCTCGCCGAGCGCCGCCCGCGCACCGTCGACCACCACGGCCACGTCCCGGCAGGCGGTCACCCGCAGGCCGCGTACCGCGGTGGCCACCCCGAGCAGCCACGCCGCCCGCTCGGCTGCCCCCTCCGCCAGCAGCACCCCGGCCAGCCCCTCGGCCGCGTCGGCATCGGTCGACCCGTTGTGCCGGCGGAGGGCCGCGTCGAGCGCCTCCCGGTGCCGTCGGCGGGCCTCGGCGGGATCGTCCCCGGCCTGCGCCACCCGGCCCAGCGCGGTCAACGCGGCGACCCGGACCTCGGCGTCCGTCCATCCCGCCGAGACCCGGGCCAGCGTCTCCGTCTGCCACCGACGCGCCTCCGCCAGGTCACCGGCCAATCGGGCCACCTCACCGAGGCCCCACGCGATCTGCGCCGCCGTCGTCGACATGCCGCCACGGCGGACGAGATCGACGGCCCGCTCGTACTCGGCCCGGGCGGCGTCGGCGTCACCGGCCCGCAGCAGCCGCTCGGCCCGCCGGCAGTGCAGGTCCGCCACCTCCTCGTAGGCGTCGAGTTGCCGGACCAGTTCCAGAGCCTCGTCACGCAGGGCGAGGCCCTCGTCGTCCGCGCCGCGCCAGGCGGCGATGGTCGCCAGCCCGTCCAGCGCCTGCGACACGCCCCACCGGTCGCCCACCGACCGGAACCCGGCCAACGCCTGCCGTAGCTCCGACTCGGCCGTGTCGACGATGCCCTGGAACAGGGCGAGGAAGCCGTTGCCGAAGTGGCCGAGCGCCTGCGACCACGGGTCCGCGCCGATCAGCCGCCTGCGCCGGGGCAGCTCCGCGCCCGGGCGGTCCGGCGAACTGTGCCCAGAGGACGTTGAGGAACGGCTGCCGGGGCGGGCGGTCCATCGCGTCCATCAGGGCGGTCGCCCGTCGTACGTGGTCGGACAGCCCGGCACCGGCACCGCCGGACACGGCGTACACCACGCAGAGCACGTACTCCTCGGCCAGCCCGTCGGGGGATTCCGCGCCGACCGCGCGCAGCAACTGCTCCGCCAGCGGCGCGATCTCGCCGCGCAGGCCACGCAGATACCAGTAGGCGCTCAGCGCGCCGACCAGCCGCATCGCCAGCGGCGGGTCGGCGGCGACCGCCCAGCGCAGGGCGGCGTCCAGGTTACGGTGTTCGGCACGGAGCCGGTGCAGCCAGTCCACCTGCTCCTCCCGGCGCAGGTAGCCGTCCGCCGTCGCGGCCAGGCGGAGGAAGTACGCGGCATGCGCCCGACGGAGAAGATCGTCTTCGCCGGCCTCGACGAGCCGCTCGGCACCGAAACTCCGCACCGTCTCCAGCATCCGGTACCGGCCGGCGGTGTGTTCGAGCAACGACCGGTCCACCAACGCGGCGAGCAGTTCGGCGGTGTCCGGCCCGCGCCGGGTGGTTGCAGGGGGCCCTTCCTCCTCAGAAAGCGGTAGCAGGGGACCCCTGCTACCACCGCAGACCTGCTCGGCCGCGGAGACCGTCTCCCCGCCCGCGAAGACGGTCAGCCGGCGCAGGAGTCGCCGTTGCGCGTCGTCGAGCAGGTCCCAGCTCCAGCGGACCACGGCGTGCAGCGTCTGGTGCCGGAGCGCGGCGGTCCGGTCACCCCGGGAGAGCAGCCGGAAGCGGTCGTCCAGCCGGGACGCCACCTCGGCCAGCGGCAGGGCACGCACCCGGACCGCCGCCAGCTCGATCGCCAGGGGCAGGCCGTCCAGTGCGGCGCAGATACGCCGTACCGTGTCGACGGTGCCGCTGTCGAGGACGAAGTCCGGACGTACCGCGCCGGCCCGGTCGGCGAAGAGGCGCATCGCCGGGGCGGTGACGGCGGTCCCGGGCGGCACCTCCCGGTTCGGCACGGGCAGCGGGGCCAGCGGGCAGAGCAGTTCCCCGGTGAGGCCGAGCGGCTCCCGGCTGGTGGCCAGTATCCGCAGGTCGGGGCAGGCGGCGAGGAGACGGCGTACGACCGGCGCGGCGTCGCCGACGAGGTGCTCGCAGTTGTCGAGCACGAGCAGCATCCGCCGGTCCGACAGCGCGGTGACCAGGCGGGCCACCGCCGGATCGGCACCGCCGGAGGGCACACCGACGGCGGACGACCCGCCGGCACCGGACAGGCCGCCGGCTGGGCCGGTAGCAGGCCGACCGGCATCGGGTGGGCCGGACATCGGTACACGGTTCACGCCGGGCAGGCCGAGCCCCGACTCGCGCAGGCCCAACGCGTCGAGCAGGACGGGCGCGACCCGCGCGCCGGAGGGCAGCGGAGCGAGATCGACGAAGCAGGTCTCACCGGTACGCCGTCCGGCCGCCGCGACCGCGAGCCTGGTCTTGCCGACCCCACCCGGTCCGGTGACGGTGACCAGCCGCCCGGCGTCGAGCAGTCCCGCCACCCGGGCCAGGTCGTCCTCCCGGCCGACGAAGCTGCTCAGCTGGGCCGGAAGCCGGGCCGGCGGCGGGGACACCCGGTCGTCGCGCTCGTCGCGCAGTACCGCCAGGTGCACTGCGGCCAGCTCGGCGGAGGGTTCGACGCCGAGTTCCCCGGCGAGCGTACGGCGCAGGTCGGCGTAGACCCGCAGCGCCTCGGCGGACCGGCCGGCGGCGTGCAGCGACCGCATGAGCTGCCCACGGGGGCGTTCCCGCAGCGGGTGGCGGGCGACCACCTCGCCCAGTGCGACGATCGGTGCGTCCGGGTTCCCGGCGGCAAGGGCCGCCTCGGCGTACTCCTCCACGATGCCCAGCCGCAGCTCGGTCAGGCGGGCGATCTGCGCGGCGGCGAACGGTGCGGCGGCCACGTCGGTGAGTGGCTCGCCCCGCCAGAGCGTGAGCGCCTCACCGAGCAGGGCCACCGCCCGCGCCGGGGCCCCGGCGGCGAGGGCCTGCCGACCGGCCCGGCCGAGCCGGACGACCCGGTGCACGTCGACGTCCTCCCGGTCGACGGCGAGCCGGTACCCGGCCGGGTGCGCCTCGACCAGCGGCGCGGTGCCGGCGTCGCGCAGCGCCCGGCGCAGCCGGGACACCTGGGACTGGAGCGCGTTCGCCGCGCCGACCGGCGGGTGTTCGCCGTGCAGCCCGTCGATCAGGCGGCTGGTGGTGACCACCCGGCCGGCGTCGAGCAGGAGCAGGGCGAGCAGGGCCCGCAACTGCCGCCCGCCCAGGGGCACGGACGTCCCGTCGACGGTACGCGCCTCGACCGGGCCCAGGATGCCGAAGAACACGGCCCCGATTCTGGCGTACCCGGTCCCGGCCGCCTGCGGCGTCGTACGCCCTCAGCGCGGAAGGTAGCGCTCCAGCAGGTCGTTGCGGAACTTGCCGGTCGGGTCGGCGGCGACGGTCGCGGCGACCGCGTCGGCGAACCGGGGATAGGCGGCGGCCACCGCCGTCGGGGTGAGCCCGAAGACCTTCCCCCAGTGCGGACGGGGCGCGAACGGGGCCAGCCGTTCCTCGACGGCTGCCACCACCGGGGCGACCGCCACGGCGTCGGCGATCCAGGTGAAGTGGATCGAGCACGTGTCCCGGTCGTACTGCGGGCTCAGCCAGAGCCGGGTCGGCGGCGACCGTCCGCAGCTCGCAGATCTGCAACACCGACGCGATCCGGTCGCGGACGCCGTCCAGCGCGGCCAGTGCCTCGACCGCCGCCGCCCTCGGCACGTGGTACTCCGACTGCAACTCCGCGCCACTGCTCGGGGTGAAGCCGGGCCGGAAGTGCGGCAGCCGCTCGTACCAGGGTCCGGGCACCCCGAGCTGCGCGGTGCAGGGGTCGGCGGACAAGCCCGGCACCGGGTGCTGCGGCGCGTCGGCCGCCCTCGCGCCGAGCCACCGGGCCGGCGGCGGCTCCTGGTCAACCAGCTGCTTGCGCCACACCTGGTCGAAACCGGTCCCCCGCCAGCTGGTGAAGAGGCTGACGCTGTACGCCGAGGCCAACGCCTCGTCCATCGCCTCACGGGGCAGGTCCAGGTGGACGTACTGGCGCATCTCGAAAGCCGGCACCAGCGCCAGGGTGAGCCGGGTGACCACCCCGAACGCGCCGAGACCGACCACCAGGGCGGCGAAACGTCCGTCGGAGGAGTCCACCCGGACCAGGGCACCGTCGGCGGTGACCAGTTCCACCGCGACGACCGACGTGGCCAGGTTGCCGTTGCGCACGCCGGAGCCATGGGTGGCGGTGGCGACCGCCCCGGCGACCGAGATGTGCGGCAGGGAGGCCAGGTTCGCGCAGGCGTACCCCCGCTCGTGCAGGCGTTCCGCGACCTCGCCATAGCGGAGGCCGGCCGCCACCGTCGCGGTGCCTGCGGCCGGGTCGACCTCGACGGTGGGCGGCAGGCCGTCCACCGCGACCAGGTCGCCGCTGGTGTCGGCGAGGAGGTTGAAGGAGTGCCGGCTGCCGACCGCCCGGACCCGCCGGCTCGCCGCCACCAGATCGCGCAGCTCGTCGACCGAGGTGGGCCGGTGCCGGCGGGCCGCCGACCAGGTGACGTTGCAGGCCCAGTTCCGTGGGGGCACTCCGGTGTCCGGTCTGCCGCGCCCGTCCACTGCCATGACCTCTCCCCTCGGTCGTCGGCGTGCCCGGAGCCGGGACCGCCGCTGCCGTCGGCACCGGTGGTTGCCGCTGCCGTCGGCGTCCACGCCGGGTCGGCCACCGCGGCGACCGGCTCAGACGTGCGGCATGACCTCGGCGGCGACCAGGTCCAGGTGGTCGAGGTCGGCCAGATCCAACACCTGGAGGTAGATCCGCTGGCTGCCGACGGTCGCGTACCGGCCGATCGTGTCGACGATCTCGGCGGGCGAGCCGGCGAGTCCGTTCTCGCGCAGCTCGTCCGGGTCCCGGCCGATCGCCTCGGCCCGCCGCCGGACCTCCGCGTCGTTCCGGCCGCAGCACAGCACCAGCGCGTTGGACCAGCACAGCTCCGCCGGGTCCCGGCCGATCGCCGCACAGGCGTCGCGGACCCGGCCGAACTGCGCGGCGGTGTCGTCGACCGCGACGAAGGGCAGGTTGAACTCGTCGGCGAAGCGGGCGGCGAGCCGGGGCGTACGCTTCGCACCCATCCCGCCGAGCAGGACCGGTGGCCGGGGCGACTGCACCGGCTTCGGCAGTGCCGGGGAACCGGTGAGGGTGTAGTACTTCCCGGAGAAGTCGAAGGTCTCCCCGGCCGGCGTCCGCCACAGGCCGGTGATGACCGCGAGCTGCTCCTCGAGCCGGTCGAACCGCTCGGCGAGCGGCGGGAACGGGATGCCGTACGCCTGGTGCTCCGCCTCGAACCAGCCGGTACCGACGCCGAACTCGACCCGGCCGCCACTCATCGCGTCCACCTGGGCCACGGTGATGGCGAGCGGGCCGGGAAGCCGGAAGGTGGCGGCGGTCATCAGTGTGCCGAGACGGATCCGGCTGGTCTCCCGGGCCAGCCCGGCCAGGGTCGTCCAGGCGTCGGTGGGGCCGGGTTCCCCGCTGACCCCGCCCATCTTCAGGTAGTGGTCGGAGCGGAAGAAGGCGGCGTAACCGGCGTCCTCCGCGCAGCGCGCCACGGCGAGCAGCTGGTCGTAGCTGGCCCCCTGCTGGGGTTCGGTGAAGACGCGCAGTTCCATGGACCCGAGCATAGGGAGCCGGCGGGCGCACCGGACGGGGTCCCGGTGGGCGGGCGCCGGGCCGCGCCCGCCCACCGGTGTCACGGCGACGCTCTCGCTGGCTGGAACGTCCGCAGTCGCAGGCTGTTGGAGACCACGAAGACCGAGGAGAGCGCCATCGCGGCACCGGCGATCATCGGGTTGAGCATGCCCACCATGGCCAGCGGCAGGGCGCAGAGGTTGTAGGCGAACGCCCAGAACAGGTTGCCCTTGATCACCCGAAGGGTGCCGCGGGAGAGGTGCAGGGCGTCCACCACCGCGAGCAGGTCCTCCCGGACCAGGGTCAGGTCCGACGCCTCGATGGCCACGTCGGTGCCGCTGCCCATCGCGATCCCCAGGTCGGCCTGGGCCAGCGCCGCCGCGTCGTTGACCCCGTCGCCGACCATGGCGACCGTCCGCCCTTCGGCCTGCAACTCCTTGATGATCTGCACCTTCTCGGCCGGCAGCACGTCGGCGATGACGTCGGCGATGCCGACCTCGGCCGCCACCGCCCGGGCCACCTTCTCGTTGTCCCCGGTGAGCAGCACCGGCACCAGGCGCAGGGCCTTCAGCTCGGCGACCGCCCGGACGCTGGTCTCCCGGACGGTGTCGGCCACCACGAAGACGCCCCGGACCGCACCCGCCCAACCGACCAGCACGGCGGTGCGACCGGCCGCCTCGGCCGCCTGTCGGGCCTCGTCGAGCGCGGGCGGGATCTCCAGCCCCGCCTCGGTGAGCAGCCGGGACCGCCCGACCAGGGTCGGCCGGTCGGCGACCGTGCCCCGGACGCCGAGCCCGGGGAGGTCGGCGAAGTCGGTGACCGGCAGCAGCAGCGCCGGGTCGCCGGCCCCGGCCACGATCGCCCGGGCCACCGGGTGGTCCGAGGCGGACTCCAGCGACGCGGCGACCCGCAGCACCTCGTCCCGTTCGGCGTCGGCGACCACCACGTCCAGCAGGCTCATCCGGCCGGTGGTGACGGTGCCGGTCTTGTCCAGCACGACGGTGTCCACCTGACGGCTGTTCTCCAGGATCTGCGGTCCCTTGATCAGCACTCCCAGCTGGGCACCCCGGTTCGTCCCGACCAGCAGGGCGGTGGGCGTGGCCAGGCCGAGCGCGCACGGACAGGCGATGATCAGAACGGCCACGGCGAAGGCGAAGGACGGCGAGCCCATCCCGGTGCCCAGCCAGAAGCCCAGCGTCCCGACGGCCAGCCCGATCACCACCGGGACGAACACCCCGGCCACCTGATCGGCCAGCCGCTGCACCGGCGCCTTGCCCGACTGCGCCTCCTCGACGAGCTTGGCCATCTGCGCGAGCTGCGTCTCGGCACCGACGCGGGTGGCGCGGACCACGAGCCGTCCGCTGCGGTTGACCGTCGCCCCGGCGACCTCGTCGCCCGGCGCGACCTCCACCGGTACGGACTCCCCGGTGAGCATCGACACGTCGACGGTGCCGTTGCCCTCCTCGACCACCCCGTCGGTGGCGATCTTCTCGCCGGGCCGGACGACGAACCGGTGCCCCACCACCACCCGGTCGATGGGCAACCGGACCTCCGCCCCGTTCTGCAGGACGGACGCCTCCTTCGCGCCCATCTGGAGCAGGGCACGCAGCGCGTCCCCGGCGCGACGCTTCGCCCGGGCCTCGAAGTAGCGGCCGCTGAGGATGAACATGGTGACCCCGGCGGCGACCTCCAGGTAGATGCTGGCCGCCCCGTCGGTCTGCGACACGCTGAGTGAGAACTCGTGCCGCATGCCCGGCGTGCCCGCGGTGCCGAGGAACAGCGCCCAGACCGACCAGCCGAACGCGGCCAGCGTCCCGAGCGAGACCAGGGTGTCCATGCTGGCCGCACCGTGGCGCAGGTTGACGAAGGCCGCGCGGTGCATCGGCCAGCCGCCGTAGACCACCACCGGGGCGGCCAGGGTCAGTGACAGCCACTGCCAGTAGGTGAACTGCCAGGCCGGCACCATGGCCAGCGCGATCACCGGCACGGAGAGCGCGATCGAGACCAGCAGCCGCTTCCGCGCGTCGTCCAGTGGGTCCGCCGGCGCGACGCCGCGGTCCACCTCCTCCGGCGGGGGCGGCACCTCGGCGGTGTAGCCGGCCTTGACCACCGTGGCGATGAGGTCCGCCGGGGTGAGGTCGTCGGGGAACGCGACGGTGGCCTTCTCCGTCGCGTAGTTGACCGTGGCGTGGACCCCGGGCAGCCGGTTGAGCTTCTTCTCGATCCGGCTCGCGCACGCCGCGCAGGTCATGCCGCCGATGACGAGGTCGATCCGGTTGGTCGCGGGGGACGCCTCGGGAGGCGTGGCGACGCTCATCGCGCCCCCTCCCCCGGTTGCCCGGCGGTGGCCACGGCCACCTGCCCGGTGGACATCATCATGTCGTGGCCCTCACCGCTCTCCGCCGGTGAACTGATCGGACCGATGAGCCGGCCGATGATCAGCATCACCGAAAAGACCACGAGCAGGACGAGCAGGTAGGTGCCGAGTCGCCAGATCGCGTTCATGACAGATCCTTTCCGGGAGAGCCCGACACGGTGGCGACCACCCTCGGATATGGACGGCACATCATGTTCCACACTCCAGCCCAGCGGGCTCCGGTGGCGGGGGCGTACCGCCCCCGCCACATCCGGCCGGTCCCGACGACACGGCACCCCCGACCCATTACCGTTACATTCCTAACTGATAATCCGCAGCTCGGATCCGGTCTCGGCGTCACGTACGCCGATCGCGCTGACGGGGCAGACCTCCGCCGCCGCGACGACCAGCGGATCGCCCTCCGGAACCACCTGCTCCACCGGCTCCGACCATCCGTCCACCAGCCGGAAGCGGTCGGGCGCGGTGGCCAGACACACCCCGGAGCCGATGCACGAGGAATCGACCTCCACCTTCCACTGTCGCGCAGTCATCGCCGGCCCTCCTACCACTCGACCGGCAGGGCCGAGGGGCAACGGGCGATCAGACCGGGCTTCCACGGCACCTCGTCCGCGGGCACGGCCAACCGGAGCTGCGGGAAGCGCTCGATGAGCCCTTCCAGGACGAGTTGAAGTTCCAGTCGCGCGATCGACGCGCCGAGGCAGTGGTGCGCCCCGTGCCCGAACCCCAGATGGGGATTGTGCGACCGGGTCAGGTCGATCTCCTCCGGATTGTCGAAGATCCTCTCGTCACGGTCCGCCGAAGCCCGCTGGAAGACCACGGTCTCACCGGCGCGAATGGTGACCCCGGCGATCTCGACGTCCTCGACCGCCACCCGGGGGAAACTGCCCACCGAGCGGAGCGGGATGACCCGCAGCATCTCCTCGATGGTGCTGTGCACCAGGCGCGGGTCGTCGCGCAGTTGAGCCCAGAGTTCGGGCTGGGCCAACAGCAGGTAGAGCACGTTCGCGATCATGCTGAGCGACGTCTCGTGGCCCGCCATCAGGATCCCGATGCCGGTCCGCAGCATCTCCGTCTCGCTGAGCCGGTCCTTCTGCTCGAACGCCTCGAGCAGGGTCGTGACGAGGTCCTCCCTGGGCTCCCGTCGGCGCTGCTCGGCGAGCTCACCCAGGTACGCCTCCAACTCGTTGCGCGACCGCTCGATCTCCTCCGGCGGTGCCCCGCTGGTGGCGACGAAGATGTCCGAGAATTGCCGGAACCGGTCCCGGTCGTCGTACGAGATGCCGAAGAGTTCGCAGATCATCGTCACCGGCACCGGAACGGCGAGGTATTCGACCGCGTCCACCGGGGCACCGTGCTTCGCCATCGCGTCGAGCTGCTCGTGCACCACCTCTTTGATACGCGGCGCGAGGGCGTCGATCCGACGTTTGGTGAAGGCACCGGCGACGACCCGCCTGATCCGGGTGTGCTCGGGCGGATCCATCGAGAGCAGGTTTCCCTTGCGCAGGGGCAACGGGGTCACCCGGGCGGTGTCCGGTTCGGTGGCCCGCAGCGAGCTGAATCGGCGGTCGGCGAGGAACTGCTTCAACTCGGTGTAGCCCGTGATCAACCATGCCTCACCCCCGTAGGGCATGCGGACGCGGGTGATCGGTTCGGTGCGGCGCAGCTCCGCGTATCGGGGATGGAGATCGAGCTTGCTAACCGGCCCGAAAGGGTAGGCGGGCGCTTCGGTGGTGTGGTCAGCCGTCATCGTGCCCCTCTAGCAGCAATCAGCGGGGTCGGCCCGCGCCGACCCCGGCGGGAACGAGGACGAACATGGATTGCCGGTGGCCGGTCAACGTCGACACGGTCGAGTGGCACGGCCTTGCGCCGACATGCATCCGCGCGTCCCCAGGTACCGCAGCAATCTACCAGCAACATCGACGAACATCCCAGGGTAAAGACCGCGACAGCGAGATTGCCGACATGTCATTTCAATCATCACGGACTATTTTTATGATCGATGCGAGTAGAGTCTTTGACCCAATCTGCCGGCATTTCGGCCGCCTTTGTTCGACCATCTATGGGCATGATCGATACGCCCGCGACAGGGCGGGCGTGACGACCCCGACGATTTCGGCGTTACATCTGACTCACCCGTGACGCGTCCGACGGCTTGCAGCTCCAGTGACAGGACCGGGCGGGGCAGACACACAGCGGACGGGTGTTCAGCAGTGCCCGGCCGGTGTCGGCGTCCGTGTCGATCCGGCCGTCGACCCCGAAGACCGTCCGGAGGATCGCGGGGGTGATCGTGCTCTCCGCCGCGCCGGTCGCCACGACCCGCCCCTCCTGGAGGACGACGACCGAGTCCGCGTAGGTCGCGGCGAGGTCGAGGCTGTGCAGCGCGGCCACCGTGGTCACCCCGAGACCCCGGACCAGCTCCATCAACTCCAGCTGGTGGCGGATGTCGAGGTGGTTGGTCGGCTCGTCGAGCACCAGCAGCCGCGGTTCCTGCGCCAGGGCGCGGGCGAGGAGGACCCGTTGCCGTTCCCCTCCGGACAGTTGCCCGACCCGGCGGTGCGCCAGGTCCACCAACCCGGTCTGCTCGAGAGCCTCCTCCACCACCTGACGGTCCACGGCGCGGAAGCGGTCGAACGTACCCAGGTGCGGCGAGCGCCCCAGGCAGACGGTCTCGAAGACGGTGAACTCGAAACCGGAGTGCTGCTCCTGGGCCAGCACGCCGGTGTGCCGGGCCGCCTCCGCCGCGGTCATCTTCCAGACGTCACGGCCACCGATCAGCATCGTCCCGGCGTCGGGGCGGTAGGCCCGGTAGACCGTGCGCAGCAGGGAACTCTTGCCACTGCCGTTCGGCCCCACGAGCGCGGTGAAGTCACCCGCCCGGGTCGACAGGCTCACCTCGCTGAGGATCTTCCGGCCACCCCGCGTCACCGACACCCCGTCGACGGACAGGTCCATCACATCTCCTCTCCGGCCAGGCCCCGGGCCCGCATGACCAGCAGGAAGAACGGCACGCCCAGGAACGCGGTGAGGATGCCGATCGGCAGCTCCGTCGGCGAGATCAGCATCCGGGCGGCGACGTCCGACCAGATGAGGAAGAGCGCCCCCAGCGTGACGGTCACCGGCAGCATCCGCTGGTGGTCGGCCCCGACGAGCATGCGGGCCAGATGCGGCACGATCAGACCGACGAACCCGATCCCGCCGGACACCGCGACCACCGTGCCGGTCAGGAGCGTGACCAGGATCAGCAGCTGACGCCGCAGGACGGTGGCGGAGACCCCGAGCGCCGCGCACGCCTCCTCGCCGAGCACGAGGACGTTCAGCCGCCGGCTCACCAGCATCAGCAACGCCGTGCCGACCAGGACCACCACGGCGGGGGCCCCCAGCGACTCCCAGCGCGCTCCGGAGAGGCCGCCGAGCAACCAGAAGATGATCTGCTGCTGGACCGCCGCGCTGTCCGAGCGGGTCAGCAGGAAGGAGGTCACCCCACCGAGCAGGTGCGCGCACGCCACCCCCACGAGCACCAGCCGCAGGGGCAGCAGCCGGCCGTGCTGCCGCGCCAGGATCAGCACCACGGCCATGGCGGCGGCCGCGCCGAGAAAGGCCGCCGTGGGCAGCGTCAGGGCGCCCAGCACGGCCAGGCCGGTGGTCAGCACGACCACCGCGCCGACCGACGCGCCGGAGGACAACCCGAGAAGGTACGGGTCGGCGATCGGGTTGCGCACCACGCTCTGCACCACGGCGCCGGAGAGCGCGAGCCCGGCGCCGACCACGGCACCGAGCAGCACCCGGGGGAACCGGATCCGCCACACGATCAGATCCGAGGTCGACGCGCTGTCCCCGCCGCCGGTCAGGTGGTGCAGAAGGATCCGGCCCACCTCGTCGGCCGGCACCCGGACCGGGCCGATGCCGGTGGCCGCGACCAGCGACACCAGCAGCATGGCGAACAGTCCACCGAGCACCACGGCGTACGGGACACGTTCCGGACGCCGGCCGATCCGCCGCTTCGCCTCCCTGCCGGGGGTGGCGGGCGCCTCCGCGACCGTCACGGCCGCCCCGTCCACAGCCCGGCCGCGAGTTGCTCCAGGCCGTCCAGGTTGAGCGGGGTCGGGAAGGAGACCAGGAACTGTGAGGTGCCGACGACCCGGCCCTGCCGGACCGCGCTCGTGTTGGCCAGAAGCGGGTTCGCCTTCACCTGCCGCAGCAGTTCCTCACCCTTCACCTTGGCGAACGGATAGTCACTGATCACCCAGATGACCTGCGGGTCCCGCTTGAGGACCTCCTCGGGTGAGACGTCCGCGTGCATCGACGTCACGTCGGTGAAGGCGTTCTGGCCGCCGGCCGCCTCGATCAGGGCGTGGGCGATCGTCACCGTGCCGGAGGTCTTCAGCGGCTGCCCGGCCACCGGGTTGTCCTGGAGGATCAGCACCCGCGGTCGGTCCGAGCGCCGTTTCGCGGCCACGGCCTGCTCCCGGGCGCGCAGTTCCCCGACGACCTGCCCGGCCCGCGCCTCGACCTGGAACACCTGGCCGAGGCGGGTGAGGAAGTCGTACGTCGAGGCGAGACTCGCCGGGGCGCCCTTCTTCTCGTCACCCAGGCAGGCGGCCAGGCCCTTGGCCCTCATCGTCTCCAGGTCGGCGTCGCTCGGGCTGCCCGGCGCCTGGCCGAAGCTGGAGAAACCGGTCAGCACGAGGTCGGGATTGGCGGCGGCCACCACCTCCGTGGGCGCCACGTTCCGCCCGAGCACGGGCAGCTTCTCCAGCTCACCACGGAAGGGCTGCTGGTCGGAGCCGAACGGGGCGGGGTAACCCGTTCCCACGATCCGGTCGGCCAGTCCCAGTCTCGCCATGGCCTGGGCGGCGTAGCCGTCGAGCGTGACCACCCGGCGCGGCGACGCGGGCACGGTCACGTCCCTGCCCTGACAGTCCTTGATGGTCACCGTGCCGGTCGCGCTGTTCCCGTTGTCCGGGCCGGTGCCGCCGCAGCCGGCCAGCACCACCACGCCGCTCACCATGACGGCCAGCCAGGAGGCGGTCCTCGGGAACCGGTGCCGCCGGTCGGCACCGGATGGCCGAGACCGACGCGCCCGTCCCACGCGAGGGAAAGGACAGGCTGTCCGCGCAGCTCGGGCGGCCCGCCTCCCTGCCAACATCTCAGTCATGTTCCGTTAGTCGCGCTCCGTACCCGGGAAGTTCCCGACGGTTGTGCGATCAGCATCGGACATACCAGTCCCGCGGCAGGAGGCGGGGACATTCAAGAATCTCGTGATCCTCGTGAACCAAATCCGGTAGCGGAGCGACTACCTTCAGACACAGCCCCCCGACGACCGCGTGGATGGAGCAGGAACGTGACGCAGAGCCGGGAGATCGCACCTCCGCCGAACGGACCAGCCGAACCGCGCCAACGCAACAGCTGGGCGGTCGTGCTCACCGCGGGTCTGATCTCCTTCCTCGTGATGTTGGAGATCAACGTCGTACACGTCGCGCTCCCCGTCATCCAGCAGGAACTCGGGACCACCCAGGGCGTGACCCAGTGGGTCGCGGTCGGCTACCTCCTGCCGGCGGTGATCCTGGTCCTGCCCTGTGGACGCTGGCTCGACCAGATCGACCGCCGGGCCGCGTACGCCGTCGCGGTCGGCGGTTTCGGGCTCACCAGCCTCGTCGCCGGCGCCGCCCCGGGGATCGAGGCCCTGATCACCGCCCGGGTCCTGCAGGGCGTCTTCGCCTCGATGATCTTCGCCATGGCCCCCGCCCTGGCCGCCCTCGCGGTACGCGCCGACGCGCACGGCCGGGCGATGAGCGTCATCGCCACCATGGGACCGCTCGGCGCGATCACCGGCCCGTCGCTCGGCGGATTCCTGCTCGACACGATCGGCTGGCGCGCGGCCTTCCTGGTGGTCGTACCCGTGTGCGCCGTGGTATTGCCGATCGGCCTCCGCACGATTCCCGCCACCGGCAAGGCGTTCCGGCTGCCGGACCGGGAGTGGCTGCTCGCCGCCGGACTGATCGCCGTGGCGGTCGGCGCGCTGCTGGGCGGTGTCACGCTGGCTCCGGACCGCGGCACGGCCTGGCTGCTGCTGTCGCTGCTCGCCGTGCCGGCGCTCGTGCTCTGGCACCGGTTAGGCACCAACCGGCCCGTACTGGACCTACTGCGCACGCGGGAGATCTCGGTCGCGACGCTCGCGATCGTCACCGGTTCGCTGGGGTACGCGATGCTGGCGTTCATCGTGCCGTTCTTCCTGCTCCAGGTGCTCGGCACGAGCGCTGCCGTCGCCGGCCTGACGGTGCTGGCGTACCCGCTGGCCATGGCGGTCTTCGCACCGGTCGGCGGCACCCTGGCGGACCGCTGGTCACCCGGGCCGGTGGCGCTCGTCGGGGCGCTCCTGGTGGCGGCCTCCGTGCTGCTGGTCCAGCCGCTCGACAGCGACTGGACCCCGGCGGACCTGGCCTGGCGGTTGGCGGTGGGTGGGGCCGGCACCGCCCTGTTCGGCGGGCCCTCCCAGGCCATGGCGATGCGGGCCGCCCCGCGTGCCCTCGCCGCCACCGCGGCGGGTGCTCTCCAGTCCGGGCGGATGCTCGGCTTCACCCTCGGTCCGGCCGTCGCGACGGCCGTCTGGGCCGCCTCCGACCACTCGGTAGCCGGCATGCGGAACGCCCTGACGACCGCGCTCGTCATCGCCACGCTCACCGCCGTCGTCCTCGCCGTGGGCCTGTGGCTGGCGGCCCGCCGTACCCGGCCCGCCGTGGCCAACCCGATCGAGGTGATGCCCGAGAAGGCGCTCGACTGACACCGCCCGGCACCTGTTTCCACCGTGGAAGGACACATCTCAATGGACGTGATCGGGGTCGGCTTCGGCCGGACTGGCACCCTCTCCCTACAGGCAGCCCTCGTGCAGCTCGGCTTCGACCCGTGCTACCACTTCAGCACGCTCTTCGAGGAGCCGGATCATGCCAAGTACTGGCTGGCCGCGGCGGAGAACGACGTCAGTTCCCTCCGGACGGCACTCGACGGTTACCGCGCGAGCGTGGAGTGGCCGGGGACCGCCTTCTGGCGTGAACTGATGCAGGAGTACCCGAACGCCAAGATCATCCTGACTACCCGGGACTCCGCAGCCTGGTACGAGTCGATGGAGAAGACCATCCTGAACGTGCTGCGGCGGGGCGAGGGGAGCACCGCGCTGGCGACCCACTTCCCGGACCGGCCCGCGGAACCACTCGTCCAGACCGCCACCCTCGTCGGGCACCGGGTCATCGTGCCGCGCTGCTTCGACGGCCGAATCGACGACCGCGACCACGTCATCGCCTGCTACGAGCGGCACAACGAGGCGGTCCGCCGGGAGGTGCCCGCCGACCGCCTTCTCGAATACCAGCCGGGTCAGGGCTGGGAGCCGCTCTGCCGGTTCCTCGGCGTGGCGGTGCCGGACAATCCGTATCCGCATCTGAACGAACGACCGAGCGACCTGCGCGGCCCCGGCCGCTGACCGTCCGGGCCGGATGGCGGGAAGCCGGCGGCGGGTCCGACGGATCCGCCGCCGGCCACGCCGGCCGGCATCCGGCGGAGCGGTGGATGATCGCCCGCCGCCGGCCTGCCGCCCGTTCCGCCCCGGCGACCGGTCCGTCGGTTCGGCCCCGAAAGCCCCTGGACGCACCGCCGCTGCGTCCACGGCCGATCGCCGCCCGTTCCCGGCGGTGACCGCAGGGTCTCCGTGGACAGGCGAACCTCCGCCCCGCCGGTCGTCCCCGGCTCCGGGTCACCCGCACCGGCGTGAGCGTGCCGGGGCTGCCGAGCCCCGTCCATGACGGGCGACTCCCGGCCGGCGGGACGCGACACACCTCGGGCAGGCGCCCACGTCGGCCACCCTGACAGCGGAACGTCGCCCACCGCGTCCGCCGGCGCGGCCGTACCGTGATCACCAGAGCCCGCTCCGGTCGGAGCCGGTGACGCCCCCGCGCAGCCACGGAGCCCCGAGCACGCCTCCACCTCTTCCCGGCGGCCGCCCCGCAGACGCCTGACGGTGATTGATGGCGAGATTTCCCGACACTGCCCGCATCCGTTTACATATTTGTATATTTCATTTTATATCGGGCAGTCGTTGATGACCTACAAAAGGTTCCCGCACACATCTTCCGCCATAGGAACATCGGACACTACAGACTCCGCCCCTCGGCACGACAGAAGCAGCTGCGCACGGCCCGCGCCGGGCCATCGTCACTGGACGACAAAAAACGCGTGCAAAATGCGGCAAAGACGGCGCGTCGAGCGCAACGTTGCCGAATGAACATTCACCTCAAGCCCTCGTGTGAAGATTCCGTCACCTCGATCAAGGTCATTAAGTGAGTGATTAACTCGTGATGGAGCGTTACATTTCCTGGGGGAAGCTCCACCCGACAGATGATCCGTCTGATCGGGTGGAGTCCACCCGCTAGATAGACTTGCGCCGATATCAGAGGAGATCGGATGCACAAAATCAAGCGGCGGACGTCGTGCAGCCACGACCTCCGGTCGAGGCGTCGCCCGCCGCACGGGGGCAGCACTTCGAACGGATGGGACGCCACCACGGCGACGCCAGGAACGGGGCTTTCCGCGGTCATGACCGCGCTCGCACATCCGACCGGTCCGACGCGGCGACACCCCTTCCGGCGCGCGGACGGGCAGGCCGAATCAGCAACAACGCCGCAGGTCAGGGCGCGTGCTCGCTGAGGACAGCCCGAGGCCGGACGCCGTCCGGCCAGCTGCTCTCCTCACCGCCGGGCCGATCTGCGGAGCATGCCTGGCCACTTCCTGGAGTCAGGAACAGGCGTGACCTACCGCATGTCACATCGCACCGACGACGCCGCAGAAAAAACCATTTCCCGAGCTGGGCCGAGCGCGGCCGGCGTCGCCCGTGACGTCGGTGACCCACGGGTGATCCGGACGAACACCATCCGCGCCGCCAGTTCCTTCCCTGGAGACATCGATGACCTCAGAAAAGCCGTATCCGCTCTACGGGCCGGAGTTCAAGCGCTGCCCGTACACCGCTTACCAGCAGCTACGTGACAAAGGCGAGGTCCATCCCGTCGAGTTTCCCAGCGGGGTGACCGGCTGGCTCGTCACGGGATACGACGCGGCGGTACGCACCCTGACCGATCCACGGCTCGGCAAGAACCACGACCTGGGCAACGACGCCTGGCGCCGGCTCGCCGCCATCATGCCCGAGCCGCAGCACTCGCAGCTCCAGGTCCACCTGCTGCACCAGGATCCGCCCAAGCACACGGAGATGCGGCGGTTGGTCACCGAGGCGCTCCACCCACGGCGTCTCGAGGCGCTCCGGCCGCGGTTCCAGGCGATGGCCGACGAACTCCTCGACGAGCTGGCGCCGGTGGGGCACGGCGACCTGGTCGAGGGCTTCAGCGCCCGGTTCCCGTTCCTGGTGCTGAGCACGGTGATCGGCCTGCCGCCCCACCTCGCGCGCCGGTTCCGGCGGGAGTGGTGCCGGGTGGTCCAGCCGGTCGGCCCCCGGTCGCCGCAGCGGGCGCACTACATCGGCCTTTTGCACGGCCTCCAGGCGTACATCGCCGACGTGGAGGCGGACCGGCGGGCGAATCCCGGCGACGACCTCCTCTCCAAGCTGGTCGAGGCCAACGACGACGGCCGCCTGAGCAACGAGGAACTCTCCTCGATGATCTTCCAGCTCCTGGTGGCCGGTCAGGAGCCGATGACCAACCAGATCAACACCGCGATGGTGGCCCTGCTGACGCATCCGGAGGCGCTGGAACGACTGACCGCCGATCCGGCACTGCTGCCCCGCGCCGCCGAGGAGCTGATGCGATACGACAGTGCCTTCGAGTTGACCACCTGGCGGTTCTTCCGGGAGGACAGCGACCTGTTCGGCACCCGGATCCCCGCCGGTGACTCGGTCATCGTGTCCCTGGCCGCGGCCAACCGGGATCCGGCCCGGTTCGAGCGGGCGGACGAACTCGACCTCGACCGCTCGCCCAACCCCCACATCGCCTTCGGGCACGGCATCCACTTCTGTCCGGGCGCCGGTCTGGCCCGTACCGAACTCCAGATCGCGCTGGAGACGATCCTCCGGCGCCTGCCGCACCTGAAGCTCGCCGCCGACCCGGACGAGCTGGGGTGGATCCCGGCCGTCCTCGGCCGGGGCGTGGAACGCCTACCGGTGACCTTCACCGCGACGCCCTGAACCGCCCGGATCCCGTCCGACGACCATCCCACGCGGCCGACGCCGGTCGGCCGTGCGCGAACGCGCGCGTTCCCGAGCTACCAGGCCACCCGCGCCTGGCCACCGACGACCGTCGGCTCGGGCCCCTCCCCTTCAATAGCGTGATGTCAGCTGGGAGAAGACCATGCCAAGCTCCACCCCCACCGTGCCGCAGGGCCACACCCTCGGCAACGACAGTGCCGAGCTGATCTCGAACGTCATCCTGCGGTTCCTCCTGCCGCACCGCCGGTCCGAGGCCGGCGAGCACGAGCACACCGACTGTTTCGCCGAGCAGCTCGCCGCCATCCGCCACTTCGTCGACCGGCAGGAACCGATCCTGTTCACCCTGCCGGCCTTCCCGTGCAAGTCGCCCAACCGGCGCAAGGTCCTCGGTCACCTGCCCGACATGGGGGAACTGCTCTCCCTGCAGTTCCTCAACCAGCTCTGCGACCAGGTCGCCAAGGTGCACACCCCCGGGGCGCGGATGCTGCTCTGCTCCGACGGGCACGTCTTCGGCGACCTGATCCGCGTGCCGGACGACCACATCACCCAGTACGGCGACGAGATCCAGGCGATGGTCGAGCGACACGGGCTGTCCCACATCGAGGCGTTCAGCCTCCAGGACGTCTACCCGGGACACGACTACGACGGCAAGCGCAAGCTGCTCACCGAGCAGTACGCCCAGTCGCTGGAGAGCCTGCGAGAGGAGGTCCGCTCCGACGACAGGACGTTGAGCCTCTACCGGGGGATCACCCGGTTCCTCGTCGAGGACGTCAGCGAGTGGCACGACAGCAAGGCCGCCCTCCAGCGGGACTGCCGCCAGCGCGCGTACGGCGTGATCCAGCGAAGCCGCGCCTGGGGCGACCTGATCGCCGACCACTACCCGGTGTCGGTCCGGCTCTCCATCCACCCGCAGCCCTGCGGGGCGGCGAAGTTCGGCATCCGGATGCTGGAGATCCGGGACATGTGGCTGACCCCCTGGCACTCGGTGGCGGTGCTGCGGACCGACGGCCGGTTCGCGCTGATGCCCCGGGCCGAGGCCGAGAAGACCGGCAAGCTGGTGCACCGGGACGGCCGGCCGAGCCACTTCGTGGTTGACTGCGCTGAGTGACCACTGTGGAGACCGGCTCGTGGCGTGACGACCGCCCGCTGGTCGAGCGCTACCGGACGATGCTGTTCGACCTGGACGGCGTGGTCTACCGCGGTGCCCTCGCGGTGGACCACGCCCCGTCGGCCATCGCCCAACTGGCCGGGCGCGGACGGGAGCGGATCTTCGTCACCAACAACCCCTCCCGGACGCCACCCGAGGTGGCCGCCCTGCTGGACCGGCTCGGCGTCCCGGTGCCGGCCTCGTCGGTGGTCACCTCGGCACAGGTCGCGGCGGCGATGGCGGCGGCCACCGTGCCGGCCGGGTCCCGGGTGCTCGCAGTGGGCGGGGCGGCGGTGCTGGCGGCCCTGCGCGAGGAGGGGCTGATTCCGGTCCGCACCGCCGCCGACGACCCGGTGGCGGTGGTCCAGGGGTCGGCCCCCGAGGTCGACTGGCGGCAACTGGCCGAGGCGTCCTACGCCGTGGCCCGGGGACTGCCCTGGATCGCCACCAACATGGACCTCGCGGTGCCCCGGGAGGGCGGGATGGCACCGGGCAACGGCGCGCTCGTGCACGCCGTGACGTTGGCCACCGGGCGGGTGCCGCTGGTCGCCGGCAAGCCGGAGCCGGCGATCTTCGGGTACGCCCGCCGACGCGGGCCGGGCCCGCACGTGATGGTCGGCGACGGGTTGACCACCGACGTCGAGGGCGCCCGGCGCAGCGGCCTGGACAGCGTGCTCGTCCTGACCGGGGTCACCCGCGTCGACGACCTGCTCGACGCGCCGCCCCCGCAGCGGCCGACCCACGTCGTCACCGACCTGCGCGGTCTCTTCCGGGCGCCGCCGCCGGTGCGGGGTGCGGACGACTCGTACGCCTGCGGCCCCTGGCGCACCCGCCGGCAGGGCGACGAGATCGTGCTGACCGGTGGCCCCGGGGACCCCGCCGACGGCGTCCGGGTGCTGTGCCACACGGTGTGGTCCGCCCGGGACGAGGGGCGTCCCGCCGTCGTCGCGGCCGACTCCCGGGACCTGCTCCGACCGCGACACCGGGAGAGCCTGGCGAACGTGATCTCGACTCGCGATGGAACCGGAGGGGCACGAGGAACGACTCCTACTCGTATGGCCTGAGTAGAGGAGTTCCGAATGCCCCGATGGTCCGGCCCGGCCGGCCTGGTGATCCGACAGGTGGGAGCGGCGGTGGCCGCCGTGGTGGCCGTGCTGACGGTCTCCGCGACCCCGGCCAGCGCGCATGCCCGCCTGGTGACCACCTCCCCCGCCGAGGGCTCCACCATCTCGACTCCACTGGAGTCGGTGGAGTTCACCTTCGACGACCGCGTCCGGGAACGGTTCGTCACGATCGTGGTGGCCGGTCCGGAGGGGCGGTCGTACCTGCGGGGCGCGGTCGAGGTCGACCAGTTCCGGCTGCGTCAGCCGGTCTACCCGCTTGGCTCGGGCTCGTACCGGGTTGCCTGGCGCGTGGTCGGCTCCGACGGGCACCCGGTCCAGGGCGAGTTCCGCTTCCGGGTGGCCCTGCCTCCCGGCCAGGAGCCGGCGGTGCTGCCGCCGGCCGAGGCGACGGCGGACGCCACCTCGCGCTCCGGCACGCCCTGGGTGCTGGTGGCCGGTGGTGGGCTGGTGCTGCTGGCGGCCGGCGTGGCCCTGGCCTCCCGTACCCGGATTCCCCGCCGGCCGACCAGGAAGCTCCCGAGGTGACCCGGATCGAGCAGCGCCCGGTCGACCCGCCGGTCGTCGTCCGGCGTGCCCCCGGCGTCGGCACACTCGTCGCCGCGACGGCGGCCGTCGCGTCCGTGGTCCTCGCCGTCGCGCTCTGGTTCGGCGGCGGCACGGACCGCGAGCAGATCCTCGGTCTCCCCGACGGCGGCGCGTTCACCGCGTGGGCCCTGCCGGTCGCCCGGGCCCTGAGTTACGTGGGGGCGGTCCTGACCGTCGGCTGGACGGTCGCCGCGGCGTTCCTCCTGCCCGGCCTGGACCGGCTCGTCGGTCCGGCCGGGTACCAGCTGATGCGCCGGGCGTCCTGGACGGCGGCGCTCTGGCTGGCGGCGACCGTGGTCGCGCTGCCGCTCACCGCCTCCAGCCTGCTCGGTAACCCGGTCGACCAGGTCACCGCGGTCACCGTGCTCAGCCTCGCCATGTCGGTGTCCCAGGGGCAGGGCCTGGTCATCGCGGCGGCCATGATCGCCGTGGTGCTCGCCGCGACCCGCTGGGCGATCACCCGTACCGGTGCCGCGGTCACCGCGCTGCTCGCCGTGGCGGCGACCCTCCCGGTGGTGCTGACCGGCCACTCGGCCGGCTCCGGCAACCACGCTATCGCGGTCAGCAGCGTCGGCGTCCACACGGCGGCGGTGGTCCTCTGGGTCGGTGGCCTGGCCGCGCTGCTCACCCTTCCCGGCACCCGTGACCTGCCCCGGGCGGCCCGGCGCTACAGCACGATGGCGCTCTGGTGCTTCGTGCTGATGGGGTTGAGCGGGATCGCCAACACCGTGATCCGGCTGTACCGGCCCGACGAGCTGTGGAGCACCCGGTACGGCGTGCTCGTGCTGGTCAAGAGCGTCGTGCTGGTGGCACTGGGTGCCTTCGGGGCCGCGCACCGACGGCGCACGCTGCCCCGGCTCGCCGCCGGTGGTGCGGGCGCCTTCCGTCGGCTCGCCGCGGTCGAGATCCTGGTGCTCGCCGGGATCGTGGCCGTCGGGGTCGCCATGTCCCGGGCCCCGTCGCCGGTCACCGTCGACCCGGCGGAGCCGGACGTCTACACCGAACTCCTCGGCTTCCCGCTGCCGGCCGCGCCGACCGTGGCCCGGCTGCTGGGGCAACCCGTCCCGGACGCGTACTTCCTGCTCATCGCCGTGATCGGCGGCGGCCTGTACCTCGCCGGCGTGCGCCGGCTGCGCCGGGCCGGCCGGGTCTGGCCGCCGGCCCGTACGCTCTGCTTCCTCGCCGGCATGCTGGTGCTGGCGGCGGTGACCTGCCTGGGCTTCGCCCGGTACGCGGCGGTGACCCACGCCCACCACATCGCCCAGCACCTGGCCCTGCTGGTGGTCGTCCCGCTGCTGGTCGGCGGCGGCGCGCCCGGCGCGCTGGCCGGGGCGACGCTGCGGTCCGGGCCGACGCCCGACCTCCACGGGGCGCTCGAGTGGTGGGAGACGCTGCGCCGCAGCGGCCCGGCGCGGGCCCTGGGTCACCCGGTCACCGCGGTGGCCGCCTTCGTGGCCTGCCTCTACCTGCCCTACTTCGCCCCGGTGTTGAGCTGGCTGATGCAGCGCCACGTGGGACACCTGGGAATGCTCACCGCGTTCTTGCTCGCCGGCGGGGCGGTCACCACGGTGCTGCGCCACCGGCCCCGCCGCGTCGGCGGGATCGTCCTGGCGCTCGACACGGCAGCGCTGCTGCTCTTCGCCCTCCTGGTGCGGCGCAGCGACCGGCTGCGCTCGGGCGAATGGTTCGACCTGGTGCGGACGGACTGGGCACCGGTGCCGTCCGTCGACCACCGGTACGCGGCCTGGACGGCTGCGGTGGCGGCGGTGGTGCTGGTGGCCGCCGGGCTCGCCCAGCTCGGGCGACCCGCCGCCGCGCCGACCGACGGCGGGCCCGGCGGGGCGAGCGGGACGGACGAACGGGGTTGACCGCACCGGCCTCCCGCAGGCGACGCGGGCGCGTCCCGCCGGGAGGCCGGTGCGGTGGCGGGGCGGTGCCGGTCAGCCCGGCTTGACGGCGGTGTAGACGCCGTAGTGCATGACGTCCTTGTCGTACGCCTGCTTCATCAGCGGGACGGAGTTGAGGAAGCGGAAGATGTCGGCGCCCTTGGCCCGGACCAGCTTCCACACGTACGACGGGTCACGCATCAGCGGCTTGACGATGTCCGCCGACAGCGCCCAGGTGGCCCGGACGTTCTCGGTCCAGTCGGCGGTCCGCACGTCGGTGTAGCCGAGTTCACCGCAGAGCCGGGCGTAGTGCTCCAGCGGCAGCACGTGCGAGATGGCGAAGTCCCGGTAGAGCCGGCGCAGCAGCTTGACCTCCTTCGGGTCGAGCCGGTCGTCGCGGCTGGTCCAGGTGGCCACCACGAGCCGGCCGCCCGGCTTGAGGATGCGCAGGTTCTCCGCGAGGTAGGCCCGCTTGTCCGGCATCAGCTCGCAGCTCTCCATCGACCAGACCACGTCGAAGGTGTCGTCCGGGTAGTCGGTGTGCATGGCGTCCAGCACCCGGAACGACAGCCGGTCGCCGACGCCGGCCTCCGCGGCCTTCCCGGTGGCCCGCTTGACCTGCTCGTGGCTGAGCGTGATGCCCTCGACGGTGCAGCCGAGGTCGGCGGCGAGCATCACCGCCGACGCGCCGATGCCGCAGCCCGAGTCGAGCACCCTCGCGCCCTGCGGGATGCCGCCGAACCGCATCAGTTCCTGGGTGGTACGCCGCTGCGCGACGTCCCGGGACACGTTCGGCGCGTCGAGGTCCCAGTAGCCGTGGTGGATGTGCTCGCCCCACAGGTCCTCGTAGAGGTCGACCAGCTTGTCGTAGTGGTCGCGCACGGCCCGGTGCAGGTCCTCGACCGAGCCCTCCTGGCTCATGCCGGTGTCGGTGGTCTGGGTGCTCACGTGGCGCTCTCCTTGTCGCGAATGGGGTGGGTCAGGCGCTGGGAACCAGGCGGGCGGCGGAGCCCCGGCCGGCGAAGTCGGTGACCTGGCCGACCAGGATCGTCAGCCGGCGCATCAGTCGGGCGTCGGCGCGGATACCCGCGTCCACGTCCTCGAGGGCGGCCAGCTCGATCGAGTTCACGCCGACGGCCATCGGCGTGACCCAGCCGCGTAGCGACGTCACGGTGGTGCGCAGCGCGGCGACCGCGGTGGCCGCGCCGTGCTCGCTCCAACCCACGGCGACCGATCCGACCACCTTCCCGTCGAGGTAGGCGGGCCGGTCGGAGGCCAGGTCCTCCAGGTGGTCCAGGGCGTTCTTGAGCAGGCCGGACATGCCGCCGTGGTAGGTGGGTGTCACGACGATCAGGCCGTCGGCCCGGCGCACCGCGGCCAGCAGTTCGGCGGCGGCCGGCCGGCGGTGCGTGGCCCCGGGCTGGTAGAGCGGCAGATCCAGGTCCGCCGCGGTGAGCACCGTGCAGCGGGCACCACGGTCGGCGGCGAGGTCGGCGCAGGCGCGCAGCACCCGCTCGCTCACCGACCCCGGCCGCAGCGACCCGCCGAGCAGTGCCAGCTCCACGCCGGTCACGGAAGCGATCCGGCGGCCACCATCCCGGCCACCTGGGGGCGCTGGAGCTTCCCGCTGGAGGTCTTGGGCAGGGTACGGGGGCCGACCACGACCACCCGTCCGGGACGTACCCCGGTTAGGTCGCTGACCGCGCGCTCGACGGCCCGGGCGGTCCCGGCGGACCGCTCGGGATCCCGGTGGTTCCTGCTCTCCACCACCAGCACCAACCGCTCGGTGCCGCTGCGCGGATCCGGTACGCCGACCGCCACCGCCCCGCCGGCCTTGACCCCGTCGGCGGTCTCCGCGGCCCGCTCGAAGGTCTGCGGCTGGTAGTTCCGTCCGGCCAGGATGATCAGGTCCTTGCTCCGGCCGGTGACGAAGAGTTCACCGTCGAGCAGGAAGCCGAGGTCTCCGGTGTCCAGCCAGCCGTCGCGCAGTTCGAGCAGCGGGTCGGCGGGGCCGTTGAGGTAACCGGTCATCATCGACTCGCTGGCCACCAGCACCCGGCCGACGTGCCGGTCGGGCAGGTCCACGTGGTTGGCGTCGGCGACCCGGACCTTGGTGCCGGGCACCGGGATGCCGGAGGAGACGTAGTGGTGGCTGTCCTCCTCCGACTCCGGGGCCAGCGCCCGGCCCTGCTCGGCCATCGCGGCCCGGGAGACCGGCTCGGTCCGGGGCGCGGTGCCGATCGGCGAGAAGGTCGCGGCGAGCCCGAGTTCGGCCATGCCGTAGCAGGGTCGCAGGTGCTCCGGGCGGAAGCCGAGCGGTGCGGTCGCCGCCAGGAAGTCGCGCAGCGTCGCCCCGTCGACCACCTCCGCCCCGTTGAACGCCGCCCGCCAGCAGCTCAGGTCCACCCCGGTCAGGTCGACCTTCCGGGCCAGCGCGGCGACCAGCCGGTACGCGAAGTTCGGCGCGGGCGAGATGGTGGCCCGGTACTGGTGGATCAGCCGAAGCCAGCGGTCCGGCCGGGTGCCGAAGGCCAGCGGCCGGATCAGCACCGACGGCAGGGAGAGCAGGAACGGCGTCATGGTGGCGCCGACCATGCCCATGTCGTGGTGCAGCGGCAACCAGCTCGCCATCACGTCGTCGGCGTAGAACGGCCCGCCGAGGCCGATCGCGGAGGCCGCCGCGAGCACCGCGCGGTGGCTGAGCACGATGCCCTTCGCCGCCGAGGTGGTGCCGGAGGTGAACTGGATGAAGGCGGGCTCCTCCGGTCCGGCCTCCAGCACCGGGTCGGCGACCACCCCGTCGCCGAACGGCGGGCTGATCACCGTGACGTCCAGGCCGGTGAGGGCCTCCACGGTGGCCTCGCGCAGTTCCTCGTCGCAGACCAGCACCTCCGGCTGCGCGACCGCCACGATGTGCCGGACCCGGTCCAGCCAGAGCTGCTTGCGGCCGGCGCTCAGCGGCGGCTCCAGCACCGACGGGACGGCACCGAGCAGCTGCGCCCCGAACAGCCCGGCCAGCAGTGGGGCGGAGGTGTCCAGGCAGAGGCAGACCCGGCCGCCCCGGCGCAGCCCGGCCGCGGCCAGGGCCGCGCGGGCGGCGTGCGCCCGGTCGAGCATCCCGGCCACCGTGATCCGCTGGTCGGCCTCGGACTCGTCCGGCAGGTAGTAGGCGACGGCGTCGGGTTGCCGGCGCGCCCGTTCCACGAGCGCGCCGGCCACCGTGCCGGCCGGGGTGAGCCGGGCGAGCCCGGCGGCGGGGTCGGGGGTGAAGCCCCGCCGGTCGGGGTGTATCGCGAGGTCGGTGCCTGTGCCGCTGTCGATGCTCATGATGGGCTCCGATGGGTGGCGAACGATCAGGGAATGACGAACGGGAAGTCGTTGCGACCCATCTCCCGGGCCGCGTCGATGACCGCGTCGCAGATGGCGTCCACGTCGGCGTCGGAGTGCGCGTCGCCGGTGTAGAACATCGGCATGCTCAGCGTGTAGACGCCACGCTTGCGCAGCATCAGGGTGAGCACGGCCGGGCCGAGCGGGTTGGCCGCCGCGCCGAAGTCCCGGTAGGTGTCGTAGGAGTCCCGGGCGGTGAAACCGAAGGTGCCGGCGAAGGCGCCGAATCCGAGCAGCCGCAGCGGGATGCCGGTCTCGGCGCGGAAGTCCGCCAGGCGGGACTGCACCCGGGCCACCTTGGCCTCGGTCCGCTCGTAGAAGGCCGGTCCGGCGTCGCGGAGCATGCTCAGCGAGGCGTACGACGCGGCGATCGACAGGTGGTTGCCGGAGTGCGTGTTGACCACGAAGGTCTTGCTGCCGATGTCGGTCAGCGGCATCCCGGAGGTGTGCGCCACCTCCAGCAGCTCCGCCTTGCCGCCGATGGCCGCCAGTGGCAGGCCGAGACCGGAGACGACCTTGCCGTAGCAGTGCAGGTCGGCGGGGATGTCGAAGTGACCGGCCGCGCCCGCGGTGCCGAACCGGAAGCCGGTGAGCACCTCGTCCAGGATGAACGGGACGCCGAGGTCCTTGCAGCGGTGCGCGACCTCGCGCAGCTCCGGGATGGTCTGGTCGGTGAACGGCCAGGACTGGCAGGCGGCGTCGGCGATGACGCAGGCGAGGTCGTCGGCGTACTTCTCGACCAGCTTGCTGGCGGCGGCCGCGTCGTGCGGCAGGATCAGCATCTCCAGCTGCGGCACGCCGGTGAAGGCGGTCAGCGGCTCGATGCCGTCCGGGCCGATCTCCGGGAACGGGTTCACCTTCGGGTGGCCGTGGGCGAAGAACGAGGTGTTGTGGGCGGCCACGTCGCCGGTGCCGTGCCAGCAGCCCTCGAACTTGGCGACCAGGCGCTTGCCGGTGTACGCCCGGGCCAGCCGGGTGGCGATGGTGATGGCGTCGGTGCCGGAGTTGAGCAGGGCGAACTTCTCGCAGTGCGGGACGAGTTCCTTGAGCAGCTCGCCGAGCTTGCCCTCCAGCGGGTTGAGGTAGCCGTTGCCGGTGCTGCGCAGCGCCTGCTCCCGGACGAACTCGACCACCTGCGGCGGGTTGTGGCCGAACAGCGACTGCCCGCCGAAGCCCAGGTGGGAGTCGATGTAGGTGTTGCCGTCGACGTCGGTGAGCCGGCTGCCCTGGGCCTCGGCCACGCCGAGCGGGAACATCGGGGCGTGGAAAGGCAGGAACACGTGGTTGGTGACCACGTGTTCCCGCACCTGTTCGGCCAACGCCAGGGAGTTCTGCTGCCGCTGGGTCAGCTCGGCGAAGAGGTCGCCCACCCAGGGCTGACTCATGACATCGGCTAGGATCTCGGCCGGGGTGCGGGTGTCGGGGGTGGTGTCGCTGGTCGTCATTGGCGTTGGCCCATCCGTGTTCGAGGGGTTGAGTGGTCAGGCCGGGAGCACGAACGGGAATCCGTGCTTGTCCAGCTCCCGGGCAGAGTCGAGGACGGCGGCGAGCAGTTCCTCCACGTCCGCGTCGCTGTGCGCGTCACCGGTGAAGAACATCGGCAGGCTGAGCGTGTAGATGCCGCGCTGCCGCAGCATCAGGGTCAGCAGGAACAGGCCGATCGGGTTCACCGAGGCGGCGAACTCCCGGTAGTCGTCGTACGACTCGCCGGCGACGAAGCCGAACGAGCCGATGAAGTCGCCGAAGCCGAGCAGCCGCAGCGGGATGCCGGTCTCGGTACGGAACTCGGCAAGCCGGTTCTGCACGGTGGCGACCTTGGCCCGGGTCCGCTCGTAGTAGGCCGGTCCGGCGTCGCGGAGCATACTCAGCGAGGCGAACGAGGCGGCCAGCGAGAGGTGGTTGCCGGCGTGGGTGGTCTGCACGCAGGTCTTGCGGCCGAGGTCGGTCAGGGGCAGACCGGTGGTCTGCATGTTGTCGATGATGTCGGCGCGACCCGCCACGATGGACAGCGGCAGGCCGAGTCCGGTGACCACCTTGCCGTAGCAGTACAGGTCGGCCGGGATGTCGAAGTGACCGGCGGCGCCGGAGAGCCCGTAGCGGAAGCCGGTGAGCACCTCGTCGAGGACGAACGGCACCCGGAGGGTCCGGCAGCGCTCCGCGACCGCCTTGATCAGCGGGACGGTGTGCTCGGCGTACGGGAACGACGAGGAGACCGCCTCGCCGAGCACGCAGGCCAGCTCGTCGCGGTGCTTCTCGATCAGGGCCAGCGCGGCGGCGGTGTCGTTGGGCAGGATCAGCAGTTCGGTCCGATCCGCCGGGGCGACGCCGGTGAGCGCCGGCATGGGCGCGATGCCGTCCTCGGTGACCTCGGGGAAGGGCTGCGTCGGGTGACCGTGGTACCAGAAAGCCGTGTTGTGCGCGGCCAGGTCGTGCACACCGTGCAGGGCGCCCTCGAACTTGGCCACCAGCCGGCGGCCGGTGTGCGCCCGGCAGAGCCGGATCGCCGCGTTGGTGGCGTCGGTGCCGGAGTTGAGGAAGGCGAACTTCTGGCAGTGCGGCAGCATGTCCTCGAGCAGGTCGACCAGTTGCAGCTCGGTCAGGTTGAGGTAACCGTTGCCGGTGGAGCGGCCCAGGTGCTCCCGGACGTGCTCGACCACGGCCGGCGGATTGTGCCCGAACAGCGCCTGCGCGCCGAAGCCCAGATGCGAGTCGAGGTACGTGTTGCCGTCGATGTCGGTGATCCGGCTGCCGGCCGCCTCGGCGACGACCAGCGGGAACTGCGGGGCGTGGAACGGCCAGAAGACGTGGTTGGACGCGGCGCGCTCCCGGACCTGGCCGGAGACCTCGATCGACTGGCGCTGACGCTCCCCGATCTCGGTGAACATGTCGATCACCCAGGACTGGGTGAGCAGGTCGGCGACCAGGTTCTCGGTCGGGTTGGGGGTGGCCATGGGCCGGCTCCGTTTCTCGGGTTTCTCGGTGGGCTGGCGGGGTCGGACGGACCGGGCCGTCAGAAGCGGACCAGGGCGGATTCCATGGTCAGACCGGGTCCGAAGGCCATCAGGACGCCGTACTCCCCCGGCTTCGGGCGGGAGGTGCGCAGGATCTGTTCGAGGATCAGCAGCACCGTCGGTGAGGAGCAGTTGCCCCAGGAGTTGAGGATCTCCAGCGACGGACGCAGCGCCGCGACCGGAAGTTCCAGCCGGTCGCCGACGAAGTCGATGATCTTCGGACCGCCGGGGTGGATGCCCCAGTGCGTGACGTCGCCGACCTCGAGGCCGTGCGGTTCCAGGAGCCGCCCGACGAACGGCCGGATCGTCTCGGCGAGGTAGAGCGGCACGTACGGCGAGAGCGTCATCCGGAACGCGTCGTCCATGACCTTCCAGGTCATCGCCGCCGAGGTCTCCGGGTGGGTCTCGGTGTGCGTGCCGAGGACCACCGGCCCCTCGACCGCGTCGACGTCGCCCTGCACCGCCTCCAGCAGCAGGGTGGCGGTGGCGTCGCCGAAGAGGCCGGTGACCACGACCTGCTCCTTGGTCGCCTCGGGACGCAGGTGCACCGAGCAGACCTCGGCGCAGGTGACCAGGGCGAGCTGGTCGGGACGGCCGGCGAGGGAGTCCAGGGCGACCTTCAGACCGTTGAAGGCCGCGTAGCAGCCCATGTGGCCGACGAAGGTCCGGCGCAGGTTCTTCCGCAGGCCGAACTCCTTGGCCAGCAGCATCTCCGGGGTCGGGCCGGCGTAGCCGGTGCAGCTGACGAAGGTGAAGCTGCCCACCCGGTCGGCCTCGACGCCGTCGAGCACCCCGCCGACGGTCTCCCGCCCCATGGCCAGGACGCCCTGCTCCCACGCCTCGATCCGGGCCTGCATGCCGGGCCAGCCGTCGCCGTAGTGGGCCTTCGGCGGCCAGAGCAGCCGGCGCTGGTTGACCTGGGTGCTCATGAAGAGCTTCTCGGCGTCCGGGACGTCGACGTAGAGGCCCTTGTAGAAGGAGTCGAACATCTCCCGCTGGGAGATGGCCGGGCCGGCCTGCGCGGTGCGCAGGCCGACGATCCGCGCCGGCCGTATCGGCTCCGTCGCCGTGATCATCCGGACACGCTCCCCGACTCCACCGCCTCGCGAATCGCCTTCACGAAGCCGCCGGTCACCTCGTCGCTCTCCTTCTGTGCGAACGGCTCGATCAGCACGACCACCACCCGCGCGACGTCGACGGACGCCTCGGAGCGGGTGTCGATCTCCAGCACCTGCTCCTGCGGGGTCGGGCCATCGGTGATCCGGAACGTGCCCCAGGAACGGAAGTTGGACTCGCCCACCGGCTCCCAGGTGATGGCGTCCGGGTCGGAGGTGTCGAACCGGGCGGTGTACTCCGGGGTGAACCGGACGACCCCGTTGGAGACCTCGGCGAGCCGGTAGTGGTAGAGGTCGTCGCCGACCTGGGACAGCTCCTCCACGCCCGGCATCAGCCGGCCGGTGCCGACGATGTCGAGCATCACCTTGCGCAGCTCGTCGCGGCTGGTGCGGATGACCGTGTCGCGCTTGGTCTTGGTCCTGATCCAAACCATGTGTCAGCTCTCCTGGGACTTGACGGCCTGGCCGATGTAGCTCACGGCGGTGGACGGGGTGAGGTGGAAGGGACCGACCGCCCGGCCGCGCAGCGTGGCGGGGACGAGCTTGTGCGGCAGCGCCACGGGTTCGAGGCCCTTGGTCTCGGTGAGGGTCAACCCGTGCTGGGCGAAGACCGCGCGCAGCTCGTCCGGGCGGATGAACATCTTCCAGTTGTGCGTACCCGGGTAAATGATCTTGAGAATCTTCTCGGAGAGCACGATCGCCTTCAGGTAGCTCGCCACCGTGCGGTTGATCGTGTCGAAGACGACGATCCCGCCGGGACGCAGCACCCGGGCGATCTCGGCCACCGCGCCGGGCAGGTCGTGCAGGTGCTCCAACACGTCCGAGATGACCACCAGGTCGACCGCGCCGTCGGGCTTCGGCAGCTCGTACGCCGAGCCGACCTGGTAGTCGACGGTCACGCCGCTCGACGCGGCGTGCCGGCGGGCGGTCTCGATCGAGCCGGCGGACAGGTCGACGCCGGTGACCTGGTAGCCCAGCGCGGCCATCCGCTCGGAGACCAGCCCGCCGCCGCAGCCGATGTCGAGCACCCGCACCCGCGAGCGGTCCTCACCGAACGCCCCCCGGGCGGTGGCGTCGAAGTAGGCCACCCGGGCCGGGTTCATGTCGTGCAGGGCGCGCAGCGGGCCGGTCGCGTCCCACCAGGAGTCGCCGACCTCGTGGTAGTACTCGTTGTCGATGGCGACCGCGTTCGGGTCGAGCGCGGCCAGGTGCCGGTCGTTTCCCGCCATCACACCCACCTCGGGGTCTCGTCCGGGTCGATGCCGAAGGCGGCCTTGCCGACCAGTTCCCGGGCGAGCGCCCCGGGGACCGGGGCCGGGCTGGCCTTCAGGTCGTGCCAGAGCTGGCCGATCCGCGTCGCGCCCTCGGCGTCGTCGGCGACCAGGTCGTACGCGGCGGAGACCACGGCCTCGGCCTCGGCGGCCAGGAACAGCCCGGCGGTGCACGCCTCGGCCAGCGCGGCGGCGTCCCCACCGACGGCCCGACCGGCCTGCCGGTCCAGCAGCGCGGTCATGGTGTCCAGCGACCCGCGCATCCGGGCCACCGCGAACTGCGGGCCGGGCTGCCGGGCGACGTTGCCGGCCTGCCGGACCCGCTCGACGGCCACCGCGTACGCCCGTTCGGCCAGGCCGAGCTGGACGGCGGCGTGGTGCAGCACCGCCTCGGCCCGGCCGGCGGCCAACGCCGCGCCCAGGGCGAAGGCGGTCGCCCCGCAGCCGGCGGCCACGGTCCGCAGCACCTGCCGCCGCTGCACGCCGTCGGTGACCGTCGCGGCGGTGACGCCGGCGGCGGCCAGGGCGGCCAGGTTCTCGGTGACCAGGTCACCGGCGTCCACCCGGCCGGCCCGGCGCTTCTCGAAGTCCACGGCCAGGTCGGCGGCCACGCCCACACCCGCGCTCGACATTGCGGTCCCCTCGTTGGTCGTCGTGGTCATCCGGCTCACCCGACCCAGCGCGGCTCGGCGAAGATCGGCACGTCCAGGGCGAGCTTGCCGGCCCACTCTCCGACGACGTCGGTGGCTGGCGGCACCAGCAGACCGGCGACGACGTCCCGGTACATGCGCTGGAGCGGGTCGCTGGAGGCCAGGCCGGAACCGCCCTGCACCTGCATGCCGAGGGTGACCACCTCGTGTGCGAGCCGGGTGACGGTGGTCTTCATGACGCTCATGTCGATGTAGTGCCGCAGCGGGTCCACGTCGTCGTGCTCGGCGTGGATCGCGGCCTCCAGGTGCGCCCGCGCGGCGGCGACCTTGGCGGCCATCTCGGCGACCTTGAACTGGATGCCGGGCAGGTGCGCGTTCGGCTTACCGATCACGCTGATCACCCGCTGCTGCTGGGTCCGCACCACGTGGTCCAGGGCCGCGCGGGCGATGCCGACGAAGCAGGACGCGAAGCTGCACCAGGCCCAGTGCACGCCCATCATGAACAGCATCGGCAGGTTGCCGCGCTCCCCCACCATCCACCTCTCGTCGATGAGAAGGTCCTCCAGCGCCAGCGAGTGGCTGCCCGTGGCGCGCATGCCCGCCGCGTCCCACTCGGCGGTGACCCGGACGCCCTTCTCCGGCTTGGGGATCAGGAAGGCCATCGGCTGCGGCAGGCCGCGGTCGTCGATGGTGGCGGCGGAGAGGAAGAGGTGCGTCGCGCCCGGGAAGCCGGTGAAGAAGCCCTTCCGGCCGTTGAGGACGTAGCCGCCCGCCACCTCCTCGGCCCGGGTGGTCGGGTGCCACCAGTTGCCGCCCACGCCCGGCTCGCTGAAGCCGCCGGAGATCACCGCGCCGTCGAGCACCGCCTTGCAGGCCCACTCCGCGCTCGGCCCGCCGAGACGGGCGATCATGGCGAGACCGTGGACGTGCATGTTGACCGCGAACGCGGTCGACGCGCAGCCGCCGGCGAGGACCTGCTGCGCCTCGCACAGCTCGGCGAGGCTCGCCCCCGCCCCGCCGAACTCCGGCGGCACGGTCATCGCGGTGTAGCCGGTGCGGACCAGCTCGGCCATGTTCTCGTGCGGGAAGCTGAGGTCCCGGTCGTGCTTCGCCGCGTTCTCGGCGAACGTCGGCGCCAACTCGTGGGCCAGGGCCACGTAGTCGGTACGGGACACGGCTGCCGTGCTCATTCCTTCTCCTCCCCGGCGGCGGCACCGGAACGCGCCAGCAGCTCCGCCATCGACCCGACGCTGTCCACCTCGGAGGACATCGCGTCCTCCAGCCAGCGCAGCAGGTCGAAGTCCGGATGCTCGTCACGGATGCGGGCGGACAGTTCGACGAGGTCCAGCGAGTCGAAGCCGAGATCGCGCGTGATCGACAACTCCGGTCGGATCTCCTCGGGACGCAGGGTCGGCTTCACCGCGACCAGGTCGTCGACGAGCGCCCGCACGTGTTCATCGAGACCGATCATCATCCCTCCACGCAAAAAGTGATAAGGTCGCAGCGATGCTGCTGAATCACGCAAAGTCTTCCGAGCACGTGGTTGTCTCCGATCCGTAGCAAAAAGGACGCCTTCGGAGGTTGGCGCGGCGATCGGAGCACCCTGAGGCGACACACTCCCGGGGCTGGCGACCTCGGCCGTGCTGGCTCCGCAACGGGCTTGAATGCTTGGACGGCCCACTCGTTAATCACTCAAGGCTCACTCGAGGATGCCTCAACAACTACTCAGGGTGCATGAGATCCGCAGTGCCGTTACACGTAGGGTAGCTACGTGTAGACATCTTCAGCGCGCCTCTAGTGCGATGCGAGTCAGTCACGAGACACTGCTGCGCGGCGATCGGGTGGGTCGGTCGCCCCCTCCGAGAGCGACCTGGGAGCAGAACGTCCGTGAACGCCGTCGTCCGGTTCTCCATAGCCCGTCCGAAAACCGTCATCGCGATCTGGGTCGTGCTCGCCGCGATCTGCGTACCACTGATGATCGCCCTCACCGGCGCACTGAAGGCCGGTGGCTTCGACAACCCCCGGGGTGAGGCCGCCGCCGGGCAGAAGGTCATCGAGCGCACCTTCGACGAGGCCCCGGAGAGCCTCCAGGTCGTACTGACCAAACCGGACGGTGACGTGACCGCCGAGCTGGCCGAGGCGACCCGGGTGGCCGAGGCGACCCCGCACGTGGCCTCGGTGCAGGACTACCGGCAGGACCCGAAGTGGCTCTCGCCGGACAAGCACACCACCTTCCTCCAGCTCGGTTTCCTCATCGACAAGTCGACGATCCAGCACGAGATCGACGGCCTCCGCGAGCGGATGACCGAGACGATGCGGGACCGGGGCGTCCAGGTGCACGTCACCGGCGCGCAGGCCCTCGACTACGACCTCAGCGTGCAGTCCGAGAAGGACGCGGTCACCGCCGAGATGATCGCCTTTCCGCTGCTGATCGTCGTCCTGCTGGTGGTGTTCCGCTCGGTCGGCGCGATGCTGTTGCCGATCGTGCTCGCCGGCCTCGCGCTGGTGGTCGCCTCCGCGATCGGCTACCTGATCACCTTCATGACCGACCTCTCCACCCTCTACACCAACGCGGTGTCCCTGATCGGCATCGCCGTCGCGGTCGACTACTCGCTCTTCATCATCAAGCGGTACCGGGACGAGCTGGTCGCGGGCGACACGTACGTCCCGGCGCTGCGCACCGCGATGCGGACCGCCGGGCACGCGGTGCTCTTCAGCGGCCTCGCCGTGGTGGTGGCCCTGCTCGCCCTCTTCATCCCCCGGATCATGGTGTTCAGCAGCATGGCCATCGCCGGCGTGGTGGTCACCCTGGTCGCCCTGGCCATGTCGATGACCCTGCTCCCGGCCGCGCTCACCGTGATGGGACGGCGGATCAACTGGCTGTCGCTCAAGCCACGCGCCGCGCGGGCCGGGCAGGGCGGTCCCGGCCTGCTCACCCGGCTCCAGCGCAAGCCCGCCCTGGTTCTCGCCGTCCTGGTGGCGATCTTCGGGGTGATGGCCTGGCCGATGAGCGACATCCGGCTCCAGTCGCCGGTGGCCAGCGCGACCATCCTGCCCGAGGACGCCGACTCCCGGCAGGGCATCGAGCGGCTCCAGGCCGCGCTGGAGTTCCGTAACCTCTTCCCGGTGCAGGTCGTGGTGAGCGCACCCGAGAGCACCTCGCCCGCCACGCTCCTCGACGCCGTACGCGCGGTCAACGAGACGGTCCGGGAGCAGCAGGGGATCGACACGGTCACCGACGTGACCAGCATCGGGCTGCCCGCCGAGGCGGTCACCGCCGCGGTGAGCGGTCAGTCGGCGGGGCTGCCGCCCGAGGCGAAGGCCGGCTTCGACCAGCTCTGGGGCGCCGACGGCGACCGCCAGGTCAGCCGGGTCGTGGTGATCCCCAGCTCCGACCCGGACAGCGACGCCGCCCACGACCTGATCCACGACCTGCGCGACGAGCTGCCCGGGGCCGTCCCGGACGGGGTCCGCGTCCAGGTGACCGGCGCGACCGCCACCGGCGTCGACTTCGACGAGGTCCTGATCGACACGCTGCCGGCCATCCTCATCGCGGTCGCGTTGATCACCATCGCGCTGCTGGCCCGGGCGTTCCGCTCGTGGCTGCTGCCGCTGCTGGCGCTGGCGCTCAACGCGCTGGTGGTCGCGGCCAGCCTCGGCCTGCTCACCGCGATCAGCCAGAACTGGCTCGACCAGCGGATCGACAGCACCACCCCGGCGCTGGTCTTCGCCATCATGTTCGGGCTGAGCATGGACTACATGGTCATCATGATCTCCCGGATGCGGGAGCACTTCGTCGAGCACGGTGACCACCAGGCGGCGGTCACCGGCGGCCTGCGCGAGACGGCCGGCCTGGTGAACGGCGCCGCCCTGATCATGGTGGCGGTCTTCGCCTCGTTCCTGGTGGCGGAGGTCAGCGTCGTCCAGCAGCTCGGCCTGGGCCTGGGTATCGCGGTCATCCTCGACGCCGTGGTCATCCGACTGCTGGTGATGCCCGCCGCACTGAACCTGATCGGCCCGCGCGTCTGGGGCCGCACGGCGCAGCACGCCACCCGTGTCCAGCGGAGCACCGCCCCGGAGCCGAAGCCCGCCGCCTGACCACGCGGAGCGTCCCCCACATTGCCGGATGGTCCACCGGTAGATCCATCGTTACGCCCGGGCGGGCAGCCGTTGACGCGGCTGCCCGCCCGAACTGTGACGAGAACCGATCAGCACGCTCGTCAGCACAGGTGCGCGGTCAGGTTCGGGTCAGGCCGATGGTGGTGGCGAGGCGGGTGACGTCGGCCGGGGTGGGTCCGGCGCGGAGGACGGCGGCCAGCGCGGCGTGGGCGGCGGGTCGGAGGCGCACTCTGGCGGGGGCGATGTGGTCGGCGGTGACCAGGGTGCGGCCGGCGGCGTGGTGGTCGCCGGCGTCGAGGCGGACCCGGGTCATGTCGATCATTGTGAACCTGGCCCACTTGTAGGTCAGTTTCCACAGGTGGGCGTCCAGCGCGCCGAAGGCGCGTTTGGACACCCCGATCCGGTAGTAGGCGGCCCACCCGTTGATGATCGGGTTGAGCCTTCCGATCACCGCGTCGGCGTTCGACCCTCGAAGGGCCCTCACCTCGGTGGACAGCCGTTTCCGGATCCGCCGCGACGCATCGTTGCTCGGCTTGGTCAGCAGCTTGCCGTTGGAGTAGCGGCGAATATTGAAGCCCAGGAAATCCACACCTTCACTCAGGTGCAGGATGCGGGTCTTGTCCTCGTTGAAGACCAGACCCCTGGGCGTCAACCACGCCCCCAGCCGCGCCTTGACCTGCTCGGCCTGCTCACGGGAGTGGCACAGCGCGAGAAGATCGTCGGCGTAGCGGACCACCACCGGGCAGCCATCCACCGTCTGTCCGGCACGGGTGCCGGTGACGTGGTAGCGGACCCCGGCGGCGGCCTCCATGCCATGCAGAGCAACGTTCATGAGCAACGGGCTGATCACCCCACCCTGCGGAGCACCCTGGTCGGTTGGGGTGAACCGGCCTTGCTCGACCACACCAGCCGTGAGCCACTGCCGCACCATTCCCCGTCCGGGGAACATGCCCAGCGACTCGCTGATGTGCTCGTGGTCGAGCCGGTCGAACGCCGCCGCGAGATCAGCGTCGAGCACCCACAAGCGCTTCGCGTCCGCGCGGCTCGCCGTCGCGTGGATAGCCACGATCGCGTCGTGACAGCCACGACCCGGCCTGAACCCGTAGGACTTCGGTTCGAACCGGGCCTCCCACTCGGGCTCCAACGCGTTGACCGTCAGGGCCTGCAACGCCCTGTCAGCGATCACCGGAATCCCGAGACCACGACGACGCCCGTTGCTCTTGGGCACATACACCCGCTTGACAGGCCGCGGTGACCACGGCCGCGCGCGGTGCTGAACCCAGTCAGCCAACTCGGCTTTCTGCTGCCCGTTCACCACGATCAACCCGTCCACCCCGGCCGTCTTACGGCCAGCGTTGAGCTGCGTGACCCGCCGCACCGCCACCAAGGCGTTGCTGCGGGACCGCAGCATCAACTTCTGCAAATTCCGGACCTGTTTCAGGTCCCCCGCCCGCGTGGCCGTGAAGATCCGCTGCCGCAGCCGCCGTACGTTGTCCTCGCAGGCCCGCCAGTCGATGGCGTCCCAGTCGGGGACCTCGCCCTCCGGTCCGTTCACTCCGAGGCCCGCCATCGCCACCGCGAAAGCCATCGCCGTCATCGTGTCCAACTTGCCCTTCGGCTCCGGTGCTGTGACCAGCACGATTCGTCACAGGTTCACCCGACCCGCGTCAGCGCCCTTTCAGGCCAGGGCATCAGCCCCTATCCGGCCGGTTATCCGGCAACCACTGGCGAAGGAGCCAGCCCGGCTGTTCCCGGTTTCCCGTCGCCTTTCGGCCACCGGCATTCGCTTCTCGGGTCGTCCTGCGCCCGCTGGGACTTCACCCACCCTCACAGGTGGCCTACCAGCCAGAGCAGTTCTCCGCCTGGATCCCATCGGGGTTGTCACGTTCCGCACGCAACAGATACGACCGGGGTGGGTGCCCCCTGAACCCCGGGGACGGTGGTGCGCTCCCGCCCGGCAAAGTCCCTCCGGGCGGCACCCGCCGCCTTGCAACGGCCGGCCCCTGTCTCCCGCTGGTGCGTCCCATCGAGCGAGAGTGGTAGTGACGAGGCGTCATCGAGGGTTCACATCATTCACCCGTCCGGCCTTCTCCAGCCTGTAACCCCCGGATGGAACGAGGATCCTTGGGCACGCCCTCGGGCTCCGCACCCCGCAGTTACCCGCGACGCACGCCGAGGTGGAGACGGTCCTTACGCACTGGACCGAGCACTACCCCTTCGACAACACGCCGAACCTCCTTCGGAGAGTGCCACTGCTCTCATGCGACCTCGTGTCGCACGACCTTGTCGACCCAGCTCTTCGAACGGCCGATCCGGTCGGCGAAGACCTGCTGACTCATCCCCCGGCGAACCCGTAACTGCGCGACCCGCCGCCCGATCGGCAGCTCACGGTGACCGTCCTGCCGGCCCGGCGCGGTCACCGCCGCACCGCCCGGTGCAGCGCCTCGGTCGACTGCCCCGCAGCGCGGACACCACCGGGACTTCACCCGGAACGCGAACAGTCCCAGCAGGAACCCCAGCGTGAGGCCAGCGAACACGATCATCGAGATCCCGAGCACCACGAGCGCGCTCACCTCCCGGCCCCGGTAGCCGAGACAAACGGCACTCGCGGCGAACAGCACGACATGTGACCAATCATTTTCAGGGAGTCACGGACGGTGAAACCGTCCACATGGGAGCATCAAGGGACGTCTACGAAAGGTCCCTGGTGGTCGTGGCGCGGAATGACGTACTCAGGCAGGCGTTGGCGGTGGCCGGCCTGACCATCGCTGATCTCGCAGAGAGATGCGATGTGGATGCGAAGACCGTGGAACGGTGGGTCAGTCGGGGGCGGGTGCCCCACCCCCGTTCCAGAGTGCGGGCGGCCGAGGTGTTGGGCGAGGATGTGGGAGTGTTGTGGCCCGAGATAGTACGACGTACCGTTAAGACCGGAACTGATCGTGACTTGGTCGGCATCTACCCTCGACGCGCCGACCTCCCACGATCGGTCTTCCGCGAGGCGATCGAGCGTGCCAACTCCCGGCTGTGGTTCGGTGGGTACACCAGCTACTTCGTGTGGCTGGAGGTGCCCGGCGCTACCGCCACCCTCGGCGCGAAGGCCAGCGCTGGCGCTGATCTGCGATTCCTGCTCGGCGATCCGGACAGTCCGGTCACCACCGAACGGGATCGGGTCGAAGCGACCCCGCTCACCCTGGCCACGCGCATCGCGATGACGCGCGCAGAGATCGACAAGGTTGACGCCGCCATCCCGGTTCGCCGGTCCCACCGACACATCGCGATGTCGGTGTGGGTCTTCGACGACGAAGCCATCGTCGCCACGCACATCGGTGCGGGACTCGGGCAGGACTCCGTGACGCTGCACCTGCGGCGCGGACAGGACGGGGGAGCCTTCGACCGGTACGTCGAGCACTTCGAGTCCCTGTGGGCCGACGGGAAACCCGCTGACCCACAGCGCTGAGGCAGACGATTTCGGTGCCCGGACCTTTTGGCGAGACCCGTCGGCCCCGCCACCATCCGTTGGTCAGCCGTCGGTGGCCAGGGCGGCGACCGGGCTGACCCGGGCCGCGCGACGGGCGGGCAGCAGGCCGGCCTCCACGGTCAGCATGGCCCGGAGCCGGTGCCGGGACATCCCGACCGCCCGCAGCAGCCCGGACAGTACGGGTCACCCGTGCCCCTGACTGGCTGCTGGTGCGGATCGGCGACGACGGACGCGGGCAGCGCACCGGCTGGACCCGCTCGGTAGATGGTGCCGCCTCGGTCACCCTGGAACCAATGCCACGTAGCCTAATTTGATCATGTTGTTGTGCTGGTCGTTTGTGCCCGGACGGGCTTCCGGCGGGTGTGGTGCGGCGGGCGGGTCAGCGTGTCCGGGCTGTGGTGTTGACGCCGGCTGGCTGGGCGGGTCTGGCCGGGTGTTTCTGGTAGTCCTTTCTGGCTGGTGGCGGCGGGCGGGTCCGCCGGTGGTGGGGGTTTGAGGCCCCAGAACCGGATGGTCGCTGGGCCGTCGTGGCGGATGCTGGCCGGTTCGTGGTGTTTCTTGACGCGGTAGCTGTTGTGGCGGGCTCGTTTGACCGCCCGGGGGCAGCTGCGGTGCCGGCGGGGCGGTAGCGGCTTGCGGCCCAGCTCGGCGAGTGCGTGGGGCAGGTGGTCAGTCCAGTCTCCAGGGGGGAATGCCCGCCGTCCCGGTGGCGGTACGGCGGGCGATTCGCAGCGCGCGGGTGAAGCTGATCCGGTCGGGGTCGAGGTCGGCGGCTTCGGCCGCGCGGGTGATCAACGCGGCGAGGGCGTGGTGGACGATCAGCCAGGCCCAGATTTCCTGGTAGGCCAGCTCCGGCAGCCTTGAGCGCAGCAGACGGCCCGGGCCGCGTAGGTGCGTCTTGAGCTGGTCGTTGCTGGTCTCTTCTTCCCAGCGCAGGTGGTAGGCCTCGGCCAGCTCGTCCGCGTGGGCCTCGGCCGGGTCGAGGACGGTGGTCAGCAGCACGATCAGCTCGCCGGTGCCGTCGCCGTCGCGGTCGGGCACGTCGTACTCGACCACTCGTACCAGATACGCCAGCTCAGGGGCCAGATCCTGCCCAGCGCGGGCAGCGGCGACGATGCGGTCCCGGCGGGCACCGCGGATCTTCGGGTTGATCACCACGGACACATACGTGCCGTCGGCCAGCACCCGCACGACCGGCAGCCGCAGCCCGGTCGGCGCCCGCCACAGCAACGCCGCCCCGGTGCCCGCCGCAGCAGACCAGGCGTCGAAGGAGTAGAACCCCCGGTCGGCGGTCAGCAGCTCATCGCGGCGCAGCCGCGGGTACAGCCGCATCGCCAATGTCCGCTCCCCGGTGCCATAGCCGGACACCTCCCCGGCCAGGAACGCGTGCGTGCCGCACTCGGCCAACGCCACCACCCGCGCCTTCGGATACGCCGACCGGTTGCCCCCCGAGCCGGCGTAGCCGAACTCGGCGGCGTTACCCGGCGTGTCCGGCAGGTCCACATCGAAGCCGTCAATAGCAAGGACTCGCCACCGCCGCAGCCACGCCCCCCGCGTATCAGTCGTGCCCACCGGCTGCACCACCGACTCGAAGATCTCCTCCATGACCGGCGCGCCCAGCCGCTGCCGCGCCTGGCTGATCCCCGACGCGGTCGGCACCGACCAAGCGGCGTCCCAGCAGCCGAACCGGGTCAACGCCCCGGTGACCTTCGTGGCGACCTCTTCGTAGTCATCCTCACCGAACAGGCACAACGCCATCGTCAGATAGGCCACCACATGCGGCGGAAGCTTCCCATCCGACCGCTTGGCCCCAACCCCAAACCGGGCCACCGCCGCGTCCACCGCATCCCGCGGCACCGCGGACACCAGCACCCCCAACGACACCTGATCCGCCGTCACCGCCACCGTCTCGGACATGACCGGCAAGCACACCAGCACCCGACCTGCCGGTCACGCCACCACGCCGACCATCCACAAAGACCCAGTCCAACCCCATGATCAAATTAGGCTACGTGGCATTGACCCTGGAACAGCCGCCGGCTCCGGGAATAGCGGAACCCCCGGCCTACCCAAGCCGGGGGTTCCAGGTTTCCGCCCATGTCGCACGCCGGACGCGTTTAAAGCCGTGGGTCAGTTTGAAAGTCGTCGCCTCTACCATTGGGCTACCGCGCCACGAAGAGAGGCGCGGGTAGGATTCGAACCTACACTCCACGAACCCTTTCCACGGCTGCTCCATCCGACGATCGGCGGTAATGCTGAGTCTGGAGCGAGAGTCTGAGATTCATTCGACGGTCGCCTCTACCAGTTGGGCTACCCCGGCCCGGGTGCCGGGGGCAGGACTCGAACCTGCACTGAACACCTCCAGCTCAGTCTGACCTTCAGTCTCAGCTTTTCGCGCTTGTCGCGCGTCCCTCCGCGCTCCCACGGAGGGAGTCTTCGAGGCTACCCGAACAGGTAGCCGAACACCCACTCACCGGCCTTCATGTCCTCTACCTCGGTCATGTTGGCCTGCTCGCGGGCGAACTTGACCGCCTGCTGGAGCTTCGCCACCCGCTCCCGCAGCTCCTTGACCCGGGTGGCGGGCAGGGCGCCGGAGAGCTTCACGGTCGTCCAGTAGCCGACCGGGACGTCCTCGGTGTACACCTCCACCTGGGCCGGGTGCTTCTCGGTCGCCTCGGCCTTGACGTGGTTGCGCATCACCTTGCGGCTGCGCACCGTCTTCACCGGGTCCGAGGCGTACGCCCCGGCGGCGTCGTTGAACGTCCAGCTCTCGGCCGGGTCCAGCACGGGCAGCTTGTCGACGAAGGAGTACAGCTCGACGAGCTGCTTCTCCAGGAAGAGCAGGTACGTGACCGGCACGTCGGCGAGGATCGTCCGGCCGTCCACCACCACGTCGGCCTTCGCCCGGGTGTTCGCGACGTCCTGGGTGAGGACCAGGTCGAAGAGGCGGGTCAGCGACGTCGACACCTCGGCGATCACGTCGGTGGCCGACACCTGCACCCGGGTCGACTCCGGCGGAAGCTGCTCGCCCTCCTCGTCCTTCGGCTGGTAGCTGCGGGAGATGCCGGACAGCAGCGGCGCCTTCTGGACGTTGCGGTGTGCCTCGGTGAACTCCCGGGTGGTCTGGGCCTTCACGCCCTTGGTGACCGCGATGATCTGGTTGAGCTTCGCCATGCCGATCTTCCCTTCAGCCGGGCGGGACATTACCAACGACGGTCCGTTGGCGGCGAACCGGTTTCCGGGTCACCGGACGACGGTCGGCTGCGCATCAGTCGCCGCTCAGGTTCACCTGGATGCCCTCGTTGGCGCACGCCGTCTTCAGGCCGGCCATGTGCGTGCTCATCGGACCGATGTACGCCAGCGCTCCGGCCGCCTCGTCGCCCTCCATCTTCGACACCTCCCACACGATGTCGATCAGAGCCGTCCCGTGCTCCCGGATCTTCTCGTGGTCGGAGTCGGCGAACTGCTCCCGCAGTTTCTTGTATTCGGCCTCGCTCAGCTCGTCGTCCCCTTCGTCGACCGGCTTCTCGCCCTCGCCGCCGGCCGCCATCGCCTTGCAGGCGGTGATGCCCGAGTCCTCCTTGACGGCCTGGTAGATGCCGGTGCCGGCGACCACCGCCAGGAGCAGGCCCAGCACCGCGCCCGCCGCGACGAGCGGCACCCGGTAGGCGGCGAGCGGACCGGGGGCGGGCTCGCCGAACGGGGCCGCGCCATCGGCGGGGACGAAACCGGGCGGCACCTCCGGATGCGTGGGCTGCGGCGGCACGGCAGCCTGGTCGGAACCGGCCGGCTGCGGCGGTGAGCCGACGTGGTCAGGGCCCGCTGGCTGCGACGGTGGGCCGACGTGGTCAGGGCCGGCCGGCTGCGGCGGTACGGCGGCGTGGTCGGGGCCGGACGTGACGGTGGGGTCGGGGCCGGGCTGCTGGTCGGTCACGGGTTCTCCTCGGTCGGAACGAACTGCTCGATGTGTCCTTCGCACCCGTTCCGCACCGCCCGAGGGGGCATACCGACCGCGAGGACCGTCGGGTGTGGATGGTAGCCCTGTGCGCCGGTGGCGTCGCGGGCCGTACGGGGGCACCTCCGGGACACCTCGGTCTGAACCCCCGCCCTGGCCGGCCCACCCTCGCCCAGCAGCGAATTCATGGGAGTTGTCCGGTCTCAGGGGGTCAGTTCAGGGGTCACCGTGCGGCGCGATCTCCGACATCATCGAGACCTGGGACAACTGCCCCCGTCCACGGGCCGTCGGTTGGCCGCAACCCACCGCGAGGCTCCTAGGAAAGGACAACCGTGTCCACTCGTCGTCAACTGCTGCGCCTCACCGCGGCGTCCGGCGTCATCGGCGCCACCGGTGGCCTGGCCGGCCTCGTCGAACGGTCCGGTGCGGCCCCCGCCGCGGCGGCACCCCCGGCTCCGGTGAGGTTGGCGGGCGGCACCCTGACCCCGTTCACCGTCCCGTTGACCGTGCCGCAGACCCTGCGGCCGGTGCTGCGGACCGCCACCACCGACTACTACTCGGTCACCATGCACCGGCGGCGGCTGGAGATCCTGCCGGGCACCCGCACCGAGGTGTACACGTACAACGGTGACCTGCCGGGCCCGACGATCCGGGCCACCTCGGGGCGGCGGGTGGTGGTACGGCAGCGCAACCGGCTGGGTATGCCGACAGCGGTGCACCTGCACGGTGGCGCCACCGCGCCGGGTGACGACGGCTCCGGCACCGCCACGATCCCGCCCGGCGGGGAGCGGGTCTACACGTACCCCAACCAGCAGCCGCACGCCACACTCTGGATGCACGACCACACCCACCACATGGAGGCCGAGCACCTCTACCGGGGCCTGTCCAGCCTCTATCTGCTCAGCGACCGTACCGAGGCGGCGCTGCCGCTGCCCCGGGGCCAGTTCGACGTGCCGCTGGTGCTGCGCGACGCGCACCTGGACGCCGATGCCCAACTGGTCTGGAACATGGACGACGCCGACAACCGGACCACCCTCCTGGTCAACGGCCGGCCCTGGCCGCGCTTCGAGGTGCAGGCCCGCCGCTACCGGTTCCGCCTGGTCAACTCCAGCAACCTGCGGTTCTTCCTGCTCCAGTTCGCCGACGCCGCGGAGATCACGGTGATCGGCTCCGACGGTGGACTGCTGGAGGCGCCGGTCACCGTGCCGTACGTGCTGCTCTCCCCCGGTGAACGGGTGGAGGTGGTGGTCGACTTCTCGCGCTACCAGCCGGGTACGTCGGTGGTGCTGCACAACCTCATGGGGCCGGGCCCGTTCGAGCAGGTCGGCTCGGTGATGCGCTTCGACGTCGTACCGGCGCGGGGCGGGGGACCGCAGCTCGGTGCCGCAGAAGCTGCGTACCCTGCCGGCGCTGCCGACGCCGACCGTACGGCGCACCGTCGAGCTGCGCATGGACGAGTTCGGCACCGGGCACCAGGCGTACATCGACGGAAGGTCTTCGACCCCGCCCGGATCGACACCACCATCGCCTGGGGCAGCACCGAGGAGTGGACGGTGACGAACGGCAACGTCTTCATGCCGCACAACTTCCACATGCACCTGGTGCAGTTCCGGGTGCTCGGCCGGGGCGACGGTCCGCCCGACCCCACCGAGTCCGGCTTGAAGGACACCGTGGTCGTCTGGCCCGGTCAGCCGGTCCGGCTCCGGGCCACCTTCGACACCTGGCGCGGCGTCTACCCGTACCACTGCCACATGGTCGACCACAGCGCGATGGGCATGATGGCCCGAATGAAGATCGTCTGATCCCCGCGTCGCACCCGCCCGGAGCCCCGGCTCCAGGCGGGTGGCGTCACCTCACCCGACGGCCCGACGGCCCACCGACACGACGATGCCCCCGCCCGACCCGGACGGGGGAAGTCACGATGAACAACCACCGGTTCGCACATTGGTGCGGTCGGTGGGGCGGGCGGGGCTCGAACCCGCGACCGAGGGATTATGAGTCCCCTGCTCTAACCTGCTGAGCTACCGCCCCATGCCGGCGCCGGGATACTAACCCGGTCGCCCCAACACCGGCCACCACCATGCGCAGCGACGGCGCGGATCTTCCGGCACGATGGGCAACGCGAGGATAACAGCCTGCATCGACCCCGGCTGCCCCTCCACCCGCTCCCCGGTCCGTCCATCCTGCCGGGCGGTCGAGGGGGCTCGGAGGAAACGACCGACCCGCTGCGGGGCCGACGGCGGTGACATGACCAGCGCGGCGGGCCGCCCGGAAACAGCGCCGCCCGCCGGGCGGTGCCGGCGGGCGTTGGTGGAGAAGCTCCCCCGATTGGACTCGAACCAATAACCTGCCGGTTAACAGCCGGCTGCTCTGCCAATTGAGCTACAGGGGATCGCTTCCCGGAACCGGATCTCTCCGGCACCGTGCGACGGGGACAAGAGTACAGGACTTCCCCGGGTGTTGGTCCAGGGGGTTAACGCCGAAGTTTGAACCGCAAGAAGTGGGACAAATCGCCATCCGGACACAAGGAGGCATGAGCAGAGAGCAGGATGGGTAGTTAGCTGCGGACAGAGGACGCAGGCGCGACACGACGGCTCCCGACCGGGTCCTCCCGGTACGGGGTCGGTAGCGCGTCAGGTACGAAGGGAGCCGCCATGCGCGGAAAGATCATGTTCCTTGGCGGGCTGGCTGCGGGATTCGTCCTGGGCGCCCGTGCCGGCCGGGAGAAGTACGAGGAGCTGGTGGTCCGGGGCCGCAAGGTGCTCGACCACCCGACCGTGCAGGAGGCGGCCGGCGTCGCACAGGCCCAGGCAACCCGGCTCTACAGCGAGGGCAAGGACAAGCTCAGCAACTCCAAGCTGGGCGAGAAGCTCCACACGGGGGGCGGCAACCAGGAGTTGACCGCCGCCGACGACGCCTTCGCCGGCACGCCGGCCACGGTCGGAGCGAAGACCGGCAGCAGCACCACCGGCACCGGGTCGACGGGCAGCAGCTCGACCGGCACCGGCACCAGCTCGGCCAGCAGCACCAACCGGAGCAAGTCGTCCGGCACCGGAGCCAACGGCAGCGCCTTCTGAGCAGAGGTGTCTCCGACGGGCCGGCCGCTTCCGCGGCCGGCCCGTCGGGCGTCGTACGCCCTGCGAGGTCAGTCGCGGCCGCTGCTGAAGGCCGCGTCGAAGGCGGCGGCCGGGGCGTCGAAGGCGAGCCGACGGACGAACTGGAGCGCCTCGGGCGCGCCGACGAGCCGGTCCATCCCGGCGTCCTCTCACTCGATCGAGATCGGGCCGTCGTATCCGATGGCGTTCAACGCCCGGAAGCAGTCCTCCCGGGGCACGTCGCCGTGTCCGGTGGAGACGAAGTCCCAGCCCCGCCGTAGGTCGGCCCAGGGCAGGTGGGAGGAGAGCCGGCCGCGCCGACCGTCGCCGGTACGCACCTTCGCGTCCTTGCAGTCGACGTGGTAGATCCGGTCGGCGAAGTCGAGGGTGAAGTTGACCGGGTCCAGGTCCTGCCAGACGAAGTGGGACGGGTCCCAGTTGAGGCCGAAGGCGGGGCGGTGCCCGATCGCCTCCAGGGTCCGCCGGGTGGTCCAGTAGTCGTACGCGATCTCGCTGGGGTGGACCTCGTGGGCGAACCGCACCCCCACCTCGTCGAGGACGTCGAGGATCGGGTTCCACCGGTCGGCGAAGTCCTGGTAGGCGCGCTCGATCATGGCCGGCGGCACCGGCGGGAACATCGCCAGGGTGTGCCAGATCGACGAGCCGGTGAAGCCGACGACGGTCCGTACCCCGAGCTTCGCCGCCGCGCGCGGTGTCCTTGATCTCCTCGGCGGCCCGCTGCCGGACCCCCTCGGGCTCGCCGTCACCGCAGATCCGGGCGGGCAGGATGTCCTGGTGCCGCTCGTCGATCGGGTGGTCGCAGACCGCCTGGCCGATCAGATGGTTGGAGATGGCGGAGGCCTGGAGGTTGTGCTTCGCCAGCGTCTCGCGCTTGCGGTCGACGTACGACTCGTCGGCCAGGGCCTTGTCGACCTCGAAGTGGTCGCCCCAGCAGGCGATCTCCAGGCCGTCGTAGCCCCACTCGGCGGCGTGCCGGCAGACCTCGTCGAACGGAAGATCGGCCCACTGGCCGGTGAAGAGCGTGATCGGTCGCGCCATTGTCCTTCTACTCCCCTGTGGTGATGGGGATTCCGTGGGCGGGACCGGGGCGAGGGCGACCGGGCCCGGACGAGGGGCCACGCCGGAGGGAGGGACCGGTGGGTGCCTCCCCGCCGGGTCGACGGGTGCACCTGGCACCCGGCGGGTTGCGCCTCCCGCCGGATCACCGGCCGCCTGTCACGGCTGCCGTCCCCCACTCTAGGACCGGCGTGGCCCGGTGCGGAAAGCTTCACGCCACCGGCGGGTGGTGGGGCGGGGGTGGTGGCAGGGGGCCCTTCCTCACCACCAGGCGGTAGCAAGGGACCCCTGCCACCACACGTCACGGCAGAACCCACCTCTGGTTCGCACCACCCACCGCCCCCGCCACGTACGCGGCGGGGGCGGTGCGACGGTACGGGTGTCAGCGGACGTTGGGGCGGCGCTTGCGCTCCTGCTCCCGCTTGCGGGCGTTCTTGCGGAGCTTGCGGTCGTCACGCAGCTCGACGTACGGCTCCTTGTCCGGGGAGTGCCCGGCCGCGATCGCCCGGCTGCGTTCGAGTTCGGCGTCGAACTCCGCACCGAGCAGGATGGCGATGTTGGTCAGCCAGAGCCAGATCAGGAAGACGATCACGCCGGCCAGCGCCCCGTACGTCTTGTTGTACGAGCCGAAGTTGCTGACGTAGAGCGCGAAGAGACCCGAGATGGCCAGCCAGATCACCACCGCCAGCACGCCACCCGGGCTGACCCAGCGGAACCCGCCGTGCCGTGCGTTCGGCGAGGCCCAGTAGAGGAGCGCGAACATCAGGCTGACCAGCACGAGCAGCACCGGCCACTTGGCGATGTTCCAGACCGTCACCGCCGTCGAGCCGAGCCCGATCGCGTCCCCCGCCGCCTCGGCCAGCCGACCGGTGAAGACCACGATGACCGCACTGGCCAGCAGCATCACCCCGATCACCGCGGTCACGCCGATCCGGATCGGCAGGGTCTTCCAGATCGGCCGGCCCTCCGGCACGTCGTAGATCGAGTTGGAGGCGCGCATGAACGCCGCGATGTAGCCGGAGGCCGACCAGAAGGCGGCGAGCAGACCGAGGACGGCCGCCACGCTGGCCAGGCCGCCGGACGCGCTCGCCTGGTCGATGGCCCCCTCGATGATCCGGCGGGTGTTCTCCTCCGGCACCACCTCGGTGACCGTGTCCCGGACCTCGTTCGTGGCGCTATCGCCGAGCAGCCCGAGCAGCGAGATCAGCACCAGCAGGCCGGGGAAGATCGAGAGCACGCCGTAGTAGGTCAGTGCCGCCGCCCAGTCGGTCAGGCTGTCCTCGGAGAACTCCCGCCCCGTCCGGCGCAGCGTGGCCAGCCACCCCGTGCCGGACAGGTCGGTGGGGCTGTCCGGTCCGTCGTCCGGCCCCACCGGGCGGTTGCGGCTCGGCGCGGCGGGGGTCGGCTCCGCGTCCGCGCGGGACTCGTCCGGCGCGTCGCCGGGTGCGCGCCGGGCGGTGGTGGCGGAGCGGTCGCGGTGCGGCCCGCCCCGGCCGGGGGACTCGTCGGAGGCCATGCGCCCCTCCCTCAGGTCGGCTGTCTCCCCCTGCTCATGCCCCGCCCCGGCCCCGGGTAACCACCCTCCGCGTCCCACCCGGCCGTGCTCCGGCCGGCCGCCGGACTACCGGTAGAGCAGGCGGGACGTCCGGCGGGACGCCACGACCAGACACAGCACCGTCAACCCGACCAGGTAGAGCACGTCGACGAGCCAACCCCCGCCGCCGGTGCCGAGCGCGGCGCCCCGGATCAGATGCACCGCACGGTAGAGCGGGGTCACCTCCACCACCCAGCGCAGCACGTCCGGGTACGCCTGCGCCGGGACGAACGTGCCGGAGAAGAGGAACAGGGTGAACTGCGCCGACCCGAGCAGGTCGAAGTCCTGCCAGCTGCGCATCAGGGTGGCGACGGTCATGCCCAGCGCGCCGAACGCGAAGCCGACCAGCAGCGCCGCCGGCAACGCCGTCGCCGCCCGCGCCACGGTGGTCAGGTCCATCGTCACCATCACCACGAGGAACGCCGCCGAGTAGAGCGAACCGCGCAGCATCGCCCAGGCCAGCTCGCCGAGGGCGATCTCGAACGGCTGCACCGGGGTGGCGATCACCCCGTCGTACAGCTTCAGGTACTTCATCTTGCCGAAGAAGTTGAAGGTGGTCTCGGCGAGCGCGCCGGTCATCGCCGACGAGGCGAGCAGTGCCGGGGCGACGAACGTCGCGTACGACACGACCCGACCGTCGGGAAGGGTGAAGTCACCGACCAGCGCCCCGACCCCGACGCCGATGGAGAAGAGGTAGAACACCGGCTCCAGGAAGCCGGAGACGAGCACCAGCCAGTACGCCGTACCGAGCGTGTCGACGTTCCGCCAGGTCACCGCGGACGAACGGCGGGCGGCGGCTCGGACGTCGAGCAGCCGGGGCAGCACCAGAGCGACCACGGGTCCTCCCTAGACGACGAGGGTGCGGTGGAACACGCGCCGGGCCAGCACCCAGCCGGCCACCGCCCAGACCGCGAGGTACAGCAGGTGCCCGGTGGCCGACCACTGCGGGGCCGCCCCGAGCGTGGCGGCCCGGCACAGGTCGACGCCGTGCCAGAGCGGGGTGAGGTACGCCAGCCAGCGCAGACCGACCGGCAGCGACTCGACCGGGAAGAAGACCCCGGCGAAGAGGGTCGCCGGGATCACCGCGAACCGGAACAGCAGCGCCAGGTAGCTGTCGCCGGGCACGCTGCCGGCGAACGCGAAGACCGGTGCGGCGACCGCCAGGCCGAGCAGCAGCACCACCGGCAGGGCGAGCAGCACCCACCCGGAGCGCACCGCCCCGAACACCGCCGCGACCAGCAGGAACGCGGCAGCGGAGGTGAGCACCCGGAACAGGACGAAGATCAGGTGACCGCCGAGGATGTCGCCGACCCGCAGCGGGGCGGCGCTCTGCGCGTAGTAGAGCTTGGTCCACTGGAAGTTGCCGTACACCGGCCAGGTCGACTCGCTGACCGCGACCTGGAAGGCGGTCGAGGCGACCAGTCCCGGCAGGATCCAGTCGAGGTACGGCACCCCGTCGACGCCCTGGTCGACGTACGCGCCGACGCCCACGCCGAAGCCGAGCACGGTCAGCACCGGCAGCAGGAACGACGAGAAGACGCTCGCCCGCCAGGTGCGCCGGTATCCGACCAGGTGGTACGACAGGACCGCCAGCGCCGGCACCCGGGGCAGGGTCGGCCGGACCGCCTCCCGGCGGGCCTGCTGCCGCGTCACGCTCATCCGCGCTCCCCCGTCCTCAGTCGACCAGGGTGCGACCGGTCAGGCGGAGGAAGACGTCCTCCAGGCTGCTGCGCCGGACCAGCACGCTCGCCGGGGTGAGCCCGCGCGCGTGGACCTCGGTGACCGCGTCGTCGCCGTTCGTGACGTAGAGCAGGACCCGGTCGGGCAGCACCTCGACCCGTTCGCCGACACCGTCGAGCTTGCCGGCGAACGCCTCCTGCGACTCGGCGGCGAAGCGCAGCTCCACCACCTCGCGGGTGGAGTACCGCTCGATCAGCGCCCGGGGCGACCCCTCGGCGGCGATCCGGCCGCCGTCCATCACCACCAGGCGGTCGCAGAGCTGCTCCGCCTCGTCCATGTAGTGCGTGGTCAGCACCAGGGTCACTCCCTGCTGCTTGAGCCGGAACAGCCGTTCCCACACCAGGTGCCGGGCCTGCGGGTCGAGCCCGGTGGTCGGCTCGTCGAGCAGGACGATCTCCGGCTCGTTGACCAGCGCGCGGGCGATGGTGAGCCGGCGCTTCATGCCGCCGGAGAGCGGCTCGACCTTGCTGTCGGCCCGCTCGGTGAGCTGCACGAAGTCGAGCAGCTCGGCGGCGCGGTCCCGGGCCACCCGGCGGGGGATGCCGAAGTAGCGCGCGTAGGTGGTGAGGTTCTCCCGGACGGTCAGCTCCGGGTCGAGGTTGTCCAGCTGCGGGCAGACGCCGAGGCGGGCCCGGATCGCCGGCCCGTCGCGGACCGGGTCCATGCCGAGGATACGCAGCTCGCCGCCGCTGGGCGGGGAGATGCAGCCGACCATCCGCATGGTCGAGGACTTGCCCGCCCCGTTGGGGCCGAGGAACCCGAACGCCTCCCCGGCAGGTACGTCGACGTCGATCCCGTCCACGGCGGTGAAGTCACCGAACCGTTTCACCAGGCCCCGGGCTCGGATCAACACCTCTGCCGTCACGCGGACGACCCTAGCCGGCCCCTCCGACCGGCCCCACCCCTTTTCCGGGTCCTCGACCGGAGGCGGCGGCCACCACGTCCCCTACAGCGAACCGGGGGCGGTGGCGACCCGCGCGGCGGCCACCAGGCGGTCGGTCTCGGCGACCACCTCCGGGTCGTCGGCCGGGGTGCCGGGGTCGTAGCGGACCGTCCAGGTCAGGCCGTCGACGCCGGGCACCCGGCGGGCGGCGATCCGGCCCGCGCCGCCGGGCACCGGCTGGTGTTCGGTGTACGCCACGGACTTGGTCACCCGGGCGCGGACCTGGTGCGGCAGCTCCCCCGGGTCCAGGAGGAGGAAGGTCTCGGTGGGCGCGTCGGCGATTACCAGGTACCCGTCCCGCTCGGCGACCGGCTCGGCCGGGGTGACGGTCAGTTCCCGTCCGGACCAGACCGCCTTGAGGATGTCGTGCCAGCCCAGCCGCGCGGTCCGGCCGGGCAGCCAGAGCCCCAGGTTGGTGGCGACCGCGGCGGCTTCCCCGCCGTCACCCACCCCGGCCCAGGCGAGGACCCGCTCGTCGGCGGCCAGTTCCGGCCGGTGCCGGACGGGCAGCTTCGGCCGGCGGTTGAACAGTCCCATCTACAGTCCTCCCGCGGCCTGTTCGCGCAACGCCCGGGCGTGCTGCTCCAGCGAGAGCAGCTCGCCGAAGAGCGCGAAGTACTCGTCCTTGTGCGCCACCGGGTTCACCCGCTGGATCTTGGACTTGAGGTCCTTGATCCGGCTGGTCACCGACCCCCACTGCAACTGGGCGAGAGTGATCGAGACGTACCTCGGGTCGGGCTCGCCGTCGATCCGCAGCGGTTCCACGGCCAGCTCCGCGACGAGGGCCTGCGCGGCGAGATCGGCGCAGGCGTCCTGGACCCGGCCGACCCAGACCGCGCCGCCGGTCGCCGAGGACACCCCGCCGGCCTCCGCGACCGCCGCGCGCACCACCTGGTGGACCGGGTGGCGGTACTCGTCCGCGCCGACCGCGTCGAACATCGGACCGGCGAGCACCGGCTCCTGGAGGGCCAGCTTCAGCGCCTCCCGCTCGACCATCGACTGCGGGCTGTCCACGGCCGGCTCCCGCCGGGCCGGTGCGGAGCGCGACGCCTCCCGGCCGGTCGGGGCGGCCCCGGCGGCGAGCACCGCCCGCTGCACCGGTTCGATCTCCATGCCGAGGTCACCGGCGAGCTTGCGGACGTACTCCGGGCGCTTCTCGGCGTCCTTGAGCTTGGCGACCAGCGGGGCGGCGCGGCGCATCGCCTCCACCCGGCCGTCGACGGTGTCCAGGTCGTACCGGCTGATCACGTGCCGGAGCGCGAAGTCGACAAGCGGCTCGCGGCGGGCGACCAGGTCCCGCACGGCCAGGTCCCCCTTTGCCAGCCGCAGCTCGCACGGGTCCATGTTGTCCGGGCTGACCGCGATGAAGGTCCGCCCGACGAAGCGCTGGTCGTCGGAGAAGGCGCGCAGCGCGGCCTTCTGCCCGGCGGCGTCCCCGTCGAAGGTGAAGATGATCTCGCCGGCCACGTCGTCGCTGTCCAGCAGGAGCCGGCGCAGCACCCCGATGTGGTCCGCGCCGAACGCGGTGCCGCAGGTCGCCACGGCGGTCGTCTCGCCGGCCAGGTGGCAGGCCATCACGTCGGTGTACCCCTCGACCACGACCACCCGGCCCTGCTTGGCGATCTCCCGTTTGGCCTGGTCGATGCCGTAGAGCACGTGCGACTTCTTGTAGATCGGGGTCTCGGGGGTGTTCAGGTACTTCGGGCCGTCGTCGTCGGCGAAGAGCTTGCGCGCGCCGAAGCCGATCACGTCGCCGCTGAGGTCCCGGATCGGCCAGAGCAGCCGGCGGCGGAACCGGTCGATCAGCGAACCGGAGCGGGCCGGCCGGGACAGCCCGGCGGTGACCAGCTCGTCGTGGCTGAAGCCCTGCTGACGCAGGTGCTTGGTGAGCAGGTCCCAGGCGTCCGGGGCGAAGCCGCAGCCGTACCGCTCGGCGGCGGCCCGGTCGAAGCCGCGCTCGGCGAGGAACTCGCGGGCCGGACGCGCCCCGGCGGTGGTGAGCTGCGCGGTGTAGAACTCGACGGCGGCGGCGTGCGCGGCGACCAGGCGCTGCCGCTGCCCCTGCTGCTGCCGGAGGCGGGGGGCGGGCTTGCCGTCCTCGACGTAGCGCAGCTGGATGCCGGCGCGGTCGGCGAGCCGCTCGACCGACTCGACGAAGCTGAGGTGGTCGGCGTCCATCAGGAACTTGATCGCGTCGCCGCCCGCGCCGCAGCCGAAGCAGTAGAAGACGTTGCGGGCCGGCGAGACGTTGAACGACGGGCTCTTCTCGTCGTGGAACGGGCAGAGGCCCTTGAGGTTGCCGCCGCCGGCCGACTTCAGCGTCACCGTCTCGGAGATGACGTCCGCGATCGAGGTGCGTTCGCGTACCAGCGCGATGTCCTCGTCCCGGATCCGCCCAGCCATCGGCCACCTCCTCCGGCGTACATCCTGCCCTGCGCGGCCCGGGATCGGCCCGGCGGGGGCACGGCGTGTGACGGACTCCTGCCGGGGTCGGGTGATCCGAGCAGAAAGCGGCGATCAACTCAACCGGCTGCTCCCCCCTTGCCTACCTGCCCTGTACAGCGATGCGAGTTCGAGGTGCTCAGGGACAGTCGACGCGATCTGTGGGCACCAGAACCCTCATCCCCCGACCATGAAAAGCACAGGACTCCAACTTTCTACCGACGTTTCACACTCGAAGGAGCCGCGATGCGAAAAAATCGTCACCATGCTCCGCCTCTCAGAGACTGTCGGGTAACCAGTTCGGGGCGTTGCGTTACGGCGAGACACGTCGATCGCGCAGGTCCGGCTCGCAGAGGGTCTGTCGGCGATGGAGGGGTTACAGTGAACGGCGGCGATACTCGCCGCACACTGCAAGGCTACGCAGCCATTCGGACAGCGGCTCCACAGGCAGCGGAGTTGCATCTCGGTTAACCAGGAATTCGGGCCGGGTCGGCGATGCAGGCGCGTTGCTCACCGCATTATAGGTGAGGATCATCATCGCGCGGCGATCCGCTGACAGGTTACTCGACGAGGCATGGACGAGGCTCGGATGAAAGGCACAGACCCTCCCGGCCGGCGCGAGAAGTATCTGCTCACCTCGCTCTGCCACCAGTTGCTTCACGATCTCGGCCGGGATGGTGTACGCGAGGTCAGCGGAGACATGGCTCCGCCAGTCTGCGCGCCGCTCGTTACCGCCCGCCAAGTCCTCGAGGACGACGTGTGTTCCGGGAATCAGCCTCAGCGGCCCGTTGGCTTCGTGCGCGTCGTCTATGAACACCATCAGGTTGACAGCCTTGGGTAGCGCCATCCCGTCCTCGTTGTGCCAGAACGTGAAGTCCTGGTGCCACGGCCAAGCCGCACCCTCGAAAGGCAGCTTCATATTGATTTTGAACTGGTACAGATAAACGTCTTCGCCGAGGATTGCCTGGGCGAGTTGCACGAACTGCGGATGCCGGACGATGCGACCGAAGAACGGATCGTACATGTGACATCCGTGCACGGCGCGAACGACATCGGTGCCACTCTCGAAGACGACCTCGGATCGCCGCTGCGCGGACACCCGCAGGATGCCCTCGCGCAGCGCCTCCAGGAGATCGTCATCCAGCGAAAAGTCGGCCATCAACCAGCCCTGCTCCCGATACTGGTCAAGATCAGCCACGACGTCAGCCACGGTGCTCCTCCTCATTTCTCCACCGGCTCGCACTGCTGTGGAAGCCGTTGCGACAGCAGGCGCCTCTCCCTTGATCGGTCGATCAGCCATTGTTTGTAGAGTCCCCCGTACAGATGTCGGTGAGCGGGAACGGCTCGTGGCGGGCGGCGGGGTCGGGGGTGAGCGACGCGAAGGCCACGGCGGCGGGGGCGTCGTGCCGCGCCAGCTCGGCCGCCAGGTCGGCCAGGACCGGCGTGCGGAACAGGGTACGCAGCGACAGCTGCGCCGACATGCGCTGATTGACGGCGTGAACGAGCCGCGAGGCCAGCAGCGAGTGCCCGCCGAGGGCAAAGAAGTTGTCGTACGCCCCGACGCGGTCGCGGCGCAGCACCTCCGCCCAGATGGCGGCCAGCTCGGCCTCCCGCCCGTCGCGCGGCGCGACGTAGGCGGCGTCGTCCGCCTGGTCCGGCGCCGGCAGGGCGCGGCGGTCGAGCTTGCCGTTGGCGGTCAGCGGCAGCCGGTCCAGCACCGTCCAGCGGGTCGGCACCATGTACTGGGGCAGCCGCAGCCGCAGGTGGTCGCGGGCCGCCTCGGCGGTGGCGTCGCCGACCAGGTAGCCGACCAGGTGCGGGTCGCCGGGCGAGTCCTCGCGCAACAGGACGGCCGCCTCGCGTACGCCGGGGACGTCCCGCAGGGCGCTCTCGATCTCGCCCGGCTCGACCCGGAAGCCGCGTACCTTGACCTGGTCGTCGGCGCGGCCGACGAAGTCGATCACGCCGTCGGCCCGGCGGCGGACCAGGTCGCCGCTGCGGTACATCCGCTCGCCCGGCCCCGCGTACGGGTCGGGGCGGAACCGTTCCGCCGTCAGCGCAGGCCGGTTCAGGTAGCCCCGAGCCAGAGCGATGCCGCCGATCCACAGCTCGCCGAGCACCCCGTCCGGCACCGGGTCGAGCCGGTCGTCGAGCACGTAGAATCGCGCGTTGGCGATCGGCCGGCCGATCGGCGGCAGCGCCGGCCAGCTGGCCGCGTCGGCGGTGGCCAGGGCGTACTGGCTGACCACGTGCGTCTCGGTCGGGCCGTAGTGGTTGTAGAGGTATCCGCCGCCGAGGCCCACGAGCAGGGCGCGGACGCTGTCGTCGATCCGCAGCGCCTCGCCGGAGGTGACGATCTCGCAGCCGGACGCGAGCGGGGGTTCGTCCGTGGTCAGGCCCGCCAGCTGGTGCAGCACCGCCGTCGGCAGGAACGCGCGCCGTACGCCCTGTTCGGCGATGAGGCGGCGCAGCCCGCCGAGGTCCCTGGCTTGTTCCTCGTCGATCAGCACCAGCGTGCCGCCCTGGCACAGGGTGCTCCAGATCTCGTGGGCGGACATGTCGAAGCTGATCGAGGCGAACTGCAGCACCCGCTCCGGTGCCGGGCTGCCGGGCGCGGCGTACCGGAGCTGCCAGTCGATCAGGTTGTCGAGGCAACGCCAGGTCTGCGCCACGCCCTTCGGCCGGCCCGTGGAGCCGGAGGTGTAAAGGACGTACGCGAGGTGGTCGGGCCCGGCGACCGGGCTGGGGTCGTCGGTGGGCTGCCCGGCCCAGCGTTCGCCGTCCGTGGCGAGGTTGACGGCAGGCAGCGCGCCGGCGACCTCGGTGACGGTCGCGGTGTCGGCGTCGGTGAGCAGGAGGACCGGCGCGCTGTCGTCCAGCATGTACGCGAGCCGCGGGGCGGGGTAGGCCGGGTCGAGGGGCAGGTACGCGCCGCCGGCCTTGAGGATGGCCAGCAGCGCGACGATCAGGTTCGGCGACCGGCGCAGGCAGACCGCGACCAGCGAGTCGGGGCCGACGCCGAGGTCGCGTAGGTGGTGTGCGAGTTGGTTGGCGCGGGTGTTCAGGTCGCCGTAGGGCAGCGACCGTCCCTTGAACGTCACCGCGATCGCCTCGGGGTTAGCCGCCGCCCGATCCTCGAAGCGCGCCCGGATGCCCTGCGCCACCGGCGACGTGGAGCCCTGGCGCACCAGCCGCTGCCGCTGCCGTCCATCCATCAGGGACAGTTCGCTGATGGGCTGGTCGGGCTGCTCCGCCATCTGGGTGAGTACGTGGTGGAGGTAGCGGGTGTGTTGGTGGGCGGTGGTGCGGTCGAACAGGGCGGTGGCGTATTCGAAAGTGCCGGTGATCCGGCCGTCGTGTTCGGTGAGGGAGAGGTTGAGGTCGAACATGGCGCTGGGGTGGGCGGTGGGCAGGGTGGTGACGTCGATGCCCGGCAGGTCGAGGTCGTTTTCCTCGTTGTTCTGCCAGGCGAACATGACCTGGAACAGGGGCGCGTGGGCGAGGTTGCGGGTGGGGTTGACGATCTCGACGACCTGTTCGAAGGGCAGGTCCTGATGTTCGAGGGCGGCCAGTGACAGGTCGCGGACGCGGTGGAGTAGTTGGGTGACGGTGGGGTCCCCGTCGAGGTTGACGCGGAGAGCGAGGGTGTTGACGAAGAAGCCGATGAGGTCTTCGAGTTCGGTGCGGCGTCGGTTGGCGGTGGGGATGCCGATGACGAGGTCGTGCTGTGCGGCGAGGCGGGACAGGACGATGGACCAGCCGGTGAGGAGGGTCATGAACAGGGTGCCGCCGGTGTGATGGGTGAGGGTGTGCAGGGCGGCGGTGAGGTCGGTGTCGAATTCGACGGGCAGGTGGGCGCCGTGGTGGTCCTGTTCGGCGGGTCGGGGCCGGTCGGTGGGTAGTTCCAGGAGTGTGGGGGCGTCGGTGAGGGTGTGGCGCCAGTAGGTTTTCTGGCGGGTGAGGGTGGTGTCGGAGAGCCATTGGCGTTGCCAGGTGGCGTAGTCGGCGTATTGGACGGCCAGTGGTGGCAGTGGGTTGGGCTGGTGCTGGTGGAATGCGGTGTAGAGGGTGCTGAGGTCGCGGGTGAGGACGCCCATGGACCAGCCGTCGGCAGCGATGTGGTGCATTGTGAGTAGGAGGATGTGTCGGTCGGGGGCGAGGGTGACGAGTCGGCCGCGGATGAGGGGGCCGGTGGTGAGGTCGAACGGGGTGGCGGCTTCTTCGTCCCGGATCTGGGCCAGACGGTTGCCGGCGTCGGTGCGGCCGGTGAGGTCGTAGGTGTGGAGGGTGAGGCCGACGTCGGGTGGGTCGATGTATTGGTAGGCGTCGGCGCCGTTGGTGACGAAGCGGGTGCGGAGGGCTTCGTGGCGGGCGACGAGGGCGTCCAGGGCGGAGGTGAGGGCGTCGCGGTCGAGCCAGCCGTCCAGTTGGAGTGTCAGTGGCAGGTGGTAGGCCAGGCTGACCCTGCCCAGGCGTTCCAGGAACCACAACCGCTGCTGCGCGAACGACAGCTCCAGCGCCCCGGCGCGGTCGACCGGGCGGATCGGCGGCAGCACGTCCCGGCCGTCCGGCGTCAGCCGAGCGACGAACGTGGACAGCACCGGTGCCGCGAAGACCGCCGCTGGCGACACCTCCCAGCCCAGCGCCTGCCGGATTTTCGACACCAGGCGCATGGCGAGCAGCGAGTGGCCGCCCAGGGCGAAGAAGTCGTCGTGGCGGCCGACCCGCTCGACGCCCAGCACCTCCGCCCAGATCCCGGCGACCATCGTCTCCAACAGGCCCACCGGTTCGGCGTAGCCGCGCTGGCCGAACGCCTCCCCGTCCGGCGCCGGCAGGGCCGCCCGGTCGAGCTTGCCGTTGGGCGTCAGCGGCCACGCGGCGAGGTGGACGTACGCCGCGGGCACCATGTACTCGGGCAGCTCGGCGGCGAGCCGGTCGCGCAGCTCGGCGGCGGTCGCCGGCTGCCCGGCGGCGGCCAGGTGATAGGCGATGAGCCGCTGGTGGCCGCTGGTGTCGGGGCGGGCGACGACGACGGCCTCGCGGACGCCCGGGCAGGCGGCCAGCCGGGCCTCGATCTCGCCGAGTTCCACCCGGAAGCCGCGGATCTTCACCTGGAAGTCGTCCCGGCCGAGGAACTCGACCTGCCCGTCCGGCAACCGGCGGCCCAGGTCACCGGTCCGGTAGAGCCGGTCACCCGGCACGAACGGGCTGGCGGTGAAGCGCTGTGCGGTCAGTTCGGGCCGGTTCAGGTAGCCGCGCGCCACGCCCGCGCCGCCGATCCAGATCTCGCCGACCACCCCGACCGGCACCGGCTCGCCGGCCGCGTCGAGCAGGTAGACCCGCACGTTGGGCAGCGGCCGGCCGATCGGCAGGCGCACCACGTCGGCCGCATCGGCGGGGAGCAGGTGGCAGGTGCTGTCGACGGCGGCCTCGGTCACGCCGTACGCGTTGACGATCCGCACCCGCGGGCCGCACAGCGTCCGCAGCTGGACGGCGTTCGCCGCCGTCCACGCGTCGGAGCCGCAGACCACCGTCTCCAGGCCGGCGAGGGTTCCGCCGACGGCGTCCAGGTACGCCATCAGCGGGTTGAGCACCGCCGGCACGAAGTCGGCGAAATCGACGTCGTGCCGGCGCAGCAGCGCGTACAGGCCCGGGCTGTCCAGCAGCAGCGGGCGCGGGCAGAGCACGAGCCGCCCGCCGAAGCCCAGCGCGCGCACCACGTCGGCGGTGAACACGTCGAAGGAGAAGCTGGCCATCTGCAGGTGCGTCAGGCCGGGGCGCAGGTCGAACAGGCGCTCCCAGGCGGCGGCGACCGCCACCAGCTGTCGGTGCTCCACCAGTACCCCGTTGGCGGCGCCGGAGGTGCCGGACGTGTAGATCACATACGCCAGGTGGTGCGGGGCCAGGTCGGCGACGACCGGGCCGGTCGCCGGCAGGTCCGCCCAGGCCGCCGCGTCGAGGTCGAGGTCGACGACGGGGGTGTCGGTCCCGGCCAGCGCGGCGTGCAGCCGGTCGCGGGCCGGGCCGTGGGTCAGCGCCGCGACGGGCGCGCTGTCGGCCAGCATGTGGGCGAGCCGGTCGACCGGGTAGGCCGGGTCCAACGGCAGGTACGCGCCGCCGGCCTTGAGGACCGCGAGCAGGGTCACCACCGTGTCCAGCGAGCGCTCGACGCAGATCGCGACCACCCGGTCGGGGCCGACGCCGCGGTCGCGCAGGTGGTGCGCCAGCCGGTTGGCCCGCGCGTTCAACTCGCCGTACGTCAGCTCTTCGTCGTCGAGGACGAGCGCCACAGCGTACGGGTCCCGCGCCGCCTGGGTTTCGACGAGGTGGTGCACGCACCGCCCCGGCGGGTACGCCACGGTCGAATCGTTGCCGTCCGCCAGCAGCCGGCGCCGCTCGGCGGGCGGCAGGACGTCGAGCCGGCCCGCCGCCGCGCCCGGTGCCCGCTCCAGCGCCTCGGCCAGGGTCTCCAGCGCCCGCTCGACCATCGCGCAGACGCGGTCGGCCGGAATCTCGGCCGTGGCGGCGACCGTCAGGACGAAGTCGTCGCCCAGGTCGTCGACGTCCAGGGCGAGGGGGTAGTTGCCGCGCTCCTCGGCGGCCAGGTAGGTCAGGTCGTCCGCGCCGACCGTCGCCGTGGTCTCGGGCTTGGCCAGCACCGCGGCGTGCCGGTAGTTCAGCAGGGCGGTGAACAGCGGCGCGGGCGGTGCCACCCCGCTGCACGACTGGGCCAGCGCCGGCGGCGCGTTCTCGTGCCGGATCAGCTCCGTCAGCGTCTCGTGGGTGCGCCGCACGGCGTCCGCGGCGCCGGTCCCGCCGAGGGTGACCCGCACCGGGAGGGTGTTGATGAACGGCCCGAGCATCTGGTCGCTGCCGACGCCGCCCTGCATCCGGCCGAACAGCACGGTGCCGAACACCACGTCCCGGCGGCCGCTGGCCCGGGCCAGCACCTGCGCCCAGGCGACGTGGAAGAGACTGGTCACGCTGACCTGGAGGGCCTGCGCCCGGTCGCGCAGCCGCCGCGACAGGCCGGCGTCGACGCGTACCCGGGCGTCGCGCATGACGCGGACGTCGCCGTGGATGTCGAGCAGGCCGAAGGGCGCGGTCGGTGCGTCGACGTCGGCGAGCATCCCGCGGAAGAACGCCTCCTGCGCCGCCCGGTCGACGCCGCGCCGGATCCGGGCGACGAAGTCGCGGAACGGCAGCGGTGGCGGCAACCGGTCGGCCTGACCGGCCAGGTGTGCCTGGATCTCGGCGTTGAGCTTCTTGAGCGAGGTGTCGTCGATGATGTGGTGGATCAGCTCCAGGGCGAGCCACCTGCCGTCGTGCGGGTCGCGGGCGACCACCAGCAGCAGGGGGGCATGGTCCAGGGGCAGGCGGCCGTACCGCCGATCGAAGTGTTCGCGCAGCTGCCGGCCCGGGTCGCCGCCCGCCGGGTCGAGCGTGACCTCCTCCACCAGCAGGGGCACCCGCCGCCACACCACCTGGACCGGCTCGTTGACGCCCTGCCAGACGATCCCGGTGCGCAGGATGTCGTGCCGGGCGATCACGGCCTCCAGCGCGGCCCGGTAGCGGTCGAGCCGGTCCCGGTCGGCGAAGCCGATCAGGCTGGTGACCAGGTGCGGGTCACTGTCGCGGGCCGTCAGGTGGTGGAACAGGATCCCTTCCTGCATCGGGGCCAGGGGATAGATGTCCTGGACGTTCGGCGCCCCGCCGGGGACCGTGGCGACGACCGCGTCGATCTCCCGCTGGCTCAGGTCGACCAGCGGCAGCATGTTCGGGGTGATCCGGGTGCAGTCGGCCGGGATCAGGTTCGGCGGGACCTCGGGACCGGACCAGTCCGGCAGGGGCTGGATCTCTGCGGTTGTCCCTGCCTGATCAGGGGCCGAATTGTGAAACGAATGATCGTGCGGCAACGTGCCCCCTCGACTCATACTGACCAGCTGCTAACGCCTCGCATCTTGCGTCCTACAGGCAACACGTCATGAAACGTCTTATGGTCGTAGTCAAGGAAACGCAGGCAGCCCACCCGGGAAGCCAGCCCGCCTCGATCGGCGCGCAGGTGATCGCCCTCCGGCTCCAGCCCGAGGAGGGTACGCAGAGCAGAATGGTCGCGCCGGCCGAAACGGCGTGAGGGCTGCACGCTCGCGGGTACGGCACCGGCCGGCGGGTGCGGGCCCGGTCGTGCCCGCAGAGGGCATGGCGCCCCAGTCCTCGCCGGGCCCGAGCGACACGTGGAAGATCATGCCACCGACGTCGACCTGGGCCGGCTGGCTGGAGTACACCGTCACCTGCCGCCGGAAGTGCCCCCGCTCGAAGGTCGATCTGAGCCGGTCGTCGCCCACGTCCACGACGATGCCCTCCCGGGGGCGGAATTCGCCCAGGCGGACCTCCGCGAGGTCGGCGAAGTCGGTTTCGATGGTGAGCCGGACCAGCAGGTCGACCCGCTCCGGGGCGTAGTTGGTCACGGTGATCTGCCCGGAGAGGATGTCACCGGCCCGTTCGAGGTCGATCCGGATCGTGGCGTTTACGCACGGTGACCGCATCTGCGGCTGCTCCTGCACCCGCTCGGAGAGCTCGCTTGTCCGGTCCGGTACATCTGACACATTCACCAGTCTCCCATCCAATGGCCCGGGTCGACCCTCATCCGGGGGGACGATGCTGAGTGACTGGTCAGTGGAAGTGCCGCCCCAACCAGCCATTCATTGCTGAACGGTGCAATCTTTCGGGCGGCGGGCTCCGTCCGGTATCGGCCGCACGGCGACTGCCCTACCGGCACGGGCGTCTTGCCTGGACGCGATGAGGTGTGGTGCTTCACGCCGGCTCTGGCATGTCCCGGCGGCTACGGAGGGTGGCGACGCCTTGTGCACGGCTGTCCGATGCTGATCACGCCGTGGCGGTGGGGTCCGTGTCCCTGTGCCGTCCGGCAGACCGGCGCGGACGTCATCCGGTGCCGCGATGACAGGCAGCGTGGTGGCGTCGACGTGCTTGTCGGGACGGCACCGGTTCAACGGCCCGTACTCGGCGGCCAGCCGATCGAGGTGGGGATCAACGTGGTGGACCCACCAGACCGACATGCCGGTCGGGTCGGAGGCGCGTAGGGCGTCCCATGCCTGCCAGCCGGCGTGCAGACGGGAGACGGCCTCGGGGTGGGCCCACCAGCGGGGGCACCAGTACATGCCAGCGCCGGCCCCGGTGGCCACCCGCCGCTCGACGATGGGGACGAGGTGGTTCGCGCACCCACTGGTCGAGGTCGCCGCCGGCCTGCCCTCGGCGATGCCGCATGCGCGTCGGGGCTACCGGGCTACCGGGTTGTGGATCATGGCTACGCTCGGGGGCCGGAAACGGACGGAGGACCATGCCCGAGGAACCGGACGCACCGCTGACCATCGCGCTGGCCGAGTACGAGCACCTGCGGGAGGCCAGTCGCGCCATCGACGACCAGACGACGGCCCGGTTCACCTTCTTCCTGACCGTGGCCACCGCCGCCACCGCCGTCTCCGCCGGCCTGGTCACCACCGGTACGCCGGCCGGGGCGGTCCGGCCGACCGTACTGGCCGGGCTGGGCGTGCTGGTGCTACTGCTGGGCAGCGCGGTCTTCGCCCGACAGGTGGAGCTGAACGCCCGGGGCCGGCGGTACGCGGTCGCCGCGACGGTACTGCGCACGTACCTGGCCCGCCGCGCGCCGGACCTGGCGCCGTACCTGATGATGCCGACGCTCGACGACCCGGGACCGTTCGCGCCGGAGCCGTTCCGCCGGCACTGGCTGCGCGACCTGGTCGGCCAGGCCGGCACCATCGGCCTGATCAACAGCGTGGTGGTGGCGGTGGCCGCCGGGGCCGGACTGGCGGCGGTGGCACCGGGCTGGCTCGCGGTGGTCGCCGCGGTCGCGGCCCTCGCCGGCTCCGTCGCCGTGCACCTGGCGGTGGTACGCCGCCGGGTGGCCCAGTCCGCCCGGCTGGTCGGTGAGGTGCTCGCCCGTCGTGCCGACCTGCATCTTGACGTCGACCCGGTACACGAGCCGTTCGCGCGGAAGTAACCGCAGGTCACGGGGCTGTTCGCGGACGGACCCTAGGTTGGCCACCATGATCATTTCTAGGATCGGGCCGACCTCGGCCCGGCGGCGCGCGGTCGCCGGCCTGGCCACGCTCGTGGTCGCCGGTGGCCTGCTGACCGCGCTGGGCGGAGCCACCCCCGCTGGCGCCGAGCCGGGCGACGTCGCGGTCGCCGAGAACTTCGACAGCGGCACGCTCCCCGCCGGCTGGCGAGCGGTCGACGGGGACTGGAAGGTGGTGGACGGCCGGCTGGTCGGCACCGCCACCAGCGGCACCCGGAAGATCACCTTCGGCCGGCACCTCGAACACTTCCGGTTCTCCGCGACGGTCCGTTTCGACAAGGTCAACGAGGCGACCCGGTGGACGGCGCTCGGCCTCGACGTGCCGGCCAGCGGTGCCACCCCGTGGTGGATCGCCACCATGCGCAGCGGCAGCACGGCCGCGAACGGGCTGGAATTCGCGCAGCTCACCCCGGCCGGGGCCTGGAACGTCACGAACGCCACCGCCGCGCCGTACGCGGCCGGGACGGGGCGGGACGTCAAGCTCGCCATCGAGGTGCACGGCAACCAGGCCCGCTGGTTCCTCGACGGGCGTCAGCTCATGCGGACCAGCAGCCTCCAGCGCTCCACCGACGGTGGGCAGGCCCTGGTGGTCAACGGCGCGACCGTCTCGTTCGACGACGTCAGGGTCACCGAGCTGGCCCCGAACGGGCTGCTCCGCCCGGACGGCGCCCCGCTGACCGTGATCGCCCACCGGGGAGCCTCGGCGGCGGCCCCGGAGAACACCCTGGCCGCCCAGGAGGTCGCCCGCCGGGCCGGGTCGGACTGGATCGAGAACGACGTGCAGCCCAGCAAGGACGGCGTGCCGTTCGTGCTGCACGACGGCACCGTGGACCGCACCACCGACGGCACCGGCGCGATCCGCAACCTCACCTCGGCGCAGCTCAAGGCGCTCGACGCCGGATCCTGGTTCGCCCCGCACTTCGTCGGCGCGCGGCTGCCCACCCTCGCCGAGCAGCTCGCCGACCTGCGGAACCGGGGCGGCAACCTGCTGCTGGAGATCAAGGGCGCGCACACCCGCGACGAGGTGGCCCGGATCGTCGAGGTGATCCGCGCCGAGCGGATGACCACCCGGGTCTTCGTGCAGAGCTTCGACGTGGAGACCCTGCGGCACACCCGGGCGCTCGCCCCCGAACTGCCGTTGGGACTGCTGCGCGGCACCCTCGACGCCGATCCGGTCGCCCTGGCGAAGGAGCTGGGCCTGGCCGCGTACAACCCGAGCGACGCCGCCCTGGTCGCGCACCCGTCGGTGGTCGCGGACCTGCACGCCGCCGGGGTGGCGGTGATGGTCTGGACGGTGGACTCGGCCACCGCCTGGCAGCGGCTGGAGGGGTACGGCGTGGACGGCATCATCACCAACCGGCCCGCCGAGCTGGCCGGTTGGAACGCCGCACAGCTCCAGGGTGGGCTGGGGCGGCCGACCGTCACCGTCTCCTCGCCGGCCGACGGGGCCCGGCTGGACCGCGCCCAGCGCCCGGTGCTCGGCGTCGTCACCGGTAACGCGGACGCCGTCACGGTGACCCTGGACGGCGAGCCGGCCACCCCGGGCCGGGTGCTCGACCCGACCCGGCTCGCCGCCGGCGCGCACACGATCCGCGTCGAGGCCACCGGGCCGGGCGGCCGGACCACGGTGACCACCACCTTCACCGTGGTCGCCGACCCGACCGGCCTGGCCCATCTGGTGCTCGCCTCGGAGGCCGCGGCCGGCGCCCGGCACGCGATGCTCAACCTCCTGGCCGACGGCCGGTACGACCAGCTCGCCGCGTACGCCGAGCAGCAGGCCGGCAAGCAGGTCCCGACGGCGGTGGCCGCCGTGATCGCGGCCGACGCCCGCAGCCTCGCCGACCGCTGACCCACCCCACCCGGGTGACCGGGCCGGGCCATCCCGGTCCGGCCACCCGGGTCCGTCCGGGCGGCCGTCGGATGTTGCCGCCAGCCGCACGGGGGGCGTCCCCGGGCCGCCTACCGGCGCCGGCACGCGACGCGGGCCGGTCAGGCGATGCGGTCGTAGCGGTCCTGGTTGAGGAAGCGGGCGAAGCCACGCCAGGAGTTGGGGCCCACACGCCGTCGATCGGGCCGGTGTAGCCCCAGCGGGAGGCGAGCCGCTGCACCGCCGCCCAGGTCTGCGTCCCGGGCACGCCGTCGATCGGGCCGGTGTAGCCGTACCCGCGCATCGCCCGCTGGAGGGCGGCGTAGGTGTTCGGTCCGGGCACCCCGTCGATCGGTCCGGTGTAGCCGTGCTCCATCCGCAGCCAGTTCTGCGCCCGCTGCCACAGGATCGGGCCGGGGATGCCGTCGGACTCGGTGGAGGTCTTCGGCAGCGTGCCGCCGAGACCGGCGAGGTAGGTGAGCGGGTTGATCCGCACGCCGGACGGATCGATCATGTGCCAGTGCACGTGCGGGCCGGTGGAGGAGCCGGAACCGGGCGCACCGGCCGCGCCACCGGCAGCCCGACGATGCCTCCGGCCCCGACCGACGCGCCGTTGCTCAGGCTGAACGCGGACAGGTGCATGTACTGGGTGCGGTAGCCGTTGGGGTGGTAGATCGTGACGGTGTGCCCGCCGGTGCCGTTGTACGGGATGTTCTGGATGGTGCCGCCACCGCAGGCCGGAAGCCGGGTGCCCACGCTCATCACGTAGTCGATGCCGCCGAGGGAGCCCCGGTCGAGGTGCGCCTGCCAGCCGTCGGAGATCGGGTAGGCGGTGAACGGGTTGTAGAAGCCGGAGGCGTGGGCCGGGGCACCCACCGCGAGCGCGCCGCCGAGGCCCACCGCCGCGCCGCCCGGCACCACCGCGCCGGCCGCGGCCCCACGCAACAGTGTCCGCCGGTCGACCCCGTGGTCCGTCTCGCACATGGCGCCCCTCCTCCGGTCCCGGCCGCGATGGCCGTCACGTGCCGCCCAGGTGCCGGACGGAGGGTCAATATATCGACGATCATAAACGTCGATCAAGGGCTGCGGACGCCACTCACCTAAGTTGGCGGCTGGCCCCAGTCGGCTTCGGTGGTAGCAGGGGACCCCTGCTACCGCTTTTTGCGGAGCAGGGGGCCCCTGCAACCACCCCGGCCCGGGGCAACCCACGTCCGACCGGGCGCGGCGGGCCACCGCAGACTCAACCGACCAGCCGGGCGTGCCAGGCCACCGCCGCCGGGTCGGTGAGCGAGGCGACCTGGTCGACCACCGCCCGCAGTCGGGCGGGGTCGTCCGGGGCGGCCCGCCACAGCGGGGCGAAGACCGGGTCCAGGGCGTCCGCGCCCCGGTCGGCGAGCACCCGGACCAGCTCGGCGAGGACCTCCCGCTGCCGGGCGTAACGGGCCTCCGCGCCGGGGCGGCGCATCACGTACCGCAGGGCGATGCCCTTGAGCAGCGCGCACTGGGCACGGATCCGCCGGGGCACCACCAGGTCGGCGGCGTAGCGGCGGTGCGGGCCGGGGCCGTGGCGGTCCCGGGTGGCGCGAACCGCCTCCGTCACGAACCGCCCGGTCAGCGTGCTGGTCGTCGCCTTCAGCGCGACCTGTGCCCGGTGGCTGCCGTCGTAGTCGACGACCGGCCCGAGCACCGGGTCGGCGAGCAGGTCGACCAGCACTGCCCCGAGGTCGGCGGCGCTCTCGGCGGAGTAGACGGCGGCGACGTCGGCGCAGAGGGCGGCCCGCTCGTCGGCGTCGCACAGCAGTGGCCGGAGCGTCAGGTAGCCGCCGTGGATGCCGTCCTCCACGTCGTGCACCGAGTACGCCACGTCGTCGGCCCAGTCCATCACCTGCGCCTCCAGGCAGCGTCGCCGGTCGGCGGGCACGCCACGGCGCAGCCAGTCGAAGACGGCCCGGTCGTCCGGGTACACCCCGAACTTGCGCTCGCCGGCACGACGCGGCCAGGGGTACTTGGCGACCGCGTCGAGCGAGGCGCGGGTCAGGTTGAGTCCGGCCGAACGGCCGTCCGGGCCGAGCACCTTGGCCTCCAGCCGGGTGAGCACCCGCAGGGTCTGCGCGTTGCCCTCGAAGCCGCCGCAGTCGGCGGCCAAGCCGTCGAGCGCCGACTCCCCGTTGTGCCCGAAGGGCGGATGCCCGAGGTCGTGGGCGAGCCCGGCGGTGTCCACCACGTCGGGGTCGCAGCCGAGCCGGGCGCCCATCTCACGGGCGATCTGGGCCACCTCGAGCGAGTGCGTGAGCCGGGTCCGCAGGAAGTCGTCGGTGCCGGCGGTGTGCACCTGGGTCTTGGCGGCGAGCCGCCGGAACGCCGCAGAGTGCAGCACCCGCGCCCGGTCCCGCTCGTACGGGCTGCGGCCGTAGCCGGTGTCCTTGGGCGACTCGGGCACCCACCGCTCGCGGTCCGCCGGGGCCGGTCCCCCGCCGACGTCGGTGCCCAAGCCGCTCAGCCGGCCAGGTCGCGCTGCCGCAGGACGCGGAACTCGTTCCCCTCGGGGTCGGCGAGCATCGTCCACCCGGGGTCGTCCCGCCCGACGTCGACGTGGCGCGCGCCCATGTCGACCAGCCGTTCCACCTCGGCCTCCTGGTCCTCGGGACGCAGGTCGAGGTGGAGCCGGTTCCGCGCGGTCTTGCCGTCGGCGACCGGGACGAACACGATCGCGGGTGTCCGTGGCGCCGCACCGCGGATCTCCACGCCGTCGGGTCGCTCCTGGACGACCTGGTAGCCGAGCGCCTCGGCCCACCAGCGGCCCAGCCGGGCCGGGTCCTCGGCATCGATCGTCAAGCTCTCCCAGACGCTGGTCATGCGCCCTCCTCCGTCTGCGGGACAGCGGTGTCACCGGCCAGCACAGGTTACGCCCGCCGCGTCGCCGGGGCTCGACGACGAGGCCCGGGGCGGCCCGGCCACCGGATCACCGGCCCGGTCCGGGTGCACTGCCGTTCGGCGGACGGCACATCGACCGATCGGACCTGAGTTGCGGACCGATCGCGGCCCGTTATGGGATCGCGGCCTTCCGTGGCCGGCGGTAGCTTCCCAGGAGCGGAACGTCACCGGCGTCACCCGACCGGTGCGTCGGACCGACCCTGGGGAGGGCGATCGTGGACGCTGGCACCCTGATGGACGCGGAGCTGCGCCGGTTGCGGTCGAACCGGCCGGAGGTCTGCGGCACGGTCCTGGCCGGCACGGACGGCCTGTTGATCGCCAGCGACCTGCCGGCGACGGAGGCGGCCCACCTCGCCGCGCTCGCCGCCGCCAGTTTCGGTCTCGGCCAGCGGGTCGCCCAGGCGGCCACCCGGGGCGAGTTCCGCGAGCACGTGGTCCGCACGACGGACGGGCAGGTGGCCATCTACCCGGCCGGCGAGCACGCGCTGCTCACCCTGGTCGCCGGCCCGGACGCCGACCCGGAGGCCCTGCACGAGGAGGCACGGGCGGTGGCCCGGCGCACCGGCGGTGTCTTCGACGCCCACCGACGGGGATACGACGAACCCCAGCCGCCGATCACGCCCGGGCGGTTGACCGTCCGCACGCCGATGGCGACGATCCCGACCCACCTGCGTCAGCGCAGCGCCCAAGACGGCTGGCCCCGCCCGCTGTTCTGATCCGGTGCCGGTGGACCGGTGGGGACGGGCGAGCCCCCACCGGTCCCGGGCAGGTCAGCGGCTGTCCGAGCCGGTGGTCTCCACGGCGGCGCGACCCGCCTCCAGCCGGGCGACCGGCACCCGGAACGGCGAGCAGGAGACGTAGTCCAGGCCCACCTCGTGGAAGAAGTGCACCGAGTCCGGGTCGCCGCCGTGCTCGCCGCAGACGCCGATCTTGAGGTCCGGCCGGGCGGCCCGGCCCTCCTCGGTGGCGATCCGGACCAGCCGGCCCACCCCGTCCCGGTCGATCGACTCGAACGGCGAGATGCCGAAGATGCCCAGCTCCAGGTAACGCCAGAAGAACGCGCCCTCGACGTCGTCCCGGGAGAAGCCCCAGCCCATCTGGGTGAGGTCGTTGGTGCCGAAGGAGAAGAACTGCGCCGCCTCGGCGATCTGGCCGGCGGTAAGCGCCGCCCGGGGCACCTCGATCATGGTGCCGATCAGCACCTCGACGCCGCTTCCCCCGACCACCTCGGCGATGATCCGCTCCGCCTCGGCACGTACCGTCTCCAGCTCCTGGACCGCGCCGACCAGCGGGACCATGATCTCCGGCCGGGCGGTGACGCCGTCGCGGGCACACTGCACGGCCGCCTCCGTGATCGCCCGGACCTGCATCGCGAACAGGCCGGGGATGACCAGGCCGAGACGGACGCCCCGGAGGCCGAGCATCGGGTTCTCCTCGTGCATCCGCCGTACGGCGGCGAGCAGCGCCTCCTCCTGCGCCACGTCCTCGCCCCGTTCCTGGGCCACCGCGACGTTCACCGCGAGCTGCTCCAGCGGGGGCAGGAACTCGTGCAGCGGCGGGTCGATCAGCCGTACGGTGACCGGCAACCCGTCCATCTCGCGGAAGATCTCCACGAAGTCGGCCCGCTGCAACGGCAGCAGCGCGGCGAGCGCCTGCTCCCGTTCGTCGTCGGTACGGGCCAGGATCAGCCGCTCGACCAGTTCCCGCCGGTCACCGAGGAACATGTGCTCGGTGCGGCAGAGCCCGATGCCCTGCGCCCCGAAGCGCCGCGCCCGGGCGGCGTCCGTGCCGGTGTCGGCGTTCGTCCGGACGGCCAGCCGCCGACGCTGGTCGGCGTGGGTCATGATCCGGTGCACGGCGCGGACCAGCGCGTTGTCGATGTGCTCCGGGTCAAGGCTCCCCTCGAAGTACTGCACCACCTCCGACGGCATCACCGGCACCTCGCCGAGGAAGATGTTCCCGGTGGTGCCGTCGATGGAGACGACGTCCCCTTCGGTGAGGGTCTGCCCCGCGACGGAGAACCGCCGCCCCGGGACGTCGACCTCCAGCGCGTCCGCGCCGGAGACGCAGGTCTTGCCCATGCCCCGGGCGACCACCGCCGCGTGGCTGGTCTTGCCGCCCCGGGAGGTGAGGACGCCCTGGGCGGCGATCATGCCCTCGAGGTCGTCCGGGTTGGTCTCCCGGCGGACCAGGATCACCCGTTCCCCTCCGGCGGCCAGCTCGACGGCGCGGGCTGAGGTGAAGACGACCCGGCCGACGGCGGCGCCCGGCGACGCCCCGATGCCCCGGGCCACCGGCTGGATCTCGTGGTCGAGCTGGAAGCGGGGGAACATGAGCTGGGCGAGCTGCGCTCCGGTCACCCGGTGCACCGCCTCGTCCAGGTCGATGAGCCCCTCGTCGACGAGCTGCCCGGCGATGACGAAGGCCGCCGCCGCGGTGCGCTTGCCGACCCGGGTCTGGAGCATCCAGAGCTTGCCGCGCTCGATGGTGAACTCGATGTCGCACAGGTCGCGGTAGTGCCGTTCCAGCCGGGCCATGATGTCGAGCAGTTCGTCGTACGACCGCTTGTCGAGCCGCTCCAGCTCCTGCAACGGGATGGTGTTGCGGATACCGGCGACCACGTCCTCGCCCTGGGCGTTGGCCAGGTAGTCGCCGTAGATGCCCTGCGCGCCGCTGGCCGGGTCCCGCGTGAAGGCGACCCCGGTGCCGGAGTCCGGACCGAGGTTGCCGAAGACCATGGCGACCACGTTGACCGCCGTGCCGAGGTCGGCGGGGATGCGCTCCTGCCGCCGATAGAGCACCGCCCGCTCGGCGTGCCAGGAGTCGAAGACCGCTCGGACGGCCAGGTCGAGCTGCTCGCGCGGCTCCTGCGGGAAATCCCGGCCGGTGTGCTTGCGGAAGATCTTCTTGTACGCGTCGACCAGCCCGCGCAGGTCGTCGGCGTCCAGGTCGACGTCGTCCCGGATGCCCCGGGCCCCCTTGACGTCCTCCAGGGCGTGCTCGAACTCCTCCCCCGGCACCTCGCAGACGGTCTTGCCGAACATCTGGATCAACCGGCGGTACGAGTCCCACGCGAACCGGTCCGCGCCGGCCGAGTCGACCTGACCCCCCGAGCCGGCGGCCTGCAGGGCCAACCCGACCACGCTGCGGTCGTTGAGGCCGACGTTCAGGACGGTCTCCATCATGCCGGGCATGGAGAACTTCGCCCCGGAACGGACCGACACCAGCAGCGGGTCGTCCGGGTCGCCGAGACGCCGGCCCATCGCCCGCTCCAGGGCCGCCAGGTGGGCGGCGACCTGGTCGGCCAGGCCGTCCGGCTCCCGGCCGGTGGTGAGGTACTCCTGGCACGCCTCGGTGGTGATGGTGAAGCCGGGCGGGACGGGCAGACCGAGGTTGGTCATCTCCGCCAGGTTCGCCCCCTTGCCGCCGAGCAGGTCCTTGAGGTCCTTGTTCCCCTCGGCGAAGTCGTAGACGTACTTGCGTTCCACGGTTCCCTGCACTGCCACCAGACCCTCCACGCGCACGCCGTCGGACACTTAACGAAGGTTCAGTCGCCCATGTACCCCGAGGTCACCGGCCGGTAATCCGGGGTGGAAGGGCGCCGGTGGGCGAAGGTTAAGCGACCGGGCGGGTAACGGGGACCATCCGGTGACAATCGGCACAGTCATCACGACTGTGTGCGTCCGTACGGGTTGGTGGGAACGGTTCCATGCGCACGTTCACGCAGCTCAGCCGTCCTCTCGTACGCTTGGCGCACCCACCTCGGCCGAGGTGGGTTTGCCAGAAGCGTCGCGGTTACACCCCCTGCCCCCGGGAAGGTCCCCGTGCCCACCACCCCCTCGCCGGTCCCGCCCGTCGTCACCTCCGTCTCCGGCCGGACTACCCCGGTCGCGCTGGGCGACGTGCTGCCCGTGCCGGCCAGCGTCCGTCCGGAGCCCGGCGCGGACTTCCCGTTGACCGCCGACACGGTGATCCGCGCCGAGCCGGCGGCCCGCGCGGAGGCCGACCGGCTCGCCACGCTGCTCCGGCCGGCCACCGGCCACCCGCTGCCGGTCACCGTCGACCCGGCCGCCCCGGCGGCCGGCGCGCTGACCCTGGCCCTGGCCGACCCCGGTCTCGGCCCCGAGGGCTACCGGCTCGACATCACCCCCACCGGGGTACGGCTCACCGCCGCCACCCCGGCCGGGCTCGGCCACGGGGTCCAGACGCTGCGCCAGCTCCTCCCCGCCGCCGTGGAGAGCCCGACCCCGGTGGCCGGGCCCTGGTCGCTGCCCGGCGGGACGATCGCCGACCACCCCCGGTACGGCCACCGGGGCGCGATGCTCGACGTGGCCCGGCACTTCTTCGGCGTGGACGAGGTCCTGCGGGTCGTCGACCACCTGGCCCGCTACAAGCTCAACCACCTGCACCTGCACCTCACCGACGACCAGGGCTGGCGGCTCGCGATCGACTCCTGGCCCCGCCTGGCCGAGATCGGCGGGGCCACGGCGGTCGGCGGCGGCCCCGGCGGCTGGTACAGCCAGGCCGACTACCGGCGGATCGTCGGGTACGCGGCCGAGCGGCACGTCACCGTGGTGCCGGAGATCGACCTGCCCGGACACACCCACGCGGCGCTGACCGCGTACGGACGGCTCGCGCCGGACGGGGTGACGCCGCCGCCGTACACCGGCACCGAGGTCGGCTTCAGCTACCTCGACCCGGACCGCGAGCTGACCTACTCCTTCGTCGCCGACGTGCTCGGCGAGGTCGCCGCGCTCACCCCGGGGCCGTACCTGCACGTCGGCGGGGACGAGGCGTTCAAGGTGCCGGCCGACGCGTACGCCCGGTTCGTCGACCGGGTGCAGCGGATCGTCGCCGACACCGGCAAGACGGTGCTGGGCTGGCACCAGATCGCCCCGGCCCCGCACTCGCCGGGCCGGGTGCTCCAGTACTGGGGGCGTACCGCCACCGACCCGGTGGTCGCCGACGCGGTCCGGCGCGGCGCGCGGTTGCTGATGTCCCCGGCCGACCGGACCTACCTCGACATGCGGTACGCCCCGGACAGCCCGGTCGGGCACGACTGGGCCGGCGCCATCGACGTACGCCGGGCGTACGACTGGGACCCCGCCGGTTACCTGGACGACGTGCCGGCCGAGGCGGTGCTCGGCGTCGCCGCGCCCCTGTGGACGGAGTACGTCACCTCACGCGCCGAACTCGAGTACATGCTCCTCCCCCGGCTGCCCGCCCTGGCCGAGCTGGGCTGGTCACCGCGCGCCACCCACGACTGGGCCGGGTTCCGTCGCCGGCTGGCCGCCCAGGGTCCCCGCTGGGAGACCGCCGGCGCCGGCTACCACCGTAGCCCGGAGGTGCCCTGGCCGGTGGCCGCCGTGCCCGCGCCCCGCACCCCGGAGAGCTGACCGAGCCCGGCCTGCCGGGCGCGGCGGACGGCCTCGCTGCGGTCGGTGGCCTGGAGCTTGTGCAGCACCGTGGAGAGGTGGTTGCGGACGGTCTTCGGGCTCAGTCCCAGCCGCCGGGCGACCAGCACGTTGGTCAGCCCCTGGGCGACCAGGTCCAGCACCTCCCGCTCGCGTCCGGTCAGCTCGGGCAGGGGCGGCGGACCCGCCACGCGTTCGCCGGTGAGCCGCCCCACCGCCCGCCCGGCGATCCCGGGGCCGAGCAGCACCTCGCCGTTGGCCACCGCCCGCACCGCCCGCTCCAGTTCGGCCGGGGCGGCTCCCTTGAGCAGATAGCCCCGGGCCCCGGCGCGGAGCGCGGCGACCACCGACTCGTCGTCGTCGAGCGTCGTCACCACCAGCACACCGGTGCGCCGGTGGCGGGCCACGACGTCCCGGACGGCCGTGGCACCGGCCCGGCCGCCGAGATGCGGGTCGATGACCACCACGTCCGGGCGGTGCCGGTCCACCAGGGTGAGCGCGGTGGCGACATCGCCGGTGGCGCCGACCACCCCCAGATCGGCCAGGGAGCCGAGCAGGGCCGCCAGGCCGAGCCGGAACACCGGATGACCGTCGACCACCACCACCCGGATGACCGCGGCGGCCGGGTCGCCCACCCCGGTCAGGGCCCGGTCCGGTCCGACCGCCGCCGGTCCGACCGCCGCCGGTCCGACCGCCGCCGGTCCGACCGCGTCCTCCGGGCAGGACGGCAGGACGGCCAGGTGCCGGGCCAGAGCGGGACGGCCGACCCGCACCGTGCGCCGCCGGATCGGCCGCTGCCGGATTCGCGGCTCCCCCACCGGCGCGTCCGGCACCGGCCACGCCGGCACCTCCGCGCTCACCTGCGACACCATCACGGTCATCTCTCCATCTCGTGCTACGGACGTGGTACGGGTCCGGCGGGCGGGGGTGGGGGAAGCCGGACGTGCGGGCAGAGACTGTCAGAAATCACTCGCAATCCGCGTGCAGAGCCCTGGCAACCATCCGACGGCGTCGACGCGTCCGGGACTAGAGCCGGCGACTGTGCGACGTGACCGCCGGCGGGGACGGCCGACGGCCGTGAGGGGGGACCGTGGAGTTCTGGATCCTGGGGCCGATCGAGGTCACCGACGGTGGGCGGAGTCTCGCCATCGGCGGCCCCAAGCCGCGGGCGGCACTCGCCGCGCTGCTGCTGGAGGCGAACCGGATCGTCTCGGTGGAGGGTCTCGTCGACGCGATCTGGGGTGAGCAGCCACCGCCGAGCGCGCGGAACGCACTCCAGACGTACGTGTCCCGGCTGCGCCGGGTGCTCGGGACCGACACCCTGTGCCGGCACCCCGCCGGCTACCGGCTCGTCGCCGACCCCGACATGATCGACGCGCACCGCTTCGAGCGGCTCCTCGCCGAGGGGCGCGCGGCCCTGGCCGCCGGGAACCCCTCCGTCGGTCACCGGGCCGTCGAGGAGGCGCTCGCGCTCTGGCGTGGCCCGGCCCTGCTCGACGTGACCGACGTGCCCTTCGCCCAGTCCGAGATCGCCCGCCTCGGCGAGCTGCGGCTCGTGGCCGCCGAGACGCGGGTCGAGGCGATGCTCGCCCTCGGGGACGTCACCGGCGGCGTCGCCGCGGCCCGCGCGCTCGTCGCCGACCACCCCCTGCGGGAACGGGGCGTCGCGCACCTCATGCTCGCGCTGTACCGGGACGGCCGGCAGAGCGAGGCGCTGACCACGTACCACGAGGCCCGGCGGCTGCTCGTCGACGAGTTCGGCCTCGACCCCGGCGACGACCTCGCCGCGCTCGCCCAGGCGATCCTGCGGCAGGATCCGGAGCTGCTCACCACACCGAGCGCGCCGTCGACGGTGTCGCCGACCGGACCCACCGCGTCGCCGACGGTGTCGCCGACCGGACCCACCGCGTCGCCGACCGCCGGACCGGCCGGTGCGCCGCCGTCAGCCGTACCCGCCACCGCGCCCCCGTCCGCCGGCCCGGTGACGCCCGCGCCGGCACGGTCCCGGCTGGTGCTGCCCCTGGACCGGTTCGTCGGGCGGGACCGCGAGCTGGACGAGGTCCGGCGGCTGCTTCAGACGTATCGGCTGGTCACCCTGACCGGTCCGGGCGGCAGCGGGAAGACCCGCCTCGCCCGGGAGGTCTGCCGCCGGCTCCCCCAGCCGGTACAGGTGATCGAACTGGCCGGACTGCACGACGCGGGCCTGCTGGAGGCGACCGTCGCGCAGGCGTTCGGCCTGGCCGTCCTCTCCGGACTGGACGCCGTGGCGGCGACCGTCGGTGACGCCGAGGTCCTGCTGCTGCTGGACAACTGCGAACACCTGACCGGGACGCTCGCCGACGTCGTGCTGCGGCTCCTCACCGACCTGCCCGGTCTACGCGTCCTCGCGACCAGTCAGCGCCCACTCGGCGTGAAGGGCGAGCGCCGCTTCCCGGTGCCACCGCTGCCGGTCGACCCGACAGCGGTGGAGCTCTTCCTGGACCGGGCCGGCGCGGTCGCCCCGGACTGGACCTGCGACCCGGAGGATCACGAGGTCGTGGCGCGGATCTGCGCCCGGCTGGACGGTCTGCCCCTCGCCGTCGAGTTGGCCGCCGCCCAGGTGGCGGTCCTCTCCCCGGCGCAGATCCTGGATCGGCTCGGCCGTTCCCTGGCCTTCACCAGCACCCGCCCGGACCTGCCGGACCGGCACCGTAGCCTCGACCGGACCATCGACAACAGCTACCGGCTGCTGGACGACGCCCAGCGGGACCTGTTCGCCCGGCTGAGCGTCTTCGCCGGCACCTTCGACCTGGACGCCGCCGAGGTGGTGGCCGGCGCGGGCGCGGACGTCCTGGCCCCGCTCACCGGTCTGGTCACCGGCTCGCTGGTGGCCAGCACCCCGGCCGGCGCGGCACCGCGCCGGTACCGGCTGCTGGAGATCCTGCGCGAGTACGCCGACCGGCTGCTCGACCCGGCCGACCGGGACCGGCTGCGGCACCGTCACCTGGACTGGGCGCTGGGTCTGGCGCGCGCCGCCGACCAGGGGTTGCGCGGGCCCGACGCGCTGCGCTGGTACCGCACCCTCGGGGCCGAGCAGGCCAACACCCGGGCCGCGCTGGCGTTCGCCCTCGCCGCCGACCAGCCGCTGGCCGGTATGCGGCTGGCCACCGACCTGTCCTGGTACTGGTACCACCGGGGCCACCTGCGGGAGGGCGTCCGCTGGCTGCGGGAGACCATCGACGCCGCTGCCGGGGCGCCCCCGGTCGACCGGGCCCGGGCGCTGACCGCGCTCGCCTCCCTGCTCTACCTCGCCGGGCAGTTGGAGGAGAGCGGGGCGGCCAACCGGGCGGCGCTCGACCTCGCCCTGACCACCGACGACCCCGCCCCCGTCGCGCGCGCCTACGTCTACCAGGCGTACCACCTGGCGATGCGGGGCCGGATCGCCGAGGCGGCGGTCGCCGGGGAGAACGGGGTACGCCACGCCCGCCGGTCCGGGGTGGACTGGCTGCTCTCCGAGGCGCTCTCCACCAACGGCTACCTGGCCCGCGCCCGGGGCGACCTGGAGACCGCCGCGGCGACCCTGGACGAGGCGATCCGGGTCGGCACCCGGATCGGCTACCGCTGGTCGGTCAGCTCCTCGCACTGGTTCCGCGCGAAGGTGGCGGCCGACGCCGGGGCGGCCGACGACGCGTACCGGGCGGCGCTCACCGCGACCCGGGGACTGGACGACCTGGAGGACGTGACCGGCTGGCTGGCCGCCCTGCACCTGCTCGCCGGGACGCTCGGCATGACCGGCCGCGCGGCCGACGGCGCGGTCCTGCTCGGCGCGGTGGCGGGCATCGGGGGTCGGGCCGGCTACTCCCCCGAGCTGATGGACCCGTACGACAGCCCCCGCGAGGTCGCCGCGGTCGTCTCCGCGCTCTCGCCGACCGAGTACGCCCGTGCCCGGGCGCTCGGGGAGACGATGGACCGGGTGGCGGTACGCGCCTTCGTCGACCAGCTGGCCGATCCTCCCCTGCCGCCGAGCTGACCGGAGTCGTCCCGGAAACCGACCGACGGGTGACAGAACCCCGCCTCAGCCGCCGGACTCGGCCAGTTCGGCGCCCTCGGGGACGGTGTCGTCGTCCCGGCTGGCCAGCCAGCCGTCCGGCAGGAACACCTTGCCCGGCGAGTTGGTCCGGCCCCGGGGCTGGCCGAGTGCGCCAAGCGGGAACGGCTCCGCCGGGTCGAGCTTGCCCAGCAGGTCGTCGAGCTGCGCCAGGCTCTCGATCATGGCGAGGGAGCGGCGCAGCTCACCGCCGACCGGGAAGCCCTTCAGGTACCAGGCGACGTGCTTGCGGAAGTCGGTGCACCCGTCCCGCTCGCCCCGGGCCGGCGTCCGCGACCCGCCGGTGAACTGCTCCACCAGCAGTGCGGCGTGGCGGCGCATGGTCGTCGCCACCTCGCCGAGGGTGGGCAGCCGCCGTTCCGGCCGGCCGTCGAACGCGGCGTGCAGGTCGGCGAAAAGCCACGGCCGCCCCAGGCAGCCGCGCCCGACCACCACCCCGTCGACCCCGGTGTGGGCGACCATCCGCAGCGCGTCGTCGGCCTCCCAGATGTCGCCGTTGCCGAGCACCGGAACGTCGAGCGCCTGCTTGAGGATGGCGATGGCGTCCCAGTCGGCGGTGCCGGAGTAGCGCTGGGCGGCGGTCCGCCCGTGCAGGGCCACCCAGGCGACCCCGGCGTCCTGGGCGGCCAGCCCCGCCTCCACGTACGTCAGGTGGTCGTCGTCGATGCCCTTGCGCATCTTGACCGTGACCGGCACCCCGGCGGGTGACGCGGCGTCCACGGCGGCCTTCACCAGCCGGGCGAAGAGCCGACGCCGCCACGGCAACGCCGCACCGCCGCCCCGGCGGGTAACCTTCGGCACCGGGCAGCCGAAGTTGAGGTCGATGTGATCGGCGAGGTCCTTCTCCACCACGATGCGCACGGCCGCGGCGGTGGTCTCCGGGTCGGTGCCGTAGAGCTGGAGGCTGCGCGGCCGCTCCTCGGGTCCGAAGGCGATCATGCGCAGCGTCTTCGGGTTCCGCTCCACCAGGGCCGTGGTGGTGATCATCTCGCAGACGTAGATGCCACCGCCCTGTTCCCGACAGAGCCGGCGGAAGCCGACATTGGTGATGCCGGCCATCGGCGCGAGCACCACCGGCGGCCACACCTCGTGCCGCCCCAGCCGCAACCCACCCGACACCCCTGCTCCACTCACCGCTCAAGTGTAAGGAGGGGTCCCCTGTTACCGCTTTCTGTGTAGCAAGGGCCCCCTGCAACCACCTCAGGCGGGCACGCCACACGCCGCAGGACAGGGCCGCATAGCACACGGTGGGCGGTGGGCGGTGGTCGTCCACAGGAGGCCCGGTTGTCCACAGCCGGGGCCGACGGGGCGGACGGAGCGCCGGCCCGGCAGGCACCCTGCCGCCATGAGCCAGCGCCACACCCTCGAAGAGACCGCACGAGTCCAGCACCAGATCGTCACCCGGGCGCAACTGCTCGCCGCCGGGTTCGCCGACAACCACATGTGCCGCCAGGCCAAGCGGGGCATCTGGCAACGCGTGCTCCCGGCCACCTACGCGCTGGTCACCGGAACGTTGACCGACGAGCAACGGCTGATCGCCGCAGCGCTCTACGCGGGACCGGACGCCCAGGTCACCGGCCTGGCCGCACTGATCTGGTACGGCTTCCGCCAGGGTCCCCGGACGCCGGACGTCCACCTGGTGGTGCCGCACCACGCACGGCGACGCTCGACCGGTCACGTGGTGATCACCCGTGCGCTCACCCTGGACGCGCGGGCCCGGCGCACCCGGCTCTATCCGGTCTGTTCGCCCGCCCGGGCGGTGGTGGACGCCGCCCGCTGCCTGCGGCAGATCCGGCCGGTACGGGCCATCGTCACCGAGGCGATCCAGCGGGAGTTCACCGACTTGAACTCCCTCGACGAGGAGATCCGTCGCGCCCGGCGAAGCAGCACCGCCCTGGTGCGGCGGGCGTTCGCGGAAGTCGTCGCCGGTGCGCGGTCCGCGCCCGAGGCGGAGCTGCGGCAGTGCCTCGGTGCCAGCCGGGTGCTGCCGGCAATCCACTGGAATCCGCAGCTGCGGACCACGGACGGCGGCGTGCTACCCACGCCCGACGGGTACCTCGACGATGCCGCGGTGGCTCTGGAGGTGGACTCCCGGGAGTTCCACTTCTCGCCCGACGACTGGGCCCGGACGATGCGCCGGCACAACGAACTGGGTCGGCACGGCATCCTCGTCCTGCACTTCACCCCGGCGCAGATCCGTGGTGAGCCGGAGCAGGTGCGGCGAACCGTCGAGGACGCCTACCGCTCCCGACGTGGGCTGGGCGCAAGCGTCGGAGTCGTGGTGTCGCCAGCCCGGTGACGCCTCCCCGCGAAAACCCCGCCGCACGGCCACACCCCGCCACCGCCACCGCCGCACCGCCGCACCGCCGCACCCCGCCACCGTCGCACCGCGACACCCGGCGTCCCAGGTGTCTGCAAGGGACCCCTGCTCCGCAAAAAGCGGTAACAAGGGTCCCCTGCTACCAACCAACGCAGCAGCCGCCGAAGCCGCTCAGCAGCCGGGGAGGCGCTCGATCAGATAGCGCTCGACCTGGTCGAGGGAGACGCGTTCCTGGGTCATGGTGTCCCGGTCCCGGATGGTCACCGCGTCGTCGTCGAGGGTGTCGAAGTCGACGGTGACGCAGAACGGGGTGCCGATCTCGTCCTGGCGGCGGTAGCGGCGGCCGATCGCCTGCGAGTCGTCGAACTCGACCACCCAGCGCTTGCGCAGGGTGGCGGCGAGGCCCCGGGCCTTCGGGGAGAGCGCCTCGTTGCGCGACAGCGGCAGCACGGCCACCTTCACCGGGGCCAGCCGGGGATCGAAGCGCATCACCGTACGCTTGTCCACCCCGCCCTTGGTGTTCGGGGCCTCGTCCTCGTCGTACGCCTCGAGCAGGAAGGCGAGCACCGCCCGGGTGAGGCCGGCGGCCGGCTCGATCACGTACGGGACCCAGCGCTCGCCCTTGGTCTGGTCGAAGTAGGACAGGTCGACGCCGGAGTGCTTGCTGTGCGTGGAGAGGTCGAAGTCGGTCCGGTTGGCCACACCCTCCAGCTCGGCGAACTCCGTGCCGCCGAAGCGGAAGCGGTACTCGATGTCGACGGTCCGCTTCGAGTAGTGCGAGAGCTTTTCCTTCGGGTGCTCGTAGAAGCGCATGTTCCCCTCGGAGAGGCCGAGGTCGACGTACCAATTCCAGCGCTCGGCGAGCCAGTACTCGTGCCACTGCTCGTCGGTGCCTGGCTCGACGAAGAACTCCATCTCCATCTGCTCGAACTCGCGCGTACGGAAGATGAAGTTGCCCGGGGTGATCTCGTTGCGGAACGACTTGCCGGTCTGCGCGATGCCGAACGGCGGCTTCTTGCGGGCCGTGGTCGCCACGTTGTTGTAGTTGACGAAGATGCCCTGGGCGGTCTCCGGGCGCAGGTAGTGCATGCCCTCGTCGCTCTCCACCGGGCCGAGGTAGGTCTTCATCAGGCCGTTGAACATCTTCGGCTCGGTGAAGGTGCCCTTGTTGCCGCAGTTGGGGCAGTTCAGCTCGGACAGGGAGGCCGGCGGCTTGCCGTGCTTGGCCTCGTACGCCTCCTCCAGGTGGTCCGCCCGGAACCGCTTGTGGCAGGACTGGCACTCGGTCAGCGGGTCCACGAAGGCGTCGAGGTGGCCGGAGGCGGCCCAGACGTCGCGGGCCAGGATCACCGCCGAGTCGAGACCGACCACGTCGTCGCGCTGCTGGACCATGGTCTTCCACCACTGCCGGCGGACGTTCTCCTTGAGTTCCACGCCGAGCGGACCGTAGTCCCACGCCGACCGGGTACCCCCGTAGATCTCACTGGAGGGGAAGACGAAGCCCCGGCGCTTGGCGAGGCTGACGACGGCGTCGATACGGTCGGCGGACATGTTTCCTCCTACGCCGGCTGGCGGTCGGCGGGGACACAGGGAGATTCCGGACAGGTTCGGGACTACGGTACGGCCACCACCGCCCCGAGCCCAGCAGGATACTCCCGGTGAGCTGTCCGCCCGCGTGGCGGGCCGGTCCCGGCGCCGCTGGTCACGGCGTACGTCGCGGTGGGCCGGTCACGTCCGCCCGTCCCGCCCCGGTCAGCTGACCCCGCAGACCTCGAGCTGACCGGTGGAGCTGCTCTGCGCCAGGGTCACCCGCTGGGTCTCCCGGCCGCCCCCGTCGAGGACCACGTCGACCGGGACGGTGAGGTCGTTCAGGTCGACACCACCGACCCGGTAGGAGGTGATGGCCGGTTCGGCGGTCACCCGCCGCTCGAACTCCGCCCGGGACTCCCGCTCCTTGAGGTCGCGGCAGAGCAGGTCGTACGCCTCGGCGTACCGGTCGTCGACGAGCGCCCGGTAGTAGTCGCCGGTGACCGCGCGGCCCTGCTCGTCCAGTGCCTGGGTGCCGGCCACCGCCAACCCGACCAGGGTCGCCGTCCCGCCGCCGCAGCAGAGCAGCAGGGCGAGCCCCCCAGCACCGAGGCCGAGCCACATCCGGACGCTGCGCCCCTCGGTGGGCGGCGCGGCGAACGGCGGGGCGACCCCGGGGCCGGCCGGTGGTGCGGGTACGCCGTTCCCCTCCGGCCCGTCGGGGAGCACGGGGTACGGCGACGGGGCGGCCGGTCCGGGTGCGGTCATACCGGAGAGGGTAGTGCCCGGGTGTCAGCGGTACGGACCAGCGGCCCGATCGCTCGTGGAGATCGTCACCGCGCCGTCCGGCCCGGCACTGGCCAGCGTCTCGTACGCCGATGGCTCGTCGACGGACTCGGCCAGCAGCGGGGTGGCGTGGACCTTGACGTCGAAGCCGCCCAGGGCCCGCCGGTACGCCCCCACCGACTCCCATTCGGTGACCAGGCACCAGTAGCGGGGGTCGTCGAGGGCGCGCAGCAGTTCCCCGCGCAGGTAACCGGGGCGGGCGGCGAGCGCGGCGAGGGCGGCGTGCGCCCGCTCGGTGAAGGTGGGGGCGACGTCTTCGTCGACCACGAACCGGTTGGTGACGAGCACCGGGCGTCCTCCTCGTAGAGTCTGTGGGATGCAGCGTACGCAGAGCCCCCTGCTGGCCCGCCTGTCCCGGGTGAATCCGACCGGGGTGTTCCTGGCCGCGCTCGCGCTGGTGCTGGTGGGCCTGCTCACGCCGGGCGTCGTCGGCGGGTTGCCGCTCCTGCTGCTGGCCGCCGCGCTGGTGGCCCTGCTGCGGCTGACCTGGCCGGTGCAGACCCCGACGACCCGGCTGATCCGGCTGCTGATGCTCACCCTGCTGGTCGGCGTCGCGCTCGCCAAGCTGCTCTGACCCACCCACAGCGCGCACCGCCCCCGCACCGCGCCCACAGCCAGCGCCGCCCCCGCACCGCACCCGCACCGCGCCCCATCGCGCCCGCCCCAGGTGGTTGCAGGGGGCCCTTCCTCATCAAAAAGCGGTAACAGGGGACCCCTCCTTCCACCGCACCCCTCCTTCCACCGCACCCGGCCTGCGGCGACTTGACGGCGCTCACATGCAAGCATGCGTTTTTGACAATCATTGTCGTTGCAGCGGAAGGTGGGGAACATGAACAGCCGTCCCACGTCGCGTGTCCTGGCCGCCGCTTCCTCCGCCCTGCTCGCTCTCGGTGCCGTCTCGGCCTGCTCCTCCGACGAGGTGGCCGGCGCCGACCCGCAGCGGGTCGACGTGGTGGCCGCGTTCTACCCCCTTCAGTTCGTCAGCGAGCGGGTCGGTGGGGACGCGGTCACCGTGGTCAACCTGGCGAAGCCCGGCGCGGAGCCGCACGACCTGGAGTTGAACCCGGGGCAGGTCGGCCAGGTCAGCGAGGCTGAGCTGGTCGTCTACCTCAAGGGCTTCCAGCCGGCCGTGGACGAGGCGGTCGAGCAGAACGGCGGGGACCGGACGTTCGACGTGACCACCGTGCAGCCGCTCCTGGACGCCGCGGCGGGCGGACACGACCACGGCCACGAGGGCGAGGAGGGCCACGAGGAGGAGAAGGAGGAGCCCGCCGGGGAGAAGGACGGCGCCAAGGACCCGCACGTCTGGCTCGACCCGACCCGGCTGGCCACCATCGCCGACAAGCTCGCCGAGCGGCTCGGCAAGGCCGACCCGGACCGCGCCGCCGACTACACCACCCGGGCGAAGACGCTCCGCACCGAGCTGGAGAAGCTGGACGCCGAGTTCACCCAGGGCCTGAAGACCTGCCAGCGGCGGGAGATCGTGGTCAGCCACACCGCCTTCGGCTACCTCACCGAGCGCTACCAGCTGGAGCAGATCGGCATCTCCGGCCTGAGCCCGGAGAACGAGCCGTCCCCGCAGCGCCTCGCGGAGGTCACCGAGGAGGCCCGCGAGCACAAGGCCACCACCATCTTCTTCGAGGAGCTGGTCAGCCCGAAGGTCGCCGAGACCATCGCCAAGGAGGTCGGGGCGAAGACCGCGGTGCTGGACCCGATCGAGGGTCTCTCCGCCGACAACACCGGTGGGGACTATTTTTCGGTGATGCGCAGCAACCTGGAGAACCTGCGGACGGCATTGGGCTGCTCGTGAGCGAACCCGTCGTGAACGTGGAGCACGGGGTGGTCGGCTACGACGGCCGACCCGTGCTCCGTGACGTCTCGCTGGCGGTCTCCGCCGGTGAGGTCGTCGCCGTGCTGGGGGCCAACGGCTCCGGCAAGTCCACCCTGATCCGCGCGGTCCTCGGCCTGGTACCGCTCAGCGCCGGGCAGGTCACCCTCTTCGGCACCCCGCTGCGCCGCTTCCGGCAGTGGCACCGCATCGGGTACGTCCCGCAGCGGCTCGGGGCCGGCAGTGGCGTACCGGCGACGGTGGCCGAGGTCGTCGCCTCCGGCCGGCTGGCCCGGCGGGGCGTCCTGCGGCCGGCCGGTCGGGCCGACCGGGCGGCGGTCGCCGAGGCGCTGCGCGCGGTGGGGCTCGCCGACCGGGCCGGTGATCCGGTGGCGACCCTTTCCGGCGGGCAGCAGCAGCGGACCCTGATCGCGCGGGCGCTGGCCGGAGCACCGGAACTGCTGGTCCTCGACGAGCCGACCGCCGGGGTCGACGCGGTCAGCCAGGAGGCCTTCGCCGAGGCGCTGCGGGGGTTCGTCGACGGCGGCGGCACGGTGGTGCTGGTCGCCCACGAGCTGGGTCCGCTGCGTCCGCTGATCAGCCGGGCGGTGGTCGTCCACCAGGGCGGCATCGCGCACGACGGCGCGGTCCCGGAGCCGGCCGGTCACCACGCGGATCCCGACCACGACCACGTGCACCCGCACGGTCCCGAGGAGCCCGCCGGGCTGTGGAGCACGCCGTGAGCCTCTTCCAGTACGACTTCATGCTCCGCGCCCTGGTCGGCGCGCTGATCATCGGTCTCGCCGCCCCGTCGCTCGGCATCTACCTGGTGCAGCGACGGCTGGCGCTGATCGGCGACGGGATCGGCCACGTGGCACTGACCGGGGTCGGGGCCGGTTTGCTGTTCAACCAGTCACCCGTGCTCATGGCGGTGGTCGCCGCCGCCCTCGGTGCGGTCGTCATCGAGCTGGTCCGGGAACGCGGCCGCACCTCCGGCGACCTGGCCCTGGCGCTGCTCTTCTACGGCGGCATCGCCGGTGGCGTGATGCTGGTCGGGCTCTCCGACGCGAGCAACGCCAACCTCAACGCGTACCTGTTCGGCGCGCTGACCACCACCTCCCGCACCGACCTGGTCACCATCGCGGTGCTCGGGGTGGCGGTGCTGGTCACCATGGTCGCGTTGCGCCCCGCCCTCTTCGCGGTCTGCCACGACGAGGAGTACGCCCGGGTCTCCGGCCTGCCGGTCCGTACGCTCAACCTGCTGCTGGCGGTGACCACGGCGGTGACCGTCACGATCGCCATGCGGGCGGTGGGCGTCCTGCTGATCAGCGCGCTGATGGTCGTCCCGGTGGCCACCGCGCAGCAGGTCACCCGGGGTTTCCGCAGCACGATGGCGATGGCGATGGCGGTCGGCCTGCTGGCCGCCGGCAGTGGGGTCTGGGTGGCGGCGGTCGCGGACACGGCCCCGGGCGCGTCCGTGGTGGTGCTCGCGATAGCCTCCTTCCTCGTCGTCGCGGTCGGCGCGGCGGTCTGGCGGACGGTGCTCCGACGGCGTACCCCGGCCGCGCCCGCCCCGACGGAGCCGCACGAGGTGGTGCTGCGCTGATCCTGATCGCCCGAGGCGTGCCGGCATTGGTTACCGTTGCAGGGTGACCAGCACCAACGGCTACGACGCGTACGAGGGCGCGGGAGACCTGCTGCGCGCCCTCTCCGCGCCGATCCGGCTGGCCATCGTCAGCGAGCTCGCCCAGGGTGAACGCTGCGTCCACGAGCTGGTGGAGAAACTCGGCGCCACGCAACCTCTGGTCTCCCAGCACCTCCGGGTGCTGCGCGGGGCCGGTGTGGTGCGGGGTTCCCGGCGTGGCCGGGAGATCGCCTACACCCTGGTCGACGAGCACGTCGCGCACATCGTGGCGGACGCGGTCAGCCACGCCGGGGAGGGGACATGAGCGACCAGAGCGAGCGGACCGTCGGGGCCGGGCCCCGCGTAGGGGTCGGTGTGAGGGAGGCGGTGGCGTGAGCGAGAGCGGTACGGCCGTGCGCAACACCCGGCAGCGTACGGCGGTCAGCGCGCTGCTCGCCGAGGTGGAGGGCTTCCACAGCGCGCAGGACCTGCACGCGATGCTCCGTGAACGGGGCGAGCGGGTCGGCCTCACCACCGTCTACCGGACGTTGCAGGGGCTGGCCGACGCGGGCGAGATCGACGTGATGCGCCCGCCGGGCGGTGAGCACCTCTACCGACGGTGCAGCGAGGGACACCACCACCACCTGGTCTGCCGCTCCTGTGGGCGCACGGTGGAGGTCGCCGGCCCGGCCGTGGAGACCTGGGCCGAGCGGGTGGCCGCCCAGCACGGCTACTCCGACGTCAGCCACACGCTGGAGATCTTCGGCACCTGCCCGTCCTGCGCCGCCGGCTGACCGCCGGGGTACGTCGTCCGCTGCGGTCCTGCGGCGGACGGCGCGGCGCCAGGCTGCCCGGTCGGCGGTGGCGGGTGCCGCGTGGCACGCTGTGCGGCGTGAGGATCTACGCCGATCGTTTTCCCACCGCCATCCGTCAACTCGTCACCGATCTGCTCGTCGTGGCCTAGGTGTACGCCGCGATCCGGGGCGCGATGTGGCTGCACGACCTGGTGCAGCGGCTCGCCGTACCCGGGAGGAAGCTGGAGTCCGCCGGTGGCGGCCTGGCCGACAACCTGGCCGACGCCGGCGGCACGATCGGCCGGGTTCCGCTGGTCGGCGACGAGTTGACCACGCCGTTCGAGCGGGCCGCCGAGGCCGCCCGGGCGGTCGCCGAGGCCGGCCGCGACCAGCAGGAACTGGTCGACCAGCTGGCCCTGGCCCTGGCCGTGGCGGTGCTGGTGTTCCCGCTCGGCCTGGTCCTGTTCGGCTGGCTGCCGCTGCGGCTGCGCTGGATGCGTCGGGCCGGCGCGGCGGCGGCCCTGCGGTCCATGCCCGCCGGCCGGGACCTGCTCGCCCTGCGGGCGCTGGCCGGGCAGCCGCTGGGGCGGCTCACCCGGATCGCGCCGGACGTGGCCGAGGCGTGGCGGCGTGGCGACCCGGCCACCGTCGACGCGCTGGCCGCGCTGGAACTGCGTGAACTCGGCCTGCGGGCGGACCGCTAAGGTCGACCGGTGCTCTACTTCCTGATCGTCATGGCCCTGCTGCTGTTCGGCTACGCCGGCTACCTGATGAGTCTCGCCCGGCGCGGGCAGAAGATGCCCTCCACCGCGTACGTGGTGCTCGGCGTGCTCAACGCGGTCATCCTGGTGGCCGTGCTGGTCTGGGCGGTCAACCGCTGACCGGGCCCCCACCGTGCCCCGCGGCAATCGGTGGGGTTCGGCGGCTGGTCCTCAGTCGCCCTGGCCCGAGGGCGGATCGTCGTCCTCGTCGTCGAGGTCGTCCTCACCCCAGTTGCGCCGCGCGAACGGCAGGATCACCCAGAAGGTCAGGAACCACAGGCCGGTGGCCGCGCTCAGGACGAAGGCGACGCCCCGGTTCAGGATGAAGTCGGTGATCAACAGCACCGCGCTGACCATCGAGACCAGCATGAAGGCGAGGCCACCGCTGGCCATCCGGTGCGCGAAGCGGACCAGCTCCGGTTTGCGTCCCTGGCGGAACAGCGCCCGGTGGAACGCCACCGGCGAGATAATCATCGCGGTGGCGGCGGCGGCGGAGAGGAGCGCGACGACGTAGACGTCCTTCTGGAAGCCGGTCGTCCGGGTGAAGCCGGCACTGAAGGGAAGGGTGAGCAGGAAGGCGAAAAGGATCTGCACCCCGGTCTGGGCGACCCGCAGCTCCTGCAACAGGTCGGCGAAGTTGCGCTGCCAACGCTGCCGTTCGGTCTCCTTGGACAAACCGCCACCTCCGCACCGGGGACTGAGAACCGGCGGTACGTCCCGCGCCGCCGGCAGCACAGCGATTGCCCCGTGCCGCGCGCCGCGAAACGCATTCACCTGTCCGCTTCCGGACCCCGACGGCAGGACCGGGACACCGTGGGACAGCGCCCGCGATCCGGACACCGGGGCCCGGATGCCGCACCGGGTCAGGTGCCGCGCCGCAGGCGGCCGGCGTACCGGGCCTCCAGTTCGGAGTTGTGCGCGTCGCCGTGCGGCACGTTGGCCGACAGGTAGACCGGGGGCGACTCCCCCGCCGCCAGCAGCCGGGCCACCACCTCCGCCACGATCTGCTGCGCCAGCAGGGCGGCGGTGATCGAGGAGACCGCGCCGACCGCGCCCCCGCCGGGCAGCGGCAGGGTCGCGTCGCCGTATGGGGCGCCGTTGTCCAGCAGCACGTCGGCGAAGTCGACGAGCCGACGCCCGCTCGGGTGGCGGGACGGCACCCGGGCCGAGTGCTCCGCCGAGACGATCGCCACCAACCCGTGCCCGTGCCGCTTGACCAGCGAGGCGAACTCGACCACCGCGCCGTTGATGCCGGAGTTCGAGGCGATCACGAACACGTCCGGCGGGCGTACCGGGGTCAACTCCCAGAGCCGGTGCGCGACCGCCGGATCGCGCTCCAGGGTGGGGTCGAGGACGTCGACCGGCGCGCCGCCGTGCAGCACCAGATCGCGCAGGGCGATCCGGTTGGTCGGGACCAGGCCGCCGGCCCGTCCGGCGATCTCCATCGCCAGCGCCTCGGAGTGCCCGGTGCCGAACGCCTGCACCACCCCGCCGGCCCGGAGCGCGTCGGTGACCAGGTCGGCCGCGCGGGCCACCGCCGCACGCTGGCCGGCGGCCACCCGGGCGATCGTCGAGGTGACGACGGCCAGGTAGCTCTCGGCACTGACCGGCGGGGTCGTCGCGTCCGGCCCGGAGGTGTCCACCGGGCCGGTCACCCCACCGCCTCCACCTGGGCCAGAACGGCCTCGGCCAGCGCGCCCGGAGCCTCGTCCGGGATCCAGTGGCTCACCCCGGTCAGTTCGACGAACCGGTACGTCCCGGTGACGTACGCCGCGCACGCCTCGGCGGCGGTCCGGCCGACCGCGGTGTCCCGGTCGCTCCACACGTAGGTGGTCGGCACCGACACCGGTCCGGTGCCCACCAACTCCCGACCGGACATCGCCCGGTACCAGTTAAGCGCTCCGGTGAGCGCGCCCGGCTCCCGCATCGGCCGCACGTACGTCTCGATCCGTTCCCGGTTCCCCACCCCGCCGAGCAGCTTGCGCAGGGCGGCACCGTGCCAGGCGAGCAGTACCTTCTCGGCCTTGCCCTCCTTGCGGAACAGCGCCATGTACGCCGACCGGGCCTTCTGCTTCCGGTCCCCGGCGATGGTCCGGGCCATCGCGGCCGGGTGCGGCACGGAGACGGCGGTGAGGGTGCGCACCCGGTCCGGGTGCCCGGCGGCCAGCGCCCACGCCACGATCGACCCCCAGTCGTGGCCGACCACGTGCGCGGTGGGCACGTCGAGCGCGTCGAGGACGGCGACCGCGTCGGCCACGCACTCGGCCAGCCGGTACGCCTGCACCTCCGTGGGCCGGGCCCCGGGCGAGTAGCCCCGCTGGTCCAGCGCGTACGTCCGCAGCCCGGCGGCGTGCAAGGCCGGCAGCAGGTCCACCCACTCGCCGCTGTGCTGGGGGAACCCGTGCAGCAGCAGCACCGGATCACCGTCGGCCGGGCCGTCGGCGTGGACGTCGAACGTCAGCCCCCGCGCATCGATCTTCATCCCCAGAGCCTACCGTGACGCGGCGCGTCGGAGCGGACACGCCGACGGCGGGCAGCCCTACTCGTACTGCTGCTTCGGGGTGGGCACCTGACGCCACGACTCGACCTCCAGGTACGGCACCTCGGCGTCGTTGACCGGATCCCGGCCGACCTTGTGGGTGTAGCGGCCGGTCACCTCCACCCAGGTGTCGTCGGCCAGGCCGGTGGGCGGGTCCCCGGTGAGGCCGAGCTTCACCGGGCGGCCGTCGGCGGCGCAGCAGGACAGGATCATGCGGGCCAGGATCGGCTGCCCGTCCGGGCCGGTGACGACGAAGCCGGTGAGCTGGACCCGACGGTCCCCGATGGACCGTCCCCGCTCGAACAACGCCCGGGAGGCGTAGTCCAGCACGGTGATCCGGGCCGGGTCCCCCTCGGGCAGCGGCGGGTAGTCGGACGTCACCCGGTCGGGCAGCACCGTCCCGGCCTGCCCGACGGCGTACGAGCCGAGGGCCGGCGGGGCGACCAGCAGCAGGCCGAGCACCGGCAGGAGGAGCAGCCACCCGACTCGCGGGCCGTGGTGGTCGTGGTCGTGGTCGTGGTCATGGCCGTGATCGTGGCCGTGGCCGTGGCCGTCCGGGTCGTCGGGCGCGGCGGGGCGCAGCTCGTACCAGAGGGTCATCGCGGCGGCGGCCACCAGCAGCAGCCCGGCGGCGACCAGGAAGGGTTGCAGCCCCGCCTTGACGTAGCGCAGGTGCAGGTCGGTGAGGCTGGCCCGCAGCACCGCACCCCCGAGCAGCAGCAGAACGACCGCCTGGGCCTGCCGGTTCACTCAGACCACCACCGTTCCGACGCCGACGGCCACCAGCACGGCCACCACGAAGGTCGTCGGGGCGAACCGGGACGCGAACCGCCGGCCGAACGCCCCGACCTGCATCGAGACGAGTTTCAGGTCCACCATCGGCCCGACCACCAGGAACACCAGCCGGGACGTCAACGAGAACTGGGACAGCGACGCGGCGACGAACGCGTCCGCCTCCGAGCAGATGGAGAGCAGGACGGCCAGCACCGCCAGGGCCAGCACCGAGAGCACCGGGTCGTCGGCCAGGGTCTGCAACCAGCGCTCCGGCACCAGCACGTTGATGCTGGCGGCGGCCATCGCACCGAGCACCAGGAACCCACCGGCGTGGACGACGTCGTGGCGTACCGCCGACCAGAACGCCGCGCCCCGGCCCAGGCCGTCCAGGTCCGGTCGGTGCGGCAGCCGGATCCAGTCGGCGCGGCCCAGCCGCAGCCAGAGCCAGCCCATGATCATGGCGACGACCAGGCTGGCCAGGCCCCGGCCGAGGACCATCTCCGGGTTGTCGGGAAAGGCGACCGCGGTGGCGGTGAGCACGATCGGGTTGATCGCCGGGGCGGCGAGCAGGAAGGCCAGCGCGGCGGCCGGGGTGACGCCCCGGCGGATCAGCGACCCGGCGATCGGCACCGACCCGCACTCGCACCCGGGCAGGACCACTCCGGCGGCACTGGCCACCGGCACGGCGAGCGCGGGATGCCGGGGCAGCGCCCGGGCCCAGAACGAACGCGGCACGAAAACCGCGATCACCGCCGAGAGCAGCACCCCGAACACCAGGAAGGGCATCGCCTGCACCATGACCGAGACGAAGACGGTGGTCCAGGTCTGGAGGCGGGGCGCGGAGATCGCGGTGCCGATCGGTTCGCGGAAGACCACCAGCAGGACCAGGAGCCCGGCCAGGACCTCCACCGAGCCGACCCGCTCGCCGAGCCACCGGCCCGGCCCGCCGCCCGGGGCGTCCCGCTCGGGCCCGCCGGGTGCCGGCTGCTCCCCCGGTACGCCGGGCGCGACGACGCCCAGCGGTGACGTCGCCGGGTCGGACCGGACGGCGTCGTCGGGCGACGCGGCGGGCCCGGGTCGACCGGGGCGCGGGGTGGCCTGGCCGGCAGAGGTCACGGTGGTCTCCGGGTCGACGGGTACGGGGAGCAGCTCACCCTAACCCGGACAGTGACGTGGCCGACTCTCTCCACGCGACGCGCCCCTGGGTTCCGGCCCGTCCCGGTGCTAGCGTCTGCGCAGACAACTTCACATCCGACAGGGGAGCGCACAGCGCTGAGAGTGCGGGCCACGGCCCGCAGACCCTCGAACCTGATCTGGGTAATGCCAGCGCAGGGAGTTCGGTCAGTCTCCAGCCGCGTCGTCGTCCGGTGCCACCGGGCGTACGACGTGCGTCTTGCCTGGTTCGCACACGGACTGGGAGCACGTATCCATGAGCAAGCTCGACAACCCCCGCTGGCGCACCATCGACATCGTGGTCGCCTCGGTGATCGCGGTCGCCTTCGGCGTCATCTTCTGGGCCTGGGGCCTGGTGTGGAGCGCCACATCCGGCGCGTTCGCCTTCTTCCCACCGGCGCAGGCCCTCATCTACGGGGTCTGGCTGATGCCGGCCGTGGTGGGTGGCCTGGTGATCCGCAAGCCCGGCGCGGCCCTGTACTGCGAGACCGTCGCGGCGGTGCTCTCCGCGCTGCTGGGCAGCCAGTGGGCCGGCACGGTCATCCCGCAGGGCATCGTCCAGGGTCTCGGCGCGGAGCTGGCCTTCGCCGCGTTCCGGTACCGCTCGTTCCGGCTGCCGACCGCACTGCTCGCCGGGGTGCTGACCGGCGTCAGCGCGGCGGTGTTCGACTTCTTCGTCTGGAACGCCAAGTACGACCTGACCAGCTACCGCATCCCGTACGCCCTGCTCACCGTGGTCAGCGCCGCGGTCGTGACGGGTGTCGGCGGGTACGCCCTGACCACCGCCCTGGCCCGCACCGGGGCCCTGGCCCACCTCCCCGCCGCCCGCGACCGCACCCTCGTCTGATCCGGTGAGTGGGGTCTCCGTACGGCTGCGGGGGTTCGGGTGGCGGCACGCGGGCCGGCGGGCCTGGGCCGTCCGGGACGTCGACCTGCGCATCGAGGCCGGCGAGCGGGTGCTGCTGCTCGGCGCGTCGGGCGCGGGCAAGAGCACCCTGCTGGCCGCGCTGGCCGGCCTGCTGCCGGAGGACTCCGGCGAGCGGGCCGGTGACATCGAGATCGACGGTCTCCCGCCGCAGGAGGCGCGGGACCGGGTGGGCATGGTCTTCCAGCATCCGGAGAGCCAGCTCGTGATGGCCCGCAGCGGCGACGACGTGGCGTTCGGGTTGGAGAACCGGGGGGTGCCGGCGGATCGGATCTGGCCCCGGGTGGACGAGGCGCTGGCCCGGGTCGGCTTCCCGTACGGCCGGGACCGGCCGACCGCCGCGCTTTCCGGTGGGGAGCAGCAGCGCCTCGCCCTGGCCGGGGCGCTCGCGTTGCGTCCCGGACTGCTGCTGCTGGACGAGCCGACCGCCAACCTCGACCCGGCCGGGGCGGCCCTGGTCCGGCGGGCGGTCGCCGACGCGGTGGACGCCCACACCACGCTGGTCCTGGTCGAACACCGGGTCGCCGAGGCGCTGCCCCTGGTCGACCGGGTGGTCGTCCTCGCCGCCGGGGGCAGTGTGCGGGCCGACGGGCCGCCCGAGCGGGTCTTCGCCGAGCACGGTGCCGCGCTCGCCGCCGACGGGGTCTGGGTGCCGGGCCACCCGGTGCCGCCGCGCCGGGCGGTCGCGCCCGCCGGGGAGGTGCTGCTCACCGCCGACCGGCTCGGCCTGCCGCCCCGGCTCGGCCCCACCGACCTGGCGGTACGCGCGGGCGAGGCGCTCGCCGTCCTCGGCCCGAACGGGGCGGGCAAGTCCACCCTCGCGCTGCTCCTCGGCGGGCTGCTCCGACCGGGGAGCGGCCGGGCGACCGCCAGCCCGGAACTGGCCGACGCCGACCGGCGCACTCCCCCGCACCGCTGGCGGGCACCCGCCCTGGCCCGGCGGATCGGCTCGGTCTTCCAGGACCCGGAACACCAGTTCGTCACCGGTACGGTCTTCGACGAGCTGGCGCTCGGGCCGCGCCGCACCGGCCGCCCGGAGGCGGCCGTCCGCGCCACCGTGGACGAGCTGCTGGACCGGTTACGGCTGGAGCGGCTGGCCAGGGCGAACCCGTACACCCTCTCCGGAGGGGAGTCGCGGCGGTTGAGCGTGGCGACGGCCCTGGCCACCGCACCCCGCCTGCTCGTCTGCGACGAGCCCACCTTCGGGCAGGACCGGCGCACCTGGTCGGAGCTGGTCGACCTGTTCGCCGGGCTGCGCGACGCCGGGCACGGCGTCGTGACGGTCACCCACGACGCGGACTTCGTCGACGCCATCGCCGACCGTCGGTTCACCCTGGAACGGGCGACCCGGAGCACGGAGGAGCGGCCGTGATCAGCCTGGAACCGGTCGCCGACCCGACCGCGCCGCTGGCCCGCCGGAACCCGGTGGCGAAACTCGCGGCGGCGCTGCTCTTCTCGTTCACCCTGGTCGCCACCCTCGACCCGGTCGCCCCGGCCATCGCCATCGCCATCGAGCTGGCCGTCCTGCCGCTGTTCGGGGTGCGGTACGGGGTGCTCGCCCAGCGGGCCTGGCCGCTGCTGCTCGGCGCGGTCGGCATCCTGGTCACCCTGGTGCTCTTCGCCGCCGAGCGGGAGGGCCGGGTGCTCGTCGAGGCCGGTCCGGTGCTGGTGACCTCGGGGGTGCTGGTCACCGCGCTCGGGCTGGTGCTGCGGACGTTCGCGGTGGCGCTCCCCGGCGTGATCGTCTTCGCCACCACCGATCCGACCGACCTGGCCGACGCGCTGATCCAGAACGCCAAGGCCCCGCCCCGGTTCGCCATCGGCGCACTGGCCGCGTTCCGGCTGGTGCCGATGCTCGGCCAGGAGTGGCAGATGATCAGCCTGGCCCGACGGGCCCGGGGCGTGGACGCCGGCCGCAACCCGCTGGCGAAGCTCCGGCTCTTCGTCTCCACCGCCTTCGGGCTGCTGGTCGGGGCGATCCGGCGGGGCACCCGGCTGGCGGTGGCGATGGACGCGCGCGGCTTCGACGCCGGCACCCCCCGTACGGTCGCCCGCCGGCAACGGTTCACCGTCGCGGACGGGCTGCTGGTGGTGGGGGCGGCCGTGCTGGCCGGCGGGGCGCTGGCGGTCAGCATCGCGCTCGGCACGTTCCGCCCCCTGGTCGGCTGACCCGACCGGTGGCCGGGGCGTGACCGCCCCGGCCACCGGGGCCGATCAGCTGCGGCGGAAGGCGTACTGGCGGCCCTGCGCGGCGGGTCGGCCGCGGTTGGCGACGAAGGCCGCGCCGCGCTGGGGCGGCCCGGCCTTCGGAGCCTGCGGCGGAGTGGATCCGGTCGAAAGACTCACCGGAGCCACCTCGATCGTGTCCAGGTCCGGCGGGGTCACGTCCCGCAGGGTCGGCTTCGGCGCGGACGGACGGGATTTCTTCGGCTTGCGCTTGGCAGGCATACGGTGCCTCCTTCGGTGAGGGACCGTCCGGCAGCGGCCGGTACGGTCGGCGAGCGGGGAACGGGAGTGCACCGGGACGGCCGACCACATGTCGCGACAGCGACGAATGGGGAACGCGCACGCCCGGCGGCACGGTCCACGGCAACGGCGGTGGACCCGGCTCGGCACAAGGGCGTCAGTAGCGCATGTCCTGGACGCTATCCCACGCTTCCCTGGCGCGCACCCGAATTACCGGAGACGATCAGCGACATGCTGATCGCGTTCTCGATTACCCCGCTCGGCGTCGGGGAGTCCGTCGGTGACCTGGTCGCCGAGGCGGTCCGGGTGGTCCGTGAGTCCGGCCTGCCGAACCGTACCGACGCCATGTTCACCACCGTCGAGGGCGAGTGGGACGAGGTGATGGCCGTGGTCAAGCGGGCGGTCGACGTGGTCGCCGCGCAGGCGCCCCGGGTGAGCGTCGTGCTCAAGGCCGACGTCCGGCCGGGCGTGACCGACGCCCTGACCAGCAAGGTCGCCCACATCGAGGCCCGCCTCGCCGAGGGCTGATGTCGGCACGGTTGCGCCCATCAGAACCCCGACTGACAGTCCGGTGAGCTGGGTGTCGTCGGTGGGCTGTAGGGCAGTCGACGGCAGGGGCGTCTGGCCACGCTCGATGTGTCAGCCCTGGTCGTCGACGTGGATTCCGGCGGCGTGGGCGAGGCTGTATGAGAGGCTGAGCAGGTCGGTGTGGTGCAGCACGGCTCCTTTCCAGCTGGTGATGTCGCCGACCCCGGCCAGGGTGCAGCCACGGAAACGGGCTCCGGCCATGGTGGCGTGATGGAATACCGCGCCGGTGAGGTCGCAGTCACGGAACACCGCGCCCCGCAGGTCGGCGTTGGTGAAGTCGGCGCCGGCGAGGTTGCAGTCCACGAAGTGCACCGCGTCGAAGGTCGTCATCCGCCAGGACGACAGGTCCGCGCGGCAGCCGGTCGCCGTGACGTCGCGCAGCAGCCCGTCTGCCCACGTCATCCCGGTCAACCGGGACTGGGCAACACGTACCCGGGTCATGCTGGCACCGTCGGCGCGCAGGTTGGCCCAGTTCGAGTCGGTCACCAAGCAGTCGGTGACAGCCAGTTGGTCCAATCGGCACCCGGACAGGTCTGCGCCCCGGAACCGGCACTGCGCGAACGCCACCGCCGAGGCGTCCTGCCCCGCGAGACAGGACCGGTAGAACGCCCAGCGCTCCCACTGTGATTCCGGCTCCACCTCAATGGCCTCGAACAGCTTCAGCTCATCCGGCGGCACCGGATTTTGGGGCTCCCGTGGTGAACGGGCAGACGAGCGCCGCGTCACGGCCTGTCGAGCACGCACCCGACCACACTAGGGCACACGGCCGCACCCCCACCCAGCAACACGAGCGCGCACCCGCACCACGCCCGCCAGCAGCCGACTGCATCAATCTGCGTGCCGTATCCAGGGATGGTTCAGCGGCCAGAGCTGGAGATTGACTCAATGGTGGCTTCGCGCCAGGGCCACGAGGCCCAGACGGTCAGCTGCCGGCTCTTCAATCTCTTGACATGGGTCTAGCAGCCGAGCCGACCGGCTTTGATGCCCGAGACGAAGCCGACCCACTGCGCGGGCGTGAACGACAGCACCGGCCCCGTCCGGTCCTTGCTGTCCCGGACCCGTACGACGTGCGGCGGCGCGGCGACCTCGACACAGTTGCCGCTCGAACCGGACCTGGTGCTCTTTCGCCAGGCGTGACGCGGCAGGTCCATGCGGTGCCCTCCTACGTGTGCAGTTCGGCGGCAATCGACCGCAGCGTATCCCGGGTGGGCCCCGGAGCGAGGGCGAGGGCTTGCAGTTGTTCGTGGGCTGCGGCGTATGCCGCGACCTCCGAGGGCCGTTCGAGGTAGAGCGCTCCCGTCAGCGTGTCGACGTACACCGTGCGGTCCTCGGCCGCGTCCGGGTACGGCTCGGGCAGCGGCGGAAAGTCGAGGATCACGAAGCTGCCGTCGAAGCCGACGCCAGCGGAGTACGGCAGCAACTGGATCTGCACGTAGCTCCTGGTCGACTGCTCGATCAGGTGGAGGAGTTGACGGTGCAGCACCTCGGGACCGCCCACCATCCGGCGGGCTGCTCCCTCATCGATGACCACCCGCAGCAGGGGTGGATCGTCGCTGGTCAGAATGGCCTGCCGCGCCAGACGCAACGCGACCTGGCGCTCCACCTCGTCGTCCCGCATCGGTACCGGCGCACCCCGGAAGGCCGCTCTGGCGTAGTCCTCGGTCTGCAACAACCCGGGCACCATCTGGCACTCGTAGGTGCGGATCACCGAGGCTTCCGACTCCATCCCCACGTACGCGGCGAACCAGTCGGGTAGCACGTCGCTGTACCGCTGCCACCAGCCCCGCTGCTTCGCCTGACGGGCTACCGCGATCACCGCTTCGGCCTGGTCGCCGGCCACGCCGTAGAGGGTGAGCAGCGCCCGTACGTCATTCGGGTGTGGCCTGACCTCGGCGGTTTCGATCCGGCTGAGCCAACTCGCGTCGTGGTCGACTCGTCTGGCCGCCTCGGCCGAGGTGATACCGGCACGCTCGCGGAGCTGGCGCAGCGTGAGCGCCAGACGCCGCCGACGGACGGTGGGGCTCTGTCGTGAGGACACGCCCCCATCCTGCCATGCGATCAACCAGACTGTATTTCGCATATCCCCTCCACGCAATGCGGCAGCTCGCATATTGCGTATTGCCGTACTGCGTGCGAGGGTGGCTGCGGAACGTGATGGCTGACGACAAGACGGCCGTCGCTCAAGCGCAGGAACGGTGGGCAGCCAGGAGGTGGGATGACGCGACGCGTCCAGTACGGCGATTACCTGGTGGCGGTGGCCATGACCCTTGCGCGTCGACATCGGCCGGTGTGGTCGTGGACCAGGTGGCGGCGGATCTGCCGGTGCGGGGCGGAGCTGCCCTGCCGGGCGCGGCACCGCATTCCGATCAACCGGGGGCACTGGCCGGGTGAGCAGGGATGACCACGCACGCGCCGGTGCTCCCCTTGTGGACCTGCGGTGGTTGCGGTGCGCCGTGGCCGTGCCGCACCCGACGTCGTGAACTGTGCGCCGAGTACGACCGGGCACCCGCATCGCTGGCCCTCTACATGGGGTCGTGCCTGGTGGCGGCGAGTCAGGATCTCAGCTGGGCTCCGGCTGGTCTGCTGCACCGCCGGTTCGTCGGGTGGTTGGCGTGACCCCGGCACGCGGCTCCGGCGGTGGGCGGCACGGGCTCCGGGCCGGCGATCTGCTGCACGTCACCCGGGCGGCGAGCGTCCAGTTCGGGAAGCCGTTCTTCTTCCGGCTGATCCGGGTGCTCGACTGGCCGGTCTTCGACGGTTGGCTCTGGCTGGAGGGCTACCAGCTCGACGCCGGGGGCGAGGCGGTCAGCCGGCGGACGATCCTGGTCCAATCGGCGGGGTTGCGGCGAGCGGTCGGAAACCGGCCACCACAACCCCGCCGAACGTCCAACGAACCCCCTCGTACGCCGGACGGACCCCGCCGTGCGCGGAACGCGCGCGGCGGCGGGACCGGTGGGATCACCAGAACCGACGCCGCCGCTTCGCCCGCTGCGGGCGGAGCAGGTCGGCCCCCTTGCTGAGCATCCGGCTGATGCCGGACGGGCCGCGCCGGGCCTCGATCGTGTGGCTGATGCGCCGCGCGCCGGCAGCCGCCAGCGGCACCGCGACCGCCATGATGGCCCACTGTCCGATCCGCTTCTGGATCATCGTCGGTACACCTCCCTGGATAGCTGCTGACCAGGCAGTACCCAGGACGGGCCGTCGGTAAGCACCGGCGCCGGCCGCAACGGCCGGAAACCGGGAGCCGCCCCGCCCAGGGACGACTCAGCCGACCGGGGCCGGCGGGGCGACCGGGTTGGGCAGCGCGCCGCCAAAACGCCGGTCGCGCTGGGCGTACAGCTCGCAGGCGTACCAGAGGTGGCGGCGGTCGAAGTCTGGCCAGAGGGTGTCCAGGAAGACCAGCTCGGCGTAGGCGGTCTGCCAGAGCAGGAAGTTGGAGATCCGCTCCTCGCCGGAGGGACGGAGGAACAGGTCCACCTCGGGGACCTCCGGGTGGTAGAGGTACTTCGCGACGGTCTTCTCGGTGACCTTCGCCGGGTCGAGCTTCCCCGCGGCGGCGTCCCGGGCGATCGCGGCGGCGGCGTCGGCGATCTCGGCCTGGCCGCCGTAGTTGACGCAGAACTGGAGGGTCAGTGTGGAGTTGTCCTTCGACATCTCCTCGGCGGTCTGCAACTCGCTGATGACGCTCTTCCAGAGCCGGCCGGCCCGTCCCGACCAGACCACCCGCACGCCCAGGTCGACGAGCTGGTCGCGGCGACGCCGGATGACGTCCCGGTTGAAGCCCATCAGGAAGCGGACCTCGTCCGGGGAGCGCCGCCAGTTCTCGGTGGAGAACGCGTACGCCGACAGGTAGGGGATGCCCAGCTCGATCGCGCCCTCGATGGTGTCGAAGAGGGAGAACTCCCCCGCCTCGTGGCCCCTGGTGCGCGGCAGCCCCCGCTCCTTGGCCCACCGGCCGTTGCCGTCCATCACCACCGCGACGTGCTTCGGCAACGCACCGGCGGGCAGTGCCGGCGGCCGGGCCCCGGACGGGTGCGGCGTCGGCGGCGTCGGCGTGCGCCGGCCCGTCCTCATCGATCGGATCACTCGAAACTCTCCCTGCTCACACCCGCTCCACCGGTCCGTCACTGCCACGCGACGGGGTCGGGCCGGCCGGCGGTACGCCCCGGTCGACCAGCGGCAGCGAGCGTAACGCGCGCTCCAGGTGCCATTGCAGGTGCGCCGCGACGAGCCCGCTGCACTCCCGGCGTACGCCGGTGGGGGTGGCGTCGGCGACCACCCAGTCGCCGGTGGTCAGCGCGGACATCAGGTCGACGGTGGCCGGGGCCGGGTGGGCCGCGCCGGGCGGTCGGCAGTCCGGGCAGACACAACCCCCGGCCGGTACGGAGAAGGCCCGGTGCCGCCCGGGCGTGCCGCAGACCGCGCAGGCGGTCAACGCGGGCGCCCAGCCGGCCATCGCCATCCCGCGCAGCAGGTACGCGTCGAGCACCAGCGTGGTGTCGTGGTCGGCGCGGGCCAGCGACTTCAGCGCGCCCAGGGTGAGCTGGAAGAGCCGCAGCGAGGGCTCCCGCTCGACCGGGGTGAGCCGCTCGGCGGTCTCGGCGATCGCGCTGGCCGCCGTGTAGCGCGGATAGTCGCCGAGGAACCGTTTGCCGTACAGGTCGATCCCCTCGACCTGGCTGACCGTGTGCAGCGAGCTGCCCTGGTTGCCCTTCGGGTCGCCGGCGAGCTGGAGGTCGACGTGGCCGAACGGCTCCAGCCGGGCGCCGAAGCGGGAGGTGGTGCGGCGCACCCCCCGGGCCACCGCGCGCAGCCGGCCGTGCCGGCGGGTCAGCAGGGTGATGATCCGGTCCGACTCGCCGAGCTTCTGGACGCGCAGCACCACCGCGTCGTCGCGGTAGAGCTGTCGGCGGTACCCGGCCATCGGACCATTCTCCCCGCCGGCCGCATGCCCCGGTGAGCCGGGTGGTGGGCGGTCAGCTCACCCGGACCGGGGTGGCCCCGGCGGACGGCGTGGCCTCCGTGGCGGCCGCGACGCGGGTCTCGGCGACCGCGGCGCGGGGAGCGGGCACGACGACCGGTCCGGAAGGCTGGGTACGCCGCCTGCCGGGCAGCAGTTCGGGCGGACGTCGGGCGGCCACGTCCTCGACCCAACCGACCAGCACCGTCACCACCCCGACCAGGAGGAAGACCAGCACCACCCGGATGGCGAGACCGAGCAGGTCCTGATGGGACCAGCCGACCACGTCGACCAGCGGGGTGAGCGCGACCACGAAGGGCATGTGCCAGAGGTAGACGGTCAGCGCCCGACGGTTGAGCACGGTCACCGCCCGGCCGAGGATGGCGTTCCGGTCCACCCAGGCCGCACCGGAGGGGGCGAACCCGAGGGCGACCAGGATGAACGCCGCCGCCCACAGGGCGTTGCCGATCCGGATGTCGTTGAGGTCGTAGCCGCGCGCTCCCGGGTGGGTGAGGATCCAGGTGCCCCCGGCGGTGGCCAGCAGCCCCGCGACGGCGACCAGCACCCGCCGGGACAGCCGGCGCAGCATGCCGTCGTGGTGGGCGAAGCCGAGCAACCACGCACCGAAGTAGAGCCCGAAGTCGCGCAGCACGACCGGAGCGCCCGGGAAGCCCGACTCGACCACGACGAGCAGCACGTACGGGGTGAGCAGGGTGGGCAGCGGGGCCCGCCGGAACAGCCAGAGGGCCGCCGGTGAGGCGAGCACGAACCAGAGGTAGTCGCGGAGGTACCAGATCACGCTGAGCGCGAGCGCACCCCAGCCGTTCGCCGGTGGATCGGTGATCGGGAAGAGCCAGAGCGCCAGACGCCAACTCGCCGGCAGGCCCCCGGCGAGCAGCATGGCCGGCACGAAGATGGCGGCGACCACCCAGAGCGAGGGCAGCAACCGGCGCAGCCGGCGACCGACCGCGGACGGACCGGAGCGGTCGAGCGAGGCGGCCATCAACGAGCCGGCCAGCGCGAACATCACCGACATGGCCGGAAAGACCAGGGTGAGGGTGGCCCACCCGGTGACGTGGTAGACCACGACTCGGATGATCGCGAGGAAGCGCAGCAGATCCAGGTATCGGTTTCGCATCAGCCTGTATCTATGTCCGGGGGCAAGGACAGGTCGCGATTCCTACCCTGGCCACCCTCGGCTGCAAACGTCCTGCCCGGGGGTATCGAAAGTGAGCAATCCCACACACGCCGGCGAGAGTGGCACGGACGGGCGGCGGGTCGGACCCGGTCCGACCCGCCGCTGTCGACCTCGGACCGGCGTCAGAAACCGAGCCGACGCAGCTGCTTCGGGTCGCGCTGCCAGTCCTTCGCCACCCGCACGTGCAGGTCGAGGTAGACCCGGGTGCCGAGCAGCTCCTCGATCTGCCGGCGGGCCCGGGTGCCCACGTCCTTCAGCCGGCTCCCCCGGTGACCGATCACGATCGCCTTCTGGCTGGGGCGCTCGACGTACACGTCGGCGTAGATCTTCATGACCTGGCCCTCCGGGATCATCTCCTCGACGATCACCGCGATCGAGTGCGGCAGTTCGTCCCGGACGCCCTCCAGGGCCGCCTCGCGGACCAGTTCGGCGACGAGCACCTGCTCCGGGTCCTCGGTGAGCATGTCGTCCGGGTAGAGCTGCGGCGACGGCGGCAGGTAACCGGTCATCACCTCGACCAGGGTGTCCACCTGGTGCCCGGAGACCGCGCTGACCGGCACCACGTCGGCGAACTCGCCCATCTCGCTGACCGCGAGCAGTTGCTCGGCCAGCCGCTTCTTGTCGACCAGGTCGGTCTTGGTCACCACCGCGAGCACGGTCGCCTTCAGCTCGGCCAGCTCACCGGTGATGAAGCGGTCCCCGCGCCCGACCGGCTCGTTCGCCGGGACGCAGAGGCCGATCACGTCGACCTCGCTCCAGGTGGAACGGACCAGGTCGTTGAGGCGCTCGCCGAGCAGCGTCCGGGGACGGTGCAGACCGGGCGTGTCGACCAGCACGAGCTGGGAGTCCGGACGGTGCAGGACGGCCCGGATCACGTGCCGGGTGGTCTGCGGCTTGTTCGAGGTGATGGCGATCTTCTGCCCGACGATCGCGTTGGTGAGGGTGGACTTGCCGGCGTTCGGCCGACCGACGAAACAGGCGAAGCCCGCCCGGTAGGGCCGGTCCCCGCCGGCCGCCCCGAGGGCCGCCCCCTCCGGCTGGGCCGACTCGTCGCGCCGGGTCACTCGACCACCGTGCCGAGGACGGTGCCGTCCGGGGCCGCCAGGTGGATCGGCGCATCCGTCGTGAGGTCCCGTACGGCGGCGTGCCCGGCGGGGTCCAGGGTCGACGCCTCGGTCACCACCACCGCCGCCTCCAGCCGGGACGCGCCGGCCGCCGCCGCGGAGGCGACCGCCAACTGGAGGGCGGTGACCGTCAGCGACGGCAGCGCGACGGTCGCGGCGGCGTACGTCCGGCCGTCCTGGTCACGGACCGCCGCCCCCTCGACGGCACCGACACGGCCCCGCGCCCCCCGGGCGAGGATGACCAGCTTGGCGTCCTCGACGCTCAACTCGGTCGGGGCGGGAAGAGCGGACGGTACGGCGGGTGACTCAGGCATCGGCGGGTTGCCTCTCCTCGGATCGGTTCGGGTTTCCTCCCCGGGGCTCGGCCTGTTCACCCCGCCCCGGGTTCTCCTGCTCGTCGCTCGGCCCGACCCGGCGCACCAGCACGGTGTCGATCCGGTTCCGTCGACCGGTGGTGCCCTCCGCGACCAGGTGCAGCCCGGCGACCTCCGCCTCCGCGCCCGGGATCGGCACCCGACCGAGCGCCTGGGCGAGGAGGCCACCGACGGTCTCCACCTCGTCGGCGGGAAGCTCCACGTCGAACAGCTCGCCCAGATTCTCCACCGGCAGGCGGGCGGTCACCCGCACCGCCCCCTGCTCCGGCAGGTGCTCGACCGGCGGGCGTTCGATGTCGTACTCGTCGGTGATCTCACCGACGATCTCCTCGAGGATGTCCTCGATGGTGACCAGGCCACCGGTACCGCCGTACTCGTCGACGACGATCACCAGGTGGTTGCGGGCCGCCTGCATCTCGGAGAGCAGGTCGTCGACCGGCTTGGACTCGGGCACGAAGGTCGCCGGGCGCATCAGCTCGGCCACCGGTGTCCTTTCGGCCTGCTCGCCGCCGCCCTGGGTACGGCGGATCAGGTCCTTGAGGTAGAGCACGCCGAGCACGTCGTCGACGTTCTCGCCGATCACCGGGATCCGGGAGAACCCGGAACGCAGGAAGAGCACCAGTGCCTGGGCCAGCGTCTTGTGCTCCTCGATCCACACCATCTCGGTGCGCGGCACCATCACCTCGCGGGCGATGGTGTCGCCGAGGGCGAAGACCGAGTGGATCATCTGACGTTCGCCGTGCTCGACCACGCCACGCTGCTCGGCCAGGTCGACCAGTTCGCGCAGTTCCACCTGGGTGGCGAAGGGACCCTCCCGGAACCCCTTGCCGGGGGTGACCGCGTTGCCGATCAGGATGAGCAACGAGGCGAGCGGGTTGAGCACCCGCCCCAGCCAGCGGACCAGCGGGGCGACCGCCCGACCGACCACGTACGCGTGCTGCCGGCCGATGGTGCGCGGACCGACCCCGACCACCACGAAGCTGATCACCGTCATCGCCCCGGCGGTGACCAGGGCGGCCCGCCAGCCCGCACCGAAGGTGTCCACCGCGACCAGGGCCACCAGGGTGGTGGCGGTCAGCTCGGCCAGCAGCCGGAGCAGCAGCAACAGGTTGAGGTGCCGGACCACGTCCGTGGCGAGGACCTGGAGGGTACGCGCGCCGCGGACGCCGTCCCGGGCCAGCTCGGCGGCGCGGGCCGGTGAGACGGCGGTCAGCGCCGCCTCGGTCGCCGCGATGATCCCGGCGAGCACCACCAGCCCGGCCGCGAAGACGAGCAGTTGCAGGTCGGGCAGGCCGGCGGCGCCGGCCGCCAGTGTCGGGGTGGTCATCACCGGGCTCGGGTCGACCGCCAACTGGCGAGCAGCCTCGCCTGGAGCCCGAACATCTCGCGCTCCTCCTCCGGCTCGGCGTGGTCGTACCCGAGCAGGTGCAGCACCCCGTGCACGGTGAGCAGGTGCAGCTCGTCGGCGGCGCTGTGCCCGGCGGTGGCCGCCTGTTTGGCCGCCACCTCCGGGCAGAGCACGATGTCACCGAGCAGGGCCGGCTCGCCGGCCGGGCCGCTGCTCTCCCCCGGCCCGTGGTCGACGCTCCCCTCGTCCATGGGGAAGGCCAGCACGTCGGTCGGCCCGTCGCCGCCCATCCAGCGGTGGTTCAGCTCGGTCATGTAGTCGATGTCGACCAGCAGCACGGAAAGCTCGGCGAGGGGGTTGACCCCCATCTCGTCGAGGGCGTGCCGGGCGACGGCGAGCACGGCGTCGGTGTCGACCGGGACACCGGACTCGTTGGCGATCTCGATGGACACGTCTTTCCTCTGCTCTAGCGGCGGCGACCGGCGCGGCCGCCGCCCTGGGCGGTCCGGCCCGGTACCGCGTGCACGCTCTGTGCCTGCTGGTTCTCCCGCTCGGCGTCCCAGCGGGCGTACGCGTCGACGATCTCCCCGACCAACCGGTGACGGACCACGTCCGAGCTGGAGAGCTGGGCGAAGTGCACGTCCTCGACGTCGGTGAGGATCTCCCGGACGACGCGCAGTCCGCTGCTCGTCCCGCCGGGCAGGTCGACCTGGGTGATGTCGCCGGTGACCACGATCTTGGAGCCGAAACCGAGGCGGGTCAGGAACATCTTCATCTGCTCGGGCGTGGTGTTCTGCGCCTCATCGAGGATGATGAAGGCGTCGTTCAGCGTCCGGCCGCGCATGTAGGCCAGCGGCGCGACCTCGATCGTGCCGGCTGCCATCAGCTTGGGGATGGACTCCGGGTCGAGCATGTCGTGCAGCGCGTCGTAGAGCGGGCGCAGGTACGGGTCGATCTTCTCGTTGAGGGTGCCGGGCAGGAAGCCCAGCCGCTCCCCCGCCTCGACCGCCGGTCGGGTGAGGATGATCCGGTTGACCTGCTTGGCCTGCAACGCCTGCACGGCCTTCGCCATCGCCAGGTAGGTCTTGCCGGTACCGGCGGGGCCGATGCCGAAGACGATGGTGTGCGCGTCGATCGCGTCGACGTAGCGCTTCTGCCCGAGCGTCTTCGGGCGGATGGTGCGCCCGCGCCGGGAGAGGATGTTCAGGGTCAGAACCTCGGCGGGCCGCTCCGCGCCGCCCTGCTCGAGCATGCCGACGGTACGCCGCACGGCGTCGGTGGTCAGTGTCTCGCCTTTCTCGATCAGTTCGAGCAGCTCACCGAAGAGGCGCTCGGCGAGGGCGTTGTCCGCGGGCGCACCGGTGATGGTGATCTCGTTGCCGCGCACGTGCACGTCGCTGTCGACCGAACGCTCGACGAGCCGCAGGATCTCGTCGCCCGCGCCGAGGAGGTTGACCATGATCTTGGGATTGGGGACGGTGATCCTGGTCTGCGCCCGGGGCGGGCCCGGAGGTGGGGTGCCGGTCATAGTTCGGGCCGTCGGGCCCTGCGCCACCTGCTCTCGCTCTCGGCGCCGGCCTGAGCTGGCTCGGCGTACGGACGTTGGTCCCATGGTATCGGGTCGACACCGGAGACACCCGGCCCATTTCCCCCGTCCCCACCTCGGCAGACTCGGGACGACCGCCAGGAAAGCCATGATCACGACATCAGGTCAGGATTATATCTGGTCAACACCAAAACGGGCAGATTGATATCGATGCACGTCCATATCTAGGATTCGCTCACCCGCCGTTTCCCCTCACGAACGGAGTGTGACCCGTGTCCCCACGAAGGATCGGTCGCCGCCTCGCCACCCTCGTCGCCGGTGCCGCCACCGTGCTGGGCCTCGGCCTGGCCAACCCCGCCCCCGCCGCCGCCGAGGTCGTCACCGCGACGGTCTGCTACAACACCAGCCAGGCCGGCCCGTACGCGGGCGTCGCCGACCAGGCCGCCGGGATCTGGAACGCGTACACGAACAACCTCAACATGTCGAAGTGCGGCTCGAACCTGATGATCTACTACACCACCGGTGGCGGCTCCTACGCCGTCCGGCGCAGCCTCGGCAACGGCTACGTGGTGATCGACACGATCCAGGCCCAGCAGTACAGCGTGCTGCGGATCATGACCCACGAGATCGGCCACATCCTCGGCCTGCCCGACAACTACAACGGCCAGTGCTACCTGCTCATGTCCGGCGGCAGCGCCGGCACCGGCTGCACCAACCCGTACCCGTACAGCACCGAGGCGGCGCAGGTCGACCGGAACTTCGGCGGCTTCGGCGCCGAGGGCACCCAGGTCTTCCGGGACAGCTGGCCGGCGCTGGCCACGATCGGCTGAACCGCCCCGTCCCACCGGGGTCCGGGCCGCACGCCAGCTGAACCGCCCCGTCGTGTGACCGGTCGAACCGCCCCGGCCGCACGACCAGCTGAACCGCCCGCCGCAGGACCGGTTGAACCGCCCCGCCACACGGGCCGGGATCGGCACCCGCCGACCCGGCCCGTTGCGCGCCCGCCGTGCAGGCGGACTCCGGGCCAGCGGGCCGGTGCGGCGCGGTCAGGACATCCGCCGGTCGGGCGGCCCGCCCCCCAGGGGTCAGCCCCGGTCCGGCCAGCGCACGTCGTACCCGTCGAAGGTCTGCTGGTCGCGGGTGAACCGGTAGGTCGCCCAGTGCATCCGGCGCACCGCCCCCCGCTCGTCCCGGGTCAGCCGGAGCAGCTCCCCGACCTCCCGCCCGGAGATCGTCCGCAGCACGTCGGGCCGGTCCGGCAGCGGCGCGAAGACCGCCGCCGGCTTACCCGGCGGATCCCCTGCCCGGCGGGCCCGCAACGCCCCGTCCCGCCAGAGGAAGACGTACTCGAAACCCTCTCCCCACCAGCGCCCCAGCACGTCCCGGTACGCCGCCGGGGCCGGCTCGCCCGGCGACCACGGCTCGATGTCGGCCGGGTCGTGCTCGACGGAGGTGGCGAGCAACCGGTGCGGCAGGTCGAAGATCGCCCCGGCGGTGCCGGCCGACCCGAGCACCGCGCAGCCCATCGCCCCCGGTGTCCCGTCGCCGCCCCGCCGGCCGTAGACCGAGGCGAGGAAGCCGGGCATCGCCCCGTCGTGCCCGACGTGCAGCACCCGGTTGGGCTGCGGCACGAGGATCAGCCCGAGGCCGAAACCGTCCGCCCAGTTCGTCTCGTCGGTGACCGTACGCGGCCAGCGCATCTCGTCCAGGGTGCCCGGGGCGAGCACCGCGCCGGTCGGATCCAGCGCCGACGGGTCGGCGAGGAAGGCCGCCCACCGGGCCATGTCCCCGGCCGTGCTCCAGAGCTGCGCCGCCGGCCCCACCGCGCCGAAGTCGGTCGGCGGCTCCGGCCGGGCGTGGTCGGAGTACGCGTCGACCAGGAAGCCGGTGGCCGCGTGCGGACCGGGGCGGGTGGTGGTGGCGGCCAGCCCGAGCGGGGCGAGGATCCGGTCGGCCAGCACCTCCACCCAGGTGCCGCCACGCAGCCGCCCGACCAGTTCCCCGAGCAGGGCCATGCCCAGGTTCGAGTAGTGGAACCGGCGGGCCGGGGGCAGCACCCGCTCGGCCCGGGCGAGATCGGCGAGGAGCTGTTCGACCCCGGGGGCGCGCAGCGTGTCCCAGATGTCGCCGTAGGGCTCGCGTTGCAGACCGGAGGTGTGCGACAGCAGCCGGCGCACGGTCAGCTCGCCGTGCGCGGGCACGTCGAGGTGCCGCCCGACCGGGTCGTCCAGGTCGAGCAGCCCCTCGTCGCGGCACTGGAGCACCAGCACGGCCGTGAAGGTCTTGGTGACCGACCCGATCCGGAACGGGGTCTGCGGCGTCAGCGGGGCGTCGTTGCCGGTGGCGCCGACGGTGAGGCCCCACAGGGGCCGGTCGGCCCGGTGCAAGGCCACCGACAGCGCCGGCACCCGCGCGCCGGCCTGCACCTGCCGCACCATCCGCCCCAGGCGCACGTTGATCTCCACCACGCCGCCAGTGTAAGGAGGGGTCCCCTGTTACCGCTTTTTGATGAGCAGGGGACCCCTGCTACCACCCCGGCAGGGTGTCGAGCCTCAGCGAGCGGCGGGAGTTCAGCGGGCGAGCATCGGGCCGAGCGGAGCCCCGCCGAGCAGGTGCGCGTGCACGTGGAAGACCTCCTGGCCGCCGTGCCCGCCGGTGTTGAACATCAGCCGGAAGCCGTCGGCGAGCAGCCCCTCGGCCTCGGCCACCTCGGCGGCCGTGGCGAGCACCTGACCGGCCAGCTCCGGGTCGGCCTGGCCGAGCGTGGCCACGTCGGCGTGGTGCTCCTTCGGGATCACCAGCACGTGCACCGGGGCCTTCGGGTCGATGTCCCGGAAGGCCAGGGTGGTCGCGGTCTCCCGGACGATGGTGGCCGGGATCTCCCCGGCGACGATGCGGCAGAACAGGCAGTCGGAGGTCATCGACGCATGGTAGGACCGTCGCCCCGGGCCGGCATCTCCCCACGCCACGCCGGCATGTCCCCGCAGGTCCCGGCCCCGGCCACCGGGCCCCGGACGGACGGGGACCGGACCCTCGGGGATCATGGGGCGGGTGGACTCTCGGGCGGTACTGGTGACGGGGGCCTCGCGCGGCATCGGCCGCGCGGTGGCCCGCAGGTTCGCGGCGGGCGGCGACCGGGTGGCGATCCACCACCGCGACTCGGCGGAACTGGCCGAACGGCTCCGGGCGGAACTGCCCGGCGACGGGCACGTCGTGGTCGCCGCCGACCTGGCCGACCCGGACGCGGTCCGAGCCGCCGTGGACGAGGCGGCAACCCGGCTCGGCGGGCTGGACGTGCTGGTCAACAACGCCGGGGTGTTCGGTCCGGCGGACCCGCCGCACCCGGTCTTCGAGACCACGTACGAGCAGTGGCGGCAGCGCTGGCGGCAGATCGTCGACACCAACCTGCTCGGCGCGGCCAACGCGGCCTGGTGCGCCGCCCAGCACATGCGGGACCGGGGTGGCCGGATCGTCAACGTCTCGTCCCGGGGTGCCTTCCGCGGCGAGCCGGGCAACCCGGCGTACGGGGCGAGCAAGGCGGGGATGAACGCGATGGGGCAGTCCCTCGCGGTGGCACTGGCCCCGTACGGCATCGCGGTGGCCACGGTGGCACCCGGTTTCGTCGAGACCGACATGACCAACGAGCACCTCAAGTCGCCCCGGGGTGCGGCCGTGCGGGCGCAGAGCCCGTTCGACCGGGTGGCCCGGCCGGAGGAGATCGCCGCCGCGGTGCACTGGCTGGCGTCACCGGAGGCGGAGTGGGCCTCGGGCACCATCGTCGACCTCAACGGCGCGTCCTACCTGCGCTCCTGAAAAAGCCCCGCCTCCCTGCGCTCCCGAGGGTGGCCTCCCAGCGAACTCCCAGCTTCCGGGGCGGATGACCGGACCGGGCCGGGGTAACGGTCTCCGGCATGGCCGATGCCGCGCTGCTGGACCTCTCCGCTGACTACCAGGTGGTCGACGACCACGACGACGACCCGGTGCTGCTCCGCTCGGACGGCAGCCCGGTGGACACCTGGCGCGAGGACTACCCGTACGACGAGCGCCTAACCCGCGAGGAGTACGACCACCACAAGCGCCTGCTCCAGATCGAACTCCTCAAGCTCCAGGAGTGGATCAAGGAGAGCGGCGAACGACTGGTGATCATCTTCGAGGGGCGGGACGCCGCCGGCAAGGGCGGCACGATCAAGCGCTTCATGGAGCACCTGAATCCACGCGGGGCCAAGGTGGTGGCCCTGGTGAAGCCGAACGAGCGGGAGGCCACCCAGTGGTACTTCCAGCGCTGGCTGGCACACCTGCCGGCGGCCGGCGAGATCGTGCTCTTCGACCGGTCCTGGTACAACCGGGCCGGAGTGGAGCGGGTGATGGGCTTCTGCACCCGCAAGGAGTACCTGGAGTTCCTCCGCCAGGCTCCCGAGTTGGAGCGGATGCTCGTCCGCTCCGGCATCCGCCTGGTCAAGCTCTGGTTCTCGGTCTCCCAGAACGAGCAGCGCACCCGCTTCGCGGTCCGGCAGGTCGACCCGGTACGGCAGTGGAAGCTCTCACCGATGGACATCGCCTCGCTGGACAAGTGGGACGAGTACACCGAGGCCAAGGAGGCGATGTTCTTCTACACCGACACCGCCGACGCGCCGTGGACGGTGGTCAAGAGCAACGACAAGAAGCGGGCCCGGCTGGAGGCGATGCGCCACGTGCTCCACCGCTTCGACTACACCGACAAGGACCGTGAGGTGGTCGGCGTACCCGATCCGCTCATCGTCGGCCCGGCCGGGCTGGACCTGAGCCCCGACGACCAGCCCGTCCAGGTCTTCCCCCGCCTCTAACCCCGCGCCCGGGTCAGGGGAGACCGAGCGCGCGGGGGCGTCGCGTCACCAGCGGGCGAGGCGGGTGGCGAGCACGCTGAGCGCCGCCACTCCCGCCGTCGAGGTACGCAGCACCGCCGGCCCCAGGCGCACCGGCCGGGCCCCGGCGGCCCGGAAGGCGTCCACCTCGGCCGGGGCGATCCCGCCCTCCGGCCCCACCACCAGCACGATCTCGCCGGCTGTGGGTAGCTCGACGGTGGTCAGCCGCTCCTGCGCCTCCTCGTGCAACACGAACCCGGCGGCGGCCCCGGAGATCCGGGCCACCACCGTCGCGGTCGACTCGTCGGGAGCACCGGCCACCACCGGCAGCCAGGCGCGGCGGGCCTGCTTGGCCGCCTCGCGGGCGGTCGCCGCCCACTTCTCCCGGGCCCGTACGCCCCGCTCGCCCCGCCACTGCGCCACCGAGCGGGACGCCGCCCAGGGCACGATCTCGTCCACCCCGACCTCGGTCATCGCCTGGACGGCCAGTTCACCCCGGTCGCCCTTGGCGATCCCCTGCACCACCACGATCCGGGGCACCGACGCGTCGACGTACCCCCGGGAGGTGACCGCCAGGTCGAGGGTGCCCCGGCCGACGGCGGTGACCACGGCGACGGCCGTGCCGCCCCGACCGTCGGCCAGCAGCAGTTCCTCGCCGACCCGGAGCCGCTGCACGGTGGCCGCGTGGTGGCCCTCCGGGCCGTCCAGGGTCAGCGTGTCGGCGACGGGCAGCGACTCGACCAGGAACAGCGGGGCGGACACTCAGCCGTGCCCGTTGAACGCGTCCCGCATCCGGGAGAAGAAGCCGCCCTGCTTGCTCAGCTCGGCGACCTCCTCCCCCCGGGTCTTGGCGAAATCACGGAGCATCCGCTCCTGGTCGGCGTCGAGCTTGGTCGGGGTCCGCACGTCGAGGTGGACGTAGAGGTCACCCCGGCCGGTCCCGCGCAGGTGGGGTACGCCCCGGGCGCGCAACCGCATCGTGCTGCCCGGCTGGGTGCCCGCCTTGACGTCGACGATCTCCTCGCTGTCCAGCGTCTTGATGGTCAGTCGGGTGCCGAGCGCCGCCGCGGTCATCGGCACGGTCACCCGGCAGTGCAGGTCGTCGCCCTTGCGGGAGTAGACGTCGTGCGGCCGTTCGTGGATCTCGACGTAGAGGTCGCCGGCGGTGCCGCCACCCGGGCCGACCTCACCCTGCTGGGCGAGGCGGATCCGCATGCCGTCCTCCACGCCCGCCGGGATCTTGACGGTCAGCGAGCGACGGGTCCGGACCCGACCGTCACCCGCACAGGTCGCGCAGGGGTGCGGGATGGTGGTGCCGTACCCCTGGCAGACCGTGCAGGGCCGGGCCGAGACGACCTGGCCGAGGAAGGTGCGCTGCACCGACTGCACCTCGCCCCGGCCACCGCACGCCTCGCAGGTGGCCAGGTGGGTGCCGGCGGCCGTGCCCGCGCCGGAGCAGGTGGTGCAGAGCACGGCGGTGTCGACGGTGATGGGCGCCTCGACGCCGAACGCCGTCTCGTGCAGGTCCAGTTCCAGCCGCAGGATCGCGTCGGCCCCCGGACGGGTACGCGGACGCGGACCCCGCGAGCCGGTGGCTCCACCGAAGAAGGCGTCCATGATGTCCTGGAAGCCGACGAACGGTCCCGCGCCGCCCGGCCCACCGGGACCGGCCCCGCCACCACCGGGGGCGAGCGGATCCCCACCCAGGTCGACGATCTGCCGCTTCCGGTCGTCCGAGAGGACCTCGTACGCGGCGTTGATGTCCTTGAACTTCTCCTGTGCCTCCGGGTCCGGATTGACGTCCGGGTGGAACTGCCGCGCCAGCTTGCGGTAGGCGCGCTTGATCTCGTCGTCGGAGGCTTCCCGGCTGACGCCGAGGATGCCGTAGTAGTCCCTGGCCACTGCGTTCCGTGTCCTCATGTTCGTCTCGCGTTGCGCCGGTCGTCGGCCCGAGTCGGCCGTCGGCCCTGACTGGTCAGTTCTGGGCCAGCAGCTCGCCCACGTAGCGTGCCACGGCACGTACCGTGGCGATGGTGCCGGGGTAGTCCATCCGCGTCGGGCCGAGCACGCCCAACCCACCCACGATGGTGGCACCTGGACCGTAACCCGTGCTGACCACCGACGTACCCCGCAGGTTGTCGATCTCGTTCTCGTCGCCGATCCGGATCCGCGTCGTGCTCGGCTCCACCTCACCGATCAGCTTGAGCAGGATGACCTCCTCCTCGAGCGCCTCGAGGATGGGGCGCAACGAGCCCTGGAAGTCGAGCAGGCCACCCCGGGTCAGGTTGGCGGTGCCGGCGAGGGCGATCCGCTCCTCGTGCCGTTCCACCAGGGTCTCCAGCAGGACGGTGGAGAGCGTGGTCATCGCCGGGCGCAGCCCGACGCGCACCTCCTCCACCAGCGCCTGCACCAGCGGCGGGGTGTCCGACAGCCGGTTGCCGCCGAGCTTCTCGTTGAGCAACCGGCGCAGGTCGGTGACCTCGTCGGCGGGGACCGGGGCGGGCAGTTCGACCAGGCGCTGCTCGACCCGACCGGTGTCGGCGATCATCACCAGCATCAGCCGGGTGGTGGAGATCGGCACCAGTTCCAGGTGGCGCACCGAGGATCGGGCCAGGGACGGGTACTGCACCACCGCCACCTGGCGGGTGAGCTGCGCGAGCAGCCGGACCGTCCGGTTCACGACGTCGTCGAGGTCGACCGCGCTGACCAGGAAGCGCTCGATCGCCCGGCGCTCGGCCGGGCTGAGGGGCTTGACCCGGCTCAGCCGGTCGACGAAGAGGCGGTAACCGCGATCGGTGGGGACCCGTCCGGCGCTGGTGTGCGGCTGCCGGATGTAGCCCTCCTCCTCCAGCACGGCCATGTCGTTGCGGACCGTGGCCGGGGAGACGCCGAGCTGGTGCCGCTCGACCAGCGCCTTGCTGCCGACCGGCTCCTGGGTCGCGACGTAGTCCTCGACGATCGCGCGCAGCACGGCGAGCTTGCGGTCGTCGAGCCCCACTCTCCCCACCTCCTACGCTGCCGACGCCCGGCCCAGGCGGTGCGTACCCACCACCGGCGACGACCGGCGGCGGTCGCCGACCGCGACGGACCGCGCTACTGGCACTCGACTGTAACGAGTGCCAGTCTACGTCGATCCACCCGTGGGACGCGATGATCGGTGTCGACCTGCGCCCCGCCCCGCCCGGCACTCCGGGCCGTTCGTCCGGGTGATCCGCACGGTGTCCCACTGGTCACGGCTTGCCCGGTACCCCTACCGTGACCGGCATGACTGAACCGCCGCGCCCGCCCGGTGCGGGCGACGCCGGCCGGTACCCGCCGGAGCCGACCATGCCGCTCGCCCCGTCCGGGTCCCCGTCGACGCCCGACGAGCCCACCACCCCACTGTCCGGCGCGGCCAGGGCGTCCGGGTATCCCCCACCCGGCGGTTCCACTCCGCCCGGCGGCTGGTCCGCGCCGTCCCATGAGCCCCCCACCGAGAACCTCTCCGCGTCGTCCCCCGAGCCGCCGACGGAGAACTGGTCGGCGTCGTCCCACGAGCCGACGGAGTACCTGGCCCCGCCGCCGACGGAGAACTGGTCCGCACCCGAGCCGCCGACCGAGCACCTCGCCGCGCCGTCGTACGAGCCGCCCACGGCCGGCTACGGCCCACCCGGCCAGGCCACGGCAGCTGACCACCCGACCTCGGGCGGGCACTTCGCCGCCGCGGGCTACCCGCCCCCGGCCGACCAGGGCAGCTACCCGCCCCCGGGCGCGAGTGGGCCGCACCCGACGCCCGGTCCGATCGGTGGCGACGACCGGACGTGGACGGTGCTCGCCCACGTGGGCGGTCCGATCGGCATGGTGGTGGGTGCCACCCTCTTCGGCTGGGTCGGCCCGCTGATCGTGCTGCTGGTCCGGGGTCAGCAGTCCCCGGCGGTACGCGCGCACGCCGTCGCCGCGCTCAACTTCCAGATCACCTGGGCGGTCGCGATCCTGGTGGGTTGGCTGCTCACCGCCATCACCTGCGGCCTGCTCTTCTTCGTGCCACTGCTGCTCGCGATCGTGCCGATCGCGTTCGGCCTCGTGGCCGCCCTCAAGGCCAACCAGGACCTGCTCTACCAGTACCCGATGACCCGGACCTTCGTGAAGTGAGCCCACCCCGGCCGGGTTCGGTCCGACCGGACCCGACCGGTCCCGGAGGGCGTCCGCCCCGGAAAACGGATCGACGAGTCCGGGACGAACGGCCGGCGGGTGTGGCCGCGCTCAGGGCAGCAGGTCGCGGACCACGGCGTCGGCGAGCAGCCGGCCCCGCAGGGTGAGTACCGCCCGACCGGCGGCGTACTCGGCCCCGGTGAGCAGCCCGGCGGCGAGGGCCCGCTCGGCACCGGCCCGACCGGCGGCGTCGAGCACCGCCAGCGGCAGCCCGGAGGCGAGCCGGAGCCGGAGCATCACGTCCTCCATGTGCGCCTCGTCGGCGGTGAGGATCTCCCGCGCGTGGCCGGGTGACGCCCCTGCGGCGAGCCGCGCCGCGTACGCGCTCGGGTGCTTGACGTTCCACCAGCGCACCCCGCCGACGTGGCTGTGCGCCCCCGGACCGAGGCCCCACCAGTCCCCGCCGGTCCAGTAGAGCAGGTTGTGGCGGCACCGGGCGTCCGGCGTCCGGGCCCAGTTGGAGACCTCGTACCAGGAGAAACCGGCCGCGTCGAGGGCGGCCTCCGCAGCCAGGTAGCGGTCCGCCGCGACGTCGTCGGAGGGGTACGCCAGCTCGCCCCGGCGCATCCGGGCGGCGAGCCGGGTGCCCTCCTCCACGATCAGGGCGTACGCGCTGACGTGGTCCACCCCGGCGGCGACCACCTGGTCGAGCGAGGCGGCGAAGTCCTCGGCCCGCTCCCCCGGCGTACCGTAGATCAGGTCGAGGTTGACGTGGTCGAACCCGGCGTCGCGGGCCTCGGCCGCGGCGGCGGTGGCCCGCCCGGCGGAGTGCTTCCGGTCGAGGACGGCGAGCACCCCCGGCGCCGCCGACTGCATGCCCAGCGAGATGCGGGTGTAACCGGCCGCCCGCAGCGTCTTCAGCGACTCCGGCGTCACCGACTCCGGGTTGGCCTCGGTGGTGACCTCGGCGTCGGCGGCCAACCCCCAGGCGCGGTCGATGCCGTCGAGGATCCGGGCCAGGTCGTCGGCGGGGAGCAGGGTCGGCGTACCGCCGCCGACGAAGACGGTGTCCACCCGGGGCGGCGGGGTGTCCCCGAGCACCCGGGCGGCCAGCCTCAGCTCGGCCAGGACGGTGTCGGCGTAGGTTTCCCGGCTCGCCCCGCCGCCGAGCTCGCCGGCGGTGTAGGTGTTGAAGTCGCAGTATCCGCAGCGACTGGCGCAGAAGGGCACGTGGACGTAGACGCCGAACCCGCGCGCGCCGACCGCGCGCCGGGCGGTCGGCGGGAGCGATCCGTCGGTCGGTACGGATTCGCCTTCTGGAAGGACGCCGGGCATGGCCACTAGTGTGCCCTCACATGACCTCTCCCGACGCACTCGTCCGGGTGTCGACGACCCGTGGGGTGACCACGCTCACCCTCGACAGTCCGCACAACCGCAACGCGCTCTCCACGCCCCTGATGACCGAGCTGCTCGACGGGCTCGCCACGGCGGTCGCCGACCCCTCGGTCCGGGTGGTGGTGCTCGACCACACCGGTCCGGTGTTCTGCTCCGGCGCGGACCTGAAGGAGACCGCTGCGGCGTACGCGAGCGGGAGCGTGCCCGCCGGGAAGCTCGGCGACGTGCTGGCGGCGGTCCGGGAGTGCCCGAAGCCGGTGGTGGCGCGGGTGGCCGGGCCGGCCCGGGCCGGCGGGCTGGGCCTGATCGCCGCGGCCGACCTGGCGGTCTGTGTGCAGGAGGCGACCTTCGCCTTCACCGAGGTGCGGCTCGGGGTGATCCCGGCGGTGATCTCGGCGACCGTCCTGCCCCGGCTGACCTCCCGCGCCGCGGCCGAGCTCTACCTGACCGGGGACACCTTCGACGGCCGGCGGGCCGCCGAGGTCGGTCTGGTCACCACGGCGGTGCCCGCCACCGAGCTGGACCCGACGGTGGCCCGGTGGTGCGCGGCCCTGGTCCGGGGCGCACCGGGCGCGCTGGCCGGTGCGAAGGAGCTGCTGCGCCGAACCTCCGAGACGGACCTGCGCCGCGAGCTTGCGCACCTGTCCGCCGTATCCACCGGCTACTTCCTCTCCGAGGAGGGCCGGGAGGGGGTGCTGGCCTTCCGGGAGAAGCGGCCGACCCGGTGGGTGGCCGCCCTCGACGCCGGGTAGGAGGAAGGGGCCCGGTGGGCGGGCGGCGACGCCCGCCGATCGGACACGGGGGGTGAACCTGGGACACCGACAACAGAACCGGTCGACGGAGCGGACCGGTGGCAAGCGGGACGTACGCTTGGCTGACTGTCGATCAGGGGGTGTGGGTGCGAACTCGGGCAATCGTGGCGACCAGCCTCGTCCTCGCCGTCATCGCCAGCATCGGGGTCTACCTCGTCGTCCGGGACGTGGGCGACAACCTACGGTTGCCGATCGCAGGGCGCAGCTGCACGGTCCGGGCCGACGGGCAGGTCCGGCTCAACGCCGAGCAGATGGCGCACGCGGCGACCATCGCGGCGATCGGCATCCAGCGGAACATGCCCGAGCGGGCCGTCGTGGTCGCGCTCGCCACCGCCTTCCAGGAGTCCGGGCTGGAGAACCTGGCCGGCGGCGACCGGGACTCGATCGGGCTGTTCCAGCAACGCCCCAGCCAGGGCTGGGGCACGCCGGAGCAGATCCGCGACCCGCGCTACGCCGCCAACAAGTTCTACGCCGGGCTCAAGAAGGTCCGCGGCTGGCAGGAGATGCGGGTCACCGACGCCGCCCAGGCGGTCCAGCGGTCGGCGTTCCCTGAGGCGTACCAGAAGTGGGCCGACGAGTCGGAGGTCCTCACCCGGGCGCTGCTCGGCGACGCCACCGCCGCGGTCGCCTGCACCGTGGGGCGCACGCCGGTGATACGGGGCGACGCCGCCGCGGCCGCGCTCACCCAGAGTCTCACCCTGGACTGGGGGCTGCCGGGGGCGACCAGCCTGGCCGGGCTGACCGGGCTGTCCGTGCCCGCCGCCGACCCCCGCGACGGCTGGCGGTACGCCCACTGGCTGGTGTCGCACGCCCACGACCACGGGGTCAAGCGGGTCCGTTTCGCCGACCTGGAGTGGACGGCAGACAAGGGCACCTGGTCCCGGGTGTCCGACCGGAAGGCGCACGACGCCCGGGTGGTCGCCGAGGTGTTCGCCGAGGCGTGACCTGCGTCTCTCTCCGTCACGACGCGCGGGTCCACCCGCACCACCGGCAGGTGGGGACGTCCACCGTCAGGCCAGCTCCCGGTGGTCGGGTGTCGGACGCCGACCATGGAGACGGCGCGTTACCATCGGCGATCTGTGCCAGAAATGGCGGATTCCCCATGGGGAGGGGTGACGGCGATGTTCGACTACGGTGGCCGGACCGGATACGAGCCAATCAGCGAGGTCGACCGCAAGGAGTTCCACGAGCAGGGCTTCCTCCTGCTGCGCAACGTCCTGACGGAGGACCACCGGGCCGCCCTGGAGGCCGCCGTGGACCGCGTCTACGCCGAGGAGAAGGCCAAGGGCACCACCACCAAGGACGGGACGCTGCACCTGCTGGGCTTCCTGGAGCGGGACGAGCTCTTCGGCGACCTGCTCACCCACCCGATCGCCTTCCCGTACATGTGGGGGCTGGCGGGATGGAACATCTACACCCACCACAACCACCTGGACGTGACCCCGCCGGCGCTGGAGCCGGAGAAGCCGTACTGGGGTTGGCACCAGGACGGGTACCGGCAGAACTCCGACCCGGAGACGATGGACCCGAACCTGCCCCGGCCGATGTTCTCGCTCAAGGTCGCCTACGTCCTCTCCGACCTGTCGGAGACCGGGCGGGGCGCGACCAAGGTCATCCCCGGCAGCCACCTGTGGAACTCGCTGCCCCGGCCGGACGACCTGACCGTGCACAACCCGGACCCGGAGGGCACGGTGGAGATCACCGCGAACCCGGGCGACGCCTTCATCTTCGACCGCCGCCAGTGGCACTCCCGGTCGACGAACCTGTCGAACATCACCCGCAAGATGCTCTTCGTCGGCTACACCTACCGGTGGATCCGCCCGCTGGACGAGCTGCACATCGACTCCGACGGCGAGTGGTGGGCCAACCGCACGCCGGTGCAGCGCCAGCTCTGCGGTGAGGGCACCCACACCGCGAACTACTGGGGCATCAACTGGAACGGGTACATCGACGACGAGATCCCGCTGCGCAAGGAGCTGAAGGAGCGCGGTCTGCTCGACCGCAGCGTCCCCTGGCTCCGCTGACCGCGCGGCCGCCGACCGTGCTGTGGTGACTTTGCACGGCCGACCGTGCTGTGGTGACTGCAGGGCCGCCGACCGTGCTGTGGTGACTGCAGGGCCGCCGACCGTGCTGTGGTGACTGCAGGGGCCCCTTGTTACCGCTTTTTGTGTAGCAGGGGACCCCTGCAGTCACCTCGGGCCGGCGACGCCCAGTCGACGGCGGGCCTTCTCCCGGATCGACTCGGGCAGGTCCGGCGCGTCGAGCAGCCGGGGCAGCAGTTCCGGCTCCCGGTGCAGTGCCCGGAACACCTCGCCGACGGTGACGCCGTGCGCCGGGCGTTCTCGCACCTCGACCGGGTCGTCGGCACCGACCTCGCCCTCCCGGAGCACCCGCAGGTACGCCCCGGGCGCCGCCCGCGCGCCGAACCGCTTGATCAGATCCGGTACGCCCCAGAACCCGGCGAACGTCCGGCAGGGCGTACGCGGCTTGGTGACCTGGAGCAACGCGGACCCGACCGCCCATTCTTCGCCGATCACCGCCCCGGTCACGTCCACCCCGAGGGTGCTGAGGTTTTCGCCGAAACGGCCCGGTGGCACGGCCCGATCCAGCTCCGCCGCCCACCACTCGGCGTCCTCCACGCCGTACGCGTACACCGCTTGGTCCGGGCCGCCGTGGACAGCCCGTTCGGCGATGAAGTCGCCGACCACCCCGTCGACCCGGACCGGTACCCGCCCGGCCGCCGGCCGCTTGTCGATGCCGCTGCGCCCGCTGGCGTCCCCGGCCCACTCCGCCTCGGTGATCACCGCGAGGTTCACCGAAACCAACCTCCCCGTCATGCCGGTCAGCCTACGACCAGACCGGGGGCGGCTGGCGAGTCGTTTCCGGCGGCGGAACCGCCGTGGCCGAGAATGCGCATGTGGCGATGTCCCGTACCGAAGGCAGTGGAGCGGCTCACCGACCGGCGGTGCCCGTCCGACGGCCCCGGCCCGCCGAGCCTGCCCTTGACTACTATCTGGTCCGCCCTCGACGACCGGACGGGCGGGAGGCGTCGCCCGAGGGCATCGTCGTCGAGGAGTTCCGGTTCGGCGCGGACCACTCGCTGGTCCGGGTGGACAGCGCCGCGTGGACGCCGGACGGGCCGGGCTGGTGGACGTCACCGACGCTCAGTCGGAGCATCCGGGCCGACCCGGAGCTGCGCGAACGGGTCGTCGGGGTGCCCCGCCACCGGGTCGAGGTCGTCTACCGTGAGCTCGGCGGCGTCACGCTTCCGGACGAGGCGACCCTGCGCGGTCACCTGCGCGCCGGGGATACCCGCCCGGCGTCAGCCCCGCTACTGCTGGACCGGGAGCGGCCCACCCCGGGTTTCCACAGCACCCGGGTCTACCGGGTGCTGTTCGCCAACGAGCTGGATCCGGACGATCTCGCCCAGTTGGCGGCGGAGTGGTCGATGACGGGTGCCGACCCGGCTCGGGCGGGTGGCGTTCTCGGCACCGCCCGCCGTCGGATCGGGGCCGACGTCTTCCGCTGGGACCTGCGCCGGATCGGCCTGGTCGGCGCGTACTGCCTGGATCTGACCGTCGACCTGGCGACCCGCCGGGACGACGGCGTACGACCGGTGCTGCGCGAGCTGACCACGGCGCTCCGCCTACGGGGGCTGATCCCGGTCACGGTCGAACGCTTCTCCTGAGCCCTTTCGGAGATGGCCCGGTCAAGGGCTGAGGTGGTTGCAGGGGTCCCCTGCTCCACAAAAAGCGGTAACAAGGGGCCCCTGCTACCAACCTCAGCCCTTGACCGCACCCGCCACCAGGCCGGAGACCATCCGACGCTGGACCAGCAGGAAGAAGATGATCACCGGCAGGGTGAAGATCGTGGAGGCGGCCATCACCGGGCCCCACGCCGTGTCGTCCCGGCCGAAGAAGAACGTCATCGCCACCGGGAGCGTGTACCGGTCCTGGTCGTTGATGAAGGTCAACGCGAAGATCAGTTCGTTCCAGGCGGTGATGAAGGAGAAGATGCTGGTCGCCACCAGACCGGGTGCGACCAGCGGGAAGAGGACCTTGCGGAAGATCTGCGCCCGGCTGGCCCCGTCGATCGCGGCCGCCTCCTCCAGTTCCTTGGGCACGGCCGCCACGAAGCCCCGCAGCATCCAGACCGCGAACGGCAACGAGAAGCCGAGGTAGGTGAGGATCAGGCTGGGCAGCGTGTTGTAGAGCCCCAGCCGCTGGATCATCAGGAACAGCGGGATGACCAGCGCCTCCAGCGGGATCATCTGCACCACCAGCAGCATGATCAGGAAGCTGGTCCGCAGCTTGAACCGGAACCGGGCCACCGCGGTGGCGGCGAGCAGCGCCACCAGACCGCTGAGCAGCACGGTCGCCCCGGCCACCAGCACGCTGTTCAGGAGGAAGTCAGCGAAGCTGACGCCGGGGATCAGGTTGCCGGTGAGGATGCTCTTGTAGTGGGCGAGCGTCGGCTCGGTCGGCACCGGTCGCGGCGTCGAGGAGAAGATCTCCCGGTTCGGCTTCAGCGACGTCGCGATCATCCAGTAGACGGGGAACGCGGCGAAGAGCGCCACCAGCAGCCCGGCGCCGTTGAGGGCGATCCGCTTCACGAGCGTGCCGCGCATCACTCCTCCTCCTGCTTGAGCACCATACGGACGTAGAGGCCGGTCACCACGAGCAGGATCAGGGTGAGGATCACCGCGATGGCCGCGCCCAGGCCGTACTTCGGCGGTGGCGAGAACGCCTCCGCGTACGAGTAAATGGAGAGCATGAACGTCGGCCGGTCCTGGGTGCCGCCGGCCAGCACGAACTGCTGGGTGAAGACCTTGAAGTCCCAGATGGTGGAGAGCACGATCAGGATGCCGAAGACCGGCCGCAGCAGCGGGAAGGTGACCTTCCAGAAGACCCGCCACGGTCCGGCCCCGTCCACCCGGGCGGCCTCGTGCAGCTCGCTGGGTACGCTCTTCAGCCCGGCGAGCACGCTGACCGCGATGAACGGGAACGAGTGCCAGACCACCACCAGGGTGAGGATGGTGAAGAAGAGCAGCGGCGAGTTGAACCAGCCGTAGCCGGTCCAGTCGGTGCGGCCGAAGAGCGCCTGGGACAGCCCGTCCGGCAACGCGTTGAACAGCCACGTGACCAGACCGCTGGTGTCGTCGAAGATCCACTTCCAGACGATGGTGCCGGTCAGCGCCGGGGTGGCCCAGGCGAGCATCACGCAGCTGCCGACGAAGGTCGCCATCCGCTTGCCCAGCCGGTTGAGCAGGAGCCCGACCAGGGTGCCCAGGATCATCGTCAGCGCCACGTTGGCCACCGCGAAGAGCACGGTGTTGCGCAGCACCGTCCGGAAGAACGGATCACTGAGGATCTGGACGTAGTTCTCCAGTCCGATCCACGGCCATTCCCGGTCGCCACGTAGCTGGCGGACGTTGTTCAGCTTGTGGAACGACATCCACACCACTTGGCCGAGCGGCCAGAGCAGCAGCACGGCGATGATCGCCAGGCAGGGCAGGAGCAGCAGGTACGGCAGGCGGTCCACCCGGGGCCGCCGCCGCGCGGGGGTCTCCCGCGCGGCGGCGGCCTTCGGTGTGTCGGTCAGCGTGCTCACTTGGCGTTGAGGATGCTTTCCATCTCGGCCGCCGCTTCGGCGGTGGCCTGTTCCACCGTCTTCTGGCCCTTGATCACCGAGCTGTTCATCGCCTGGGTCACCGTCTTGGTCCGGCTGACCTCCACCCACTTGGGGGTGAGCGGCGTGAGCTTGGTGTTCTGGAGCGTGATGGCGAACGCCGCCATCACCTTGTCGTTGGCGTACCCACCGCCGGTCACCAGGTCCTGGTAGACCGGGAAGAAGCCCAGGCTGTCGGCGAAGGTCTTGGAGTTCTTCTTGTTCAGCAGCACGGTGAGGTAGTCCCAGGCGAGGTCCTTGCGCTCACTGTCCTCCCAGACCGCCAGGTCCGAGCCACCGGCGAAGGCCGGAGCCGGCTTGCCGTCCGGGCCGGGGATGGGGAAGGTGCCCCAGACCTTCTCGATCTCGGGGTTGTCCTTCTTGATGGCGCCCTGCTGCCAGCTGCCGCCGAACGCCATCGCCGCCTTGCCGGTGGCGAACTGGGTCCGGGCGTCGATCTCGTTCCAGCCTGCGGCGGCCGGCGGGGCCACCTTGTGCACGGTCACCATGTCGGTCCAGAACTTGACCGCCTTCTGGGCCTCCGGGGTGTTGTAGCCGGACTTCCAGGTGTCGCCCTGCTTGGTGGCGATCTCCGCCCCGGTACTCCAGAGGAACGAGTAGAAAGGCAGCTCGGAGTTGCCCGGCAGGGCGATGCCGTAGGTGTCGGGCTTCTTGGCCTGGACCGCCTTGGCGGCGGCGACGAGCTGGTCCCAGGTCGTCGGCGGCTGGACGCCGGCCTCGGCGAACCAGTCGGTGCGGTAGTACATCGCCCGCACGCCCGCGTACCACGGCAAGCCGTACTGCTTGCCGTTGAGCTGCGCGTTGCGCACCAGGTCGGGCAGGATGTCCTTGCCGTCGGCCCAGCCGTCCATCCGGCCGCTGAGGTCGGCCAGCGCCTCCTGCGCGGCCCAGCCCTGCGTCTCGGTGTTGCCCAGCTCGGTGATGTCCGGTCCTTCGCCACCGGCGAGCGCGGCCTGGAACTTCTTCGGCGCCTCGAGCCACGGGATGTACTGGACCACCACGTCGGTGTCGGGGTGCTTCTTCTTGAACTCGGCCTCGACGCCGTCGAGGAAGGCGGTCTGTGCCTCGCTTCCCTCGCCCATCATCCAGACCGTCAACGTGCTGTTGTCGACTGACTCGGCCTCGCCGGAGCCACCGCAGCCGGCGATCACCATCGCGGCCGAGGCCACGACGGCGGTGACCGGGGCCAGCCGTTTCCACCTGTTCACGCCACTTCTCCCTCGCGCCGTCTGGCACAAACCTTCTCCGCCGCACCATAGTCGGTAAAATTCCTTTACGACAGGGGTGGCCGAGCAGCGAACGTACAACAGACGGAAGGGGCGCCCGGCCGATGGCCGGGCGCCCCTTCGCGGGTGCTCGTGTGGGGGGTTACCGGTGCGTGACGTGGCGACGACGACCGGCACCGGCGACCAGCGCGACGCCGATGGCGGCGAAGGCGACCTGGAACAGCAGCTCGAACCAGTCGACGCCGCGGGTGTCCGCGACCCCGGTGGCCCGCGCCACGATCGTGCCCAGCAGCGCGGCACCGACACCGATCAGCATGTGCAGCCAGATCGGCATGTTCTGCCGGCCCGGGACGACCAGACGGCCGAGCGCGCCGACGATGAGACCAACGATGAGCGCAGTGATGATTCCCCAGACGGTGAGCTCCACGGTCGCCCTCCTCCAATGTGTTGTCACGAGGTGTGTCGTTCCTGTCGTGACCGCTAAGTTCCCGGGGCGCCGAAATCTCAAACCGGCACAACCGGACATCCGGCACCGAGGCCCGACCGGGGGCAACCTGAGAACTACCTGAGAGCGCGACAAAGCCGCAGGTCAGGAAGGGGCCGGGCCGCCCTTTCCCGCGCCGGGCGCGTACCGGAAAATTCCTTCCGGTACGCGGGACGCAGGGCCGGGCGGCCCGCAGAGCGCTCCGCGCGGGTCGATTCGATCCGCAGCTTCGATACGGAGAGTGATCGTCCGGGGTTACTTCTTCCCCGCGCCCTTGCCGTCACCACCGCTGTCGGAGGAGAGAGCGGCGATGAAGGCCTCCTGGGGCACCTCCACCCGGCCGACCATCTTCATCCGCTTCTTGCCCTCCTTCTGCTTCTCCAGCAGCTTGCGCTTCCGGCTGATGTCACCGCCGTAGCACTTGGCGAGCACGTCCTTGCGGATCGCCCGGATGGTCTCCCGGGCGATGACCCGGCTGCCGATGGCCGCCTGGATCGGCACCTCGAACTGCTGGCGCGGGATGAGGGTGCGCAGCTTCGCGGCGATCGTGGTGCCGTAGTTGTACGCCTTGTCCTTGTGCACGATCGCGCTGAACGCGTCGACCGGCTCGCCGTGCAGGAGGATGTCCACCTTGACCAGTTCGGACGACTGCTCGCCGGAGGGCTCGTAGTCGAGCGAGGCGTACCCCTTCGTCCGGCTCTTGAGCTGGTCGAAGAAGTCGAAGATGATCTCCGCGAGGGGCAGCGTGTAGCGCAGCTCCACCCGGTCGGCGGAGAGGTAGTCCATGCCGAGCAGGCTGCCGCGCCGGCCCTGGCACAGCTCCATCACCGCGCCGACGTAGTCGTTCGGGGTGAGCACGGTGGCCCGCACCGTCGGCTCGTACACCTCGGCGATCTTGCTGGTGGGGTACTCGCTCGGGTTGGTGACCACCACCTCCTCGCCGTCCTCCTGGATGGTCCGGTAGACCACGTTCGGGGCGGTGGAGATCAGGTCGAGGTTGAACTCCCGTTCCAGCCGCTCCCGGATGATCTCCAGGTGCAGCAGGCCGAGGAAGCCGCAGCGGAAGCCGAATCCGAGCGCACCCGAGGTCTCCGGCTCGTACGTCAGCGCGGCGTCGTTGAGCTTGAGCTTGTCCAGCGCGTCCCGCAGGTTCGGGTAGTCCGACCCGTCGATCGGGTAGAGACCCGAGTAGACCATCGGCTTCGGGTCCTTGTAGCCGCCGAGCGCCTGGGACGCCGGCCGGGAGTTGATGGTGACCGTGTCACCCACCCGGGACTGGCGGACGTCCTTCACGCCGGTGATCAGGTAGCCCACCTCGCCGACGCCGAGCGCGTCGGCCTTCTTCATCTCTGGGGAGATGACGCCGATCTCCAGCAACTCGTGGACCGCGCCGGTGGACATCATCTTGATCCGGTCGCGGGCGCTGATCCGCCCGTCGATCACCCGGACGTAGGTGACCACGCCCCGGTAGACGTCGTACACGGAGTCGAAGATCATCGCGCGGGCCGGGGACTCGGCCTCGCCCACCGGCGGCGTGAACTGCCGGACGATCTCGTCCAGCAGGTACGGCACGCCCACGCCGGTCTTGCCGGAGACCCGGATGCAGTCCTCCGGCTGGCAGCCGATCAGGTGGGCCAGCTCCTCGGCGTACTTCTCCGGCTGGGCGGCCGGCAGGTCGATCTTGTTGAGCACCGGGATGACGTGCAGGTCGTTCTCGAGCGCGAGGTAGAGGTTCGCCAGGGTCTGCGCCTCGATGCCCTGCGCGGCGTCGACCAGCAGCACCGCGCCCTCGCAGGCCGCGAGGGACCGGGACACCTCGTAGGTGAAGTCGACGTGCCCGGGGGTGTCGATCATGTTCAGGACGGCGTGCTCGCCCGTGCGCTCGCCCTCCCGAACGGTCCACGGCATCCGGACCGCCTGGCTCTTGATGGTGATGCCGCGCTCCCGCTCGATGTCCATCCGGTCGAGGTACTGCGCGCGCATCTGCCGGGGATCCACCACCTCGGTGAGCTGGAGCATCCGGTCGGCCAGGGTCGACTTCCCGTGGTCGATGTGGGCGATGATGCAGAAGTTCCTGATGCGCCCCGGGTCGGTGGCACCAGGAGCGTTCGCGCCGGAGTCGAGCATCGGTGGCACAGCGGTCCGTTCTGGTCGGCGTGACGTGAGCAGGCCGGCGTGACGCCGGCCCCCTCTATGCTCCCACGTCTTCCCGGACGCGGTCGGAGCGCTCCTCCACGCCCTCCCCCTCACGTGGTAGCAGGGGTCCCCTGCTACCACGTGGTGATGAGCAGGGGTCCCCTGCTACCACCTCAGCGGGCCGCCGGCCAGGCGTACGGACGGGCGGGGTGGTCACTCGGCGGGCGGTTCGGTGAAGAGGGCCGCCAGCCGGGGCAGCCGGCGGTGGGCCTCTTCCTCGTCGTCGAAGTCCCAGAAGTCGTTCAGGTCGGGCGGGGCGACCGGGTCCCGGTCCGTCGGCAGGTCCGCCGCGGTGGCCTTCCGGTACGCCTCCCAGGGCACCGCCAGCATGTCATCGCACTCGAACTCCTCGCCGCTGAGCGCGGCGGAGCGCACCCGGGGCAGTTCGGCCAGCGAGTCCGGGTCGGCGACCGCCCGGGCGAACACCGCCCGGCCCTGGGTCATCAGCCAACCCCGGAAGTACTCGAACCCGTCGTCCGAGGCGCCGCCGTTGATCAGGTACGCCGCGCCCCAGAGGTCGACCCGGTACGAGGCGGCCAGCACCCGCCGCTGGTGGTGCGCGTACCCGACGTTCTCCTCCGGGTCCCGCTCGGCGAGCAGGGCGACCGCGGGGGCGGCGACCGCCTCGGGCTCCCCGCCGGCACCCTCCCGGGCCCGGTCGATCAGCTGCCAGAAGTCGTCGGTCCTCATGGGGTGGCAGTCTGACAGAGCCGTGCCGTCACCGGCGGGGCACCGGGAACAGCTCGGCGAGCCGGTCGGTGAGCCAGGCCAGCGGTACGACCACGGTCGGTGCGCGTGGAGTACGACACGGTCGCGCGGCACCATGGACGTCATGCGCGCCGTCTCGCTGCCCCCGGTGTCGTACGCGGCCACCGCCGAGCGTCCGTCCTGGGCGGAACTGCCGGCCGGGCTGCGCGGGGCGGTGGCCGCGCGGCTCGGAGCACCGGTGCGGTCGGTACGGGTCGCCTCGGCTGGCTTCACCCGGGGCTTCGCCGGGGTGCTGGAGACCGCCGACGGCGGGCGGGTCTTCGTCAAGGCGGCGTCGGCGGCCGACCAGCCCCACCTGGTCGGCTGGTACGGCCGTGAGACCGCCATCCTCGACCGGCTCCCCGCCGGGCTGCCGGTCCCCCGGCCCCGGTGGACGCTGGAGGCGGCCGGCTGGTTCGCGGTGGGGCTGACCGCGGTGGACGGGCGGGTGCCGCAGCTGCCGTGGACCGCCGCCGACCTCACCGCCACGCTCGCCGGGTACGCCGAGGTCGCCGCCGCGCTCGCCGACCGCCCGGCCGACCTCGTCGCGGTGGGCCTGCCCCGCCTGGCCGACCTGGCTCGCGACGACCTCGCCTGGTGGCGTGAGGTGGCCGCCGGGCGGGAACCCCGGCCGACCCCCGGTGGCTGGGAGGAGGTCCTGCCCGAACTGGTCCGGCTGGAGTCTCTGCTGCCCGGGTACGCGCTGACCGGTGGGCTGGCCCACGGCGACCTGCGCCTGGACAACGTGCTGATCGACCACTCCGGCCGGGCGTGGTTCTGCGACTGGACCTGGCTCTGCCAGGGACCGGCCTGGTTCGACCTGGCCGGACTGCTGCTCACCGCGTACGGCAGCGGCCTCGACGCGGACGCCCTCTTCGCTGACCATCCGGCGGCGGCCGGGGCGGCGCCCGACGCGCTGGACGCGGCTCTGGCGGCCCTGTCCGGCTACTACCTCACCGGCGCCACCGCGGCTCCGGGCACCGCCTCGCCGCAGGTCCGCGCGCACCGACTGTTCAGTGGTGGCCTCGCCCTCGACTGGCTGGCCGACCGGCACGGCTGGCCCCGGACGGGCCGACCCGGACGGTGAGCGCACACCCGGTCTGAGAAGGTCGACGGCGGCTGGCCCCGGACGGTGTGTCCGCACCCGCCCCCGGGTGTCGACGCACGGGCGGCGACCCCGGACCGGGTCGGGGCGACGCCGGGAGCGACGCCCGTTTTGGCTCGTCCCGAGGGACCTGGTAACCTGGCTCTTCGCGCAGCGATGACGCATGCTCGTCGCGCGCGAAGCAGACCGAAATCCGAGCTATCAAGACGAGGCTGTCGCGTGGCGAACATCAAGTCCCAGATCAAGCGCAACCGGCAGAACGAGAAGCGCCGGCTGCGTAACAAGTCGGTCAAGTCGTCGCTGAAGACCGCCGTCCGCAAGTTCCACGAGGCTGTCGCCGCCGGCGACACCGAGAAGGCCGCCGTGCTCATGCGCGACGCGTCGCGCAAGCTGGACAAGGCCGCCAGCAAGGGTGTGATTCACGCCAACCAGGCCGCGAACCGCAAGTCCGCGATCGCCAAGCGCGTGCAGTCCCTCTCCGCCTGATCGAGCGAGTTCGATCCGGCGAGCGTCGATCTGACCGGGAACCCCCCGGGCCGCACCTGGCCCCGGGGGGTTCCGGCTTTTCCGGGTACGCCCGCACCGATCGACCTGCCCGTGCAGGTCACCGGTGCCGGCGTGTGCCCGGCGACCGTGGGGACCCGCCGACCGGGGCGACGGGTGTGCCCGCTCAGCGGCGGGTCTGGCGGCGGTTCGGCTCCGCTGGCCGGTGATCGGAGCCGACCGCCCGCCGTTCCGGATCGGTGTTCCCCCGACCGGCGTCGTCACGGGTACGCGGCCGACCGGGACGGGCCTGCGGGGCCGACACCACCTCCCCGGGAATCCAGGAGGCCCGGCCGGTCACCGGGTCGACAGGGTGCCCGACCGGGGTGGTGTCCCGACGGCGTGCCGCGCGGGCCGGCACCGGCGCCCGCCCCACCGCGGGTTCCATCTGCCGCCGGAAGCGGTCCCGCTCCTGCTCGGGGACGAGAGAGGCGCTGCGGACCACCGAGGCCGCCACGATGTCGTTCAGTTTGACCATCACCGCCACCGCGGCCGGCAGTAGCAGCACCGCCCACCAGCTGGTCAGCTCGGCGAGGGCGAGCAGAGCGGCCAGCGCCACCGTGCCCTCGAAGAAGAGGAAGCAGAGCACTCCACCGGGGTTGACGAACCGCAGTCCGAGGATCCGCGCGTAGAGCGGACGGTAGCGTTCCTCGTCCGCCGCGAGGGTCGCCCATCCGGTACGCGTCGGCCCGGTCACCGGGTACTGCCCTGCCGGGCCGCCACGACCGAGAAGACCGCTCGCTCCAGCGCGTACGCCCGGTCGTCCGCACCGCCCTTGACCGCCGCGTTGCACTCGGCGGCCACCTGCATCGCGCGTACCAGCCCCTCCGGCGTCCAGCCCCGGGCCTGCCGCTGTGCCCGTTCGATCTTCCAGCCGGGCATGCCGAGGCTGCTCGCGAGCTGGTAGGGACTGCCTCGGCCGGCGGACGCGACCCGGGCCACCGTCCGCACCCCGTCGGCGAGCGCGTCGGCGATCGGGACCGGGTCGACCCCGACGTGCAGGGCCCAGCGCAGGGCTTCCAGCGCGGCGGGCACGTCACCGACCATCGCGGCGTCGGCCACGGTGAAGCCGCTCACCTCGGCCCGACCCCGGTAGTAGCGGGACACCGTGTCGACACCGATCCGCCCGTCGGTGTCGGCCATGAGCTGAGAGCAGGCCGCCGCCAGCTCCCGCAGGTCGTTGCCGACCGCGGCGAGCAGCGCGTGGGCGGCGTCGTCGGTGCACCTGCCCCCGGCGCGCCGGATCTCGTCGCGGACGAAGGCCACCCGTTCCCGGTCGCCCTTCAGCTTCACCGCGGGGACGACCGTGGCCCCCGCTGCCCGCAGGCCGTCGGCGAAGGCCTTGCCCTTGGCCCCGCCCGCGTGCAGCACGACCAGGCAGACCTCCGGGTCCGGGTCCTTCGCGTACGCCAGCAGCGCGGCCACCAGGTCCTTGCGGGCGTCCTGCCCGGCACGGAGGATCAGCACCCGCCGCCCGCCGAAGAGCGACGGGCTGAGCATCTCGGCGATCTCGCCGACGGTGAGGGTGCCGGCCTGGTACTCCCGGACGTCCACGCCGGGGTCGACGGCGCGGGTCTCGGCGACGGCCTGGGAAACGGCGCGCGTGGCGAGCAACTCCTCGTCACCGAGGACGAGCAGAATGGGAGCGAGGCTGGCGGGGGTCACGCCGCCCATATTCGCACGCTCCGGAAGCACATCGTGCCTGCTCGCCACTGCCGCGACGGCGGAGCCCGCACTCAGTGCAAATCCAGACATATAACTCGATCCGCCTCTTTGTTGGTCAATACCGCCGGGCTGTGGAACCGACCGGAGCAGAGAGCAGCGAACCCGGTCGTCCCCGACACCGGTCGGCTCTACGGTCGGCGGCCCGGTGCCTCCCCCCGCGCCACCACCGCCAGGCGTCCGTCCACCGTCACCACCGCCAGGTCCCCCTCGGTGTCGGTCCGCAGCACCCGGGCACCGGCGCGGGCCAGCCTCGACAACACGGCCGGATTCGGATGCCCGTAGTCGTTGCCGGTGCCGACCGGCACCAACGCCACCGCCGGACGGGTCGCGTCGAGAAAGGCCGGATCCTGGTACGCGGATCCGTGATGGGCCACCTTGAGCACGTCGACCCGGAGCGTTCCGGGCGGTACCCGGTCCAGTACCGCCCGCTGCTCCTCGGTCTCGGCGTCCCCGGCGAGCAGGATCCGCACCCCGTCCACCCGGGCGAGCAGCACCACGGAGTTGTTGTTCGGGTCGGATCGGGTGCCCCGGATCGGGTAGGGCGGACCGAGCAGGCTCAGCTCCACCCGGCCGTCGCGGAACGTCCACCCGTCACCGACCGGTGCCACCGGAGCCCCACCCACCATCGCCGCCGACCGGACCAGTTCCCGCCCGGCCGCCGGCTCCGGCCACTGTGGGGTGGCCACCGCCGCCACCCGGCGTGACCGGAACACCCCGTCGACACCGGCCGTGTGGTCGGCGTGGAAGTGACTGACCACGAGCAGCGACACGTGTCGTACGCCGAGCCGGCGCAGACAACCGTCGGCGGCGGCCGGGTCGGGGCCGGCGTCCACCACCACGGCCCGATCCGCCGCGACCGGGAGCACGACCAGGTCACCCTGGCCGACCGCGCACACCGCCACCACCCAGCCCGCCGGTGGCCACCCGCTCGCCACCAGACGGACCGGCAACGCCCCCAGCACGGCGGCGACCCCCACCACGGCGACCGACCGCCGGACCACCGGCCGCCGGACGGCCACCAGCAACGCGACGGTCAGCGCCGCCAGCAGCAGCCCACCGGCGACCCCGCCCGGCCAGGGCAGCGTGCCCGCCGGCAGCCGTGCACCGTACCGGGCGACGCTGACCAGCCACCATGCCGGCCAGCTCGCCAGCCAGGCGACGAACTCGGCCGCCGCCGGCCAGACCGGGGAGAGCAGCGCGGCCATCACCCCCAGCACCGTGGCGGGCGCGATCGCCGGCACCGCGAGCAGATTCGCCGGAACAGCCACCAGGCTGACCGTGCCGGAGATCCCGGCGACCACCGGCCCACAGGCGAGCTGGGCGGCGGCCGGCACGGCGAGCGCCTCGGCCAGGCCGACCGGCACGCCACGCTGGCGCAGCCCGTCACGCCACCGTGGGGCGAGCAGCAGCAGGCCGGTGGTGGCGAGGACGGAGAGGGCGAACCCCGGGTCGCCGGCCAGCTCCGGGTCGACGAGCACCAGCACGGCCACCGCAGCGGCCAGGGCGGGCAGCGCGGCCCGGGGCCGTCCTGCCGCGAGCGCGGCCAGCCCGATCGCGCCCATGGTGGCCGCCCGGACCACGCTCGGGGACGGGCGGACCAGGATGACGAAGCCGACCAGGGCGAGCCCGCAGAGCACGACCGCCAGCCGGGGACCGGCCCGCGCCCAGCGGGCGACCAGCAGCACCGCGCCCAGCACGATCGCGACGTTGGAGCCGGAGACGGCGTTCAGGTGGGTCATCCCGGTGGCCTCGAAGTCCTCCTCCACCGCCGACGGCAGCCGACTGGTGTCGCCGACCACCAGGCCGGGGAGCAGCCCACCCGGATCGTCCGGCAGCGGGACACAGGCCCGTTGCAGACCGGCGCGGAGGGCGCCGGCCGCCCGCTGCGCCCAGCCGGGTCCGCCGCGCGGGACCGGCGGGCCGGTGGCGCTGAGCACCGCTCCGGTCAGGTCCCCGCCGCGCGGCGCGGCGAGCCGCCCCTCGGCGGTCAGCCGCTGACCGGGCAGGAGCGGGCGCCAGGTCGCGTCGGTGGCGAGCACCAGGACGCGGACCGGGGCGTCGACCCGCCGTCCGTCCGGGCCGGTCACGGTGACCAGGTCGGCCGGGACCAGCAGCATGGCCGGACGGCCGGCCACGCCCCGGACGGGACGCGGATCGTCCCGGACCACCAGCTCGGCGGCGACCGGGGCACGGGTCTGGGTCAGCGCACGGATCACGGCCGCGTCCCGGGCCGTCAACCGGGCGCTGGTCGCCGCGCCACCGCAGACCACGCCGAGCAGCACGGCGACGGCGACCCATCCGTACCGCCGAACGGGTTCACGCGGTCGCCCAAGCCACCCGAGCAGGTGGGCGGCGAGCGTGCCGGCGAGGGCGGCGGCGACGGCCGCCAGCAGCGCGCCGGCCGGAGCGGAGAGGTGCAGTCCGGCGAGGGCGGTCAGCCAGGTCGCGACAGCGAGCCCGGCCAGCCGCAGGTCGGGGGGTGGGTCGTGCTGCTCCCCCGCCCTGGCTGCCGACACCCGACCGGTCACACCGTCACCAGGTCCTTGAGCTGCTCGTAGCGGGCGTCCCCGATGCCCTCGACCTGGCGCAGGTCCCCGACCGACCGGAAGCCACCCTGCCGGTCGCGGTGGTCGACGATCCGCTGGGCGAGCACCGGGCCGACTCCGGGCAGCGTGTCGAGCTGCGCCACGGTGGCCGTGTTCAGGTTGACCTTCGCCCCCGGCACCGCCGGTCCCGCCGGGCCGGGCGCCGCTCCTGCCGTGGGCGGGCCGGCACCCGGCGGCGGGGTGACCCCGACGACGATCAGCTCGCCGTCGGTGACCTTGCGGGCCGGGTTGAGCAGGGCGACGTCCACGCCGGGCTGCGCGCCGCCGGCCGCCTCGATCGCGTCGGCGACCCGGGCACCGGCGGGCAGCCGGACCAGACCGGGGCGACGGACCCGGCCGGCGACCGCCACGACCAGCTCGATCCCGCCGCTGCCCGATGACGGCTCCGGGGCGGCCCCGACGGGCGGCGCGGCTGACGCCGACGGCACCGCCACCGGCTCCACCTGCGGCCGGGACCGCCAGGCCCAGAAGCCCGCCCCGAGCACTACCAGGGCCGCGACCACGGCGAGCGCCCGGACGCCCCGCCGGCCCGGGTCGAAGGCCCCCGGACCGGGCAGCGGCGACCGGGCCACCTCGGCCTCGACCGGCGCGGCGTCGGACACGGAGACGTCGGGTGGCGTCGGGCGGGACGGTCGCACCGCACCCGGTCGGTCCGGCGGTCCACCGGCGTCTCCCGGTGGCCCGCCGGCATCGCCCGGGGACGGGCGGGCCCGTTCCGGGAGTGAGCCGGCCCGGCGGGACGGGGCGGCGAACGGCTCGGCGGGCCAGCCGGTACGCACGGGTAGCAGCTGTCGCAACCGTCGGCCCGCTTCGGTCTCCTGGTCGTCGGACACGGCGCGACGGTAGGCCTGCGGAGCCGGGGGCGTCGCCCGGAACCGGGTCACCTGTGGACAGGCGACCGTCCTGTGGACAACGCCCTGATCATGCCCCCGATGTGCTAGCCGTCGCGCACGGCGGCCCGGACCACCGGCCCGGGCCCGGCAGCCGGGCCCCGTTCCGGCTCGTCCGCCGACGGCCACCGGTCACGGTGACGACTCCCGGGCTCGCCGGTGCACCACCACCGACGCCAGCCCCGGTCCGGCGTGGGCGGCGACCACCGCGCCCGCCTCGGTGAGGTACGTGTCGTGCAGGCGGTCGCCGAGCCGGACGCGTAACGCGTCCAGCAACTGTTCGGCCCGTCGCGGGGCGGCCAGGTGGTGCACGGCCAGGTCCACCTGGTCGTCACCGGCCGCCTCGGCGGCGAGATCCACCAGGCGGGCCACCCCCCGGCTGGCGGTACGGACCTTCTCCCGCAACACGATCGCCCCGTCGACCATGTGCATGATCGGCTTGACCGAGAGCGCCGTACCGAGCAACGCCTCGGCGGCGTTGATCCGCCCACCCCGCCGCAGGAACTCCAGCGTGTCGACATAGAAGAGGACACAAGTGCGGTCCACCGCCGCCAGCGCCGCGTCGCGTACCCCGGCGAGGTCGGCGCCCCGGGCGGCGGCCCCGGCGGCGGCGAGCACCGGGAACCCGATGCCCATCCCGGCCGAGCGGCTGTCCACGACGGCGACCCGGCCGTCGAGGTCGGCGGCGGCGGCACGGGCACCCTCGACGGTGCCGGACAGCTCGGCGGACAGGTGCACGGAGACCACCCCGTCGGCACCTTCGGCGAGCAGCCGACGATACGTACGGCCGAACTGCTCGGGGGCGGGCCGGGAGGTGCTCACCGACACCCGGCGCCCGCCGAGCGCCCGGGTGGCGTCGTCGGGGCGGGTCTCGATCCCCTCCAGGCCCTCGGCGCCGTTGAGCACGACGGTCAGGGGCACGACGGTCAGCCGGTGCGCACGCACCAGCTCGGGTGGCAGGTAGGCGGTGGAGTCGGTGACGACCGCGAGGGGCATGCCCGCACGCTAGTCGAAGTCGGGGCAGGTCGCCGACTCCCGGCGGCCGGACCGGGGACGGCCCGACCGACGGGACGAGTCAGACCGCCTCGGTGGCCGGAGCGCCCGCCCCGGGGCCGCCGATCCCGGCGGGTACCTCGGCGGTCAGCACTCCGACGTTGTGGGCCCGCAGCTGCCAGCCCCGGACCTCGTCGTGCCGCAGCTCCGTCCAGTGGCAGTTCGCCAGGGAGGTGACGGTGGCCAGCACGCGGTGGTCCCAGCCGAGCAGCTGACCGCAGCCCTGGCGGGCCCCGCCGCCGTGGGTGGCGACCACCACGGTGCCACCGGGCACGGCGTCCGCCGCGGCCTGGAATCCGGCGCCGACCCGCTTGCCGAGGTCGTCGAGGCTCTCCACCCCGGCACCCGGGTCGGGGTCACCGGCCCGCCAGCGGGTGTACTCGGCGGGGAACCGCTCGGTCACCTCGTCGAGCAGCAGGCCCTGCCACTGCCCGAAGTACCGTTCCCGCAGTCGCGGGTCGGTGCGGACCGGTAGCCCGGTGAGCGCGGCCAGCGCGGCGGCGGTGTCCGCGGCCCGGCTCAGATCGCTGGCGACGATGGCGTCCGGGCGGAGGGCGGCGAGCAACGGCGCGGCGGCCAGTGCCTGCTCACGACCCCGCTCGTTGAGCGGCACGTCGGTCTGCCCCTGCACCCGCCGGTCGTTGTTCCAGTCGGTGTTGCCGTGTCGCCAGACGATCAGCCGGGTCATTCGGCGGTGGCCGCGGAACCGGCGGTGGCGTCGGCCTCGACCAGGTCCCGGTCGACGAACGGGATGGTCGGGCAGTCCTTCCAGAGCCGGTCGAGGGCGTAGAACTCGCGCTCCTCGGTGTGCTGGACGTGGACCACGATGTCGACGTAGTCGAGCAGCACCCAGCGTCCGCCCCGCTCGCCCTCCCGCCGGACCGGTTTCGCCTTCTCCGGCAGCTCCAGCAGCCGCTCCTCGATCGCGTCCACGATGGCGAGCACCTGACGCTCGTTCGGGGCGGAGGCGACCAGGAAGGCATCGGTGATGGCGAGCTGGTCGCCCACGTCGATGATGACGATGTCCTGCGCCTTCTTGTCGGCTGCGGCCTGGGCGGCCGCGGTCGCCAGCTCGTGGGCGCGGTCGGAAACTGTCACCGTTCTCCTTCGATCAACCGTGCGATTCTCCTAGCGTCTCACACGCGGCGGGAGAGTGACGCGTCAGTTCTGGTCGACTACCGGGCATGTCGGGATGAAGCAGACGCCGGCCGCTCCCGGTAGAGCCCCCGTTTGGCGATGTACTGCACCACACCGTCCGGAACCAGGTACCAGACCGGCTCGCCACGGGCGACCCGGGCCCGGCAGTCGGTCGACGAGATCGCCATCGCCGGCACCTGCACCAGGCTCACCGTGTCGGCGGGCACGTGCGCGTCGGAGAGTTCGAAGCCCGGCCGGGTCACCCCGATGAAGTGGGCCAGCTCGAAGATCTCGTCCAGATCCTTCCAGGAGAGGATCCGCTCCAGCGCGTCCGCCCCGGTGATGAAGTAGAGCTGCACCTTCGGGCCGTACTCGGCGTGCAGGTCGCGCAGCGTGTCGACGGTGTAGGTGGGGCCACCCCGGTCGATGTCGACCCGGCTGACCTGGAAACGCGGGTTGGAGGCGGTGGCGACCACCGTCATCAGGTAGCGGTCCTCGGCCGGGCTGACCGGCTCGTCGGCCTTCTGCCACGGCTGCCCGGTGGGAACGAAGACCACCTCGTCCAGCCCGAACCGGTCAGCGACCTCGCTGGCCGCCACGAGGTGGCCGTGGTGGATCGGGTCGAAGGTGCCACCCATGATCCCGATCCGCCGGATGTCTTCCTCCATCCGGAGATCGTATGCCCGGCGGGAGGCGGTCGACCTGCCCTGCTCCACGGCTGCGGCAGCGGTCACAGCGACCGCCGTCGCTCAGCCCAGGTCGTCGCCGACCAGCAGGGACCGGACGTCGCAGCCGACCGCCACGTCGAAGGCGATCCGGCCGAGCCGGCGCGCCGAGCGAGTCGGCGGCCACCCCGGACACCGGTACGTCCGTCGGTCCGCCGGCCGCCAGCGCGGCATGCGGGGTGGGCGCGCCGACCGGCCCCACCCCGACCACCCGGGCCACGGCGGCGTCCACGTCGACGCGGGTGACGGCGGTGTCCCTGCCGTCGGCGGTACCGGCGGTGGTCACGCCGCCACCGCGCGGGCGGTCCGGGCGACCAGGGCCCGCCGCAGGTCGTCGTCGGCGTCGGTGACCACCCGGCGCAGACCGGGGGTGAGGTCCTCCCGGGCCAGCAGCGCCGCGGCCAGCTCCCGGGTCGAGGCTGCCACGGCGTACCGGGGGTAGGCCAGCTTCGCGACCTGCTCGGCCACCCACGCGGTACGCAGCGTCGCCGCCGCCGGCATCTCGGCGAAGTACCGCGCCACGTACGGCCCGGTCACCTCGGCCTGTTCGGGCTGCCAGAAGCCCCCGGCAGCCGCCTCGACCAGCCGGTTCGACAGTCCGGTGTCCCGGGTGACGATCTCCCAGGCCCGGCGCTTGGCGTCCGGGTCGGGCAGCGCCGCCCGGCACCGGGCCGCCTCCACCGCGCCGGTCGCGCTCGGATCGGCGGTCGCCTCGGCGGCGATCTCCGCCTCGCCTGCCGCACCGAGCACCACCAGCCGGCGCAGCAGCGACCAGCGCAGGTCGGCGTCGACGGTCAGCCCTTCGGGCACCCCGGTCCCGGCCAGCCAGCCGCCGAGCAGCGCGGTGTCGGTGCCGGCCGCGATCAGCCCCTGGGCCGCGGCCAGCTGGAGCGACCCGCCGGCCGGCGCGGCGGCCAGCAGTCGTCGGCAGGCTCCGGCCACCTCGGCCAGCGCCGCGTCCCGCGCCCCCGGTTCGAGGTAGCGGTCGATCAGCGGGCGGCTCAGGGCGAGCACGTCCTCGGCGATGATCACCTCGGTCTCGGCGGGGAGCGCCACCGCGATCAGCGCCACCACGTCGGTCACCGGCCGCTCCCCGTCGGTCGCCGCGTGCAGCGCCTCGCCCCAGAGCAGCGCGCGCGCCAGCGGGTCGGCCAGGCCCGGCAGCACCAGCGGTACGGCGTCCACCGAGGCCGGGTCGAGGCGTACCTTGGCGAAGGTCAGGTCACCGTCGTTGGGCAGCAGCAGCCGGGCCGCCGGCCGACCGGCCAGCTCGGGTAGGACGGTACGGCCGCCGTCGGTGGCCGGGTCGAGGTCGACCTCCCGTCGCTCCACCGTCCCGTCGACCGAGTAGAGCCCGACCGCGATCCGGTGCGGACGCAGCACCGGGTGGGTCTCCGGGGCGGTCTGCGAGATGGCCACCTCGGTGTACCGGCCGTCGGCGTCCAGGCCCACCTCGGCCCGCAGGGTGTTCACCTGCGGCCGGCGCAGCCAGCGCTCCGCCCAGCCGCCGAGGTCCCGCCCACTGGCGGCGCTCAGGCTGGCCAGCAGGTCGGCGAGGGTGGCGTTGCCGAACCGGTGCGCGGCGAAGTGCGCGTTCAGGCCGGCGAGGAACGCCTCGTCGCCCAGCCAGGCGACGAGCTGCCGCAGCACGCTGGCGCCCTTGGCGTACGAGATGCCGTCGAAGTTGAGCAGGCCCTCGGCGGCGTCGGTGACCTCCTCGGGGGCGACCGGGTGGGTCGAGGGGCGCTGGTCGGCGGCGTACCCCCAGGCCTTGCGCCGCAGCGCGAAGGTCGTCCACGCCTGGTCGAAGCGGGTGGCCTCGGCGGTCACCCGGACACCGAGGTACTCGGCGAAGGACTCGTTCAGCCACAGGTCGTCCCACCAGCGCATGGTGACCAGGTCACCGAACCACATGTGCGCCATCTCGTGGGCGATCGTGGTGGCGCGCAGCTCGCGCTGCGAGTCGGTCACCGCCGACCGGAAGACGTAGTCGTCGCGGATGGTGACCAGGCCCGGGTTCTCCATGGCACCGGCGTTGAACTCCGGCACGAACGCCTGGTCGTACTTCTCGAACGGGTAGCGCTCGGCGAAGAGCTGGTGGAAACGGTCGAGGCACTGCCGGGTGACGGTGAAGATCTCCTCGACGTCGGCGTCGAGGTGCGCGGCGAGGGAACGCCGGCAGTACAGGCCGAGCGGGATGCCGTCGTGCTCGGTCCGCCGGACGTGGTACGGCCCGGCGATCAGGCTGAAGAAGTAGGTGGCCAGCGGCGCGGTCGGGGCGAACTCCCAGCGTCCGGGGCGGGGCGTGGCGGCGAGCGTCCCGTTGGCGGCGACCGTCCACTCCGGTGGGGCGGTGACCGAGAGGGTCACCGGCGCCTTCAGGTCGGGCTGGTCGAAGGCGGCGAAGATGCGCTGCACGTCGTCCAGGAAGGACATCGCGTAGAGGTAGGTCTCGCCGTCGACCGGGTCGACGAACCGGTGCATGCCCTCACCGGTGTTCGAGTACGCCATCTCCGCCTCGACGGTCAGCGTGTTCACCGCGGCCAGCCCGGTCAGCGGCAGGCGGTCGTCGACCAGCAGACCCGGGTCGAGGGCCCGGTCGTTGAGGCGGACCCCGACCAGCTGGGCGGGTTTGACCTCGACGAAGGTTCCCGCTCCGGGGGTGGCCCGGAAGGTGATGGTGACGTGTGAGTGGAAGCGGTCACCGTCGCCGGTCAGGTCAAGGTCCACCTGATAGGACTCGACGGTAATCGACGCGCCACGCGCAGTCGCCTCTACACGGCTCAGGCTCGGCATCCGCTTATCCTGCCCGATGAGGGAACCGACAGCGTTCCCATTACTCCCGGCACTGGAGGAAGCAACAATGGGTCAGCACCCCAAGGGCGATTTCGACCTGTCGCGGGCCGTCTGGCAGCGCGCCGAGGGGGACACCTCCGACAGCGCGGTCGAGGTCGCCTTCGTCGACGACCTGATCGGCATGCGCAACTCGGCCGAGCCGGACGGCCCGGTCCTGGTCTTCACCCAGGCCGAGTGGGACGCCTTCGTCGCCGGCGCGCAGGACGGCGAGTTCGACCTGGACTGAGACCTGCCCCCGCGACCGGGCGCTCGACGGCGGGCGACGTGGAATCCGACGGGACCCCACGTCGGCCCGGTCCGGCCCCGGTCACCCGTCACCGTCGCCCCACCCGAGCCCGCCGAGACCGGGACCGTGGTGGAAGCCGGGATGACCGACCACGTCGGCGCAGCGCTCCCCGTCCGGACCGATCGCCCCGCAGAACAGCGGCTCCGCCCGGTGCCAGGCGTTGGCCGGCGAGCAGGCCGCACCACCGAGCGCCATCTCGGGACGGAGCAGGCTGAGCGCCTCGGCGTACTCCACCGCCCGCTCACGCGCCTCGGTCAGGTGCGCCGCCTCGAAGGCGAGATGCGCGGTGTAGAGCCGGGGTGGTACCGGGAGCCGCCGACCGTCGCGTCGCCGGTCCACCCGCCACCGGGGTGACCTGTTGTCCTTCATGCCGCTCCCTCCCGTCACCGGCGCTCGGCGTCGGTCCGCGCCAGGCTCCGACACCCGCGTCGGATCGCGCCGCCGGTCTGCCCAGCCAAGCAGGATCCGGCCGCACGGGGAGGAGCCAGCGGACGAGACCGGAGCTGGCCCACACCCGCAGCCGCTGGCCCACACCCCGAGGAGCCGGACCACGGTGGAGCGTGCGGAGCTGTGCCGGACGGTCAGGCCTGCGGGTGCAGCACGGTACGTAGGCAGGCCTCCTGCTTCTTCTCGAAGATCTCGTAGCCGCGCACCCCGTCGGCCAGCGGCATCGGATGGGTGGCCAGGTAGCCGGGGTCCATCTCGCCGGCGGCGATCCGGTCCAGCAGCATGGGGATGTAACGCTGGGCGTGCATCTGCCCCATCCGCAGCACCAGCGCCTTGTTCATCGCCGCGCCGAGCGGGAACTTGTCCACGAACCCGCCGTAGACGCCGACGATGCTCACCGTGCCGCCCTTGCGGCAGGCCATGATCGCCTGCCGGACCGGGACCGGCCGGTCGGTCTGCAACCGGGCCGTCTGCTTCGCCCTGTCGTACGCGTATCCCGGGCCGACGTCGTGGGCCTCCATGCCGACCGCCTCGATGCAGGCGTCCGGGCCACGGCCGGCGGTCATCTCCCGCAGCGCCTCCAGCACGTCCGTCTCGGCGTAGTTGACCGTCTCCACACCGAGCCGGTCGGCGGCGGTGGCGAGCCGCTCCGGCAGCCGGTCGACCATGATGACCCGTTCGGCCCCGAGCAGCTGCGCGGCGCGGGCGGCCATCTGCCCGACCCCGCCCGCACCCCAGACGGCGACCACCTCACCCCCGGTGAGGTGACAGAAGTCGGCGGCCATCCAGCCGGTCGGCATCGCGTCGGAGGCGAAGACCACCGAGTCGTCCGGCACCCCGTCCGGGACCTTGAACGCGCCGATGTCGCCGAACGGGACCCGCACGTACTCGGCGTGGCTGCCGGAGTAGCCGCCGGCCGCGTGCGAGTACCCGATGATGCCCGCCGGGGAATGTCCCCAGAGCTTCTCGGTGAAGACCGGCTGCGGGTTCGAGTTGTCGCAGAGCGAGTACTGCTCGGTACGGCAGTACCAGCAGCCGCCACAGGCGACCACGGAACCGACCACCACCCGGTCGCCGACGCGGAGCCGGCGGACGTCCGGGCCGGTCTCCGCCACCTCGCCCATGAACTCGTGGCCCAGGACGTCGCCCTCCCGCATCGCCGGGAGGTAGCCGTTGATCAGGTGCAGGTCGGAGCCGCAGACGCTGCTGGCCCGGACCTTGACGACGATGTCCCCGGCCGACCGGATCCGCGGCTCCGGCACGTCGCGTACGGCCAGCTTGCCGACGCCCTCCCAGCAGAGTGCCTTCACGGCCGTCCTCCCGCCGTCAGCCTGTCGCGGACCACGTCGGTCACCCGCTCCTGCGCCGGGGTCCGCCCCGACGGGTCGCGGTACGTGTCGATGACCTGGCCGCACTCGATCAGCGCCTTGACCCGGCGCAGGGTGGTCCGCAGCCCCAGGTCCGGATCGTCCCCCCGGGCCAGTCCCAGCGCCCGACGCAGCGGGCCGCCGGAGCGGTACCACAGCTCGGCCCGGATCTCGGTGCCCCGGCCGCCGGGAGCGGGAACCAGGTCGACGTGCCCCTCCTGCGGCACCCGGCCGTCGATGACCTCCCAGGACAGCCGTCCCGGCCCGTCCACGGTCACGTCCGCCCGCCACTCGACCCCACCCTCGCCGGAGGGGTCGCGGGCCACGCACCGCCACCGGTTCGGCCCCGCCTGCTCCAGGGTCGCCCACTCGCCGAGGGCCCGGTCGAGCCGTTCCCGGTCGGTCCAGAAGCCCACGACGGCCTCGACCGGCCGGTCCACCGTGACTCCCCGGCGCACCACGTACCAACCGTTGACCGTGTCCGGTTGCCGCCGGCGCCGCCGGGCGGCGACCGTACGCCCGACGCCGACCGCCCCGCCGGTGGCGACGACGGCGCCGAGCAGCGTCCACCTCGTCCTGTTGCTGGTCATCACGTCTCCTCCAACCGGACGTCCAGGGATGGATCGTCCGTATCCCCGCGCTACCCGGTCAGGTGGCGTCGAAACGGCTCCGGTCCCCGTCGGCGACACGTTTGGTGACCGGGATTGCGGGCACCTGCCCGGGGCAACCGCCCGCCGCCGTCCGGACGCGCCGCCACCCCGGCACCCGACCGGCCGACCCGTCAGCGAGGAGCACCGTTGTCCTTCGACGCCAGCGAGTACGGTCGGCGCGTCGCGGACGTCTACGACGAGGCGTACGCCCACCTCACCGCCGACGACGCGGTGGACCGGCTGGTCGGGCTCGCCGAGGGCGGCCCGGTCTGCGAGTTCGGCATCGGCACCGGGCGGCTCGCGCTCCCCCTGGTGCAGCGGGGGCTGAGCGTGGCGGGTGTCGAGGGATCCCCGGCGATGGTCGCCGGCCTGCGTGCCAAGCCCGGCGGCGACCGGATCACGGTGACCGTCGGGGACTTCTCCTCGGTCCGGGCGCCGGGTGAGTTCGCGCTGGTGCTGCTCGCCTTCAACACGATCTTCGCGCTGCCCGACCAGGCCGCCCAGGTCGCCTGTTTCCGCAACGCCGCCGCGCACCTGCGCCCCGGCGGACGGTTCGTGGTCGAGACCTGGGTGCCCGACCCGGGCGCGTTCCGGGCCGGCACGGCCCTGCGGCCGGTCCGGGTGGCCGAGGACGAGGTGCTGCTGGAAGCGGCCGTGCTGCACCCGGCGGAACAGCGGATGACCACGACCAAGCTGCGGATCACCGGCTCCGGCGTCCGCCTGCTGCCGGCCAACCACCGCTATGCCTGGCCGGCGGAACTGGACCTGATGGCCCAACTGGCCGGCCTGCGCCGGGAGCACCGCTGGACGGACTGGACCGCCCGGCCGTTCACCGACGAGAGCCGCCAGCACGTCTCGGTCTACCGGCGGGAGGAGTCGTGAGCACCCCGCTCCGCCCGGTCCGGCACCCGGCGGCCCGGTCCGCCCCCGCCGCGAGCCGGCTGGCCCTGTCGTACGTGCTGCCGCTGCGCTGGTCCGACGACACCGGGCTGGCCGACCTCACCGGGTACCTGCGGCAGCTCGCCACGCGGGTCGAGGTGACCGTCGTCGACGGTTCCCCGCCGGAGGTCTTCGCCCGGCACGCCGCCGTCTGGCGCGACCTGGTGCGGCACGTCCCGCCCGATCCGGCGCTGCGCGGCGCGAACGGGAAGGTGACCGGGGTGCTCACCGGCGTACGCCTGGCCGGGCACGAGCACGTGGTGATCGCCGACGACGACGTCCGCTACGACGAGGCGGGACTGCGTGCCGTGCACCGGCTGCTGGGCCGGGCGGACCTGGTCCGTCCGCAGAACTACTTCGACCCGATGCCCTGGCACGCGTACTGGGACACCGGTCGGATCCTGCTCAATCGGGCGCTCGGCGCGGACTACCCGGGAACCCTGGCCGTGCGGCGGAGCACGTTCGTCGCCATGGGCGGTTACGACCCGGACGTCCTCTTCGAGAACCTGGAGCTGATCCGCACCGTGCGGGCGTACGGCGGCACCGAGGCGGCACCGGCCGGCCTCTACGTCCGCCGGCTGCCCCCGGCCGCGCGGCACTTCCTCGGGCAACGGGTGCGGCAGGCGTACGACGACCTGGCCCAGCCGGTGCGGCTGGCGGTCTTCCTCGCGGTGCTGCCGGCCCTCGGCGCGGCCGTCGTCGCGCGTCGCCCCGGCCCGGTCCTCGGCGCGGTGGCGGCCACGGTGGCGCTGGCCGAGGCGGGACGGCGTCGGGCCGGTGGCACCCGGGTCTTCCCGGCGGGAGCCGCTCTGACCGCCCCGCTCTGGGTGCTCGAACGGGCCATCTGCTCCTGGCTGGCGCTGGGGCAGCGGGTGTTCTTCGGTGGTGTCCGCTACGCCGGCACCCGGATCCGTCACGCCGCCCACTCCCCGCGCGAGCTCCGTTCCCCCCGGCGCCCCTGACCCGACGTCGATCCTGGACGGTTTCCGTTCTCGGGGAACGAGAACCGTCCAGGAATCACGGCAGGCGCAGGGGGTGCACACAGCGGCTCGCGGCCACCTCCGGCAGTTGGTGCCGGGGATGGCCGCGAGCCGCCGCGTACGGGTCCGGACGGCTGGTCAGTGCCGGACCTGTTCGCGCGCGTGCTGCGCCTGGTCCCGTACGTCGTGAGCGGCGGACCGGGAGTCGTCCTTCACCGTCTGCACGGCCTCCTGGGCGGTCGACTTCACCGACTCGGTGGCGTGCTGCGCCGGCTCGCGGAGCTGCTCCTTCATCTCGCTGGCGACCTCACCCAGCTTCTCGGTGACCACGTGCGAGTGCTCGCGCGCCTTCTCCTTCACCTGGGTGGCGGCCCGCTGCTCCCGGTCGGTGGCGGGCAGCAGCGACGAGGCCAGCCAGCCCACCCCGAAAGCGATCAGGCCGGCGGCGAGCGGGTTCCCCTGGGACTTGCGGCGCAGGGTCTGCGGGGCCCGCTGTGCCGCGTCCCCCACCGACGAGGCGGCCGACTGCGCCGCGTGGCCGACGTTGGACGCCGCCGAGGAGGCACGATCGGTGACCGAGTGGGCGGCGTGCCCGCCGGCGTGGCCGAGGTCCGACGCGGTTCCCATCACCTTGTCCCTCACATTCTGCAGGGCGTTACGTGCCTGCTGCTTGCGGTCGTCGACGATGCGGCTCGGGCTGACCTTGTACGCCAGGGCGTCCACATCGGAGCTCAGGTTGTTGCGGGTGGCTTCGATCTCACGGCGGATCTGGTCGGGGTCGGTGCTCATCGGGTGACTCCCTCCGGGTGGGGCTTCAACGCGTCCGGGATCCGGTGCACGGTGTCGTTGGTGCGCTTCAGACCTCGTACGCGCTCGGCGTTCTTCTTGCCCATCGAGTAGAGGACGGCGGCGACCACGCCCCAGAGGACGGCGACGATCAGTGCCGCCCAGCCGGCGTCCATCACGTTCGACAGTCCGGCCCAGAGGGCGATCGAGAGGAACAGCGCCACCATGTAGCCGCCGAAGCCGGCGCCGCCGAAGAGTCCGGCGGCCTTGCCGGCCTTCTTCCCCTCCTCGCGGATCTCGGCCTTGGCCAGTTCCACCTCCTGCCGCATCAGCGTGGAGAGGTCGGCGGTGACCTGCCGCATGAGGTCGCCGACAGAACGGTTGGTGACCTCCTCGGCGGTGTGCGGGTGGGCTTGCCCGTTCAGGCTCGTCGTGGGCTGGTAGGTGGGGTCGTACCCCTGGGTCGGCATGCTCACGCCGCCGTCTCCTTTCCGTGCGCGCCGGTCCGCGCCCGGTCGGGGGCGTGCCGGCTGGTCAGCGGGTTCACGGGCGGGTGACCCCGCTCGACGGGACGCCCGGCAGCGGGTCGGTCTGGTCGACCGGCGGCAGCGGACGGCCGGTGCCGGTCGGTGGCAACGGCTCGACGTAGCCGGTCGACGGCATCGGGTCGACATACCCGGTCGACGGCGTCGGCTCGACGTAGCCACCCGGACGCGGGGGCTGGGTGTACCCACCGGCCAGCGGGTCGGCGTAGCCCGGGTCGGGCACCGCGTACGCGCTGGGCGGGATCACCGCGGTCCGGTCCGGGTCCGCGACCGGCTGGTAGGCGCGGTGGCCGTTCGTCGTCTGCCCGTCGTCGGCGGCGATGTTCTTGGTCAGCCGGCCGGCGAGGACGCCGAGCAGGGCCGCGCCCACCAGGAAGGTCCCCGGGTTGCGGCGGGCATAGTCGCGCACCTCGTGGAGCAGGTCACCCGGCTGGCGCTCCTCCAGCCAACCGGCGACACCGTGCACCCGCTCGGCGGCCTGGTGGGCCAGTTCGGTCACCGGGCCGGCCTGCCCGCCCTGCTGCGCCATGGCGCGCATCTCGTCGGCCAGCGAGCGCAGGCCGTTCGCCGCGCGTCGCTGCTGGTCGCCGGCCTGGCTGGCGAGTTGGGTGCGGGCCTCGCCGTAGACGTTGCGGGCCTGCCGGGTGGCCTCACCGATGACCTCCCGGCCCTGCTCCTTGGCGGTCTGCGCGACCGCGCCGCCCGCCTGGGCGGCCTCCGCGCCAACCTGCTTGGCCTGCTCACGGACGCCGCTGTCCGAGTTCGACGTACCGTTGTGCGACTCGTAGGTGGCACTGTGCGATCCGTACGTGCCGTTGTGCGGCTCGTAGCCGTAGCCGGTGCTGTGGTTCGAGGACGTGGTTGCCGGATCGTAGGTCATGGTCTGCCTTCCGTCCGCTAGAAACTCGTCGCGGTTCTACTGGGGGGATGTCGCCGACACTCTCGCCGGCTGCCTATTGACCTACCCCCGGTCGACGGGTCCATGCCGGTTTTCTTTGCCGATTCGCCACGGCGGCAAGCCCGATCGGGAACAATGCCGGCCGGCGCGCTGATCCGGCCCGGCCGGCGGACAGCAGGCGGCGAACCGGCCGGCAGGCGGGCGACGGGCGGGCGACGGGCAGGCGGACGGCGATCCGACCCCGGGCAGGTCTCACCGGGGCCGGCCGCTCCGCTGGTGACAGCTCAGGCGGCCAGCGGAAGCCGCTTGGCGAAGCAGACGCTGTACGGGTTGCCGACGTACTCCCCGTACACCGGGATCGGGGCGTACCCGCAGGAGGTGTAGAGCGCGATCGCCGCCGGCAGGCAACGGCCGGTCTCCAGGCAGAGGGTGTGGTGCCCCTCCTGGAAGGCCAACTCCTCCAGGGCGGCCAGCAACTGCCGGCCGATGCCCCGACCCCGGAACGCCGGGCGGACGTACATCCGTTTGATCTCGCCGGTGCCGCTGTCCAGGGCCTGGACCCCGCCGCAGGCCACCGCCCGCCCGTTGACCACGACCGCCAGGTAGCGAATGTCCTCCCGGGTCAGGGTGGCCTGGCCGTCCAGCCCTCCGTCGGCCTCCCGCAACTCGCGCTGCTGCGCCGTGACCAGGGTGGCGATCTCGGGGTCGCCGGCAGGGCGCGTCTCGATCAGCATCCCGCCACGGTAGGACGGCCAGGTTTCCCGCAGGTTGCCGGCGGTGGACCCGGTCACGGAGCGCAGCCGGCTATTCGGCGTCGTCGCCCGCGTCGTCCTCGGCGTCGTCGTCGACCTCGTCCCCGGCCACGATCTCGTCCGCCGGACGCTGCCGGCGGGCCTTGCGCGCGGCGAGCCGGTCGGCCGCCGAGGCCCGGTTCGACTTGTCCTCCAGCCGCACGTCGGTGCCCCGGTTGCCGGGGACGAAGTCGACACCTGCATAGAGGGTCGGCTGCCAGTCGAACTCGCGTTCCCCGATCCGCACCAGGTCACCGGGCTGGGCCCCGGCCTTGGCCAGCTTCTCCTCGACGCCGAGCCGGGCCAGCCGGTCCGCGAGGAAGCCGACCGCCTCGTCGTTGTCGAAGTTCGTCTGCCGCACCCAGCGTTCCGGGCGCGTGCCGCGCACCACGTAGGAGCCGTCGGGCTGGGCCTCGATGGTGAAACCGGCGTCGTCGACCGCCTTCGGGCGGATGACGATCCGGGTGGGCTCGGCCGGCGGCGCGGCCTGCCGGGACTGTTCCACCAGCTCCGACATCGCATAGATCAGCTCGCGCAGCCCTTCGCGGGTGGCCGCGGAGACCTCGAAGACCCGGTAGCCGCGTTCCTCCAGGTCCGGCCGGACGATCTCGGCGAGGTCCCGCCCGTCCGGCACGTCGATCTTGTTCAGCGCGACCAGCCGGGGCCGGTCGGCCAGCCCGCCGTACTCGGCCAGTTCCGCCTCGATGGTGTCGATGTCGGCGACCGGATCCCGCCCGGGCTCCAGGGTGGCGGTGTCGACCACGTGCACCAGCACGGCGCAGCGCTCGACGTGCCGGAGGAACTCCAGTCCGAGCCCCTTGCCGGTGGCCGCACCGGGGATCAGCCCCGGCACGTCGGCGACGGTGAAGGTGCTCTCGCCGGCCTGGACGACGCCGAGGTTGGGCACCAGGGTGGTGAACGGATAGTCCGCGATCTTGGGCTTGGCGGCGGAGATCACCGAGATCAGCGACGACTTGCCGGCCGAGGGGAAGCCGACCAGACCCACGTCGGCGACACTCTTCAACTCCAGGACGACGTCGAGTTCGTCACCGGGCTCACCCAGTTCGGCGAAGCCGGGGGCCTTGCGCTTGGCGTTGGCCAGCGAGGCGTTCCCCCGGCCGCCCCGGCCGCCCCGGGCCGCCTCGAAGGTGGTGCCCGCGCCGACCAGGTCGGCGAGCACGGTGCCGTCCGGAGTCTGCACCACGGTGCCGTTGGGGACCTTGAGCACCAGGTCGCGACCGTTGGCCCCGTCCCGGTTCGAGCCCGCGCCGCCCTTGCCGTTGTCGGCCTTGACGTGCGGACGGAAGTGGAAGTCGAGCAGGGTGTGCACCTGCGGGTCGACGACCAGCGAGACACTGCCGCCGTGGCCGCCGTTGCCGCCGTCGGGGCCGCCGAAGGGCTTGAACTTCTCCCGGTGGATCGAGACACAGCCGTGTCCACCGTCGCCGGCCCTCAGGTGCAGGACGACCCGGTCCACGAACATCGTCACGTCGTCAATCCTCTCCGCGAGGCTCTGTCCCCCGCACGGAAACGCCCCGGGGCAACGCCGGGACGTGAAAAAGACGAAGCGGGCCGGGACACCAGGTCCCCGGCCCGCTTCGTCGGAAGACTACTGCCCCGCCGGTACGATGCTGACGGTCTTGCGACCGCGCCTGGTACCGAACTGGACCGCACCGTCCGCCAGCGCGAAGAGCGTGTCGTCCCCGCCACGGCCGACCAGGTCTCCGGGGTGGAACTTGGTGCCACGCTGCCGGACGATGATCTCGCCGGCGCTGACGACCTGACCACCGAAGCGCTTCACGCCGAGCCGCTGGGCCGCGGAGTCGCGACCGTTACGCGAGCTGGACGCACCCTTTTTGTGAGCCATTGGAGGACGACCTACTTCCCGCTGGAGATGCCGGTCACCTTGACCTGGGTCAACGGCTGGCGGTGACCCTGGCGCTTGTGGTAGCCGGTCTTGTTCTTGAACTTGTGGATCCGGATCTTCGGGCCCTTGGTGTGCGCGGCGATCTCGCCGGACACCGCGACCTCGGCGAGCTTGGCCGCGTCGGTCACCAGGTCGTCACCGTCGACGAGGAGCACCGCGGTGAGCTTCACCGCGTCGCCGGGGGCACCGGCGAGCTTCTCGACCTCGATCACGTCGCCCTCGGCGACCTTGTACTGCTTGCCGCCGGTCTTGACGATCGCGTACATCGGAGGCGGACTCCCTGTCGTTGAGGCTGCTGGCGGTAGTTCCCGCGGCGGCTCACCGGGCGTCGGAGGCGCGGCGGCTCGGGCAGCGAGAACTCGGCGCACCAAAGTACGCCGCAGGCAAGCGTACGCCATGCCCGACCCCGGCCCCAAACCGGGGGCCGCCCCGCCGTGTGTGACAAGGCCCCGGCACGCGACCGGCCCGGGCACGCGACAGGACCCCGTCGCCGGCACGGTCGCCGGGAGCGGGGCCCTGTCGTCCCAGCTACACGCGGGGTCGCCTCACGGCCGGGTACGCCGTCGCGCGCCACCCCGCCGGGACCGGCGACGACCGCCGCCCGCCTCGGCGAGTTCGTCGTCACCCTCCCCGTCGCCCAGGGCGTCCGGGTCGTCGGCGGCGGCGAGCCGGGCCGACTCGCCGCGCTGGGCGTCGGCCACCGCCGGGGCGGCCTCCGTGTCGACCTCGTACCGGGACAGGTCGTAGCCCATCGTGTCCTGGTTGGTGTCGGTCGGGGTCTCGGTGACCTCGACCTCGACCGTGCTCCGCTCCGGCGTGGCCGACTTGCGCCCCCGCCGACGCGTCGACGCGCCGTTCTGCTCGGCCGGCGCCGAGGTGGCCGGGGCCGTCGCCGCGACCGCCTTGGTCTTCTCCGGCGCGCCACCGGCACGCGGCTTCTCCGGCACCGGCTCGGTGTGGATGATCAGGCCCCGGCCCTTGCAGCACTCACAGGTCTCGCTGAACGCCTCCAGCAGCCCCGCGCCGATCCGCTTCCGGGTCATCTGCACCAGGCCGAGCGAGGTGATCTCGGTGACCTGGTGCTTGGTGCGGTCCCGGCCGAGGCACTCGGTGAGGCGGCGCAGCACCAGCTCCCGGTTCGACTCGAGCACCATGTCGATGAAGTCGATGACGACGATGCCGCCGATGTCCCGCAGCCGGAGCTGGCGGACGATCTCCTCGGCCGCCTCCAGGTTGTTGCGGGTGACGGTCTCCTCCAGGTTGCCGCCGGCACCGGTGTACTTGCCGGTGTTGACGTCCACCACGGTCATCGCCTCGGTGCGGTCGATGACCAGGTGACCGCCGGAGGGGAGGAAGACCTTCCGGTCCAGCCCCTTGAGGATCTGCTCGTCGATGCGGTACGTGGCGAAGACGTCGGCGGTGCCGGTGTGCCGGCGCAGCCGCTCGACCAGGTCCGGCGACACGTGCGACAGGTACGACTCGACCACGTCGTACGCCCCGTCGCCCTCGATGACCAGCTCGCGGAAGTCCTCGTTGAACAGGTCCCGCACCACCCGGATGACCAGGTCGGGCTCCTCGTAGAGCAGCACCGGGGCGCCGCCCTCCGCCGCCTTGGCCCGGATGTCCTCCCACTGCGCCTGGAGCCGCTTGACGTCCCGGGCGAGTTCGTCCTCGCTGGCCCCCTCGGCGGCGGTTCGGACGATCACGCCCGCGCCGTCCGGTACCAGCTTCTTCAGCACGTCCCGCAGCCGCTTGCGCTCGGTGTCCGGCAGCTTCCGGCTGATGCCGGAGGCGTTGCCGTTCGGCACGTAGACCAGGTGCCGGCCGGAGAGCGCGATGTGGCTGGTCAGCCGGGCGCCCTTGTGGCCGATCGGGTCCTTGGTGACCTGCACCAGCACCGAGTCGCCGGACCTGAGCGCCTGCTCGATCGAGCGCGCCCGCCCCTCCAGGCCGGTGGTGTCCCAGTTGACCTCACCGGCGTACAGGACCGCGTTGCGGCCGCGCCCGACGTCGACGAAGGCCGCCTCCATGCTGGGCAGGACGTTCTGCACCTTGCCCAGGTAGACGTTGCCGGCCATGGTGCCGGAGGAGTTGCGGGTGACGTAGTGCTCGACCAGGACGCCGTCCTCCAGCACGCCGATCTGGGTGCGGTCGCCGCGCTGGCGGACCACCATCACCCGGTCGACCGCCTCCCGACGGGCCAGGAACTCCGACTCGCTCAGGATCGGCGGCCGGGTACGCCGCTGCTCCCGGCCATCGCGGCGGCGCTGCCGCTTCGCCTCCAGCCGGGTCGAACCGGAGACGCCCTGCACCTCGTCGACGGTCTTGCGCGGCTCACGGATCTTGACCACCGTCGGGACGCCGTCGTCCGCGGTCGACTCGACGTCGCCCGCCCCGCGACGACGGCGACGACGGCGACGACGGGTCAGCCCGTCGGCGCTGTCGTCCTCCTCCTCGTCCGTCTCGGCCTCGGCCTCGGCCTCCTCCTCGGCCTGCGCCGACTCCTCGGCCTCCTCGTCGTCGTCGGCCTCGTCGGCCCCGCCCCGGCCCCGGCCCCGGCCCCGGCGGCCGCGACGGCGACGCCGCCGCCCCGCGGCGGTCTCGTCGTCCTCGTCCTCGTCCTCGGCGGTCTCGTCCTCGGCCTCGGCGGTGGGCTCTTCCTCCGCTTCGACCTCGACCTCGACCGGTTCGAGGTCGCGTCGACCACGGCGACGGCGGCGCGGGGCCTCGACCGCCTCCTCGGCGGCGGGCTCCTCGGCGGGCGGCGTCACCCGGACGGGCACCGCCTCGGGCTCCGGGGCCATGAAGAGCACGACCGGCGGGATGGCCCGGCGACGGCGGGTCGGCTTCTCCGCCACGGGCCCGGCCGGCGGTTCGGCCGGGGCGGACACCGCCACCCCCGGCGGGACCTCGCCGGACCGGTTCTCCGCACCGCTGGACGTCGGGACGGCCTGGTCGGCGTCCTCCTCGGCGACATCCACCGCCGGCTCCGCGTCCGTCCGCGCGCCCACGGCCGGCACGCTCTGCGCGACCGGCGGGTTCACCACCGGCGGCACGTCCTCCGACGTCGGGGCGGCGGCCGGCTCAGCCGGCAGCGGGGGGACGACCTCGGTGGCCGGGCTCTCGGCCGCCTTCCGGCGCCGCGTCCGGGTCACCTTGACCGGCGGTACGACCTCCGCGCCGGCATCCGTCACCTCGGTGGCGACGACCGGCTCCTCGGCAGCCTTCGGGCTGGTCGCCTTGCGGCGGCGACGGGTGGTCTTCGGGGCCGCTTCCAGGTCACCGGCGACCGGGGCGAACACCTCCGCCTGGGGCGCCTCGGGGCTGGTCGAGGCGGTGCCGGCGGCCGCGTCCACGGGTGCCTCGGTCTGTTCCGGCTGGTTGAGCGGCGCGGCCCGGCGCCGGCTGGTCCGCCGTCGCGTCGGCGCGGCGGCGGGGGTCTCGGTGGTCTCGGCGGTCTCACCGGCCGGCTGTGTGCCGGTCCGCTCGCCGCCCTCGGGCTCGTTCTCGAGCATGGACGTTCTCCAGTTCTGGCTGCCCCGGGCGCGGGTGAGCGCTGCCACGCAGGGTTGCCGCAAATGTTTTCCGCGGGCACGCGAGGTGCACGCCCGTCGAAGTCTGCCTGCCTGAGAACCGACCGGATGTCCGGTCAGCGCTCAACGATGGTTGCCCTGTCGCGGTCCGCCTCCAACGGATCCACGATCGCGCCCTGCGCGGTCAACGTGCCCTGCGCCAGCCGGGTCACCCGTGGCGACACCGGCGGCTCCAGGTCGGCCACCACGCGAAGGCCGGAAAGGACGTCATCGGGTCGAACGGAGGGGGTGACCTGCCGGACGACCAGTTCGAGTATCGCACACGGTACGCCGGTGACCTCGGAAGGCGTCTCCACCGGCTCCCGGACCCCGATCCGGAGCACGGCGGCGCGGGCGTCGAACGTGCGCCGTCCCTGCTTCGTCATCCGCTCGACCAGCACCTCGTCGGCGGCGGTGAAGGCGTCCACGGCCCGGCCCAGCGTGACCGGGTCGACACCGGGCAGCTCGATCCACCAGTGGGACGCCTCGATCCGGTCGGCGAGGCTCCCGCCGCCGGCCACCACCGCGTCGAGCACGTCGAGGCCGGGCGAGAGTGCGACGTCCAGCGCGACACGCAACTCGGCCGGGTCGACCGGGGCGCGTAGGCCGATCTCCAGGTACTCCGCCTCGCTGGCCACCCCGGTCGGGGCGGCGCTGGCGTAGGAGATCTTCGGATGCGGGGTGAAGCCCTGGGAGAAGGCGATCGGCACCCCGGCCCGCCGAAGTGCCCGTTCGAAGGCCCGAGCGAAGTCCCGGTGCGAGGTGAACCGCAGTGGTCCCCGCTTGGCGTACCGGATGCGGACGCGCTGGACGACCGGCGCCTGCCCACCCTCCGGCTGTGGTTTCTTGTTGATCGTCGTGCTCCTCGGAATGTCAGTACCCATCGATCATGGAGTCATTGTCGGCGACACGCACCGTGACGACAACTCCATGATCACCCCCTACCGGCCGCGACGCACGACGAGCGCGCCGAGGGTCACTGCTGGGCTGCCGGGGCGGGTACCCGCAGGCCGGCACCGGTGATCGGGGTGAGCGGGAGCAGTTTCCGCCCGGTGGGGCCGATCTGGATCTCGGTGTCCATGGACGGGCAGACACCGCAGTCGAAACAGGGCGTCCACCGGCAGTCGTCCTGCTCGTACTCGCTGAGCGCGTCCTGCCAGTCCTGCCAGAGCCAGTCCTTGTCCAGGCCGGAGTCGAGGTGGTCCCAGGGCAGGACCTCCAACTCGTCGCGCTGCCGGGTGGTGTACCAGTCCAGGTCGACGCCGAACGTCGGCAGCACCTCGGCGGCGGCGTCCACCCAGCGCTGGTAGGAGAAGTGCTCGCTCCAACCGTCGAAACGGCCACCGTTCTCCCAGACCCGGCGGATGACCGCGCCGACCCGCCGGTCCCCCCGGCTGAGCAGGCCCTCGATCAGCGACGGTTCGCCGTCGTGGTAGCGGAAGCCGATCGCCCGGCCCAGCGACCGGTCAGCGTTGATCGCCTGCTTGAGCAGCCTGAGCCGGCCGTCGATGACCTCCGGACGCTCCATCGCCGCCCACTGGAAGGGGGTGTGCGGTTTGGGCACGAACCCGCCGATGGAGACCGTGCAGCGGATGTCCTTGGAACCGGTCGCCGCCCGCCCGGCCCGGATCACCTCGTGTGCCATGTCGGCGATCTCGAGGACGTCGGCGTCGGTCTCGGTGGGCAGACCGCACATGAAGTAGAGCTTCACCTGCCGCCAGCCGTTGGTGTACGCGGTCACCACGGTGCGGATCAGGTCGTCCTTGGAGACCATCTTGTTGATCACGCGCCGGATCCGCTCCGACCCGCCCTCCGGAGCGAAGGTCAGGCCGGTCCGCCGGCCGTTACGGGACAGCTCCTGGGCCAGGTCGATGTTGAACGCGTCGACCCGGGTCGACGGCAGCGAGAGCGACACGTTCGTGCCCTCGTACTGCTGGGCCAGGCCGGAGCACATGTCGCCGATCTCGGAGTGGTCGGCCGACGACAGGGAGAGCAGACCCACCTCGTGGAAGCCGGAGAACTCCAGACCCTGCTGCACCATCTGCCCGACGGTGGTGATCGAGCGCTCCCGCACCGGACGGGTGATCATGCCGGCCTGGCAGAACCGGCAGCCCCGGGTGCATCCCCGGAAGATCTCCACCGCGTACCGCTCGTGCACCGTCTCGGCGAGCGGGACCAGCGGCTTCTTCGGGTACGGCCAGGCGTCCAGGTCCATCGTCGTGCGCTTGTGCACCCGGAACGGCACGTCCGCCCGGTTCGGCACGACCCGCTGGATCCGGCCGTCGGGGAGGTAGTCCACGTCGTAGAAGCGCGGTACGTAGACGCTCTCCGTACGGGCCAGCCGCAGCAACAGCTCGTCCCGACCACCGGGCGAGCCCTCGGCCTTCCACTCCCGGACGATCGCGGTGATCTCCAGGACCGCCTCCTCGCCGTCACCGAGCACGGCGGCGTCGACGAAGTCGGCGATCGGCTCCGGGTTGAACGCGGCGTGTCCACCGGCCACGACGACCGGGTCGGCGTCGGTGCGGTCGGCGGCGAGCAACGGGATGCCGGCCAGGTCGATCGCGGTGAGCAGATTGGTGTAGCCCAGCTCGGTGGAGAACGAGACGCCGAACATGTCGAAGTCGCGCACCGAGCGGTGCGCGTCGACGGTGAACTGCGGCACGCCGTGCGTCCGCATCAGCCTCTCCAGGTCCGGCCAGACGGCGTACGTCCGCTCGGCGAGCACGTCGGGCAGCTCGTTGAGCACCTCGTAGAGGATCTGCACGCCCTGGTTGGGCAGGCCCACCTCGTACGCGTCCGGGTACATCAGCGCCCATCGGACCGTCGCGGCGTCCCAGTCCTTGACCACCGCCCCCAGCTCACCACCGACATACTGGATGGGCTTGGTCACTTGCGGCAGCAGCGGCTCCAGCCGGGGCCACACGGAGTTGGCCACGGCGGGGCGCGGCGTGGTGGACGGGACGCTCATGACGCCCAAGGGTACGCGCCCACCCACCCGGGTCCGCCGGACCGGGTGGACCGAGCCGAACGGACGACGCGGGACCGAACCGGTGACCGCGGGAAGACGCCGATGATCGACACCGTCCCGCGCCGGGGAGCGGTGGGGCATCGGCGGGTACGGGGGGCGCGAATGGCCCCGGTTGGCGTACCGGTACTAACCTCGCAACGGCGCGAGAGGAGATTGCCGCGATGCCGGAGCCGCAGCCGGGAGCAGTAGGACCGGCCGCCGGGAACACGCCGGCCCCGCCACCGTCCGCGACGGAGGCCCGGGACCAGGTGGTTCCCGGCGAGCCCGACCCCTCCGCCGGGTCCGCCGAGCGGACGGTCGAGAACGTGCCGGACGGCTCGTCCGGTGAACCGGCGACCGAGGAGAACCCGGCCGGGCCCGACCGGACCGCCCTGGACGCCACCGGGCCGGACCCGACCGCCCTGGACGCCGCGCGCCCGGAGACCGTCTCGCCCGCGACCGCGCCGACGCAGCGGGGCGTCGCGGCGACCGCGAAGGTCCCCGCCCCCGCGGAGCGGCAGGCCGGGCCACCCGCGCCCGACCCGACCCGGATCGACCCGATCCGCACCGACCCGACGAAGCTCGATTCGGCCCCCGCCGCCCCACCCGCGCCCCGCTGGAGCGGTTCCGCGTCGGTACCGCCGCCCAGGCCCAAGAAGCGCGGTTGGGGCCACTCCGCCGAGCCGGCCCCACCGCCCGTGCCGCCACCCGCCCCACCGGAGAGCCAGGCACCGGTCGACCCGTGGGCCGGGGCGGACACCGGAGGCTGGGACCTGAACGCGGGTTTCGAGCCGCTGCCGGCCACCCGGATGTACCCGACGCCGGCGGACTCCCCGGCCTGGACGCCGGACCCGCCGGCCCCGGCCTGGACCCCACCGCCGGTGACCCCGCAGCCACCACCGGTGGCACCGGTCTCCGGGCAGCCGGTACCCCCTCCGGTCGCGCGCCCCGTCCCGCCGCCCCCGCAGGCGCGTCCCGTGTCACCGCCGCCGGCACGTCCCGTGTCGCCCCCGCTGGCCGCCCGGCCGGTGTCGTCACCGTCCTTCCCTCCACCGCCGGTGCCCACACCGCAGGCACGTCCGGTGCCCCCGCCACCGCAGCCCCGGCCGGTCTCCTCGCCCCCACCGCAGCCCCGGCCGGTCTCCTCGCCCCCGCCGCAGCCCCGGCCGGTCTCCTCGCCGCCACCGGTACCGGCCCGGCCGGTCTCGCCGCCCCGGCAGCGACACCACCCGACGCCGTCCCCGGTCGGCCCACCTCCCAACTGGCAGGCGCCGCAGGGGTACGCTGCGCCGACCCGCCGGAAGCGGCGCTGGCCGGCCCGCATGCTGATCCTGACGCTGCTCTCCATCGCCTGCTGCTGCGGTTGTCCGGCCTGGCTCGGCAAGCCGATGTGGGAGCAGTACCCGGCCAACGCGAGCCTGCCCCCGCAGGTGGCCGACCTGCGGCTCCAGACCGACGCGCGCAGCGAGAAGGTTGCCGACGAACTGCGCGGCGAGGTGAAGACCGAGCACACGCTGGCCGAGGAGACCTTCGCCGGGGTCTACAGCACCCCGCAGGGCAAGACGGTCGTCGTCTTCGGCAGCACCGGTTTCACATTCACTCCGGAGTCGAACGCCGAGGACGAGTTGACCCGGCTGACCCCGAAGTACAACCTCGGTACGCCGCAGGTGGTCGAGACCGACGTGCGTGGCGAGCACCAGCGCTGCGCGGTCGGCCGCGCGGACAGTGTGGACGTGGTGGTCTGCACCTGGGCCGACCACGGCAGCCTCGCCAGCGGGGTCTTCACCCGGCTCTCGCTGACCGACAGCGCCGCGCTGCTCGGCACCCTGCGGGAACGGATCGTGAGCCGGGGCTGACGCTCGGGACGGCGCGGGCGAGGGGTCAGCGGGTGGGCTGGTTGCGGGGCGGGGCGTAGCGGGGGACGTACTCCTGGCCGGTGAGCTTCTGGAGCTCGGTCATCAGTTCGTCGGTCATCGCCCGCAGTGACGTGCGGTCGTCCGGACGGCCGGTGAAGTCCAGGGGCTTGCCGAACCGGACGGTGATCTTCCCCGCGCCGAGGCGGGGCATCCGCGCGCCGATCGGCTGCACCTTCTCCGTGCCGATCATGCCCACCGGGACGACCGGTACGCCGGCCGAGATGGCCAGCCGGGCCGCGCCGGTCCGTCCCCGGTAGAGCCGGCCGTCCGGCGACCGGGTCCCCTCGGGGTAGACGACGACCACGTCACCGCCCTTGAGCGCGGGGATCGCCGCGTCGAAGGCGGACAGCGCCGCCCGACCGCCGGCCCGCTCGACCGGGATCGCCCCCAGCCCGGTGAGCAACGACTTGGTCAGCTGGCCCCGGAAGCCGGTGCCCCGGAAGTACTCCGACTTGGCCCAGAAGGCGAGGTGCCGGGGCACCGTCGCGCCGAGGAACAGCTCGTCGGCGACGGAGAGGTGGTTGCCGGCGAGGATCACCCCGCCGTGCTCCGGTACGTGCTCCAGACCCTCCACGGTCGGGCGCCACCCCCACCGCAGCAGGTTCCCCACGGTGTACTGGCCGATGGTGTAGAGCAGCGGCACGGGTCCTCCGGCGGTCGTACGGGTTCAGGCGGTGTCACGTTAGCCGACGCCCCGCCGATGTGCGGCGACCCCCGTCAGGTCACCCGACGGGCGGAACCGGTACGGCGCGAAGGGCCTCCTCCAGGGAAAACAGGCAACGCGCGCTACGTCGTGTACTCCAACTCCTCGAGTGCGAGCAGTCGCAGGGCACCCGCGGTGCTGTCCGGGTCGAGCGCTAGGAGATAGGCCACCAGTGCGTCGCGGGTCTCCGACACGATTCCTGGCAGCGCTTCCCTTTGCAGATCGCCGGGTAAGAGAATCTGGCGGAAGGCCGGATCGTCGATGGCGTCGGCGACCAACTTCTCCGCCACCCAGTACGGGGTGCGCTCACGGATGGCGAAGGTGAGGTGCACGCTGGGGTCGTCGTCGGCGTTGTACGGGTTGTGAACCCAGCCCCTCGGCAGCAGCATGGCATCGCCAGCCCCGAGGTCGATGACCCGCTCCGGGCCGGCGGCGATCCAACCTTGCAGGTACTCGTCACGCCATACGCGCCAGGACTCCAGGTGGGCCCGCATCGGTGCGTCCACGACCGGCGGCCACAACTCCCACCGCTTCGTGCCCGACACCTGGACGATGACGGCCATCTGCTGGTCCCAGTGGTGGCGCAAGCCCTGGTTGCAGCCGGGGGTCATGAACACGTGCGCGTAGTTGGAATAGCCGGTTTCAGCCTGGATGCACCGGGCGATGCGAGCCATGAACGGCATGACTCGCTGGAGATTGCCGATTCGGATGGTGTAGCCGTCGTCGTAGAGCTTGTGCAGCTTGGCTGCGTCGGCTCGATTGCGGGCGGTCGTGAAGGATCGAGGGTTGATGGCCGGGTGCGGTGCCTTGATCGCGTCGACCTCGTCCGCCGGAGTGCAGTTGAGGTCGATCCAGGCCCACACCTGCTCGGCCGTGAACATGCGGTCCACCTCGGTGCGGGTGCGCTTGTAGACGCGCGGCTCGTCAGGCCAGCGGTCCAGTAAGTCGGCGACGCCTTTCTCGGGCAACAGAAGCTTGAGTGACACGTCTCCTCCTTGTCAGCGTGGAGGCAGGGGACAGGGGATGTCAGGGAAAAAGAGATTCGGACAGCAGACGACGGAGTACGACACGAAGGTGAGCCCGGCGTTGTAGTAGCCCATGGAGCAATCGCTTCCCCGGCTGAGATACCCCCTGTCGTACTCGATGTGCTTTTCGAGTGGCAGCACATCCCCGCCCGGCGGATTGGCGCTCCAGGTCTTGCGAATCCAGGCGAGAGGGCCCTCCACGTCGGTCCAGGTCCGCTCGGCGGATGCCTGGCCCCGGCGCAACAACGCATGGCCGGTCTGCACCGGAGTCATGGTGTTGGTAAGAAACGCCCGCGTCTGCTCGTCCCCCAGGTCGCGGCCGGGCCGTCGCAAGTTCTCCTTGGCGTACTCCTCACGCGAACCGGTCCACACGCCGAACCCGTGCCAGTGACCATGCCAGGTCATTCATCCCCCTCGTCGGGCCTGGGCCCGGCCGCCCTCGTTCGGGTCCGAGGGCGGCCGGGTGTACGTGGTGCGAGATCAGGCGGTCAGGTTGCGCCGGGCGATCCACCCAACCGCGAAAGTGTCCAGCTCCTCGGCGGTGAAGCGCAGGCTGGCGAGGGCGGAGCCCTCCGGCTTGGTGTCAGTGACGACGAAGCCGGCCCCGCCGGGGATCTCGGCGACGCCGACGCAGCTCTCGTTGTCGCTGGTCAGATTGCCGCCGCAGTAGCTCTGGATCTGCACGCCCTCGATGGGCAAGTCGTACAGGTTGGGCTTGAACATGAGAGAACCCTTCTGTGTTCTCGTGTATGCGGAAGGTGCGGCCCCCGCGTCCGTGACTGTCCTACCGTGAAGCGATCGGGTTGCCGGGGAGACTCTCGGAAAGGGGCAAACCGGAGGTCCCCTCACCCTCGGCATGCAGTCGTGGCCCACGCTCGCGTTCATCCTCGCCTCGCCCATGTGACGAAGCGGTCCATCAGGTTTACGTGCCGATCGGGGTTGAGCTGGCCAAGCTGGCCGTACGCCTCGGCCATCAGCGAACTGAGGTAGACGATGAGGCTGGTCCGGTTTCCCTGATACTCCGAGAGCAGACTCAGTCGGGCCGGCTCGCAGGGCCATTCCGTGCCGCAGTTCCGGCACCGCCAGAGTGGGCGCATGGCGACATGCGGGACTGCGCGGGGAACCGCCATCGCAGCATCACCGCCGCCGAGGACGCTCACCAGCGCCCCCGCTCCCCCGCCACTCTCCGGCCAGCGTGAGTAGGCGGTCCCGGCCCGGTCTTACCGCCGGGTACTGCTCCGTGCGCTCCCGGGCCCAGGGCGGAGGCGCGACCCCCACTGCACGGTAGGGCGGCGTCCTGCGGGTTCTCCACCACTTGATGGGGCTGAGCACGTTGTCCTCCTCGAATGTGGAAAGGGGGCCGCCTTGCCTGTAGAGGGGGAGCCGGGCGACCCCCCGGCAAGACCCGCCCCGGCTACCCTCAGCGAGGAGCAGGTCCGCATGAGTGACAGTCCGCTGAGGACAAACCGACGCCGATACGTGCTCAAGCCATCTGCGCAGCCTTGACGGCTGGTCGAGCGGGTGTGGGAAACACACCAGCAGGATTGAGCGGAAAGTGGGGAATCGATGGGAAGCGCCACCAAATACGTGCTCAGTGAGTTGCGCCTTTTCCGCGCTTCCCTCGGGCTCAGCCAAGACGACTTCGGTAGGACCATCGGGTACTCGGGGTCGCACGTCAGCTCGGTGGAGACGGGTGGGCGACCCCCCACCAAGGAGTACATGAAGGCTGTCGACGAGGCGTACGAGACTGGCGAGCGCTTCGGTCGGATGCTGCGCGAGCTGGCGCAACTCGACTCGACGCCGACCTGGCTGCGCGAGTGGATCGAGTTCGAGCGCGAGGCCACCACGCTGCGGTGGTTCGAGCTGGCCTACATCCCCGGGCTGCTTCAGACCGAGCGATACGCCCGCGCAACGCTGGTCGGCGGCCGGTTCGGCGCAGACGAGGTCGAACAGATCGTGGCATCCAGGTTGGAGCGGCAGGCCATCCTGTCGAGAAAGCAACCGCCACAGCTCATCGCGGTGCTTGATGAAGCGGTGCTGCGCCGGCCAGTGCTGGATCAGCCGGGGCTGATGGCCGAGCAGTGCGACCACCTGGCCACCCTCGCCGCCGAGGAGCACATCCAGGTGCACGTCGTGCCGGCGGATGCTGGCATGTACCTCGGGCTGGCTGGTCAGTTCATCATCGCCGAGCTGCCCGACGGGGCCCGGGTGGCGCATGCCGACAATCAGCTCACCGCTCAGATCGTCGATGCGCCCGGCGATGTCGCTAAGCTGGCAAAGACGTGGGAGATCGTGCGGAACGAAGCGCTCCCCCGCCGGCAGAGTTTCGAGCTGATCAAGGAAGTGGCGAAGTCATGGACCTGAAGATCCCGCAGTGGCGGAAGTCAAGCAAGTCCGGCGGGAACGGCGGATCGTGCGTCGAGGTCGCCGACAACATGCCGGACGTCGTGCTGGTGCGCGACACCAAGGATCGGGAGGGCGGCACCCTCCACTTCGACCCGGTGGCCTGGAAGGCGTTCGTCGGGTTCGCCAAGCAGCACTGAGCAGAAACGCCGAGAAGGCCCCCCAGCTTTGCGCTGGGGGGCCTTCTCGATGCGGTGGCGCTACCGACCAGTAGCGCACCGGTCCTCGCGGACCGACGACGGTCAGACCCGACGGACCGCGACCGTCACCCGCTCGCCCTCGCCGACCTCGCCGGTGAACCCGTCGACCGGGTCGGCGAAGTCGACGGACTGCGCCAGCACCTCCCGGGCGACGAAGTCCCGGTACGCCGACACCGCCGCCCGGACCTCGTCCGAGGCGGACAGCACCAGCGTGACGCGGTCCGACACGTCCAGGTCGGCGTCCCGGCGGGCCTGCTGCACCACCCGGACGACGTCCCGGGCCAGTCCCTCGGCGGCCAGTTCCGGGGTGACCGTGGTGTCCAGCACCACCACCCCCTCACCGGCGGGCAGCGGCGCGGAGTGCTCCGCGTCGGCGGCGACCAGGCGCAGTTCGTACTCGCCCTCGGCGAGGGTGACCCCGGCCGCGACCGGCGCGCCGTCGACCAGCTCCCACTGGCCCGCCTTGACCGCCTTGATCACCTGCTGCACCTGCTTGCCGACCCGGGGACCGAGCGCCCGGGGCACCACGGTCAGCACCTGCTGGCAGTAGCTGGCCACCGCGTCGGTGAACTCCACCGCCTTGACGTTGACCTCGTCGGCGACCAGGTCGGCGAAGGGCCGCAGCGCCGCCGCGGCCGGCGAGGCCACGGTGAGCTTCGCCAGCGGCAGCCGCACCCGCAACCCCTTGGCCTTGCGCAGCGACAGTGCCGCCGAGCAGACCTCCCGGGTGGCGTCCATCGCGGCCACCAGGTCGTGGTCGGCCGGGAACGCGTCGGCCGACGGCCAGTCGGTCAGGTGCACCGACCGTTCCCCGGTCAGCCCGCGCCAGATCTCCTCCGCGGTCAGCGGCGCCAGCGGCGCGACCACCCGGCAGAGCGTCTCCAGCACCGTCCACAGGGTGTCGAAGGCGTCGGCGTCACCGGACCAGAACCGGTCCCGCGAGCGCCGCACGTACCAGTTGGTCAGCGCGTCCAGGTACGACCGCACGGTGACGCAGGCCCCCGAGATGTCGTACGCGTCCAGCTGCGCCTGCACGGTGGCGACCAGCTCGTTCGTCTTCGCCAGCACGTACCGGTCGAGCAGGTTGCCGGCGGCGTCACCGGCGGGCGCGGCGTCGGTCTTCCGCTCCGCGGTGTACCCGGCGGCGTTGGCGTAGAGCGAGAAGAAGTACCAGACGTTCCAGAGTGGCAGCAGCACCTGCCGGACGGCGTCCCGGATGGCGGCCTCGGTAACGAGGGCGTCCCCACCGCGCACCACCGGCGAGGCCATCAGCATCCACCGCATCGCGTCCGACCCGTACGCGTCGAAGACGTGGTACACGTCCGGGTAGTTGCGCAGGCTCTTGGACATCTTCCGGCCGTCCGAGCCGAGCAGGATGCCGTGGCTGACGCAGTTGCGGAACGCCGGCCGGTCGAACAGCGCGGTGGCCAGCACGTGCATGGTGTAGAACCAGCCACGCGTCTGCGGCATGTACTCGACGATGAAGTCACCCGGGTAGTGGTGCTCGAACCAGTCGGCGTTCTCGAACGGGTAGTGCACCTGGGCGAACGGCATCGAGCCGGACTCGAACCAGCAGTCCAGCACCTCCGGCACCCGGCGCATCATGGACTTCCCGGTCGGGTCGTCCGGGTTCGGGCGGACCAGCTCGTCCACCGCCGGCCGGTGCAGGTCGGTCAGGCGTACGCCGAAGTCCCGCTCGATCTCGTCCAGCGAGCCGTACACGTCGATCCGGGGGTAGGTCGGGTCGTCGGAGCGCCACACCGGGATCGGCGAGCCCCAGAACCGGTTCCGGCTGATCGACCAGTCCCGGGCGTTCGCCAGCCACTTGCCGAACGAGCCGTCCTTGATGTGTCCCGGGGTCCAGTTGATCTGCTGGTTGAGCTCGACCATCCGGTCCTTGAACTGCGTCACCGCGACGAACCAGGAGGACACCGCCTTGTAGACCAGCGGGGTGTCACAGCGCCAGCAGTGCGGGTACGCGTGGGTGTAGGTGTCCTGCTTGAGCACCACCCCCCGCTCCTTCAGCTCCCGGATCACCGGCTTGTTCACGTCGAACACCTGCTCGCCGGCGTACGGCGGGACCAGCGCGGTGAAGCGGGTGTGGTCGTCGACGGTGACGATGGTCGGGATGCCGGCCGCGTTGCAGGCGTTCTGGTCGTCCTCACCGAAGGCCGGGGCCAGGTGCACGATCCCGGTGCCGTCCTCGGTGGTGACGAACTCCGCGCCGAGCACCTGGTACGCGTTCGGCCCGGCCTGCTCCACCAGGAAGTCGTAGAGCGGGGTGTAGCGCCGGCCCACCAGGTCCGCGCCGCGCACCGTGCCGACCCGCGCGTACCCCTCCAGTTCCTTGGCGTACGCGCCGAGCCGCGCCGCGCCGACCACGTACCGCTCACCGTCGCGCTCCAGCACCGCGTACTCGATGTCCGGGCCGACGGCCAGGGCGAGGTTCGACGGCAGGGTCCACGGCGTGGTGGTCCAGACGCCGAGGCGCACCGGCCCGCGCACCAGCTCCGGCGCGCTCTCGTCGGCGGTCAGCGCGAACCAGACCGACAGCGTCGGGTCGTGCCGGTCCCGGTAGACGTCGTCCATCCGGGTCTCGGTGTTCGACAGCGGCGTCTCGCAGCGCCAGCAGTACGCCAGCACCCGGAAGCCCTCGTAGACCAGACCCTTGTCGTGCAGGGTCTTGAAGGCCCACATGACGCTTTCCATGTAGTCCGGGTCGAGGGTCTTGTAGTCGTTGGCGAAGTCGACCCAGCGGGCCTGCCGGGTGACGTACCGCTCCCAGTCGTGGGTGAACTCCAGCACCGAGGTGCGGCACGCCTCGTTGAACCGGGCCACCCCCAGGTCGAGGATCTCCGCCTTGCTGGTGATGCCGAGCTGCTTCTCGGCGACCACCTCGGCGGGCAGGCCGTGGCAGTCCCAGCCGAAGCGCCGCTCCACCCGCCGGCCGCGCATGGACTGGTAACGGGGCACCACGTCCTTGACGTAGCCGGTGAACAGGTGGCCGTAGTGCGGCAGTCCGTTGGCGAACGGCGGCCCGTCGTAGAAGACGTACTCGTTCTCACCGTTCCGGCCGGCCTCACGGCCCTCGACGGAGGCCTCGAAGGTCTTGTCGGCTGCCCAGTGCTCCAGGACCCGGCGCTCGACCGCGGGCAGGTCCGGGCTCGCCGGGACACCGGTGGCGGTCGGGTCGTGCAACGGATAGGCCATCGGGGGTCGCTCTCCTCGCGTTACGACGACTCCGGCTCGGCGCGTCTGGCGCCGCGCCGACGACCCGGAGCCGTCGAGCTCACTGGTCGTGTGGGTCTGCGAGGACGAGCCCTCTGGGTGCGCCGTGACCGGCGCCCCCGGGTCGGGCCCGCGGTACCACCCCGCTTGGCGGTTGAGAAGCGACCGCCCGCTCGTTGGCCGGCTGTGACGGGCCGGACCCGTCCGGTTCTACTCGGGCCCGTGGGCCCTTTCTTCCGGAGGCTCACCGGTGATGGCCGGGTCGTCGCCTGTGCCGACAAGCGTACTCGACCCGGCCTGCCGACCGCCGCCGAGTTACCCGCCCCCACCGCCCCGACGAGCAGGGTGACGCGGCTCTCACCCTCGGGTGGTCACACCCGGGCGGCTTGGCCCGTCAGGCCGGTGCAGGACACGGACGAGGAGGACCTCATGCAGGCACGGATGAACATCGCCCAGGTCGCGCCGGAGGCGTACCGCGCGGTGCTCGGGCTGGAGAAGTACGTCCGGGCGAACGTCGCGCACCGGCTGCTGGAACTGGTGAAGCTGCGCGCCTCGATGCTGAACGGCTGCGCCTTCTGCGTCGACATGCACAGCCGGGACGCGCTCGACTCCGGCGAGTCCAGCCGCCGGCTGTTCGCGGTCGCCGCCTGGCGTGACGCGCCCTTCTTCGACGAGCGGGAACGGGCCGCGCTGGCCCTCACCGACGCGGTCACCCGGCTCGGCGAGCACGGCGTGCCGGACGAGGTGTGGGACGACGCGGTACGGGTCTTCTCCGAGAAGGAGGTGGCAGACCTGGTGACGGCCATCGCGACCATCAACGTGTGGAACCGGGTGTCGGTGACCACCCGCACCCAGCCGCCCACCGAGGTGGCGACAGCGGGCTGAGGTGGAAGCAGGGGTCCCCTGCTACCGCTTTTGGGGTAGCAGGGGACCCTTGCAGGCACCTGAGAAGAACGGGACGATCAGCCCAGCTCGGGGAACCAGAGCGCGATCTCGCGCTTGGCGCTGTCCACCGAATCGGAGGCGTGCACCAGGTTCTCCCGGTTCGACAGCGAGAGGTCGCCCCGGATCGTGCCGGCGGCGGCCCGGCGCCCGTCGGTCGCGCCGATCAGCCCGCGCACCACGTCGATCACCTGGTCGCCGGAGAGCACGAGGGCGACCAGCGGCCCGCCGGTCATGAACTCCTTCAGCGGCGGGTAGAAGGGCTTGTCGACGTGCTCGGCGTAGTGCTCGTCGGCCAGCGCCGGGTCCATCGTCCGCGACACCATGGCCTCGATCCGCACGCCCTTGCGCTCGAAACGGGAGAGGATCTCGCCGACCAGGCCGCGCCGGACCGCGTCAGGCTTGATCAGTACGAGCGTGCGCTCGGCCGGGCTGCTGCTGGACACGCTGGCTTCCTCCTGTGCGCGGAATTCGGTACGGCTCGGTACGGTCAGCCTAGCGACCCGGCCCCGGCACCGGCGCGGCGGATGCTCCTTCCTTCCGCCGCTGATCCGGCCTAGCCTGGCCCTTGACCCCTGGGAGGTCCACAGTGGCGAATGGCGGGAACCGGTCGATCGCGCCGGTGCGGAAGCTGATCGCGGCGGTGCTGGGCACCGTGGCGACCTTCGTGGTCCTGTTCGGGCTCGGCATGACGAGCTGGTCGATCGTCGCACTGGGTGTGGCGCTGGTGGCCCTGGCGATCGCGCTGGCCACGTTCCGGACCGGCGGTCGCGCCTGGGTGATCGGCGTCGGGCACGTGCACAGCGCCTCCGAGCCGCCCACGACCTACTCCTTCGGCCGCTGTGAGTTGCAGCTCGTCATCGACGCCCCGGGACTGCCGCCCCGGTCCAAGAAGATCATCGAGCCGCGGGTACCGGTCGCCAAGTGGCCCTCGATCGGGCAGACCCTGCCGATCCGGGTCGCCCTCGACGACCAGCGCCGGGTCCGGGTGCTCTGGGACGAGGTCCCCACGCATGCCGAGACGGCCGCGACCATGGCCGACCTGCCGCCGGAGTACGCCGGCGCGGACCCGCTCGACGAGGTCCTGATCCAGCAGGACGCGCCGCCGTGGGCCGAGCACGGCCTGGACGACGACTACCGCGATGCACCGGGCACCGACCCGCTCCTCGACGACGTCGACGGGCTCCCGGACGACCGGGAGGCGGTGGTGGTCCACCAGCGTCCGGGCGGCCCGGTGGTGCTGGAGGGCACCCTCGTCGAGTCGACGGCCCCGCTGCCGCGCCGCGCCACCCCCGCCCCCCGTCCGCCCGTGGAGGACGCGCCCCCGATGACGTACGGCGACCCGTACGCCGGCCCGCCCGACGATCCGTACGCCGGCCGGCCGCGCAGCCCGTACCGGGACCCGTACGACGAGCCGCCCGGCGACCCGGACCTCGACCCGCCCGCGTCGCCGTACCGCGACCCGTACGGCGAGGTCTCCGGCACCCCGGACGCCGGCCCGCCCACCGCCCCGTACCGCGACCCGTACGACGAGCCCCTCGCCGTCCCCGACGCGGACCGCTCCGCGTCGGCGCCGCACCATCCGTACGATGAGCCCGCGCCGGAGCCGGTCGCGTCGCCCGAGCCGACCGGGTCGAGCGACGCGGACGAGCCGACCGAACGGGTCATGTTCATCGAGTCGACCAGGCCGGCCGGGCACGCCAGCTCCGCTGAACCGGCCACCCCGACCGAGCCGGACGGGCCGGCCGGGCAGCCCAGCTCCGCTGCACAGGCCACGCCGGCCGCGCAGGGCACATGGGCTGACAAGGGCACGCCGGCCGGGGCATCGGTCGACACGCCGGTCGTCCCCGTCCGGCAGCGCATCGACGAGCCGATCGTCGACCCGGTCGACGTCCCCCTGGACGCCCCCGACGACGAACCCGTCGCCGACGACCTGGACGAGGCGATCTTCGGGTACGACGCGGGAACCGGCACCACCCCGATCAGCGGCGTCGGGATCACCGTGCTGGTCACCGATCTGGACCGGTCGCTGGCGTTCTACCGGAACATCCTCGGCTTCACCGAGGTCGACCGGGGTCCGGGCAACGCCGTCCTCGCCTCCGGCAGCACCCGGCTGGTGCTCCGCGAGGTCAGCGAGGCCGCACCGATCAGCCGCCGGCTCGTGCACGTCAACCTCGAGGTGGACGACATCCAGGCCGCGTACGAACGGCTCCGCGAGTCCGGCGTCCGCTTCACCTACGCCCCCCGAGTGGTCAACCGGGGCGCGAAACTCGACGTCTGGGCCGCCGCCTTCCGCGACCCGGACGGCCACGGGATCGCCCTCACCCAGTGGCGCACCCGCGCCGATGCCTGACCCCGCCCACTTAGCCACCCCGCCGGTGGCCTCCACCCGTCCGGTGCTCCCGCACGGCCACCGGTGGCGTGCTGCACCGCGCCCCGGCGTGACGTCGGCGGACGGCCTCAGCCTCAGCCTCAGGCCAGGATCACCCGCCGGACGTGCAACGCGTACGCCCACACCAGGCCGAAGATGACGCCGAGCGCCGCCAGCGACAGGTGTAGGAAGCCGCCGAACGCGAGCGCGACCTGGAGCAGGGTGCCGAGATGCCACGCCCACCGACGACCCATCAGGCCAGCGAGCAGCACCGCCAGGACGGCCAAACCGACGATCAACCCGATCGCGGCATCGCTGAGCTGACCGCCGAGCACCCGGATCGGCTGGATCGCCAGCAGCAGCACCAACGCCTCCAGCGCCAGTACGGCGGAGCCGAGCCCACGTACCGCGCGCTCGGGGTTGCGCAGCCCGGACCGGCGGCCGGTGGGCGGCGTGTCCGGCCCGGCGACCGGGTCGGAGCCGCTCACCGCTTCAGCAGCCGACGGGCGTCGGCCACCGTCACCACCGACCCGGTGATCAGCACACCCACCCCGCTCAGCTCCCCCGGCACGTCGGACTCGGCGAGGGCGACGCCCGCCTCGATCGCGTCCGGCATCTCCTCGGCGCTCTCCACCCGGTCCGGGCCGAAGATCTCCGCGGCCAGCGCGGCCAACTCCGCCACCGGCATCGCCCGGGGCGAGCTGTTCCGGGTCACCACCAGCTGGTCGACCACCGGTTCCAGCAGCTCCAGCAGGCTCGCCGCGTCCTTGTCGGCGAGCACCGCCACCACGGCGACCAGCTTGCTGAACGCGAACTCCTCCTGCAACGCGGTGACCGTGGCGGTCATCCCGTGCGGGTTGTGCGCGCCGTCCAGCAGCACCGTCGGGGCCGTCCGGACCCTCTCCAGCCGGCCGGGCGAGCTGGCCGTGGCGAAGCCCTCCCTGACGGTCTCCACGTCCAGTTGGCGCTTTGCGCCTGCGCCGAGGAACGCCTCGACCGCCGCCAACGCCACCGCCGCGTTCTGCGCCTGGTGCGCGCCGTGCAGCGGTACGAACACCTCGTCGTACACCCCACCGAGGCCCTGCAACGTCAGCACCTGCCCGCCGACCGCCACCGACCGGCGCAGGACGCCGAACTCGGCCCCCTCCCGGGCGATGGTCGCGTCCACCTCGGCGCAACGCTCCAGGATCGGCCGGGCGGCCTCCTCGTCCTGCGCGGCGGAGATCACCGTCGCGCCCTTGTGGATGATGCCCGCCTTGGCCAGGGCGATGTCCTCGATCGTGTCGCCGAGCCACTCGGTGTGGTCCAGCCCGATCGGGGTCAGCACGCACACCCCGGCCTGGAGCACGTTGGTCGCGTCCTCCGCCCCGCCCAGGCCGACCTCCACCACGGCGACGTCGACCGGGGCGTCGGCGAAGGTGGCGAACGCCAGCGCCGTGGTCATGTCGAAGTAGGTCAGCGGCTCGGCGGAACGCTGGTCGACCAGGGCGGCCAGCGGCGCGACCTCGCGGTACGTGTCGACGAAGCGTTCCTCGCCGACCGGTTCCCCGTCCAGACTGATCCGCTCCCGGACGGTCTCCAGGTGCGGGCTGGTGTACCGGCCGGTGTGCAGCCCGAACGCCCGCAGCAGTGAGTCGATCATCCGGGCGGTCGAGGTCTTGCCGTTGGTGCCGGTCAGGTGGATCGACGGGTACGCCCGCTGCGGGCTGCCGAGCAGGTCCAGCAGCATCTCGATGCGGTCGAGCTCGAACACCATACGGGTGAAGCCGCGACCGGCGAGTTCCGCCTCGACAGCGGCGAAACCCGTCCGGTCGGCGCGCTCGGCGCGTCCCGCACGGTCGGTACGGTCCGGGTTCTCGGTGCGGTCGGTCACGAGGGCAGCGCCTCCAGGGCAGAGTCGATCCGGACGAGGTCGGCCTCGGCCGCCGCGAGCCGGCCACGGATCTTGTCGACCACCGGCTCCGGGGCCTTGCCGACGAAGGCCGGGTTGTCGAGTTTCGCCCGCGCCTGCGCGACCTCCTTCCCGGCGGCAGCCCGGTCCTTGGTGAGCCGGGCCCGCTCGGCGGCCACGTCGATCGAGCCCCGGGTGTCCAGGGCGACGACCACCTCACCGGGGAGGGTCAGGGTGGCGCTGGCCTGGAAGCCCTCCCCGGCCGCATCGAGCCGGACCAGCGAGCGGATCAGCCGCTCGTGCGCGGCCACACCCGCCCCGGCGAGCCCGTCGAGCCGGGCGACCACCCGCTGCGTGGGCCGCAGCCCCTGGTCGGAGCGGAACCGGCGGATCTCGGTCACCACCCGCTGGACGGTGCCGACCTCGCTCTCCGCGGCGTCGTCGATCAGCGTACGGTCGGCGACCGGCCAGGCGGCCGTCAGGACCGTCCCACCGCCGGTCAGCGCGGTCCACAGCTCGTCGGTGACGAACGGGATGACCGGGTGCAGCAGTCGCAGCAGCTGATCGAGCACGTGACCGAGCACCCGGCGGGTCGCGTCGGCGGCCGCACCACCCTCGGCGAGCACCGGCTTGCTCAGTTCCACGTACCAGTCGCAGACATCGTCCCAGGCGAAGTGGTACAGCAGGTCGCAGACCTTGGCGAACTCGTACGCCTCAAACTGCGCGTCCACCTCGACGGTGACGTGCGCCAGCCGGGACAGGATCCACCGGTCGACGGTCGACAGCTCGGCGGCGGCCGGCAGCGCTCCGGTGGTGTGCGCGCCGTTCAGCAGCGCGAACCGGGTGGCGTTCCAGAGCTTGTTGCAGAAGTTCCGCGAGCCCTGGCACCAGTCCTCGCTGACCGGCACGTCCCCACCGGGGTTCGCGCCACGGGCCAGGGTGAACCGGGTGGCGTCGGCGCCGTACCGGTCGATCCAGTCCAGCGGGTCGACCACGTTGCCGAACGACTTCGACATCTTCTTGCCGTGCTGGTCGCGGACCATGCCGTGCAGGGCCACCACGTCGAACGGCTGCCGGCCGTCCATCGCGTAGAGGCCGAACATCATCATCCGGGCGACCCAGAAGAACAGGATGTCGTACCCGGTGACCAGCACACTGGTCGGGTAGAACTTCGCCAGGTCCGGAGTCTGCTCCGGCCAGCCCAGCGTGGAGAACGGCCACAGGCCGCTGGAGAACCAGGTGTCCAGGACGTCCTCGTCCTGCCGCCAGCCCTCGCCGCTGGGCGGCTGCTCGTCCGGGCCGACGCAGACCACCTCGCCGTCCGGGCCGTACCAGACCGGAATGCGGTGCCCCCACCAGAGCTGCCGAGAGATGCACCAGTCGTGCATGTTGTCGACCCAGGCGAAGTACCGCTTCGACAACTCCGCCGGCTCGATCCGCACCCGACCGTCGCGCACCGCGTCGCCGGCCGCCTGGGCCAGCGGGGTGGTGTTGACGAACCACTGCAACGACAGCCGTGGCTCCACGGTCGTACGGCACCGCGAGCAGTGCCCGACCGCGTGCACGTACGGCCGCTTCTCCGCGACGATCCGCCCCTGCTCGCGCAGCGCCGCGACGATCGCCGGCCGGGCCTCGAACCGGTCCAGTCCCTGGAACGGACCGTGCGCGGTGATCACCCCCCGCTCGTCCATGACCGTCAGGGACGGCAGGTCGTGCCGCTGGCCGATCTCGAAGTCGTTCGGGTCGTGCGCCGGCGTCACCTTGACCATGCCGGTGCCGAAGGACGGGTCGACGTGCTCGTCCCCCACGATCGGGATACGCCGCCCGGTCAGCGGCACCTCCACCTCGGTCCCGATCAGGTGCCGGTAGCGCTCGTCGTCGGGGTGCACCGCGACGGCGGTGTCACCGAGCATCGTCTCCGCCCGGGTGGTGGCCACCACGACCTCGTCGCTGTAGCGGATGGAGACCAGCTCACCGTCGTCGTCGGTGTGCTCCACCTCGATGTCGGACAGCGCGGTCAGGCAGCGGGGGCACCAGTTGATGATCCGCTCCGCCCGGTAGACCAGGCCGTCGTCGTAGAGCTTCCTGAACATCGTCTGGACGGCCCGGGAGAGCCCCTCGTCCATGGTGAAACGCTCGCGGTCCCAGTCGACCGAGTCGCCGAGCCGGCGCATCTGGCCGAGAATCGCACCGCCCGACTCGGCCTTCCACTGCCAGACCCGCTCGACGAACTTCTCCCGGCCCAGGTCGTGCCGGGAGAGCCCCTGGGCGGCGAGCTGCCGCTCCACCACGTTCTGGGTGGCGATGCCGGCGTGGTCCATGCCGGGCAGCCAGAGCGCCTCGAAGCCCTGCATCCGCTTCCGCCGGACCAGCGCGTCCTGGACGGTGTGGTCGAGCGCGTGGCCCATGTGCAGCGAGCCGGTGACGTTCGGCGGCGGTATGACGATGGTGAACGGGGGCTTGTCACTGCACGCTGACGCCCGGAAGTGGCCGTCGGCTACCCACTGCTCGTACCGTCGCTGCTCCACCTCGCCCGGCTGGTACTGGGCTGGCAGTTCGGGGGCGTCGGGGCGTCGGGCATCCAGTCTCTCGGTCACCCAAGAAAGTCTACGGAGCGCTTCGGCGGACCCGACGTGCCCCACCTCGTGTTCGCGTACGGTGGCGGACATGTCCGACGCACACCTGTCCGAGCGTTCGCTGCCCGACCAGTCAGAGCCGCTCGACCTCACCATGGAACCGATCCGGCTGGGCCACCCCGACCCGGACCCCGAGGAGAGCACGCCGCGCGCCCCCCGGTCGCGACGCTGGAAGATCGCCATGGGGGCCGGGCTCGCCGTCGGGCTGCTCGGCACCGCCGCCTTCGGCACGTTCGGCTGGCGGGTGGCACAGCAGAAGGACACCGACGTGACGGTACGCCCCGAGGTCGCCGGGCTCCGGCAGGACGACAGCGAGCGGGCCCGGAGCACGGCGGACTACCTGCGCAGCGGGTTCGCCGCCAGCATCCAACTGGACCGCAGTTTCGGCGTGGTCTACCAGGACCCTGCGGACGAGCGGAAGTCCGTGCTCGTCTTCGGCGGCACCACGCTGCTCTGGCAGCCGGAACGGGAGCTGGACGCCCTGTTCGGGATGATGACCGACGAGACCGGAGCGGTGGAGGGCCTGCGCGAGGTGCCGGCCGGACGCCTCGCCGGGGTGATGAAGTGCGGCACCACCAGCGGTGAGGGCGGCGACTTCGCGGTCTGCGGGTGGGCCGACCACGGCAGCGTCGCGATGGGGATGTTCCCGGGGCGACCGGTCGACGCGGCGGGCACGCTGTTCCGCCGGATCCGCGAGGGCATCCAGACCAGGGCGTGACCCCGCACCACGGCACCGTCCGCCGGCCCGGCTCCAGAGGTGCCGCCCGGCGGACGACTCGGGCGAGGGGCGCCGAATCACTCGGGAAATACAACGAGGGCCACCCCGATATCGGGGTGGCCCTCGTTGAAAGAAGTCCGGCGGTGTCCTACTCTCCCACACCCTCCCGAGTGCAGTACCATCGGCGCTGGAGGGCTTAGCTTCCGGGTTCGGAATGTAACCGGGCGTTTCCCCTCCGCCATGACCGCCGTAACACTATCGACATATCAAACAACCGGTCCAGGTCGTTCGTTAGCCGTGAATCACACAGTGGACGCGAAGCAAAAAGTATGTAGTCAAGTCCTCGGCCTATTAGTACCGGTCAACTGAACCCGTTACCGGGCTTACATTTCCGGCCTATCAACCCAGTCGTCTAGCTGGGGGCCTTACCCATCCGAAGATGGTGGGATACCTCATCTTGAAGCGAGCTTCCCGCTTAGATGCTTTCAGCGGTTATCCCTTCCGAACGTAGCTAACCAGCCGTGCCCCTGGCGGGACAACTGGCACACCAGAGGTTCGTCCGTCCCGGTCCTCTCGTACTAGGGACAGCCCTTCTCAAGTATCCTACGCGCACGGCGGATAGGGACCGAACTGTCTCACGACGTTCTAAACCCAGCTCGCGTACCGCTTTAATGGGCGAACAGCCCAACCCTTGGGACCTGCTACAGCCCCAGGATGCGACGAGCCGACATCGAGGTGCCAAACCATCCCGTCGATATGGACTCTTGGGGAAGATCAGCCTGTTATCCCCGGGGTACCTTTTATCCGTTGAGCGACACCGCTTCCACTCGCAAGTGCCGGATCACTAGTCCCGACTTTCGTCCCTGCTCGACCTGTCAGTCTCACAGTCAAGCTCCCTTGTGTACTTGCACTCAACACCTGATTGCCAACCAGGCTGAGGGAACCTTTGGGCGCCTCCGTTACCTTTTAGGAGGCAACCGCCCCAGTTAAACTACCCACCAGACACTGTCCCTGAACCGGATAACGGTCCGAAGTTAGATACCCAAATCAACCAGAGTGGTATTTCAAGATTGCCTCCACCCGTACTGGCGTACGGACTTCACCGGCTCCCACCTATCCTACACAAGCTAATTCGGATACCAATGTCAAGCTATAGTAAAGGTCCCGGGGTCTTTCCGTCCTGCCGCGCGTAACGAGCATCTTTACTCGTACTGCAATTTCGCCGGGCCTGTGGTTGAGACAGTGGGGAAGTCGTTACGCCATTCGTGCAGGTCGGAACTTACCCGACAAGGAATTTCGCTACCTTAGGATGGTTATAGTTACCACCGCCGTTTACTGGCGCTTAAGTTCTCCGCTTCGCCCCGAAGAGCTAACAGGTCCCCTTAACGTTCCAGCACCGGGCAGGCGTCAGTCCATATACATCGAATTACTTCTTCGCATGGACCTGTGTTTTTAGTAAACAGTCGCTTCCCCCTGCTCTCTGCGGCCATACAACGCTCCACCCGCGCGGGGCTTCACGTCTCCGGCCCCCCTTCTCCCTAAGTTACGGGGGCAATTTGCCGAGTTCCTTAACCACAGTTCGCCCGATCGCCTCGGTATTCTCTACCTGACCACCTGTGTCGGTTTGGGGTACGGGCCGCTAAGAACTCGCTAGAGGCTTTTCTCGGCAGCATAGGATCACTGACTTCACCTGAATCGGCTCGGCATCACGTCTCAGCCCCATGCACCACGGATTTGCCTATGGTGCGGCCTACACGCTTACCCCGGCACAACCACCGGCCGGGCTCAGCTACCTTCCTGCGTCACCCCATCGCTTGACTACTACCCGCCAGGTTCCCACGCTCCCCCAGATCAGTCCGAAGACCTCACCAGGCTCGGGTGGTTAGCACAACGAGGTTCATCAGGGACGCTCTTTCGCGGGTACGGGAATATCAACCCGTTGTCCATCGACTACGCCTCTCGGCCTCGCCTTAGGTCCCGACTCACCCAGGGCGGATTAGCCTGGCCCTGGAACCCTTGGTCATCCGGCGGAAGGGTTTCTCACCCTTCTTTCGCTACTCATGCCTGCATTCTCACTCGTGCCGCGTCCACACCTCGATCACTCGGATGCTTCACCCCCGGCACGACGCTCCCCTACCCATCCACACACCTGCACCAGACATCAAGGCCTGGCGAAGTAAAAATGTGAATGCCACAGCTTCGGCGGTGTGCTTGAGCCCCGCTACATTGTCGGCGCGGAACCACTTGACCAGTGAGCTATTACGCACTCTTTAAAGGGTGGCTGCTTCTAAGCCAACCTCCTGGTTGTCTATGCGACCCCACATCCTTTTCCACTTAGCACACGCTTAGGGGCCTTAGCTGGTGATCTGGGCTGTTTCCCTCTCGACTACGAAGCTTATCCCCCGCAGTCTCACTGCCGCGCTCTCACTTACCGGCATTCGGAGTTTGGCTGATTTCGGTAAGCTTGTGGGCCCCCTAGACCATCCAGTGCTCTACCTCCGGCAAGAAACACGCGACGCTGCACCTAAATGCATTTCGGGGAGAACCAGCTATCACGGAGTTTGATTGGCCTTTCACCCCTAACCACAGGTCATCCCCCAACTTTTCAACGTTGGTGGGTTCGGCCCTCCACGCGGTCTTACCCGCGCTTCAGCCTGCCCATGGCTAGATCACTCCGCTTCGGGTCTAGAGCATGCGACTAAAAACGCCCTATTCAGACTCGCTTTCGCTACGGCTCCCCCACACGGGTTAACCTCGCCACATGCCACTAACTCGCAGGCTCATTCTTCAAAAGGCACGCCGTCACCCCGCAAGGCTCCGACGGATTGTAGGCGAACGGTTTCAGGTACTATTTCACTCCCCTCCCGGGGTACTTTTCACCATTCCCTCACGGTACTTGTCCGCTATCGGTCACCAGGAAGTATTTAGGCTTACCAGGTGGTCCTGGCAGATTCACGGCAGATTTCAGGAGTCCGCCGCTACTCGGGAACACCCACAGAAGGTCAGCAACTTTCACCTACCGGACTCTCACCGCCTACGGTCAGCCTTTCCAGACTGTTCGGCTAGCCACTGACTTTATAACTCCTCGAACACGTGTCAGCATGTTCAGCAGGGTCCCACAACCCCGACCACGCAACCCCTGACAGGTATCACACGCAGCCGGTTTAGCCTCAATCCGCTTTCGCTCGCCACTACTCACGGAATCACTATTTGTTTTCTCTTCCTACGGGTACTGAGATGTTTCACTTCCCCGCGTTCCCCCCATACACCCTATGTGTTCAGGTGCAGGTGACATCACATGACTGATGCCAGGTTTCCCCATTCGGACACCCTGGGATCACAGCTTGGTTGACAGCTCCCCCAGGCCTATCGCGGCCTCCCACGTCCTTCATCGGCTCCTGGTGCCAAGGCATCCACCGTTCGCCCTTGACAACTTGACCACAAAGATGCTCGCGTCCACTGTGCAATTCTCAACCAACGACCAACCCACAACCCACCACATCCCACACCTAAACCCACACGGATCCGGTTTGCGAGACCAGGTCATGCCTGGCAGTAATCGCCTAGAAGAACCAACCACCACGGGTTGTTCCTTCAGGACCCAACAGGGTGCCATCCGCCCCTCCCCAGCCGCACCACAACCCCCGTTCCACCACCCCCGAAGAGATGCGTACTAGAAGATTCCGGCCGTTGCCAGGGAAAAACTCACCAGTGTCTCCGCCATCGAGCACCCCGACCCGACATTCGCAGGTCGCGGGCTCCTTACCACCCTTCGGTGGAAGGTGCTCCTTAGAAAGGAGGTGATCCAGCCGCACCTTCCGGTACGGCTACCTTGTTACGACTTCGTCCCAATCGCCAGCCCCACCTTCGACGGCTCCCTCCACAAGGGTTGGGCCACCGGCTTCGGGTGTTGCCGACTTTCGTGACGTGACGGGCGGTGTGTACAAGGCCCGGGAACGTATTCACCGCAGCGTTGCTGATCTGCGATTACTAGCGACTCCGACTTCACGGGGTCGAGTTGCAGACCCCGATCCGAACTGAGACCGGCTTTTTGGGATTCGCTCCACCTCACGGTATCGCAGCCCATTGTACCGGCCATTGTAGCATGCGTGAAGCCCTGGACATAAGGGGCATGATGACTTGACGTCATCCCCACCTTCCTCCGAGTTGACCCCGGCAGTCTTCGATGAGTCCCCGCCATAACGCGCTGGCAACATCGAACGAGGGTTGCGCTCGTTGCGGGACTTAACCCAACATCTCACGACACGAGCTGACGACAGCCATGCACCACCTGTGACCGCCCCCGAAGGACCCGACATCTCTGCCGGTTTTGCGGCCATGTCAAACCCAGGTAAGGTTCTTCGCGTTGCATCGAATTAATCCGCATGCTCCGCCGCTTGTGCGGGCCCCCGTCAATTCCTTTGAGTTTTAGCCTTGCGGCCGTACTCCCCAGGCGGGGCGCTTAATGCGTTAGCTGCGGCACAGAGAACCGGAGAGGCTCCCCACACCTAGCGCCCAACGTTTACAGCGTGGACTACCAGGGTATCTAATCCTGTTCGCTCCCCACGCTTTCGCTCCTCAGCGTCAGTATCGGCCCAGAGACCCGCCTTCGCCACCGGTGTTCCTCCTGATATCTGCGCATTTCACCGCTACACCAGGAATTCCAGTCTCCCCTACCGAACTCTAGCCTGCCCGTATCGACTGCAGGCCCGCAGTTGAGCTGCGGGTTTTCACAGTCGACGCGACAAGCCGCCTACGAGCTCTTTACGCCCAATAAATCCGGACAACGCTCGCGCCCTACGTCTTACCGCGGCTGCTGGCACGTAGTTGGCCGGCGCTTCTTCTGCAGGTACCGTCACTTACGCTTCGTCCCTGCTGAAAGAGGTTTACAACCCGAAGGCCGTCATCCCTCACGCGGCGTCGCTGCATCAGGCTTCCGCCCATTGTGCAATATTCCCCACTGCTGCCTCCCGTAGGAGTCTGGGCCGTGTCTCAGTCCCAGTGTGGCCGGTCGCCCTCTCAGGCCGGCTACCCGTCGTCGCCTTGGTAGGCCATCACCCCACCAACAAGCTGATAGGCCGCGAGCCCATCCCAGGCCGAAAAACTTTCCACCAACGATCATGCGATCGACGGTCCTATTCGGTATTAGCCCCGGTTTCCCGGGGTTATCCCAAAGCCTAGGGCAGGTTGCTCACGTGTTACTCACCCGTTCGCCGCTCGAGTACCCCGAAGGGCCTTTCCGCTCGACTTGCATGTGTTAAGCACGCCGCCAGCGTTCGTCCTGAGCCAGGATCAAACTCTCCAACAAAAACTTGTTGAACAATCGTCCCGACAACAAAAGTGTTGCCAAAGGAATCCCAACCAACCAGACACACCGAAGCATGCCCAGCCAGTCCGGGGTATAAATCATAATTGGCACTGGCTTATCAAGCACCCTGTTGAGTTCTCAAAGAACAACCACACACCATCCGGAACCCTCACCAGGCACCATCCGGGGCAACCGCTCCAACTTACCTGACTTCGGCTTCCGAAGCAAGAAGCTCTTTCAAGATTCTTCCTGCTGGCTTCAGTCAGACCCACTCCGACGCACCTCGGTTACCGAGGGTCGTTTCTGAGGCGGGATTCCCGCAGACCGGCCGATCACCGCTCTGCGGTGTTCCGCCCGGCTCCTGCCGGCTTTGGTACTCTACCCGGTCGGCTTCGCGATCGCAACCCCAACTTTCCGGGTAACTCCGCACCGCCCGATCCAGCCCCGCTCGGCGTCTCCACCCCGGGCCTGGTGCTCGCTTTCGGCCAGTTTGTCCGGCCTCCCGCTTGCAGAGAGAAAGTTACGCGTCCCGCCGCCAAGGCGCAAATCAACGTTCATCACTGCGACTTCCTCGGGCCGGCGGGACCGCCCGCACGAGGTCGCAAGCGCTGGTGCATCCCCGGGAGGGTCCTCCGCGTGCCAGAGTGTCTGACATGGCTGACCTACCACGGTCCCCGACGACAGTGCTCGCGGAAGACGCGCTGCTGGGGCTCCTGCTGCCGATCTGGCAGCTGGTCATCGCGGTCTTCGTGCTCCTCGCCGTCGTGGCCTCGGTGCGGCGGCTGGCCCGACGGGGCCCCTCCCGGATGACCACGGCTCTCCTGGTCACCGCCGCGGCCATCGCCGGGCTGGCCGTGATCGGTGTCCTGCTCCAGGAGACCTGACCCCGCTCAGAGGCGACGGTTCGCCAGGCTGGGCAGCTCCGCCCGGATCGTCCGCAGCCGTTCCAGGTCGAGGTCGGCGGTGGTGATACCGGCGCCGTCCGGGAGCTGACTGACAACCGTGCCCCAAGGGTCGATCACCATGCTGCGGCCGAAACACGTCCGACCCGGCTCGTGGTCGCCGGTCTGCCCGGCCGCCGCCACGAAGCACTGGTTCTCGATGGCCCGGGCACGCAGCAGGACCTCCCAGTGGTCCCGGCCGGTGTGCAGCATGAACGCGGCCGGCACCACCAGCAGTTCCGCACCGCCCTCGGTGGCCAGCTGCCGGTACAGCTCGGGGAACCGCAGGTCGTAACAGATGGAGAGCCCCACCCGCAGGCCTTCGATCGAGACCACCACCGGCTCGGTGCCAGGGGCGACGGTGGCGGACTCCAGGTACGAGACCCGTCCCGGGATCTCCACGTCGTACAGATGGATCTTGCGGTAGCTGGCCGCCAGCGCACCGGACCGGTCGAACACCAGGGAGGTGTTGTACGTGTGCTCCGGGTCGGGCCCCCGCTCGTGGAACGAGCCCGCGATCACCCACATGTTCAGCCGGTCGGCGACCTCGGCGAAGAAGCTGCCCACCGCGCCGTCCACCGACTCGGGCTCGGGCAGACCGCCAGCCGGGCCGAGATAGTCGACGTACTCGGGCAGCAGGGCAAGGTCGGCGCCGGCCTCGGCGGCGCGGACCAGGAGACGTTCGGCGGCCGCGAGGTTGGCGGTCCGGTCCTCACGGGCGTTCAGCTGACAGACGGCGACGCGCATGCGCACCAGCCTACGGGCGCGGCCCGGGTACGCGCTGTCCCGAGCCCGGACCGCGCTCCGGGCGATGCTCGGCGGTCAGGCCGACTTCTCCTCGCGGTCCCGGCGGGCCCGCCGGCCGGTGAACTCGCGGGGAACGATCGTCGGGTTGACGTTCTCCAGGACCACCTCACGGGTGATCAGTACCCGTGCCGCGTCCGGGTTGCTCGGGACCTCGTACATCACCGAGAGGAGGACCTCTTCCATGATCGCGCGCAGACCACGGGCACCCGTGCCGCGGAGCATCGCCTGGTCGGCGATGGCTTCCAGGGCGGGCTGCTCGAACTCCAACTCGACCCCGTCGAGCTCGAAGAGGCGTTGGTACTGCCGGACCAGGGCGTTGCGCGGCTCGGTGAGGATCTGCACGAGGGCCTGGCGGTCGAGGCTGCGAACGTTGGTGATCACCGGAAGGCGGCCGATGAACTCAGGGATCAGCCCGAACTTGAGCATGTCCTCCGGCATGACCTGACTGAAGATGTCGTCGGTCGAACGCTCGGACACCGCCCGGAGCCGGGCACCGAACCCGGTGCCGCCCTGGCCGGTGCGAGCCTCGATGATCTGGTCGAGGCCGGCGAAGGCACCACCGCAGATGAAGAGCACGTTGGTGGTGTCGATCTGGATGAACTCCTGGTGGGGGTGTTTCCGGCCCCCCTGCGGCGGCACGTTGGCCACCGTACCCTCAAGGATCTTGAGCAGCGCCTGTTGGACGCCCTCGCCGGAGACGTCCCGGGTGATCGAGGGGTTCTCGGACTTGCGGGCGATCTTGTCGACCTCGTCGATGTAGATGATGCCCGTCTCGGCGCGCTTGATGTCGTAGTCGGCGGCCTGGATCAGCTTGAGCAGGATGTTCTCGACGTCCTCACCGACATACCCGGCCTCGGTGAGGGCGGTGGCGTCGGCGATGGCGAACGGAACGTTGAGCATCCGGGCGAGGGTCTGCGCGAGGTGGGTCTTGCCGCAGCCGGTGGGCCCGATGAGCAGGATGTTGGACTTGGCCAGCTCCACGGCGTCACTGCCGGAGCCAGGCGCACCCGCCGCCTCGGCCTGGATCCGCTTGTAGTGGTTGTAGACCGCGACCGCCAGGGCCTTCTTGGCCTGGTCCTGGCCGACGACGTAGTTGTCGAGGAACTGGCAGATCTCCATCGGCTTGGGAAGCTCTTCCCACTTCACCTCGCCGGACTCGGCCAACTCCTCCTCGATGATCTCGTTGCAGAGGTCGATGCACTCGTCGCAGATGTAGACCCCTGGGCCCGCGATGAGCTTCTTGACCTGCTTCTGCGACTTGCCACAGAAGGAGCACTTCAGTAGGTCGCCGCCGTCACCGATCCGTGCCACCTACATTCTCCCTGCACTCGTCGGCCGGTACGCCGGCCCTGGCTTGAGGACGTTGATCCTCGTGTCCGTGTCTTCACCCGGCCGGTCCGACCCGGCGAAGGGGCACAGACCGACGTTACCCGCTGCCGGGGGTTTCTCCGACCCCCAAAACGGGTGTGTCAGAGGCCGGCCGGTAACACGCCCCGGGCCGACCTCCGACCCCCAACTGCTCAGCTGGCGGCGTTGGCGGCCAGCAGACCCTTCTTACGGCTGGTGAGGATGGTGTCGACCACGCCGTACTCGCGGGCCTCCTCCGCCGTCATGATCTTGTCCCGGTCGATGTCCTTACGAACCTTGTCCACCGGCTGGTTGCAGTGCTTGGCGTACATCTCCTCCAGCTGCGTCCGCATCCGGAGGATCTCCCGGGCCTGGATCTCAATGTCCGAGCCCTGCCCGTAGCCACCCTCGGTGGCCGGCTGGTGCATGATGATCCGCGAGTTCGGCAGAGCCATCCGCTTGCCCGGCGTGCCAGCCGCGAGCAGCACCGAGGCGGCGCTGGCCGCCTGGCCGAGGCAGACCGTCTGGATGTCCGGCCGGACGTACTGCATGGTGTCGTAGATCGCCGTCATGGCGGTGAACGAACCACCCGGCGAGTTGATGTACATGATGATGTCGCGGTCCGGGTCGGTGCCCTCGAGTGTCAGCAGCTGCGCCATCACGTCGTTGGCCGACGCGTCGTCGACCTGGACGCCGAGGAAGATGATCCGGTCCTCGAAGAGCTTGTTGTACGGATTCGACTCCTTCACCCCGTACGAGGTGCGCTCGACGAACGACGGCAGGACGTAGCGGTTGTGCACCGGCGCGAAACGCGGTGGCAGGCTCAGGTCGGTCATCGTCAGCTCCTCGATCAGCTCAGGGTCCCGGCGCCTTCCGGAACCTGGGTGGCTCCGGTGATCACCTTGTCGATGAAGCCGTAGTCCTTGGCCTCCTGGGCGGTGAACCAGCGGTCGCGGTCCGAGTCGGCCTCGATCTGCGCGTGGTCCTGCCCGGTGTGGAAGGCGACCCGCTCCTGGAACATCCGCTTCGTGTAGAGCATCTGCTCCGCCTGGATCGCGATGTCGGAAGCCGTGCCACCCATACCACCGGACGGCTGGTGCATCATGATCCGCGCGTGGGGAAGAGCGTACCGCTTGCCCTTGGTGCCGGCGCAGAGCAGCAGCTGGCCCATGGACGCCGCCATGCCCATCGCCACGGTCGACACGTCGTTGTCGATGAACTGCATGGTGTCGTAGATCGCCATGCCGGAGTAGACCGAGCCACCCGGCGAGTTGATCCAGAGGTTGATGTCGCGGTGCGGATCCTCCGCCGCGAGCAGGAGCAGCTGGGCGCAGATGCGGTTGGCGACCTGGTCGGTCACCTCGCTGCCCAGGAAGATGATGCGCTCCTTGAGCAACCGGTTGTAGACCGAGTCGTCGAGGTTGCCAAGGGGGTCGCCACCGCGGGCTTCGATCGCCCGGAGCGGCATCGCTGGGATGTGCATGTCGGTCATGGCAGCCCTTCGCTCTCCGTACCGTCTTACCCGACACTAACCGCTCCACCGGGTGACAGACCCACGGTCGGGACACTGTTCGCTCTCAGCGCAGCTGCCCGGGATCCGTACCCGGAAAAGGGTTTCGGCCGCCGACCACCGCGAACGGCGGTCGGCGGCCGACCCCGCGATCAGTGCTCGTGGTCGTGGTCGTGCGCCTCGTCACCCTCGGCCTTGAGGGCGTCCAGGGTGACCGCGTTGCCCGCCGAATCCTTGATCGCCACCCGCTCCATCACCGAGGCCAGCGCCTTGCCGCGCCGGACGTCACCGAAGATGGCCGCTGCCGCGCCGGAGCGGACCAGCTGGTCGTAGTACTGCTGGGGGGGCATCCCGGCGCGCTGCGCCCGGTGGACGATCTCGTGGCCGAACTCGTCGTCGGAGACCTGGACGTCGTCGGCGTCGGCCAGGGTGTCCAGCAGGAGCTGGATCTTGACGCCCTCGGTCGCCGCCGTGGTCAGCTCCTCGTCGAGCTGCTCCTCGGTCTTCTCCTCGGCCGCGAGGTACTCCTCCAGCGAGGCGCCGATCCGCTCGAGCTGGTCGACCATCGCCTGCTTGCGGCTGGCGACCTCCTCGCGCACCACACCCTCCGGTGCAGGCACCTCGGCCGCGGCGACGAGCTGCTCCAGGGCCTTGTCGCGGGCGGCGTAGATCTGCTCGACCCGCTTGCCCTTGGTGATCCGCTCGCGCACGTCGCCACGGAGCTCCTCGAGCGTGTCGAACTCGCTCGCCATCTGGGCGAACTCGTCGTTCAGCTCGGGCAGCTCCTTCTCCTTGACGGTGCGGACGGTCACCGTCACCTCGGCGTCCTTGCCGGCGAAGTCACCGCCGACGAGCTGGGTGGTGAAGGTGGCGCTCTCGTCGGCGGCGAGGCCGACGAGAGCCTCGTCCAGGCCGGGCAGGAGCTGCTGGCTGCCGACCTCGTGGGAGAGGTTGGTCGCGGACCCGCCCGGCACGTCCTGGCCGTCGACGGTGGCGTTCAGGTCGATCTGGACGAAGTCGCCCTCACCGGCGGCACGCTCGACGGTCTTGAGCGTGGCGAACCGCTCGCGCAGGCTCTTGACCTGCTCGTCGATCTCGCTGTCGTCGATCTGGAGCTCGTCGACGGTCACCTCGATGGTGCCCGGGTCCGGCAGGGTGAGCTCCGGGCGGACGTCGACCTCGGCGGTGAAGTTGAGGCTGTCGCCGTCGTTGAACTCGGTGATCTCCACCTCGGGGCGACCGAGCGTCTTCAGGTCGTGCTCACGGACGGCGGCGAGGATGTTCTGCGGGATGGCCTCCTGCACCGCCTCGTTGAGGACGGCGCCCCGGCCGACCCGCTGGTCGATCACCGCGGGCGGAACCTTGCCCTGGCGGAAGCCGGGAACCTGGACCTGCTGGCCGATCTCCCGGTACGCCTTCTTGAGGCTCGGCTCGAGCTCGACGAACGGCACCTCGATGGCGAGCCGCACGCGCGTCGGGCTCAGAGTCTCGACGGTGCTCTTCACAGGCGTACTCCTTGAACGGATCTCGGTTTTAAGTCTGGGCGTGATTCAGCCCATCGAGTGTAGGCGAGCCGGCCGGACGCTCCGGCAGCCGCCCAGGTACCGCGACGGCGGCCCTTTGGCGACCCGGCCGCGGACGACAGTCGGGGTGGCGGGATTTGAACCCACGGCCCCTCGCTCCCAAAGCGAGTGCGCTACCAAGCTGCGCCACACCCCGTGGCGACCAGAAGTGTATGCCGTCGGCCCGCGGCCGGGGCGTCCGGGCGGCGCACTGGTCGACAGATTCCCACAAACCGCCGCTGACCGGCCCGCAGAACCCGCGCCGGGACGACCACCGGGTGGACCAGGCTGCCCGGAGGACGACGGAAGTCCGGGTGGACCCCGGCCCGTCCGGCTGACCGGCGCGCGGGGCAGCGCCGGTCGTCGCCCCCCTCTCCTGCTGCCGTCGCCGAGTGGCGTCCGGGACGGAATCCGGCTGCACGGTGGACCGGGGCACGCGGTAGGCTGTCGGCGCGTCCGGGAAACCGGGCGCACGCGGGCGTAGCTCAATGGCAGAGCTTCAGTCTTCCAAACTGACGGTGCGGGTTCGATTCCCGTCGCCCGCTCCGCATCTTCGGCCCTGGCCAGCAAGGCAGGGCCTTACCGGCCAGGCGTACGGACAGATCACGACGACCGAGATGTGTTCGGCGGTCAGTTCGCTGCCTTACGGCAGCAGGCTGCCGACGGAGCGACAGGCACCGTCGGCAGCCGGAGTCGGCACGAAGGCGATCAGCGGCCGTTCAGCTTGCGCTGCACGAAGTCGTAGGCCAGGTCACCGATCTGCGGCGCGTACCGCTTCGCGGCCTCGACCGAGGACGGGAAGTTCTCACCGCCCCAGATCCTGCTCTGGCCGCAGTCGCTGGCGAAGTCGCTCAGGCTGCTCCAGGACAGGGTCATGTCGCTGGCCGGGGTCACGCCCGGTTCGACGAGCGAGGAACCTTTGGGCACCGGCCAGGCGATGGTCAACTGGTCGGTACCGATGAAGCGTCGCGCCTGCTGGACGTAGGCGAGGCAGAGCGCGGACGAGGCGGACGGGTACTCCGGGGAGGCGAACGCCAGCGTGCTCAGGTAGCCCTGCCACTCGTCGCCGGTGATGTCGCTGACGGTGCCCTTCCCCGGGCCGCCCCACGCCGTCAGCTTCTCCCCGCCGTACAGGTGACCGATCGCGCTGAACGGCCGCACCGAGTCGTACTCGCGCATCAGGTACCAGGACGCGATGACCACGTCGACGCCGGCCACCACAGAGGCGGCGACGTAGCGAACGGTCTCCTCGGTGTTGAGGTGGATGTTCCCGCGGGCGATCGCGCCGGCGATGATCCCGAAGGGCCGGACGTTGTCGTTGAACAGCTCGGCGGTCACCTTCTGGCGGTCGTCCAGGCCTGCCGACGCCCTCAGCACCGCGTCGGCCTGACTGCGATAGGCCCGGTGGTTGAGGTGGTTGCTGTTGGTCGGCGGAGACACCTGGAACTGTGCGGGGCTGTCGTACGTGAACGGTTTCACCCGGCCGAACTGGGGAGTCGCGAACTCCTGGACCGTGAAGACCTCCCGCGTCGAGGCCGTGTTCGGCTGCCAGCGGGACGGGTTGCGGAGCTGGTACGCCGTGTTGACCGGCCGATAACCCGTGTAGTCGGCGTAGGGCTGCTGGTTGTACTTGCGGCCGCCCGCGTCACCGTCCCGGTTGGAACCGTCGTTCTTTCTCGCCGCCATGGCGTTCCTGGCGGCGAGAATGCCGATACCGCTGGCCGTGGTCGGGTCTTCCGCCGTGTTGTCGGGGTCCAGGCCGGCCGACTCCATCATCTCGAGCCATCGCGACCTGTACTGCGGGAGGATGGCGTTGAACGAGGTGAAGGCCGAGTAGGCGACGGCGATGTTCTTGTTACGCGTCGTGTGTTCCCCCGCGGGCCGCCGACCGAGGTCCGAGAAGATGCCGACCGCCGTGGGGTGATAAGGGGCGATGGCATCAAACCACGGCAGTTCCAACCGCATGGCGTGGTCCAGGGTCCACGACATGGGTCGACCGAGGCTCTCCGTACGCGACACCATGTTGAACGTCGGGTAGACGACTTCGAGCAGGACATTTCCGTGGTCGAGGTCGAATGTCGCCTCCTCCTGCGGGGCCGCCGCCACGCCACTGGTCAGCGATCCCGCCAGGGCCATCGTCACGGCGAAGGCCACCACGCCCTCCAGGCGCCGTCTCCGCAGCCGCCTCAGAATCGTCACCGGAATTTCCTTTCGATCGCCCACCACAAATTGATTTCGCGCCATTGAATAAGGGTCGGAGGATTCTGCACGATATTAGTGCATTTGAATTGCCAACGTCCACTACCCGATCGGGTAGTGGACGCTACCCGCCGTGGCCCACCAGCGGTGTCGCTCAGGTCGAGACCCGCTCGGGACGATGCAGGAGGGCAGGCGTTCTGCTGCCCGGGAAAGGCACGTCAGAGGCGGTGTCAACACCGGTTTGACCGTTGGTGTCGACCGCCCCGGAACCGATTGCCGCACGCGCACTGGATCCCACCTGCCGATAGGTGGGTGTTCGGAATGTCGAGCAGTTCGGAGATCCTGGAACCGGACAGCGACAACAAGGAAGTCCCCACCCGGGACGTACACCCGCAGGCCACGGTCACGCCGGCCGACACGGACCTGCCGCTGTCCCCTTGGCCCAGGCCTCGATGAGCTCGGTGGCCTGGCTGGCGTTGAGCCTCGGGTCGCACAGCGAGGTGTAGCGACGCCGCAACGCCTCCTCGTCCTCCACCGATCCTCCGACGCACTCCGTCACATCGTCCGCCGCGACCTCCAGATGGAGTCCGGCGGCGTACTGCCGGTGCTCCTCGACGATGTCGCGGAACCGCAGCGCCTCCGTGATCACGTCGGCGAGGTGACGCGTCTTCAGGCCGAACCGGGATGTCACCGTGTTGCCGTGCATCGGGTCGCTCAGCCAGACCACCGGGTGTCCCGCGTTCGCCACGCGGCGGACGATCGGCGGCAGGGCTTCCCGGATCCGGTCCCGTCCCATCCGTGGAATCAGGACCAGGCGGCCGGGCTCACGCCGCGGATCGAGCGCCTCGCACACGCGCAGGATGTCGTCGGGGTTCGCGGCCGGTCCGATCTTGCACCCCACCGGATTGGCCACGGAGGAGAGCAGAGCGACGTGCGCCTCGGCCGGCTGGCGTGTCCGCTCCCCCACCCATGGGAGGTGTGTCGAGCCCAGGTACAGGTCATCCGTGTCCGGATCGCGGCGGATCAGCCGGGACTCGTAGTCGACGACCAGGGCCTCGTGGCTCGACCACGGCCCGTCCGTCGTCGCCGTACGGCCGTGTCGCTGACGGTACGTCCGCATCACCCGCTGCACACCGTCGCTGGCCTCGTAGGCCCACACCATGCGCCACGGGTTCGCCTGCCGGGCCGCCGACGTGGCGATGTCCGAGTTGACCATGTGTCCCCGGAAGGAGGGGATGCTGAGCGCCTCGTGCCACTCGAACGCCTGTGACCGGGGTTTGGCGAACTGCCCGCCCATCCGGCCGACCCGGACGACGCTCTGACCGGTGAGTTCGCTGAACCGGTCTCCCAGCCGGTCGATGAGCTCCAGCTTCGTTGCGGTGTGCCGGGGCGTGCACTCGTAGAAGCTCTCGGCGCAGTCGCCCAGTTGCAGCAGGAGGGTGTTGGTCCTCGCCAGTCCCGACAGCGAGCCCCGCAACTGCCGGATCTCGGGGACGGTCACCAGGGGCGGAGCCGACGCCAACGCACGGCACGCCCCGGGGTAGGCGGGGTGGTCCCGCCAGTCCGGTTGCTGGGCCGCCGGCATGCCCTCCCACGGCCCGAGTTCGATGAAGTCCGCCGCAGATCTGGGTTGCTGCATCTGTCCTCCAGTCGAAAGATCAGCGAGACGGGCCTCCGGGGGCCACGGACGGCAGGCCGCGATCCGGTCGTCGGACGGGCGGGTTCCGTTCGCCCGGACCGGCTCGGCCGCGCTGGAGCTTCCCGCCCGGCCGAGCGGTGTGCCGATAGCGTGACCGAGGCTCCGACGCGCGCACATCACGTCTTCGCGCGGCTGGGAGCGCCGTTTGCCGGACGCCGCAGCGCCACGCGGTCGACGCGGCCGAGCAGCCGCACCCGGAAACGGTCGTGGCGCGTTCGCGCCATCGGTCCGGTACGCGACCGGCGGGAGTGGGTCCGGCGCGCCCGGCGGGCGGCGGTGACCGCTACGCCGGGTGCGGACGGGACGATGCGGGCGTCATCCGGCGAGGCGGCTCACCGAGCGCCTCGGACCCGTCGGATCACGGCAGCCGGGTCCGGGCCGACCATGTTCCCGCGCCAGGCCACGTGATGGTCGGGCCGGAGGAGGACGAGGTCGCGTTCCCATACCTGCCGGGCGCCGGTGTCGGTCACCACCGTGTGGCTGACCGGCACACCCTGGGCGGCTGCCGCGTCGAGGAGCGGGTCCGCGCGGCCGTCGCCGGCGAAGTCGACGAGGGTGAGGGACGGGGCGAAGCGATCGTAGATCGGTTCACCGTCGTCGAGGACGACGCTGGGCGGACGGCCGCCGGGCCAGGTCGTCGGCGTGTACTCCCGGGGACTCCACGGGGGTTCGGGCGAATCCTCGTGGCAGACGACGGTCGAGTCGCCGTAGCGGTAGCCCAGCTCGATGCCCCGGTACTCGTTCTCGCCGCGCTCGGCGGTGAGGAAGGCCGCGACGGCATCGGGCGGGGCACCCCCGCGAAGAAGCGCTCCCGCCTCCAGGTGCACACCGAGGTGCCGGTGTGACGTGTGCATGTTGCGCTGGCCCACCGGCCGGCGTTCCGTCTCGTAGCTGTCGAGCAGGCCGGGGCCGCCGAAGCCCCTGACCAGGGCGGCGATCTTCCAGGCCACGTCGACCGCGTCGCCGATGCCGGTGTTCATTCCGTAGGCACCGGTCGGGAACATGCGATGAGCGGCGTCGCCGGCGAGGAGAACGCGTCCGGCCCGGTACCGGTCCGCGAGCATGAAGCCGGGGCGCCAGCGAGAGGTCAGGAGCACCTTGTCGATCTTGACGTCCGTCCGCATCGTGTCGAGCAGGAAGGCCGCCGGATCGGCTGGGGGGATGTCGAACTCGGACGCGTCCATGCCGTTGACGTGCGCGGTCCAGGTGTCCACCTCGTCCTGGGCGATGATGACGTACCGGAAGGCGAAGTAGTGCCAGAACCGCCCGTGCCGGTGCAGGCTGTCCAGGTCGCGGCTCTTGAAGTGCACCATGAAGGCACCCGGCAACCCGGGTACGCCGAAGCCCTCCTCGCCGATGCCCACCGTCCTGCGGACCTGGCTCGACGCGCCGTCGCACCCGATCACGTACCGGGACCGCAGCCGGACCGGTTGGTCGGTCAGCACGTCGACCAGGTGGCTGGTCACCCCGCCGTCGTCCTGGGTGAGGGAGTCGAACCGCAGTCCGCAGCGCAGGTCGACGAGCGGGTTGCGCCGGCAGTGGGCCCGCAGGACCGGCTCCAGGTCGATCTGGGAGATGCGCTGGCCGGGTTCGGCGGGCTGGGTGCCGTCGTTGTGCTCGGCGATGTGTCGCCACTGTTCGGCCACCGAGGGGAGTCCCCACGTGGTGATCGGCTCACCGGCGAGGCCGGTCGACCAGATCACGTCGGCCCGGTGCTCGGGGGCGACCCCGGCGGCACGGACGTCGTCGGCGATGCCGAGTTGCCGGAGGAACTCCATGCTGCGGGAGTTGACGTAGTCGAGCTTGGGGTGAACGGACGTCTCGAAGGTCTGGTCGACGAGAACGCAGGGAACGCCCTGGCGGGCGAGCGCCAGGGCGGTGACCATGCCGACCGGGCCCGCGCCCACGACCAGAACCGGTGCCGGATCCACGATTGACCCTCCCGAAGGGGTGCGGGGCGGTGCGACCCGCCCCACACCGTTCACGGCTGTTCAGAGTGCTTCGCTGGGCGTCCGGCTCTCCCGGCCGCGCTCGTCCGTGCCACCGGTGGTGGGCACGTCCCTCCGGGCGGGCACGACGGCACCCGTGAGGGCACGCACCTGCGTCTCGGCGAAGCGGGCGTCGTCGCGCTCCCTGCTGGTGACCGTGCCGAGGTAGCCGAAGAGGAAGCCGAGCGGCGCCCCGAGCAGGCCGGGCTCGAAGTCGACGAACTTGAAGTCGGCGTCGGGGAACAGGGCGGTGGGGTCACCCGACACCCCGTTGGAGAACAGGGCCATGAACAGGGTCACGGCGAGTCCTCCGTAGACCGTCCACAGCAGTCCCCGGGTGTTGTAACGCCGCCAGAACAGCGAGTAGACGACCGCCGGCAGGACACAGGCGGCACCCAGGTCGATCGACGTCGGGATGAAGATGTGGGTGAGCTGGGTCAGCATCGCCAGGCCGAAGACGACGGAGATGACCCCGACGATCAGTACGGTGCGCCGGATGCTCTTGAGCTCGGCGGCCGGTTCCCGCTTCCGGCCCCGCGCCGCGTTGACGTCCTTGGTGATGGACGTCACCCCGTTGAGCAGCAGTGCCGCGAAGATCCCGCCGGTCGACATCAGGGCGATCCCGCCGAGTGCGCCGGTGGCCCAGCCACCGCCGATTTCGTCCGCGATCTTGGGCAGGGTGATGTCGCGGTGGGCCCCGACCTGGCCGATGGCGTCCCCGCCGAGGATCGCGACGGCGCCGAGACCGAGGATGATCATGCACGTCCAGAACGCGACGGTGATGATCGACGCCCAGCCGGCCGACCGCCGTGCCTCCCGCCCGTTGGGCGTCACGAAGTACCGCATGAACAGGAACGGCATCCCCAGGGCCCCGACGGCGATGGAGAAGGTCTTCGACAGGTGGACCCACGGGTCCTGGTCCGACGCGTACGTGGAACCCTCTGCGAACAGGCGGCCGGTGGTCAGCAGGTCGAGACCGCGCTCGTCGGGATTCGCGTTGGCCTCGGCGTCGTTGAGCAGTTCGACGAGGTTCAGCCTGTACCGGACCAGCACCACCGCGGCCAGCACCGCCACCAGGCCACCCATCAGGACCACCTTGAGCACCAGGATCCGGGTGACTCCTTCCATGCCACCCAGGTACACCCAGGCGACGGCGAGCAGCCCGACGACGGCGGTGATGCCGGCCACCAGGGGCGCGTTGACGGTGGAACTGGTGGAGAACATCCGGTTGGCGACCATGGCGACCGACGCCAGGGCGATGACCGTGAACATGGTGTAGACGACCAGGGTGAGGACCGCCGACGCGATCCGCGCCGGCCGCTCGCGGGCGCGCAGCGCGAACACGTCGCCCAGGGTGTACCCGCCCACGTTCCGTACCGGCCCGGCGTAGATCAGCACCCCGACCACGGTGGACATGCTGAAGGCGGTCAGCAGGAGGATGGCGTCGAAGCCGTTCAGCGCGACGTGCCCGGTAATGATGATCACGGTGGAGTACATGATGGTCCCACCGACCATCGCGAGAGCGTTCTGGCCCGCGCCGATCCGCCGGCCCGCGAGGAGGAAGTCGCTCGGGTTGCGGATGCCGCCACGGGCCGCGCTCACGAGCACGAACACCACGACGCCGATGGCAATGGCGACCGCGAAGGCGACCGCGGGCGACGACCAGGTGTTGTCGATCGGGGGTGGCGCGGGGACCGCGAGAACACCGGTCATCGGAGATCTCCTTCCAGGTCCGCCCGGATCTGCTCGCTGAGGGGATCGAGTCGTTCGCGGGCGAAGCGCAGGGACACCACGGCGATCGCCACCACGAGGAGGAGGGACAGGCCGATGAACAGCAGGCCCACGTTCATGGGGCCACCGAGCCCGGTCCGGAAGAAGTCCGGCACGAAGGCAGCGAGCGTGATGCCGGCGAACCACCACCCGTAGAAGGCGACGCTCGCCCACACGATGAAGGAATTCGATCGGCGCCGCAGCGTCCTGAATTGGGCGCTGTCATATACCGCGACATAACGGTCGTTGTTCGCTGCCGAGTCCACCGTGCCCATGACACCTCCTCTGAGGACGTCGGGATGACGTCGTCGTGACGTGGCGGTCAGTCGATACGCGGCAGTCTCCGTCGCCCCTCCCACACCAGGCATGGCCCATTCACGGGATTTTCGGCGTGCGGCGCCAGAATGGCGTGCCGCTCCGGTCGAACCGCGTGAACGTGTGATGCCTGTCGATGGCTTCGGGGCCGATGGTGTCGCCATGACCTCGGCGCTGGAGAAGACCACGTGGACGTACGACGACTTCACGAGCGACGAACTCGACCCCGCCCGCTGGACGATCATGTCGATGGCGGCACCGGACGGCGCGACCATCCGGTACCAGGACCGCAACGCCCGGGTGCGTACCGGTGACGGGCGGCTGGAGCTGACCGTCAGCCCGTTCACCCGCTTCCACGACACGGACCCGAGGCGGAACAACGCCAAGCAGATGTACCGGTCCGTACGACGCTTCGCCGCGCCGGCGGCGGGCCGGCTGACGTTCGAGGTCGAGATGGGGGTGCGGACCTACGGCCAGATTCCGCACGACCTGCTCGACGCCTACGGCACGGTGAACCTCTTCGACCTGGAGACCGGCGTCGTGCTCAACGCCGCCGCCACGAACGACACCGTCTACGCGGTCGTCGAGCGACTGGCACTTCCCGGCGTGACCCGCCCGGACGAGCACTACGTCCACCGGGTGGTGCTGGACGTGCCGACGGAGCCGGGACGTCGGCACGGTTACGCCGTCACCTACCGGGCCGAGACGTCGGAGGTGGAGTTCCACGTCGACGGCAGACCCGCCTACTGGACGCGGCTGCCGGTGCCGGTGGCGGGCTTCCACGCCGGCATGGCCCTCTTCTCGGCCCGGGACCTCTCCCGCTACCCGCGCGCGCAGCGGGAACACGGGCAGGGCGCGACCGGCTGGTGGGGGCCGTGGCGGATCACGACCGGCCTCAGATGAGCACCTCCCCGCCGTCGATGTTCAGGTTGACACCGTTGACCGCCCGGTTCTCCAGCAGGAACGTGATCGCCTCGGTGCAGTCCTGCATGGTCACCGGCCGCCGGGTGAGCGCGCGTGCAGCGGCGGCCTCGCGCGCGGCGGATTTGTCACTCCAGAAGGGCGTGTCGGAGACGATGCTCGGGTGCAGGGCGTTGACCCGGACCGGCGAGAGTTCCACCGCCAGTGTCCTGACCAGCGCGCCGATGCCGCCGTTGGCGGTCGTCACGGTCGTGGAGCCCGGATACGGCCGGTGACTGGCCAGGCCGCCGATCAGGACGACCGCGCTCTCGTCGGTCATCCGTGGGGCGAGCGCCTGCAGCACCGCCGTGTAGCCGACGAGTTTCACCGTCAGCAGGCGGATCGCGTCGGCCGGACGGTATTCCCGAACCGTGTTGTAGTCCCGGTCGAGCGCCGCGAGCACCAGGTGGTCGACGCGTCGCACGTCGGCCAGCGCGGCCACCATCCGCTCCGGCTCGGCCAGGTCCAGGGCGAGCCCGCGGGCCCGCCCGCCGATCTCGTCGGCGACGCCCTTGGTCCGGTCCTCCGAACGACCGGTGACGACCACGTCGTTTCCCCGTCTGGCTGCCGACTGGGCGAAGTGTCGCCCGATCCCCGACGTTCCGCCGACGACGACGACCTGAGTACGCTCGGACATTGACGTGTTCCTCCATGGTCGGGTGATGGTCCGGCCGGGGGCATGGCCACCCGGCCGCCTAGCTCTCCAACTCGGCCAGCACGGTGGCCGTGGACAACGGCACCGCGCAGCGCTTCGCGGCGTAGCGGAGCGCCATGAGATGGTCGTCGAACGACAGGTCGGCCAGCGCGTCCGCCACGAGGAACGGCTGGATGTCGCGGCTGAACGCGTCGCAGACGGTGACGAGGCACCCCATGTGCGCGTAGACACCGCAGACGACGAGCTGGTCCCGTCCCGACCGCCGCAGCCGTTCCTCGAGGTCGCTGCGGTAGAACGCGCTGTAGCGCCACTTGGTCAGCACCGTGTCGCCCGGCTCGGGGGCGATGTCGTCGGCGAGGCCGCGGTCGGCCTCCTCGCTGCTCATGCCGGGACCCCAGAGGTCGTGCAGCAGCCCCCGGTCCTGGCGGCTCATGCCACCCGGCTGCGCCGTGTACAGCACCGGCACCCCGGCCGCGCGCGCCGCCGCGAGCAGCTTCATCACGTTGGCGACCAGCTCGGTCAGCGGAGACTGCCCGGCCGGAAACGGGCGCAGGAAGTACCGCTGCATGTCGTGCACCAGCACGGCGGCCCGGTCCGGACGCGGGCGCCAGGGCAGCGCCGTGCTCGGCAGGTCGTCGTCACCGGGCATCCGGTACGACGCGATCGGGGCCATGGCCATGGTTCTTCGCCTCCTGTTCCTCGTCGACGACGTCACACGTGCCGAGCGGCACCCCAGGTCACACGTGCAGGGCGGCGCCGCCGTCCACGTACAGGTCGTGCATGGTGACGTGGCCGGCCTGGTCGGACACGAGGTACGCGACCGCGTCGGCCACGTCCCGGGGCTGGGCCAGCTTCCGCAGCGGGATGCCGACCTTGTACGCAGCCGGCGAGCCCTCGATTACCTGCCTCGGATCGGCGCCCCCGAGCATCGCCCGCAGCATGGGCGTGTCGGTCGAGCCGGGCGAGACGACGTTGCACCGGATGCCGTAGTCGGCGAGCTCCAGCCCCAGACAGCGGGTGAAGTGGGCGGACGCGGCCTTCGAGGCGGCGTAGGCGGCCATCTCCGCGCGGGGCACGCCGGCGGCGTTCGACGCCACGGTCACGATCGCGCCCCGATGGCGGTGGATCATGCGTCGGGCCACCGCACGGGACATGTGGAACACCCCGGCCGCGTTGACCGAGAACATGTCGCTCCACTGCCGGTCCGACAGCTCGACCACCCGGCCGGTGTGCAGGACGCCGGCCGCGTTGACGAGGATCCCGACCGGCCCCAGCTCGTCCTCGACGCGCCGCACGAGCGCGTCCACGGCCTCGCTGTCGCAGACGTCGACACGGTAGCCACGGGCCGACTGGCCCTCGGCCTCGAGTTTGGTCACCACGGTGGCGAGTGCCTCGGCATTGCGGTCCACGGCCGCGACGTGCGCTCCCGCGCCGGCCAGGACGCCTGCCACGGCGGCGCCGATGCCCTGCCCCGCACCGGTGACCAGTGCGACCGTCGACTCGATCCCGGTCAGTTCCATCATGCCCTCCTGCTGGTCGTGGCGGCTTGCTCGGCGTCGTACCCGAAGAGCCACTCGTGGCGGTCCAGACCCGACGAGATCTCGGCGGAGGTGTCCCGGCGGCGCTGGGCGTCCCCGTCGACCAGGTGGAAGGTCTCCGCGTTGGCACGGGACTGACGCTGGATCCGCGTGGTGCGGGGAAGCCGGATCCGTTCGTAGCGGCGCAGGGCCGCGTCCAGGCCGTTCGGGCCCGCGTCGGCCAGACAGACCGCGAGCACGACGGCGTCCTCGATCGCCTGGTTCGCGCCCTGCGCCTGGAACGGCAGCATCGGATGCGCGGCGTCACCGATGACGGCCACCCGTCCCGAGCTGAGCCGGTCGATGCTCTCGCGGTCGTGCAGCGCCCACCTGCTGACCGTCTGCGCCGCGCCGATCAGTCGTGCGACGTCCCGGTGCCAGCCCGCGTACGCCTTCGCGAGTTCGGCGACGTCACCCCGCGCCGACCACGACTCCTCCCGCCAGTCGGCGGCGGAGACGGTCGCGCCGAAGCTCACCTGCCGGCCGGACGACACCGGATAGCAGACGACGTGCTGGTCCGGCCCGAGCCACAACCGCACCCGGGGTTCGGTGAGCAGGAAGGGCACCCGTTCGGCCGGGACCAGTCCCCGGTAGATCGTCTGCCCGGAGTACCGCGGCTGGTCGGCCACGATCTGCTCGCGTACGACCGAGTGGATGCCGTCGGCGCCCACCACCAGGTCGGCCGCGACCGTCGTACCGTCGGACAGGTGCAGCCGCGCCTCGTCGGTGCTCTGCGTCACGGCGACGAGCCGGGCCCCGAGGTGCACCCGGTCCGGCGGCACGAGCGAGAGCAGGGCGCTGTGCAGGTCCGCCCGGTGCACCGCGTGATAGGGCGCCCCGAAACGGCGGTGGCACTGGTCGCCCAGCGGGGTGCGGTGCAGGAGCCGGCCGTCGTCCCAGCGGCGCATCTCGATCGCCTCCGGTGCGACCGCGACCGCGCGCAGGCGATCGCGCAGGCCCAGCCGGTGCAGCAGCCGGGTGGCGTTGGGCGCCACCTGCACTCCCGCCCCCACCTCGCTCAGGCGGTCGGTCTGCTCGTGGACGTGGCAGTCGATGCCGGCCCGGTGCAGGGCGGCGGCGAGGGTGAGGCCGGCGATTCCGGCCCCGGCCACGGCCACCCGTATCTGCGGCATGTCGTCCCCGTCAGTAGTAGAGGAGCGCTTTGCCCCAGTCCTCGTCGGGCCCGAACAGGCTGCGCGGCTTGACCACGTCCGGCATGCTGGTCAGCGCCGCGCGCGGCACCAGCGTCCCCGGAGCCAGCCCGACGACCTCGCTGTCGACCCCGAACGCGGCCCGTACCGCAGCCGTCAGCTCCGCCTGCGCGGCCACCCGGTGCTCCTCGGGCACCTCGATCTCGATGCGCAACGCCGTCGGTTCCGCCTTCGCCCGCCAGAACACCACCCCGTGGGACTCCGGGAGGGAGAAGACGAGTTCCTCCAGCCGGTGCTGGGTGACCGTCGCCGCGCCGACCCGGTAGCCGAACGCCGCCCGGCCGAGCACCCGAACGGTGGGGAGGTTCCAGCCGCAGGCACAGTCGTCGTAGGAGACCGACACGTCGTCCTCGAGGTTGTACCGCAGCAGCGGCATCGCCTCGCGGAACAGCGGGGTGACCACGAGCTGTCCGTCCCCGTCCGCGCGGACGGTGCCGGTCCGTGGGTCGTACACCTCGAACAGCGCCCGGTCGGCCCACAGGTGCATCCGGCCGTTCGGGCACTCGCCGGCGAGGCTGCCGGTCTCGGTGGAGCCGTACTCCTCGATCACCGGCACCCCCCACAGCCGGCTGATCCGGCGACGGCGGGCGTCGGTGAGCGGCTCGCCGCCGACGAACAACGCACGCAGCGCGGGGAAGTCGGCGTCGGGCCGGTGCCCGGCCGCGGTCGCCGCGGCGGCCCAGATGAGACATTCGGTCGGCACCGACCAGGTCAGCGTGACACCCAGGTCGTGCATCACCCGGACCACCCGGGCGTACGGCATGGCCAGCGACCGGTTGTCGCCGGGCACCACGGTGGCCCCGCGCAGCCGGCCGGCGGCGTGCGCGAGATGCCCCGTCAGCAGCAGCGCGTACGGCGTACGCACCAGGAAGACGTCCTCGGCGGACATCCCGATCCACTTGCGGGCGAAGCGCTCGGCCAGGTCGGTCCAGTCCTCGGCCGTGTAGTAGGAGGGCGTGGGCCGGCCGGCGGTCCCGCTCGACTCGTGGTAGGTCGCCAGCCGCTCCTTCGAGACGGCGAGCATGCCGAAGGGGTAGTTGTCCCGTAGGTCCTGCTTCGTGGTCAGCGGCAGGTCGGCGAGGTCGGCGGCGGTCGCGGGCAGGGCCCCGGGGTCCAGCCGGTCGCGGTAGAACGGCGAGCGGGTCGCCCAGGTGACCGTCTGCGACAGCTGCTTCTCCTGAAGGCGCTGAAGGTCCTCCGGCCCGTGCCACTGGCCGAGTTGAGGCAGGCTCGGACGTGGGTCGTTCACCGCTTCTCCTCTCCTAGCAGTCGATGTGCGTTGTCCCAGGCGACCTGCCGCCACTGCTCGGGCGACAGCCGCAGTGCCTGAAACTTGGCCAGCTCCACGGCCGGGTGCTGGAGCGGGTACTCGGAGCCGAACACCACCCGCCCGGCGCCGAGGCGGCGCAGCGCCGCCTCGACCACGCACGTGTAGCCGCCCGAGGTCTCCAGCAGGATGTTCGGCTCGTCCCGGATCAGGGTGAGGGCGTAGAGGTCGATGTTGCCGATGCCGCTGTGCCCGAGCACGAAGTCCACCTGCGGGAACCTGCGGCCCAGGTCGACGAGGTCGGCCACGCCCGCGCCCGGCCGGTCCAGGCAGACCACGTACACCGGGTGGTCGAACTCCGCCGCCACGCCGACGAGGTCGGCGACCCGGGGATCGGTCAGGCCGACCCCGTGGACGGCGGGCGAGATCTCCAGGCCGCGGAACTCGGCGGCCCTGGCCCGGTACGCCTCGGCCGGGCGGTGCGGGTTGGCGAAGAAGAACGGCACGAGGCGCCCGTCGGTGCCGGCGCAGGCGGCCAGCACCGCGTCGTTGTCGGCGTCGGTCTCGACGTGGCCGCCCTCGACGAGCTGGCGGGAGAGGCGGTCCAGGTCGATGGTGCCGCCCGCGCACACCACCGCCCGCTCCAGCCCGCACTCGTCCAGCGCCGACCGGAGCCGCTCCCCCGCCCCCGGCCGGGGAGCCAGGCGTACGTGGAAGTCGAAGACGGGCTCAGGGAGGCGGGCACCCCCCGACGCTCCCTCCGTGATCATCGCCGCCACCCTCGTCCCCCGTCGCTCACTTCTCGATGCAGAACTCGTTGATCGGGTAGCCGACGTGCCGCTGCTCGACCGGCAGGCAGCCGAGCACCTTCGTCCCCTCGGTCAGCTCCGTGACGTTCAGCACCGTGCCGCCCGGCCCGAGCACCCGCACGTGCCAGTCGTCCTGGACGATGAGGTTGACCCTCACACCCGAGGGGGCGACCGCGTCGATCGCGAGCAGCGGACGCGTCTCGATCTTGACGCGACCCACCGTGACGATCCGGGACTTCCCCAACGAGTCGACGGCGAGCACCCGGCCGCCGGAGACCAGCTCGCTGAGGTAGTTGGTGCGCCCGTTGGCCGACAGCGTGTACGAGTGCAGCGCACCGGCGTTCACCCGGAACGGCCGGGTCGGCATGTACGGCAGCGGGTGGGTCTCGCTACAGCACAGGATCATGCCGGTGGAATGCGAGCCGACGAGGATGCCCTCGTCGAGCCGGAAGTTCGTGCAGGTGTCGACACAGGCCCGTTCGCCCATCCCGACCCGCCGGATCCCGGTGACCTCCAGCTCCACCAGGGGCACGTCCGCCGCCCTGCTGACCGCGGCGGCCTTCAGCGCGGTGGCCTCCCCCGGGACACGGGGGGCGAGCATCACACCGTCGGAGCCGTGTTCGAGGACACCGAAGACGATCTCCGCCTCCTCGACGTCGGCCACCTGGGTGACGATGCTGCCGTCCGCGCCGGCCGCGGCGGCCAGCACGATCTCCAACGGGATCTTGGTGGGGTTCCGGAAGTACAGCAGGCTCCACCGGTCGTGGCGCGCGGCACGGCACGCGTCGTCGAGGCTGTCGGCGTCGATGATTTCCACGTACCGGCCGAACTCCACGTCGGGGTACTGCTGTGCAAGCGCGGCGGGCTCCCCGTGCCGGGCCGGCTCGACGATGACCAGGTCGGCCGGTCCCAGCTTCTCCGGCAGCGGCTGGTTCTGCGGGAACAGGACCTTCTTCACCGTCGGGGGAAGCGGCTCCAGGTCGGCCGGATCGGCCGCCACGATGGCGTCCACCCTCTGGTGCAGGGCCTCCTCGATGATGGCCGCCTTGGCCCCGTCGACGTTACGGATGTCCAGCCAGCACAGCTTCACGGTCTCTCCTCGCGGAAGGTCAGGGAGTCTCAGTAGGTAAGGGCAAGCCGGTCGTCGACGCCGTCGGGCTCCGGGAGGCGCCGTGATTCGTGCACCAGCCGCGCGACGGCGGCGGCCATCCAGCCGGGCTGGTCGGCCTGGAAGACGTTGCGTCCCATGGCCACTCCGGCCGCGCCGCCGCGCAGCGCGCCCGACACGTAGGCCAGCACGGTCCCGGTGTCCGCCGAGCGCGGGCCGCCGGCCACGATGAGCGGAATGGGACAGGCCCGGACCACGTCGGCCATCTGCTCGGGGGTGCCCGGGTAGTTGGTCTTGACGATGTCCGCGCCGAGGTCGGCGGCCAGGGTCGCGGCGTGCGCCACCAGTTCCGGCGCCCGGGGGTCGGTGATCTGCGGTCCGCGGGCGTACACCATGGCGAGCAGCGGGACGTTCCAGCGGTCGCACTCCCCCGCCACCGCCGCCAGGTCGGCGATCTGCCGGGCCTCCTGGGGTGAGCCCAGGTTGACGTGCACGCTGACCGCGTCGGCGCCCAACCGCAGCGCCTCCTCCACGTGGGCGACCAGGTACTTCGCGTCCGGATCCGGGGCGTGCCGGGTACTCACGCTCAGGTGCACGATCAGCGACATGTCGCCGAACCAGCCGGGATCGACATGGCGGAGGCTGCCCTTGTGCAGCACCACGGCGTCGACACCGGTGCCGGCGAGTTCTCCGAGCAGGGAGTTCAGGTCACCGCGGCGCAGCGGTCCGTCGGTGACGGAATGGTCGAGCGGCACCACGAGCAGACGTCCGTCGTCATGCCGGAACAGGCGTCGCAGGCGGAGGCCTCGGGCGAACGAGGCGTTGAGTACAGCCACGGTGTCATGCCTCTCTCAAGCGATGGCGGGACGACCGGAGGTCGCGGAGGTGACGTCTGCCGGCTCGTGCCGGTCGAGGTGGAACTCGCGGTGCAGCGTCTCGACGGCGTGGACGGTGCGTTCACGCGGCACGATCACGGAGAGCCGCATCTGGGAGGTGGAGATCCAGCTCGTCGGAATGCCGGCCGCAGCGAGTGCCGCCATCAGCCTGGCCGTGTACTCGGGCCGGCTGAGCAGGCCCATCCCGACCACCGACACCTTGCCGACGTTCTCGTCGAAGTGCACGCCCCCGCCGAAGGCCGCCGTCAGCTCGTGCAGCGCGGCCCGCACGGACTGGGCCTGGCTCCGACGGATCGTGAAGCCCATCCGGAACTCGTTCTCGTAGGGCCCGGACCGGGCCACCAGGTCCACCACCGTCCCGTGGGCGGCCAGCACCGCGAACACATCCGGGGCCAGGTCGCGGCGGCTGTCCCGGCAGTGCACCAGCACGCGCGCGACGTCGGTGTCGTGGGTCACCGCCACGACGGCCCGCCGGGTCTCCAGCGGACGGCCGTCCGGCCACTCCACGACGGTCGTTCCGGGCGCCTGTGACGAGGCGTTGCGGACGCGCACTTCGACCCCTTCCATGGCGGCCAGTTCGATGCAGCGGGTGTGCAGGACCCGCGCGCCGGCGAACGCCATCTCCGCCATCACGCCGGGCTGGACCCAGGGCAGGCAGCGGGCCGCGGGCAGGATGCGGGGATCGGCGCTGAAGACACCGTCCACGTCGGTGTAGATCTCGCAGGCCGATGCGCGAAGTCGCGCCGCCAGCGCGACCGCGGTCGTGTCCGAGCCGCCGCGTCCGAGCGTGGCGACGTCCCCGACGCGGTCGACCCCCTGGAATCCGGTGACCACAGCGACCTCGCCAGCGTCCAGCGCCGCCTCCACACGTTCGGCTCCGATCCGCGAGATGAGCGCGTCGCCGTGCCGATCGGTGGTCCGGATCCCGGCCTGGTGCCCGGTCAGCGAAACGGCCGGCACCCCCAGCCCGTTCAGGGCGAGGGCCATCAACGCCGCCGACTCGGACTCGCCCACGGCCAGCAACTGGTCCAGTTCCCGGGACGGATCCGTGGCACCGACGTCGGCGGCCAGCCGCAGCAGGTCGTCGGTTCTGCTGCCACGCGCCGAGACGACCACGGCGACGGCCGATCCACGCCGCCGGGCCGCCGCGATACGCAGGGCGGCATGACGGACGCAGTCGAGAGTCTGCAGGGAAGTACCGCCGTATTTCTGGACCAGCACATTCACAGTCGTTTTCACCGCCCCTCGTCGAGGTCGTATGCCGCCGACAGTAGTCGCGGCGCACCTCGCCGGCTACGACGTACGCAAGGGGTGATCCTCATTCAGGTGTTTACGCCATACCGCCCCAGCGTTACCGGAAATACGGGACGACGACTTCACGTCATGCGCGACGACTTTCGCCGCCGCAGTATCGAGAGGGGTGATCTGATCTCATGCAAAGGGAGCGATATGGACGGGACGCATTCGAGCATGGCCAGCCCCCCGGACCTACTGGCCGGCCTCGGCGAGGACGGGCGCGCCTTCGCCCTGCTGTACCGGCCCGGATCGGCCCAGAACGCGCAGGTGGAGGTCCTGACCGGCGAGGTCTGCGAGATGGACGGCCTCGCCGACCTCCCCCTGCCCGGCGAGCCGGCCAACGGCGCGCGGCACGACCTGCTCGTGGCGATCCCGTACCGGCAGATCACCGAACGGGGGTTCGACTGCCACGACGATCACGCGCCCCTGCTCGCCATGCGCGTCCACCGGCAGGCCCGACTCAGCCGCGCCCAGGCCCTGGCCAGCCTGCCCGAGCGGAACGTACCCGTGTCCGACGCCGGGTTCGACGTCAGCGACGAGGACTACGCGGCGATCGTCAGACGGGTGCTGGCAGACGAGATCGGACAGGGCGCCGGATCCAACTTCGTCATCCGTCGTTCCTTCACCGCGCGCCTGGACGACTACTCGGTCCGCACGGAACTCGCGATCTTCCGACGGCTGCTGACCGGTGAACTCGGGTCGTACTGGACGTTCCTGTTCCACACCGGCGCGGGCACGACGTTCATCGGCGCCTCGCCGGAACGGCACGTCAGCATGGTCGACGGCACCGTCTCGATGAATCCCATCAGCGGGACCTACCGGCATCCCGCGACCGGCCCGGACATTTCCGGGCTCCTGGGTTTCCTGCACGACCCGAAAGAGGCCAACGAGCTCTACATGGTCGTGGACGAGGAACTGAAAATGATGGCCCGAATGTGCACCTCCGGCGGCCGGGTGCACGGCCCGTTTCTCAAGGAAATGGCGCGCCTGACCCATACCGAGTACATCCTGACCGGCCGGAGCGATCTCGACGTACGCGACGTGCTGCGGGAGACCCTGCTCGCACCGACCGTCACCGGCAGTCCGCTCGAGAACGCCTTCCGGGTCATCGGCCGCCACGAGACGACGGGCCGCGGATACTACAGCGGCGTCCTCGCGGTGATCGGCCGTGACGGGACGGGCAGCCGCACCCTCGACTCGGCGATCATGATCCGGACCGCCGAGATCCGCGACGACGGCCGGCTGCGCCTGGGTGTCGGCGCCACTCTGGTCCGTGACTCCCACCCCGAGTCGGAGGTGGCCGAGACGCGGGCCAAGGCCGCAGGTGTGCTCGAAGCGCTCGGCCTCGCCGGCGCCCGCGCCGCAGGTGCGCCCACCCCCGGGGGAGGGCACCCGTCACCGGCCGCTGATCCCCGGGTGCGCCGGGCACTGCTGTCCCGCAACGCCACGCTCTCGCGGTTCTGGCTCGACGGGGCACACCGGAGCACCCCGGAACCGGCGCTGGACGGACGGCGCGTGCTGGTCGTCGACAACGAGGACACCTTCATGGGGATGCTCGGTCACCAGCTGCGTGCCCTCGGCCTGCGGACCACGATCACGCGGTTCGACAGTCCGCTGCATCCGCGGGACTACGACCTCGCCGTCGTCGGTCCCGGCCCCGGCGACCCCGGTGACGCGACGGACCCGCGCATGAACACGCTCCGCGCGCTCACCCGTGACCTGCTCGCCGGCACCGTACCGTTCCTGTCCATCTGCCTGGGCCACCAGATTCTCGCCGCCGAACTCGGCTTCGAGATCATCCGCCGCCCGGTGCCCAACCAGGGCGTCCAGAAGCGGGTCGACCTGTTCGGTCGGAGCGAACTCGTGGGCTTCTACAACACCTACACCGCCCGCTCCGACCACGACTTCATCTCCTGCGGGCGGCACCGGCCCCTGGAGATCAGCCGGAACCCCCAGACCGGCGAGGTGCACGCCCTGCGCGGCGCGGGGTTCCGTTCCGTGCAGTTCCACCTCGAGTCCGTCCTCACCCAGCACGGCCCGCAGATCCTCACCGATCTGCTCGTCTCGCTGCTCAGGGACGCGGGAAGTGCCGGCGTTCCGGAGGCACGCGTGGGTGCGCTTCCCCGGTGAGAGGGCTCACCAGTCCCGTCTGGAAGGCGATGACCACCAGCTGCGCCCGGTCGCGGGCGCCCAGCTTGCCCATCGCGTGACTGACGTGGGTACGGGCGGTCGCCGGGCTGAGGAAGAGTTCGGCACCGATCTCGTCGTTGCTCAGGCCCTGCCCCACCAGAGCCAGCACCTCACGCTCGCGTTGGGTCAGCACCGCCAGTCGGTCCTCGCTGGCCTTGGTCACCGTCCGGGCCGCGGTGAACTGGGCGATGAGGCGGCGGGTGATCCGCGGCGCCAGCAACGCCTCCCCGGCGGCGACGACCCGGATGGCGTGCAGGAGTTCGGCCGGCCCGGCGTCCTTGAGCAGGAAGCCCGACGCGCCGGCCTGAAGCGCCTCGAACACGTACGCGTCGGTTTCGTAGGTGGTCAGGATCAGCACGCGGACCTGGTGCAGCCCGACGGTCCGGGCGATCTCACTGGTGGCCTGGATACCGTCCAGCTTGGGCATCCGGATGTCCATGAGCACGACGTCCGGTCGCGTGGCCCGGACCTGCTCCACCGCCTCGGCTCCGGTGGTGGCCTCCCCCACCACCTCGACGTCGTCCTCGACGTCGAGCAGAAGCCGGAACCCGGAGCGCACCAGCCGCTCGTCGTCGGCGAGCAGCACCCTGATCGGCGTACCGCCGGAGGACGCGTTCCCCGTGCTCACCGATGTACCGTTCCCGCCGGGGCGAGCGGCAGGCGTGCCTTGACCTCGAACCCGCCGTCCGGCAACGCCTCGGCGGCCAGGTCACCACCGAGCAGCAGACAGCGTTCGCGCATGCCGAAGATGCCGCAGCCGGGCTCGGCCGGGTCGGTGGTGCCGCCGCCCGGTGCGACCGCCGCGTGCAGCGCCATCCGGCCGTCGGCCCCGTCGCGACGACGCGCTTCGTTGGTCACCCGGACCTCCAGGGCGTCGATGCCGTAGTCCAGCACCACGTTCACCCGGGTCGGCCCGACGTGGCGGATCACGTTGGTGATCGACTCCTGGAGGATGCGGTACGCCGCGTTGCTGACCGCGCTCGGTGGCGGCGATGTCGGCGATGTCACCTCGAGGTTGATGTCGAGTCCGGCGTCGCGCGCCTTCGCGGTGAGGTCGTCGATCTCCGCCAGGCCGGGAGGCGGCACCCGGCCCTCGCTGGAGTCGCGCAACATCCCCAGGATGGCCCGCATCTCCCGCAACGCCTGGGAACTCATCTGCTCGATGGTCCGCAGCGTCTCGCGGGCCAGTTCCGGCCGCTTGTCGAGGACGTACGCGGTGACCCCGGCCTGGACGTTGATGATGGCGATGGCGTGCGCGACGGTGTCGTGGACCTCCCGGGCGATCCGCAGCCGCTCCGCGTCGACCCGGGCGCGTGCCTCCTCCTCCCGGGTCCGTTCGGCCGACTCGGCGCGTTCGAGTGCCTTGGCCGCGATGACCCGCCGGGACCGGACGGACTCGCCCAGGGCGGCGCTCATGATGCTGGCGCCGATCCGGAAGAACACCCATCCGATCGCGTCCCTGGGTTCGAGATCGGTTGCCGCGACCAGCCAGAGTGTGGCCAGCGCCGCGATCCCCACGCCGGCCATGAACAGGGACCGTCGCCCGTCGCCGAGGGCGGTGAGCGTGTAGATGACGACGAAGAGCCCGAGCCAGCCCGGACCGTCCGGAAAGTCGAGGGTGTAGTACGCCAGGCTGGCGAACGCGGCCGTGACGAATGCCGCGACCGGCCAGCGGCGACGCACGGCCACGACGGCGCCGCTGACGATCAGCAGCAGATAGCCCAGGTTCCCGAGGTCGGTGAGCGGGCGCAGCACCGTGTCGGGTTCCGCCGCGACCCGGCGGAGGGTCCCCTGGACCTGCATCACGGTGATGAAGAGGGCGAGGATCAGATCCTGCGCCAGCGCGGGCAGGCGGAGCCCCGCGATTCGGTCGGGCATGTCGCAATCATAGATATCCCGGGGACGATACGACTCCCGTCAGACACGCGGACAGCTACGACGAGAAGCGCGGTCGGAGTCGATCTCTCTACGTCGGAACGCGTAGACCATCCTCATCCGCTGATCGAAGAACTCTCCAGCTTGATCGTGGGAGAATCGCTTGCCTGGAACCACCGACGGAGGCACCTTGGCCGCACCGCGTCGGCGGACCGAACACCCCTCTGACCCAACCGACCTAAAGGGGTTCTCCCATGCGTAAAGCGTTCGCCGGCCTGGCGGCATTGTTGCTGGTCGTCATCGTCGTGCAGTTCTTCCTGGCCGCCAGTGGCGCGTTCGATTCCGCGCCCCTCGACGAGGCGTTCCGGCCCCACCGTGCACTGGGGTTCGGGACGGTCCTGCTCGCCGTGGTGTTGACGGTGGTGGCCGCGCTGGCAAAGATGCCCGGTCGGATCATCGGCCTGTCCGGCCTGGTCGCCGGACTCGGCATCCTCCAGCCCGTGATCGCGGTCATCGCCAGGGCCTTCGGTGACTCGGGGGACACCACGGCCGCCGGACAGCTCGTGTTCGGCCTGCACGCGGTGAACGGGCTGGCCATGGCGATCGTGGTCCACAGCATCTTCCGGCAGTCGCGTGAGCTGGCGGCCACGCCGCCCACCACGCGGGCCGGCGTGGGCTCCCCGGCTGCCGGGTCGGCAGCCGGCCCGGCGCGATCGGCGTCATGACCACGGTCCAATGGATCCTGCTGGACCATGCCGTAGCACTGCTGGGTGTCGCGCTCTGGTTCGCGACCGGTGTCACGGCAGTCCTCCAGCGCCATCGGCTCGCCTTCGGCCTCCTCGTCGGAGCCGTCCTGGTGACGCTCACCCGACCGGCCACCGTCGTGACGTTGGCCGGTCGGGGTTGGTGGTTCGCACAGGAGAAGGTCCTGCTGGGGCTTCCGCTGCTCGGGGCCGCGGCACTGGCCGCCGTGGTCGTCGCCGGGCCCCGGCTGTTCGCCGCGCGGCGGACGCCCGGTGCGGGCCTGCCGGTCGGCGGCGTCGTCGCGCTGTTCACCGCCGCGTACGCCGCACTGGCCGGCCTGGTGGTGACGTTCCTCGCCGGATACCCGCTGACCTGGAGCACCGCGCTGATCGCGGTCTCCCTCGTCTGTGCCGGCGCTCTCCTGACCGCGCAGGTGCTCGGCAGGCAGGCCGGCGAGCACACCGATGCCGAATCCCCGGTCAGCCTGCGTACGACGGCGCCACGGGACAGCTCGGCACTCTCCCGCCGTGGGTTCATCGGCCTGGCCGCCGGAGCGGTCGCGGCGGGAGCGGGGATCACCGGTGTCGGCCTGCTGTTCCGGAGTCCCGAGGCGGTGGTCACCGGTGGCGGGCCGCGACGCGCCTCCGGGTCCCGGCCACCGGTCTCGGTGGCGGACCTGCGGGGTCCCAGCGCACCGGCCCCGGGCGGCACCAGTCACCGGCACACCCTCACCGCCAGGACCGCCACCGTACGCCTCGCATCCGGAGGTGACGTCGACGCGTGGACCTACGACGGCCAACTGCCCGGCCCGGCGATCACCGCGACGCAGGGTGATCTGATCGAGGTGACGCTGCGCAACTCCGACGTCGAGGACGGCGTCACCCTGCACTGGCACGGATACGACGTGCCGTGTGGTGAGGACGGTGCGCCGGGAGCCACGCAGGACGCGGTGGCGCCGGGCGGTGAGTTCGTCTACCGGTTCCGCGCCGACCAGGTGGGAACGTACTGGTACCACACGCACCAGGCATCGCACCCCGCCGTGCGCAGAGGGTTGTACGGGACGCTCGTCGTGAAACCGCGAGCGGGAGGGCCGGCCGAGGAGTTGGACCTGACGCTGCCCGTGCACACCTTCGACGACACCGTCGTGATCGGGAACCGGGAGGGGCGCACCGAACACACGGTCCGCCCCGGCGCGCCCGTACGACTGCGACTGGTCAACACCGACTCGGAGCCGCACTGGTTCGCGCTGGCCGGCGCGCCGTTCCGGGTGGTGGCCGTCGACGGCCGCGACCTCCACCAGCCGGGCGAGGTGCGTGAGGTCGGGCTTCGCCTACCCGCGGGTGGACGGTACGACGTGGTCCTGGCGATGCCGGGCACACCGGTGGCCCTCGTGCTCGACCACGACCACGGCAGCGGCGTAGTGCTCCGCCCGACCGGCCGCACCGGGAACGATCCGGCCCTGCCGGACACCTCCGGCTGGCCGGAACTCGATCTGCTGCGCTACGGCGAGCCCGCGATCGTGCCGTTCGACGCCGACAACGCCGACCGGCACTTCACGATCGTCCTGGACCGGGCCCTGGCCATGGTCGACGGTCGCCCGGCCTACGCCCAGACCGTCGACGGCCGCGGGCACCCGTCGATCCCCGACCAGCTCGTTGCCGAGGGGGACCTCGTCCGTTACACCGTGGTGAACCGGAGCCTCGAGACACACCCCTGGCACCTGCACGGCCACCCCGTGCTGATCCTCTCCCGGGACGGGACGCGCTCCTCCGGCAGCCCGCTGTGGGTGGACACCTTCGACGTGCGGCCGGGCGAGGTCTGGGAGGTGGCGTTCCGGGCCACCAACCCCGGCATCTGGATGAACCACTGCCACAACCTGCGGCACCAGGACCAGGGCATGATGCTGCAACTCGTCTACGACGGCGTCAGCACACCCTACGAGGACGCGAGCCACGGCCACTCCTGACCCGCGGGTGCGCCCAGGACCGCGTCGACGCGCCATCGGACGCCCCGCACCTCCCGGCCCCGACCCGACAACCACGAAGGATCTCCCACGATGACCGGAACCGAGCGCGACCTGGCGAGTGTCCGCTACATCGTCGACGACGTGCGCGCGGCGATCGAGTTCTACACCACCCACCTCGGCTTCACCGTGCTGAACGCCTACCCGCCGGCCTTCGCCGACGTCGCGCGTGGGCCGTTGCGGCTGCTCCTGTCCGGGCCGCCCAGCTCGGGAGCCCGGGCCACGCCGGCGGACGTGGCGGGATGCGGGCGGAACCGCATCCACCTCGTCGTCGACGACATCGACGCCGAGAAGGAACGGCTGGAGCGGGCCGGGGTGGTCTTCCGTAGCGACATCGTCTCGGGCCCCGGCGGACGTCAGATCCTGCTCGCCGACCCCGCCGGCAACCTCGTCGAGCTGTTCACTCCGGCGGTCCCCGCCTGAGCCCGGTGCGACGCCGAGCCCGGTGCGACGACCGAGCCACCGACCTGACCGTCAACGGTCCGCGTCACGGGCGGAGAGTCGCCTCGCCAGGATGGAGATGATCACCGTGGCGGCCACCACGTGCGTCGCGGCCAGGACGACCTGGGTGGACAGGGCGGTGTCCTGGGCGAGGCCGGGGCCGGCGAGGGAGAGGACGGTGAACGCGACGGCGGCCACCACGAAGGTGCGCGCGGGCCCCCTGGCCCATCGGGCCAGGACCACCGCGAGGACGATGCCGCCGATCGACCAGAGCACGACACTCTGGGCGACCGCGCCCACCGCGATCTTCTGGGCCTTCTCCTCCCAGACGCCGGCTGCCGCCATCGGAACGCCGGCAGCCCGGGCGACGAGCGTGAACGCCTCCGCGGTGACGGCACCGGCCAGGGCGGCCAGGATGCCGACCAGCCATACGGGGCGCGTGACCAGAGACGAGGCGAACGGGGACGGGGGCGGGGACTGGGGAACGGAAACACCCACGGCAATGCCTCCTGCTCGGCGGCTGGGGTGATGCCTCCTTTGTAGAGTAGACGCGGCGCCGCACTGCCGCCAGATCCACCGAAGCGAATATGAAGGCTGTCCGATACGTGGTCTTCGCCTGTCGATCCGGGAAACGGCGCACCGACCGGGCGATTGAGGTGCGTCAGGCCGGGTTACTACGGTTACGGTATTCAAAGGCCAGCAATACCCCGGGTCGGACCGTTTCGACGGTAGGCTCATGACCGGCTTCGACACGACGACCGTCACCATTCCGGTACGTATGCCGAGGTCGTTACCCGTCAATCATCCGAAGGGATTTCCGATGTCCGTCCGTCATGTGTTCACCGCCGCCGCCGCTGGGGTGCTCGGCGGGTTCGCGCTGGCCGCACCGGCCGCCGCACAGGTCACCGCCGCCGAGGAGGGCGGCTCCGGGCGCGGCAAATCCGTGCTCGGCCTGGTGCTGGCGCTGGTCGCGGTGGGCGTCGGCGCGTGGGCGCTGCGCTCCGCCGGTCGGGCCGGCGGCGGCAACGCCCGGGGCGGCGCCATCGCGGCCCTGGTGCTGGCGCTGGCCAGCATGATCTTCGGCGGGATGGCTCTGGCGGACTCCGCCGGTGAGGTCGGCAGCGGCAACGGTCGGGGCGGCGCCATCGCTGGCCTGGTGCTGGCGCTGGTCGGCCTGGTCCTCGGCGGAGTGGCTCTCGCCCGCTCCCGCCGTACCGCCTGACGGGCGGGGCGGCGGTTCCCGATCCACGCCGGGCCAGGGGCCGCCGCCATCCGCTCGCCGTCGTCCCCGCCCGGCGCGAACGGGTCAGATGAAGTCCATCGCCCCGGGCTTCCACCGGTAGTGCGACTCGAGCTTGTAGTACTCGCCCTGAAAGGTCAACGCGACGCCGTAGACGAACTTACGGTCCTCCCCACCGTGCGGAACGCTTCGCACGAACTTCTCGATTTCCGGTTCGACGGAAACGGGCAGGGTCGTCAGGTCGGTGGTCGCGGCGGCGTAGCAGATCCGCTCGATCCTCGACGATTCCCAGCCGAGGGTGACATACAGTCCGAACGCCTTCTCGCCGAGCCTGAGCATCCGCTCACTCGGTGCGGCCATGCCGATCTCCCGGAGCGTCGACCGGATGGTCTCCGGGTCGAAGCTCCCGGCGGGTACGTCGTTGAAGTACACGTTCACCGTTCGGCTCGGGTAGTCGATCCCGAATACCCCGACCCGGTCGTCCAGGCCGTGACGGGCGAAGAACCCGACGTGCCCGGCCAGACTGCGCGGCATGGCGGGGATCTCGGCGAGCTTCGACGTCTTCTGCAGGTCGTCCGGGGTGAAGAACGCGTAGATCTTCTTGAAGCCGCCGACGACCCCGAAGTCGATGCCGTGGCTCTCCACCGGGCAGCGTCCCTGGATCTCGGCGAGGAGGCTGCCGACCGGATGGTCCGTCTCCGGTGTGAGGCCGTGTGACAGAGCGCGGGCGTAGGGGTCGCGGTCGTCCGGGTGCGTCGTGAACCGACAGTCGAGTTCCCTCACGTGCCGCATCGCGGTCGCCACCCGGAAGGCGACCACGGCACCGGGGTGCGCGAACGCGTCGCCGTACGCGGAGAGCAGGGACCAGACCCTGTCACGTGAGTAGGACACGTTCAACAGCCGGGCCGATTCCTCGATGGTGGAACAGAGCTCTGCCGCCTCGGACGTTCCGGGCATCGATCCTCCAGGTGCCGGGCCTTCGCCGTCGTGAGACCAACGGGGCATCGTCAGCCTCCGATCTTCGCCGTCTTGTTACGTTCCAGTCGGACGTGCGCGCGCATGAGCTCGCCCGGATTCGTCTGCGCCGCGAGGAGGGAGAGTTCGCCGCAGAGCACCGTCGCGGCCGCGATGACCGCGAGCCGGCGTGCGTTCTCACCGGGGTCGCGGGAGGCCCGGCAGCCGAGCCGCGTCAGGTTCTCCTCGACGAAGTCGAGCCCCTTGCCGTTGCCGACGGTTCCCACGATCAGGTTCGGCACGGTGCAGGAGAAGTAGAGGTCGCCGTCCCGGTCCTCGGCCACGGTCACCCCCTGTGAGCCCTCGACGATGTTGGCGGCGTCCTGGCCCGTCGCCAGGTAGAACCCGAGCAGCATGTTCGCGTAGTGCGCGTTGGCGGAGCGGATGCCGCCGGCGAGCAGGGTGCCGATCATGTTCTTGTGCACGTTCAACTCGGCAATCGCGGCGGCCGAGGTGCGCAGCGCGTCATGGACGACGTCGCGCGGTACGAGCAGTTCGGTGACCACGTTCTTGCCGCGCCCGAGGATGCCGTTGATCGCGGTCGCCTTCTTGTCGGTGCAGTAGTTTCCCGAGATCGAGCCGTACGAGATTCCCGGAATGGTGTCCAGGATGTGGGTCAGGATGGCGTCCGCCGCCAGCGTCGCCATGTTGTGCCCGGAGGCGTCGCCGGTGCTGAAGCTGAACCGCAGGAACAGCAGGTTGGCCGTGATCTCGTGATGGAAGTCGATCAGTTCGACGAACCGGCCGCACCGACGTACGATCTCGCGCAGCTCGTCGAGCCGCGCGTCGACCTCCAACGAGGCAAGGTACGCGGTCTGCGCGTCCTTCGCCCGGACGAAGACCGAGCGTGTCATGCGCTCGTCGACGAGGGTGGCGACGATACCCGGCTCGACCATCATGGAGATCCGCGCGCCCCGGGCGACGGAGGGCCAGAGCGGCGACTCGTACGTGGCGAGCGGAACCTCCGTCTCGATCGCCGCCACGTTGCCCGAAATGCGCAGGGGACCCACCCATTTCATGGGAACGCCGGCGGTCACGTTCGGGTCTGTCATCGGGTGCCTCCAACCGTCTCGTGGGTGGTGCCGTAGGACCTGGAACGGGTGGCGAGCCGGCGGGTGTCGATGCCCCGGTCGGCGCAGAACTCACGCAGGCCACCGTGGACCAGCACATCGCACCGGGTCAGGTCGGCCGGGGTCCGCGCGCCCAGCGCGGTCATCAGGGCTTCCAACTGGTCGAGCCACCCGGAGATCAGCGAGATCAGCGCCGGCACGCCGCCGTCCAGCACCGTCTTGAGGAACAGGCCGGAGACCCCGGCGGCGGACGCGCCGAGCGCCAGTCCACGCACCACGTCGAGCGGGTGGCGGACCCCGCCGGAGGCCAGCACCGGGATGCCGACTCCCCGGGCGTCCAGCAGACAGGCGGGCGTGGACTGCCCCCAGCCGTTGAGGAAGGAGTAGTCGGCGCGGTCCCGCCGGTCGTTCTCGATGCGGGCGAAGTTCGTGCCGCCACGCCCGGCGACGTCGGCCACCCGCACACCCATGTCCCGCAACCGCGACAGGGTCTCCCGACTCAGCCCGAAGCCGACCTCCTTGACGATCACCGGGACGTCGACACCGGCCACGATCTCCTCGATCCGCGGCCCCCACGAGGAGAAGGACCGGTCGCCCTCGGGCATGACCGTCTCCTGGATGGTGTTCAGGTGGATCTGCAGAGCGTCGGCCCGCAACAGGTCGATGGCCCGCCGCGCCCTCTCCACCGAGGCGGTCGCGTTGACGTTCGCCATGATGAAGCCGTCCGGGTTCTCCCGGCGCATCACGCTGAACGTGTCCGCCACCGACGCGTCGGCGAAGTACGCGCTCATGGATCCCGTCGCGATGGGGACACCGGTCTCGCGGGCGGCGATCGCCAGGTCGCGGTTGATGAGGCCGGTCTTGACGCTGCCGCCGGTCATCGCGTTGATGCAGAGCGGAACCGGCCACTCGATGCCGCCGAACCGCGTGGTGAGCGAGACGTCGGACCGGTCGATGCCCGCCAGGGCGTGGTGGACGAAGGACACGTCGTCGAACTGGTTGTGTCCGTCGAGGTGGCGTTGCTGCTCGGCGGCGAACCGGACGTGGTCGTCCTTGCGATTGGCGATCATCCTGCGCTCCCGTTCGTCGACTGGACATGAATCGGCATGGGAAGCACCCCCACGGCGGCCCAATCCTCGCGCAGCTGAACGATCTCCCTCGTCGCGGTGGCGTCCAGCAACGCGATGCCGCAGTCGCCGCCCCCGGCGCCCGACGGTTTGGCGGCACCGCCGACGGCCTCGGCGGCGTCGCACAGCGCCGTCAGCCTGGTGGTGAAGATGCCCAGCCGGACGTCGTCGTCCAGCTCGGCGAGCACCCGGCGGGCGCCTCGGATCTGGTGCAGCACCTCGTGGTCGTCTCCCCGCTCCAGCGCGCGGATCGAGGCACGCACGCACTCGTCGCTGCGGGCCAGGAAGTTCCGCTGCGCCGTACTGCCCCGCCACTGCCCCGTCGCCAGGCGCCCCGCCAGCGCGGCGGTGCTGGCCGGTTGTCCCGTCCAGCCCACCTCCAGGGCGAGTCCGCGGGGCGGCGGCAGCCGTCGCAGCCCGAACCCCGGCCACGGTGCGCGCAACGTCTCCCCGATGCCCCGACGCCGCGCCATGTCGAGCACCGCTACCCGGTCGGGCGCGTGGTACGCGATCCACCCGCCCCAGACGCTGGCGGCCAGGTCGCCGCCGGAGGAACCGGTGTCGCGTCGCGCCGTGGCCAGCATCGCCAGCCGGAACCGCACGTCGGGCGACAGGTCCACGCCGCAGTACGTGGCGACAGCGGTCACCGTGGCGACCGTCACCGCGCCGCTCGATCCGAGGCCGAACTTCGTTCCGTCTCGGTGCAGGCGACTGGAGATCGAGACGTGGAGCGGGGGCATGCGCAGCCCGCGCTCGGTCAGCAACCCGTCGACCACCTCGATCGCCGACACCACATGGCCGAGGTCGTCGGGCGCCGGTCCCCCGTCGTCTCCGCCGAGCCCGTCGCCGCGCCGACGCAGTCGCGCCGGGGTCGGGCGGAGGTCGGAGTCGATCACGACGTCCGCACCGTCGGTTCCCGACACCGTGACGCCGACCTGCCGATCGACCGCCACCAGGATCGCCGGGTGTCCCGGCTCCAGCACCGCGTACTCGCCGGCGACGAAGAGCTTGCCGGGCGCGTGGCTGACCGTTCCGGTCACCGCTCGGCCCCCGTCCGCAGGAGGGCACCCGGCCCGCGCCGGGCGGTGACCACCGCGCATCCCGGCGCGGCGTCGCGCACCGTCCCGGCCACCCGGGCGGCATCCGCGCGGTGGCAGAGCACCTTGACGTTCGGCCCGGCGTCCATGGTCGCGTAGGCCGGTACACCGTCCGCCCGGAGCCGCAGGACACTGTCGAGCACGGCCACCGTGGCCGGCGACAGGTAACGCACCGCCGGCCGCGCGGCCAGCATCGTCGCGTGCATGCCGAGGGCGTTCCGCTCGGCGATCTCCCCCACCGCGTCGAGATCGCCGCGACGCAGCGCCGCCCGCATCCCGGACAGGTCGGCCATGCTGGAGGTGGCCCAGGACCGGTAGAGCGGGGAGGTCTCGACGGTTCGCCGCATGGCCGCGCGGCTGGAGACGGCCTTCGGGCCCGCGTCCACCAGCGCGATCACCAGCGCGGGGTCGAAGTCCGCCACGGGCACCGGCTCGGCGTAGGAGCCGAGATCCGCGGCCACGCCGGTACCCGGGCCCGCGTGGCAGATCGCGAAGCCGCCGAACACCGACCGCGCGGCCGACACGGACCCACGCCGGGCCAGGCGCGACAGGGCCGTGGGATCGAGATCGAGACCGTACGCGGCGGCACCGGCGAGAGCCAGGGCGGCGAACCCGCTCGCCGACGACGCCAGACCCGCGCCGGTCGGGACGCGGTTGCGGGTGTCGACCACGGCCGGTTCGGTACGTCCCGCGATCTGGCGTACCAGGTCCAGGAAGGCCACGACGCGGTGCCGTGCCTCCCCCCGGGCGGGCGAGCCGTCGAGCGTGACGCTGTCGGCCCGTGCCGTGGAACGCAGCCGTACGGTGGTGGTCGTCGGGAAGACGTCCAGGGTCATCGACAGGCTGTCGACGTACGGGATCATGAGTCGCTCGTCGCGCTTGCCCCAGTACTTGATCAGCGCGATGTTCGGATGGGCGACGGCGGTCGCGCCGGGGTCGAGGACCTCCTCCGCCGGCCCGGCCGGCTGCACCTGGTCACTAAGCATGGCTCGCGAACCTCCCCACCGGTACGACCCAGGTCCGGACGGCGCCGGCTTCGTGGAGACGCCGCACGACCGCTTCTGCCCGGCCCGGGTCGGCGACCAGCGCGATCATGCAGCCGCCCAGCCCACCGCCAGTGATCTTCGCCCCCAGGCTGCCCGCCGCGAGCGCCGCCTCGACCAACGCGTCGATCAGGTCGGTGCTGATCCCGACCTCGTGCAGCAGCCGGTGGTTCTCGGTCAGCCGCGCGCCGAAGTCGCCCACCTGGCCGTGCGCGAGGTCGCGCAGGGCCGCGTGGGTCAGGTCCGACACCCGGCGGACGAAGGCGTCCTGCGTCTCCGCCCGGCCGGCGAACCTGCGCCGCACCAGTTCCACCGCGTCCCTGGTGCTGCCGCCGACACCGCTGTCGGCGATGACGAAGAGCCCGTCGAAGCCGGCACCGGGGCGGGGGGCGGTGCGCTCCGGGGCGTGCGCACAGCCGTTTCCGGGCATGACGATGGGCAGCTCCCGAGCGGTGCCGGACTGGAAGAGGAGGGGCGACGTCGCACCGGTGGCGAGCGCGTCGATGCCGCTCGCCCTGCCGTGCGCGACCTTCTCGGAAGCCTGCACGAGATCGAAGACCGTACCGGCGTCGAGTCGACGGTCGAAGACGTCCGCGAGCGCCAGCACGGCCGCCCGGGCGCAGGCGGCACTGGAGCCGAGGCCACGGCCCTGCGGGATCGCGCAGTCGATGAGCACGTCGACACACATGCGCCCGGCGACGGCGGTCCGTTCCCTGAACTCCGCCACCAGGTGCCGCAGGCCGTCCGTGGCCAGCGGGGTCACCGACGTGGTCGGCGATCCGGCCAGTGCGAAGGAGATCCGGTCCGCGCCGTCGTCCGGATCGGGCAGGCGCGTCGCGCTCGCGGTGGTCGTCAGCTGCGGCACCGGGATGACCAGTGCCGGAGCGCCGTACACGACGGCGTGTTCGCCGAGCAGGATGGCCTTGCCGTGGGCGCGTCCCACGCCGACGCGGCCACGCCCGGCACCCGGGGCGCTTCCGAGGTCGGTGCAGGTGAGCGGGTTCGTCGGCGGCATCACTGGGCCCGCTGCGTTGCCTTGATCGCCATCTCGGCGAGCTGGTGCTTCGCCGGTCTGGTGGCGCTGCTCGCCTCCAGCACGGCCAGGGCCCGGTCGGCGCGGAGCGCGATCTGCCCCTCGGTGTGCTCCACGGCGCCGACGTCGACGAGGATGGCGCGGACCCGGGCGAGTTCGTCGTCGGACAGGTCCGTGCCGAGCTTCGCCCGGAGGAAGCCCGCCGCGTCCGGGTCGTGGCGGTCCGCACGTTCGAGTGCCGTCGCGAGCAGGACCGTCCGCTTGCCCTCACGAAGATCGTCACCCGACGGTTTGCCCGTCACCGCCGGGTCGCCGAACACGCCCAGCAGGTCGTCGCGGAGCTGGAACGCGATCCCGATGTCCGCGCCGAACGCCCGGTAGGCCGCGACGAGGTCGGCCTCCGCACCGGCGATCGCGGCACCGAACTGGAGGGGGCGTTCCACCGTGTACGAGGCCGTCTTGTACTGGTCGACGCGCAGCGCCGCGTCGACGTCCTCGTCGCCGCTGGCCTGGTTGATCAGGTCGAGCAGCTGTCCGTACACGACCTCCGAGCGCACCGCGGACCACACCGGTGAGACCCGGGCGTGCGCGTCCGCCGGCAGCCCGGCCTCGCGGACCAGGACGTCGGCCCAGATCAGGGCCAGGTCCCCGATGAGGATGGCGGTGCCCGTGCCGAAGGCGTCGGGGTCACCGGAGAAGCCCCGCGTCCGATGCCGTTCGGCGTACGTGACGTGCGCCGCCGGATGGCCACGGCGGGTCCGGGACGCGTCGATGATGTCGTCGTGGATCAGGCACGAGGCGTGCAGCAACTCGAATCCCGCGCAGGCGCTCAGCACCGCCGGGGCGACCGGGTCGTGCGGGTCACCCCCGGCGCCGATCCACCCCAGCCAGGCGAAGGTCGGCCGGATGCGCTTGCCGCCGCGCAGCACGTAGCTCTCGAGTTCGGCGACCATCGCCGCGATGTCCTCGCCGAGCGCGTCGGCTTCGGCGCGGCGCTCGGTGAGGAAGTCCCTGATCGCGGCATCGACGGCAGCCGTGTCCGCCGCTGCCCCGAGATAGCTGACGGTCATGATCTCATCTCCCGGTCGAGGCGACGATCATTCTCACGCTGATGCACCTCGGGCTCCCACGAAATCGTTGAAGTCAGGTCACCTCGGGCGCAGGATTTCTGACCCATTCGCGAACGCACGGGTCCACCAGGCGGCAGGGCCAATTTCGAGAACCAGCACATCCACGGGCCGGGCGCTGATCGACACCATCGACAGTAATCGTGGTGCCCCGCCCTGCCCACTACTCACGCGAGTAGTGCGAGCTAGTACCGCCATTCCCGCCACCGGGCCGCGGATCCCGTATAACTGAGTGAGCTTCTGCACTGCGGCGGTCAACCGAGCCCCGGCTCAACGCGGGATGTTCGAGCGTCCGGTCCGGACAGTCGAACACCGCGATGATGGCCGTGCCCACGGCACGCGCTGGACGGTTCTCCAAAACAGACACGGCGGTGGTGGTCATGCATCCGTTGGTGGGACGTGAGCAGATCCTGTCCTCGCTGGGCCGGCACCTGGACGCCACCCTGCGGGGCTCCAGCAGCTGCGTCGTCGTCGACGGGCCCTTCGGCATCGGCAAGACCCACCTGTTGAAGGCCACGGCGCTGGAGGGAGCGGAACGGGGACTGACCGTGGTCGCGGGGCGGGCGAGTATCACCGATCAGCCGATCCCCATTCACCTGCTGATCAACTTTCTGCGGCACGCGATGCCCGAAGACGTCGATGTCGACGAGCTGGTACGCCCGGACAGCAATCCCTTCTGGTTGATGGATCGGGTGGGTGAACTGGTCGGGAGCGCGGCGCGCCGGCACCCTCTCGTGGTCGTTCTGGACGACGCCCAGCGGATCGACGATGTCAGTGCCCTCGCCCTCCGGGGGCTCGTGCAGTCGTTGGCCTCGTCACCGGTGCTGTGGCTGCTCGCCCGCCGGCCGGTCGCCAGCCGGTCGCTCGCCCAGCACGCCGTCGACTGGCTGATCGACCACGTCGCGGTCCGCCTGCACCTGGGCGCGTTGGACAACGAGGCGGTGGCCGAGTTGTGCACCAGCATCCTCGGCGCCAAACCGGACGCGTCCGTGCTCGGCTGGGCGGAGCGCTGCGGCGGCAACCCGTGGCTGATGGAGAACGTCTTCAGCGCGCTCATCAAGGCCGGAAAGATGATCATCGCGGACGGCGCGGCCTCGGTGGTGACCGAGCGGCTGCCCGACGGCGTCCGCGCTGCCGTCCGTGGTCTGCTCGGCGAGATGTCGCCCGCGGTGCGACGCCTGCTCGTCGACGGCAGGCGGATCGGCCACACGTTCACCGTCGACGAGGTGGCGGCCCTGCTCGGCGAGACGGCCCACGACCTGGCCTCCGGCGTCGACGAGGCGGTGCAGGTGGGCCTGCTCCGACGGGACGGCGTGGAGCTGACGTTCACCCACCAGGTGGTCGGGGAGGCGCTTCAGCACGCCGCCTTCCGGGAGCGGGAGCCCGCCGCGCCCGTACCAGCCACCGTGCCCTCGACCAGCACGGGGGCAGCCGGCGGGCGGTCCCGGGCACCGTCCGGCGGCCGGCCTGCGCCCGAGACCGGGGTGCGCCGGCCCGACACCGGTGGGGCGGACGCCCGTCCCGAACGGTCGGGTCCCGTGCCGACGGTCAGGGTGCCCTCCGCTGCGCCGACGCGATCGTCCGGATGCGGATGCGACGACCTGGCGGGCCGGGCCGTCCGGAACCTGGCGGGCCCCTCCGACGACCCGCCGTGGACGCTGGCACGTGCCCTGCGTCTGCTGGCCGGAGCGGGGCGGGGTGCCGAAGCCTGCCGCCTCGCGGACGTCACCCTGCGCCCCGGGGTGGAGGCGGCAGCCGAGGCCCATCTGGTGCTCGAACTGGGGCAGGGACTGCGGGACGCCGGCAGCCACGGCCTGGCAGCCGCACTCGTACAGCGGACGCTGGCGCGGCCGGACGTCTGTGAGCTGGACCGCGCCAAACTGAGTCGGGCACTCGCGGACTCCGCCGGGCGCGTGGGCGACGCGTGCGGCGAGGTTCCGGGGCCGGGGCGTGGACAGCCGACGGTCTCCCGGCAGTGCGACGCCTGCGAACGCCCGTTGTGGACGTGGCTGGTCCGGGCGTTCGTCGCGGCCGACCAGTTCGAGGAGGCGACAGCCGTCCTCGCCGCCGTCCGGCAGGAGACGGAGAAGCGCGGCGGAACCGCGACCGGACCCCTGTGGCACGGCCACCACGCCGAGCTCCTGGCAGCGGCGGGCCGGCTCGAGGAAGCACGGGTCGAGGCCGAGACCGCGCTCCGTCTGGCGGAGCGGTCGGCACCGGAGGACTCCGTGCCCGCGCGCCTCGTTCTGGCCCGCGTCAGCCTGCATCGCGGCGATCTCGCCACCGCCAGTGACCAGTTGCGCCTGACCGAGCGGCTGACGACCGGTGACGCGAGCGCTGACCGGGCCCGCCTGGACTGGGCACTCGCGCAGTTCCACGCGGCCAGTGGGCGTCCGGCGATGATGGTCCAGACGCTGATCAACATCGAGGGGCAGGTCGTACCTGATCCGCTGCTCTTCACCGAGGAGCCGACGGCGGCGGCGACGCTCGTCCGTCAGGCCAGGCAGGTGGGGCTCGGCCCGGACGCCGAGCGGGCGGCCGAGTTCGCCCGGCGCCTCGCCGAGCGCAACCCGGTCGTGCAGTCGTTGATGGGGGGCGCGGAACACGCCGAGGGCCTCCTGCGCAACGACCCGCTCGCGCTGCACCGCGCCGCGGACCTCCATCGGCTCGCCGGACGTCCGCTGGCGGCGGCGAGCGCGCTCGAGGACGCGGCGCGAATGGAACAGAGCACGCGGGACAAGGCCCGGGCGGTTCGTCTCCTCGAGTCGGCCATGGATCTCTACCTGGAGTGTGCGGCGCAGTGCGACCTGGAGCGGGTGCAGAAGAAGCTGCGTCGTCTCGACGGGCACAACGTACGCCGACTGGGTGCCGAGCGGCCGAAGTCGGGCTGGGAGAGCCTCACGAGTGCGGAGCTGCGCGTCGTACGGGCGATCGTCGACGGCAGGACCAACCGGGAGGCGGCGAGCGTGCTGTTCCTGTCGCCCCACACCGTCGACAGCCACCTCCGGCGGGTGTTCTCGAAGCTCGATATCAGCAGCCGCGTCGAACTGACCCGGTACTTCATCGCGCACGAGACCCTCCCACCGGTGATGGCCGTCGCGCACCAGCCCGGGTCTGCCGTCTGAGCGCCACCGGGGTCGCCGGAGCCCTACCTCTGCTCGTCGCCCATCGAGTAGATCGCCGCCCGGCTCGAATAGCTCGCCGCCCCGTGTGCCAGTTCCACCCGGGTGTTGATGCCCAACTTCCGGTAGACCTTCCTGAGGTGGTAGTTCACGGTGTGCGCCGACAGGTGCACCTGCTTGGCGATCTGGCGGTTCGTCAGACCCACGCTCACCAGGTAGGCGATGCGCCGCTCCATGTCGGAGAGGACCGACCAGCAGGCGGCCGTCTGCGGGTCGACCTCCTCGGCGTAGGTCGACGTGGCCTGCCGTCCCCCGACCGGGGCCTTGGCCGCGTAGAGCTTGGCGAGTTCCTCCGTCGCCAGGGCCACCGAGATCGGGTCCGGCGACTGCACGATGATGAGCGCCAGGGCGGCCGGGGCACTGTTCGCCAGCGCCTTGGCGTGCATGGCGGTGAGGCCGATCACCGACATGCCGGGGTTGTCCCCGGCGAGGCCCTCCACCGTCTCGAGAACGCTGCGTTCGAGGTCGCGGTCACCCACGTCGCGCGCGAGACGGACGAGGAACGCGGCGGCACTCGGGTCCTCGAGGTACAGGCTCCGTTCCGTCGGGAGATGGCTGTACCGGTGGGACAGCAGCCGGGCCGCCGCCCGGGGTCCCTCCTTCTTGACGGTGATGAGCGTCTCCGTCCAGGCGTACTGCGCGGAGTCGAGCACCACCTGGCTCGCCATCTCACTCTGCGCTCGGTGCAGGTGGTCGATGGCTGCGGACAGATCCCCGAGGTAGAAGGAGGCGGTGCTGAGTACGGAGTACGCGAGGGGCCGGAGCAGGGGAACGGCGTCCCGCTCCGCAGCGGCGATCGCCAACCCCGCCTCTCGACGCGCCTCTCCTATCCGCCCGGCCTGGAGGAGCAGCCGGGACCGCATGGCCGCCGGCGCAGCCGTCCAGACCGTCGCGGGAAGTCCGCGCAGGCCGGCTTCCGCATCGTCGATCAGGCGTTCGGCCTCGTCGAACTCCCGAAGGTTGGCGAGCTTTCCGGCCAGCGCGAGTTGGAAGTGCAGACGCCAGACCGGATCGACGTTCTCACTGTTGCGCACGGCGGTACGGCCCAGGCTGAGTCCCTCTGCCAACTTCCCCGCCCGCCAGAGCACGTTGGATCGCACGGTCAGTGCCATCAACGCGGGAACGTCGCCCGGCTCGACCCCCCGTTCCCGCAGAATCCTCTCGGAGACCCTGCCGGCCTCCTCCCGACCGAGCAGGAAGTTGCCCAGGATGATCGAGGCCTCCGCGTCGCGCCGGGCGGGAACCGACGCGTCAGGGCTGGCGAGAACGCGTTCCGCGACCCGTACACCGGCTGCCGCGTCGCCGTCCATTATCAGGCTGTGCGCCCGTGAACATGAGCCGCCGGACTCCTGCCTGGCCACGCCGTACGGGTCGGTCGGACGCTCGGTCACCCGTAGCTGCTCCCGGATACGCCCCGCGGTGAGCCTCATCGCCTCCCGCCGGAGGGCATCGTGCGCGGGCGCGGGGATGGACTCGACGACCCCCTGAAGAACGAAATCGCCCTGGAACGCAAGCTGGTGATCGGCGACGACGACGAATCCCGCAGCTATGGCCTCGTCCAGCGGAGTGAGCAGGGTGGCCGAGGACCGGTCGAGCATTCTGGACACGTCCTCCAGCATGAAGGATCTCCCCAGTGCCGCCGCCACCTTCAGGAACTGCTGGCAGTTCGCGCTCAGCTCGCCCAACTGATTCACCACGAATTCCAGAACGCGACGCGGGGTCCGCCGGGCGATCAGGTGGACCGTGCCACCCTCTTCCCTGGCCAGTCCTTCCTCCATGAGCCCGCGCGCGAGTTCGGCAAGCAGACGAGGGTTCCCCCGGCGCCGGCCGCGAAGTCGACCAGCTCGTGGTCCACGTCAGCCCCGAGGATGTCCCGCAGGGCTCGTCCGTCGGCATCCTCATCCTGCGGCCCCCGCCGCAGACCGGTGGTGACACACACAGCGGTCGGCATGGTTTCCGGCGTCTGGTTCTCTAGTGTCGGTCTCGTTTTCATAGTCCCGCCCCCGAGATTATGCAGCACGCACCCGAAAGAAGAGGAATGGTATTGTCTTGAATTACACCGCCGCCGTCGCGGACGCCCGAAATTCAATCACCTTACCACACGACGATGTCGTTCATTGATCTATAGATCAGATTAACCTGCCGTCGGATGCGGGCTTCCTGCGAATTCCCAAAAAATTTCATAGATCGCTTGATATCGGGCAAAAATGAGCAACACCGCCGCCAGCCACGCGCGTTCGCCGTATCGGTTCGGCGCCGCCGCCCACGTCGCCGCGCCGACGACAGACACGTCGGAGCGGACGGGAACAATTGCGGGACAGGACTCGGCCGGCAGCCCGCGCGGGACCACTCCGTCGGCGCACCGGCAGGGCGCGGGCCGCAGGGCAGGCGGCGAGGGCGCGGGCCGCACGGCAGGCGACGAGGGCGGGCCGCACAGCGGGGCGCGTCGCGCGTAGCGCGTAACCGGCCCGTGAGGCAACGCTTCACGCGCAGAAAGAAGTCAATATCATCCTCAGATCGTGAACATTGCAGAGATCCAGGTTTGTAAATATGGCGGCTAGGATTCTCCCATCGTCCAGCGCCTCTCACCTGGGCCCCGAGTCCCATGAGAGGCCACCACAGTAGGAGGACCGGGAGATGACACTCCCCCGCACTCACCGGCGTACCTTCGCCGCGGTCGGCGCGCTCGCCGGCGCCGCCATGGTCACGGCCATGGTCGGCGCTCCCGCAACGGCAGCCCCGTCCGTCGGCGAGATCCGGAGCGCCGGTGGCGCGACGGCCGTGGCCGACAGCTACATCGTGGTACTCAAGGACAGCAGCGTCGGCGGTCGTGCCGGCACCCGGCAGACGGCGGTGAAGAGCACCGCCGACTCGCTCGCCGAGCGCTTCGGCGGCACGCTGGGCCACGTCTACGGTGACGCCCTCAACGGCTTCGAGGTGAAGCTCTCGGAGAAGGCCGCCAAGCGCCTCGCCGCGCACCCGGCGGTCGACTACGTCGAGCAGAACCACGAGGTGTCGATCCAGACGACCCAGAGCAACCCGCCGTGGGGCCTGGACCGCATCGACCAGCGGAACCTGCCCCTGGACGCCCGCTACACCTACGTCAGCCAGGGCACGGGCGTCACCGCGTACATCATCGACACCGGCATCCGGACCACGCACGTCGACTTCGCCGTCGGACGGGCCGTCGACGGGTACGACGCGGTCGACAACGCGCTGCCGGCCGCCGACTGCAACGGCCACGGCACGCACGTCGCCGGCACCGTCGGTGGCACCACCTACGGCGTCGCCAAGAACGTCCGGTTGGTCGCCGTCCGGGTGCTCAACTGCTCCGGCAGCGGCACCTGGGCGCAGGTCATCGCCGGCATCAACTGGGTGACCAGCAACCACCAGCCCGGCCAGCCGGCGGTGGCGAACATGAGCCTCGGCGGCAGCGTCAACAGCTCGCTGAACACCGCCGTGGCCAACTCGATCGCCGACGGCGTCACCTACGCGGTGGCCTCCGGCAACTCGAACGCCAATGCCTGCAACTTCTCGCCGGCCTCGGTCCCGACCGCCCTGACCGTCAACGCCTCGCAGAGCAACGACGCGCGGGCCAGCTTCTCCAACTGGGGCACCTGCACCGACATCTTCGCCCCCGGCGTGGGCGTCCTGTCGGCCTGGTACAACAGCGACACCGCGACCAACACGATCAGCGGCACCTCGATGGCCTCCCCGCACGTCGCGGGTGCGGCCGCCCGGGTGCTCCAGGTGAACCCGACCTGGACCCCGGCCCAGGTGCACTCCTACATCGTCAGCCAGGCCACCACCGGTGTGATCACCAGCCCGGGCACCGGCTCCCCGAACCGGCTGCTCTACCTGGCCCCCACCTTCTGATCCACACCCCCTCCACCGGCCCCGAGGCGACCTCTCGCCCCGGGGCCGGCCCCTTCTTCCGAGGAGAGACGATGACCGGAACACGCTTGCGGGGGCGGCTGCTCGCCCTCACCCTGGCGACCGCCCTGACCGCCGCCCTCGCGCCGGCCGGCACCGCCTCGGCCGCCCCCGGGGAGACGACCCGCCACGCCGGAGCGTCCGCCGCCGAGGGAACGATCCGCCACGCCGGAGCCGCCGACGCCGTCCGGGACAGCTACATCGTCGTGCTCCGCGACGACGTGGTACGCCCGGCCGCCGACGCCACGGGCACCGCCGGGGTCACCCGGATCGCCGACCGGCTGCGCGCCCGCTACGGCGGGTCCGTCGGCCACGTCTACGGCAGCGCCCTGGCCGGTTTCGAGGTACGCCTGTCGGAACGGGCCGCCCGCCGCCTCGCCGCCGACCCGGCGGTGGCGTACGTGGAGCAGAACCGCGTGACCCCGCTGATCGGCCCCGGCACGCAGCTCAACCCGCCGTCCTGGGGCCTGGACCGGATCGACCAGCGCAACCTGCCGCTGGACAACCGGTACAGCTACCCGAACACCGCGCACAACGTGCACGTGTACGTCGTCGACACCGGCGTCCGGGCCACCCACGTCGACTTCGGCCCCCGGGTCACCGGCGGGGTCGACCTCGTCGACGGCGCGCTGCCGGCGGACGACTGCAACGGCCACGGCACGCACCTGGCCGGCACCATCGGCGGCACCAGCCACGGCGTCGCCAAGGAGGTCAGGATCCACCCCGTCCGGGTGCTCAACTGCACCGGCAGCGGCACCTACGCCACGGTGATCGCCGGCATCGACTGGATCAGCGCGAACGCCCTCCGGCCGGCGGTGGTCGAACTGGCCATCGGCGGGTCCGCGAACTCCACCCTGGACGCCGCGGTGACCAACTCGATCAACCGGGGGATCACCTACGTCACCACCGGGGGCAGCTCCAGCACGAACGCCTGCAACTTCTCCCCCGGCCGGGTGCCCGGCGCGCTGACCGTGGTGGGCACCTCGGCGACCGACGCCCGGCTGCCGAGCGGCAACTACGGCAGCTGCATCGACCTGTACGCACCGGGCCAGAACATCACCTCCGCCTGGTACACCAGCAACACCGCCGTCACCACGATCAGCGGCGGCTCGACGGCCTCCGCGCACGTCGCCGGTTGTGCCGCACTCGCCCTGTCGACCAACCCGACCTGGACCCCGGCCCAGGTGTCCGGCTACCTGACCAGCCGGGCGACCACCAACATCGTCACCGGCGTGGTCTCCGGCACCCCGAACCGGCTGCTCTACTGCGGCCCCTGACCCCTCCGCCGATGCCCGGCACCGTCCCGCGTGGCCACCCGGCTCTCCCGGGTGGCCACGAACGCCTGCCCCGCGTCGGGGCATTGCCCGTGGCCGTACACCCAACTACCGTCCCATCCAGTGACGATCGACTATATGATCATCGGCGGTGGCATCGCGGGCGCCACCGCCGGCTACCACCTCGCCCGGTACGGTCGCGTGCTGCTCGTCGAGATGGAGCAGGTACCCGGCCACCACTCCACCGGCCGCTCCGCCGCGCTGTTCTCCGAGTACCACGGCGGCCCGGCCGTCCGCGCGCTGACCCGGGCCAGCCGCGGACTGCTGGCCGACCTGCCGCCGGGATTCGCCACGCAACCGCTGCTCACCCCGCGCGGCGTGCTGACCCTCTGCCCGCCCGGCGACGACGACGTGTTCGACGCGCACCTGCGCGACGGGGCCGAGGTCGACCCGCCGGCCCGGGAGATCGACCTCGCCGAGATCCCGGGGATCTGCCCGATCGTACGGCGGGACCGGCTGCGCCGGGCGATGGTGAAGCCCGCCGCGCGGGACATCGACGTGGACGCGTTGCACCAGGGCTACCTGCGGGGCATCCGCGCAGCCGGGGGCACGGTCAGCCGGCTCACCCGGGTCCGGTCGCTGCGCCGGGAGCGGGGACGGCCGACCGTCGCGCACCAGGCGGCCACCACCCGGGCCGGGTCGCGCAGCAGCGCCTCGGCGGAGAGCACCACCGGGGGCCGACGCGCGGCGGTTCGGACCAGTTCGAACAGCTCCCACTGGTGCTCGTAGCCGATCTCGTGGCAGGCCACGGTGGGCTTGATCGCGTGGTGCGAGCTGATCGTGCGGGCCGGGTGGCGGACGAGGAAGGTGTGCGTGACGTCGGCGATCCGTTCCGGGGCCTCGAAGAGGTGCCCGTACCGGTACTCCAGGGTGTCCTTGACGAAGACCGGACGGTCCCGGCCCAGCTCGACCAGGTGCGCGGTGACCTCGGCGGGGCTGGCGACCGTCACCGTGCCCCCGTCGTCGCTGGGCAGGGACATTAGAGCAGTCATCGATGAATGGGAGTGTGTAACTTTCGGTGATGGGATTCCCGACAGATCGGTGTTCCCACTGGGGACCCGTGGGCACACGCCGGTGACCCGGCCGACGGATGTTCCGTCGGCCGGGTCACCGTGGAGGGAAGCCTCCCGAGCCACCACGGGATCCCGCCCGCTCCGGCCGTCGCGGAGGGTCGACCCCGTTGCGGAGGGTCGGCTCCGTCAGACCGGTCGGCGGCGCGGGTCACCGCCGGTCAGCCACCGAGGCTGGCCGCCGCCGAGGCGATCGCCGAGGCGAAGTAGCTCACCTGGGTGTAGACACCGGGGTAGCCCGCGCGGGCGCAGCCGTTGCCCCAGCTCACGATGCCGACCTGGATCCAGGCGTTGTTGGCGTCGCGGCGGAACATCGGGCCACCGGAGTCGCCCTGGCAGGTGTCGACCCCACCGCTGGCGTAGCCCGCGCAGATCTCCTCGGCCGGGATGATGTCGCCGCCGTAGTTGGCCTGGCAGGTGGCGTCGTCGACGAAGGGCACGTTCGCCTTGAGCAGATAGCGCTGCTGCGCCCCACCCTCACGGGCGGCGCCCCAGCCCGCCACGGTGAACATGCCGCTGTCGTACGCGGTGGTGTTGGCGATCTTCAGGGTCGGCAGCGTGGTGACCGGGGTGGCGAGCCGGATCAGGGCCCAGTCGTCGCCGGACCCGTTGTAGCCCGGCGCCCGGTAGACGTAGTTCGATCGGACCGTGATCCGGCTGGACGACTGGAGGTCGACCACCCCGAGGGTGGCGGTGATGGTGGTGTTCGCGCCGGTGCGGCCCACGCAGTGCGCCGCGGTCAGCACCAGGTTGCGGCTGTAGAGCGAGCCGCCGCAGCCCATCGAGAGCCGGACCATCCACGGGAACTCGCCCTGGGCGGCCGGGGTGCCGCCGACGACGTACGGGGTCACGTCGGCATCGGGCTGGGCGGCGGCCGGTGCCGCCACGACGAACGAACCCACGGTCACCGCCGCCAACGCGACGGCCGTGCGGTGGAGCAGTCTGCGCCAACGTGCCATTGGAGCCTCCCGAACCTGGGGGTGGCACGCCGCGGCGTGCCGAGATCACGATGGCCGAAGCTTACGTTTTTTAATCGATGATTGGCAATGCATGGCGCCTATTCCGCATTCGTCATACCACCGCCCGCGCGCCCGACCACCCAGAGTGCACAATGATCGACCAGACGTGACGTATTGACGTTTATCTTTATAGAGGGTGTGATGGGCGTAACCTGCCGGCCACCCGCTCCCGGAGGGGCCCATGCGTCCTCGAAGCACGCACGTACTCCGCTCCGCCGTCCTAGCGCTGCTGCTCGCCGTCCCCGCCGCCGCCGTACCGGCCTCCGCCGCACCCCCGTCGACATCCGCCCGGGACGGGGGCACCGCGAGCCTGGCCGACGGCTGCGACCCGGTCGACCCGGCCGCCTGCCTGCTGCCGTTCCCCAGCGACCTGTACACCGTCGCCGATCCGGCCACCGACACCGGGATCCGGGTCAACCTGCAACGCTCCGCGATGCCGGAGAACATCTTCGGCGCCAACGTCGACCCGACGGACTGGAACCGCAACGACGGGTTCTCCCCCGGCTCGATGCTGCTCACCCGGATACCGGGGCTCGACCCGGTGGCCTCCGGGATCGCCCCGTCCACCGACATCGGTCGGTCCCTCGCGCCGGACGCCCCGATCGTGCTGGTCAACACCCGGACCGGGGAACGGCACCCGTACTGGGCCGAACTCGACGCCAACGCCGCCGACGCCCCGGACCGCCAGGTGCTGATCATCCGGCCGGCACGCAACCTCGACGAGAACACCCGGTACGCGGTGGGCCTGCGGAGCCTCCGCGACTCCGCCGGCGCGACGATCCCGGCTCGGAGCTGTTCACCACGCTGCGGACGCCCACCGCACCGGCCGACCCGGCGCTGCACCGCCGCTGGGAGTACGCACAGCGGGCCATCGGCGCGCTGGACGCCGCCGGCGTCGACCCGGCCAGCCTGCACCTCGCCTGGGACTTCACGGTGGCCAGCGGGCGCAACCTGACCGAACGCGTCCGGCACATGCGCGACGACGCGTTCGGCCAGCTCGGCACGCTCGCCCCGACGGTGACCGTCGACCGGGTCACCGACTACACCGCCGAGCAGGACCCGGACGTCCGCCGGCAGGTCGAGGGGACCGTACGGGTACCCAGCTACCTCGACACCGCACTCGGCCTACCCGGCTCCCGGCTCGACTACGGCCCGGACGGGCTGCCCGAACGACGCGACCTGACCCTCGCGGCGAAGTTCTACTGCAACATCCCCCGCTCGGCGAGCGCCGCCACCCCGGCCCGCCCGGCCCTGTACGGCCACGGCCTGCTCGGCTCCCCCACCGAGATCGACTCCCGCAAGCTCAAGCAGTACGCCCGGGAGTCCAACTCGATGCTCTGCGCCACCCCGTGGATCGGCATGGCGACCGCGGACATCCCGAACGTCGTCTACTCCCTCGGCGACTTCTCCCAGTTCGGCTCGATCCCGGACCGGACCCAGCAGGGCTTCCTGAACTTCCTCTTCCTCGGCCGGGCCCTGATCCACGCCCGGGGCGTCACCGCGAAGGACGCCTTCCGGGACGCCGCCGGGCCGCTCGCCCGCTCCGGGAGCGGCCAGCTCGTCTACCTCGGCAACAGCCAGGGCGGGATCCTGGGCGGGGCGCTCTGCGCTGTCGCCACCGACTTCACCCGCTGCTCGCTCGGCGTACCGGCGGCGAACTACTCCACCCTGCTGGACCGCAGCGTCGACTTCGACCAGTTCCACCCGGTCTTCCACAACGCGTACCCGGACCCGGTCGACCAACAGCTCTGCCTGGCCCTGGCCCAGATGCTCTGGGACCGCGGAGAGGCGAACGGGTACCTGCACCACCTGACCCGCAACCCGCTGCCCGGCACCCCGGCCAAGCAGGTGATCATGGTCGAGGCGTTCGGCGACCACCAGGTGGCCAACATCGCCACCGAGGTGCAGGCCCGCACCATCGGGGCACACCTGCGGACCCCGGCGCTGGCGGCCGGTCGCAGCCGTGACGTCGTACCGTTCTGGGGCATCCCGGCGGTCCCGGCGATGCCCTACGCCGGCAGCGCCCTCGTCATGGTCGACAGCGGCTCGCCGGCACCCCCGGCCGGGAACACCCCGCCCCGCGAGGGCCTCGACCCGCACGGACACCCCGCCAACTCACCGCAGGTCCGGGCGATGATCGCGCACTTCCTCGACTCCGGAACGCTGGTGGACACCTGTGCGGGAGCCCCCTGCACGGCGCCCACCGGGTAGGGCCGGCGGCGGCGGTTAGAGCGTCGCCGCCGCCGGGTACGAAACCGGCATGGACACGAAAACGGACGCATGGCTGGTCGGTGGACCCCGGGACGGCAGCACCCACGACGCGGGCGGTTCCGCCCTGCTGGAGCTGGAGATCGACGGTCTGATCCACCGGTACGTCAGGACCACGAAGCAGCACGACGACGACACGACGGTATACAACTACGACGGCGCGGTGGCCCCCGGTGGCGGAGAGCCCGGCGTCGAGGATCCCGCCGCGCGGGTCGCCTCGCCCCGGGCCGACGCCGAGGGGCACGACGACCGCCGGTAGTGCGCCGGTCCGGGTCGCGACCGGGCCTGCGGATCACCCCGGCCCCCACCCGGCCGGCGGCGGCACGGCAGGGCCCGAGGGGATGAACCGTGGCCGGCCGGGTAAGCCCGGTCGACCTGGTGGAGGAAAACCGCTGTCGCGGTGGGCCCGCGACGACGCCCGGGCGGGCGGCACGATGCCGACCCACCCGGGCGTCACGCCGTCGGTACGCCTCAGCCGCCGGTGACCCAGTTCCAGGCGGAGACCACCCATCCGGTCTGTTGGAGGTAGGCGATACCGACGCCCACCAGGAAGACCGCGGTCACCGCGTGCGCCCCCCGCGCGCTGCGCCGCACCCGGCCGAGCTGACGCTCCCAGACCAGCCGGCCGAGCAGCCGGGCAAGTGCGAAGAGACCGGCGGCGACCAGCAGGGTCAGCAGGAAGGTCACCACCGGGGAGGTCAGGTCGCCCCGGGACGAGATCGCCCAGATGCCCCAGCAGACGAAGGCGAAGAGTCCCCCGGCGGCGGTCCACTCGGCCCCGTTGCGCCACTGGGCGAAATACCAGCTCAGCGGACGGGACGGCCCCGGGGAGAACCAGCCCGTCGGCTCCTCCGGCTCGATGGCGGGGAAGGTTTCGGTACGCGGAGCCCTCGGTCGACCGACCGACGCCACCCCTCGTTGGAAGCCGTCCCGTTGGGGAGGAATCACCGGGCCGGAGTCCTTCGGCACCTCCACGGTCCGCTCCGCCCACGGCTGTGTCTGGTCTGACATCTCAATTTCCTCCCTGACGCCGGCCCTGCGGATCGGTCTGTCCCTCCCGAGGGTAGCCAGCGCGCACCGCAGGCGACGCGGGCGCATCCCCCGGTGCGGTACCGTCGGCGGATGGCGGACACCGAGCGACGGCGACGGCGCCAGCGGCACCCGGCGGGACACGACCGGGAGCAGACGGGCAGTGCGGCGACGACCGCCGGTACGCACGACGGGACGCCGGTCCCGGGCCGTCGTGGTGGCCCGGAGGAGCGCGACGGCGACCGGGGCCTGCGTGGCCTGGTCGGCTCGGGCACCTCGCAGGTCGGCGTCACGGCGGCGCTGCGGGCGCGGGACGCCAGCCGACCCACCGAGCAGGACGTGGCCGAGGCCGAGGCCGGGCTGGTGCTGGTCCGCCGCAACTGGACGCCGCGCGACGAGCTGCCCCGCCCCGGTCGCTGACCGCCCCTGCCGGCCGGAGCAGACCCGATCCCGGACGGGCCCGGATCGGCCGGCGAGGCGACCGGCCCGCCGCCCGATCCCGCGCGGGGTCCGGAGCGACCCACCGGGCGATTGGCCCCGCCGCCCCGGACCGCACGCCTCAGGGCAGGTCGGGCAGCTTTCCGGAGGTCTCGTACGCGGAGACCTGGGCGATCCGGCGGGCGTGCCGCTCGTTGCCGGAGAAGGGCGTGCCGAGGAACGCCTCGACGATCGCCGTGGCCTCGTCCAGGGTGTGCTGCCGGGCACCGACGGCCACCACGTTGGCGTCGTTGTGCTGCCGCGCCAGTTGCGCGGTGTCGGTGTTCCAGGCGAGCGCCGCCCGTACCCCGGGGATCTTGTTGGCGGCGATCTGCTCGCCGTTGCCCGAGCCGCCGATGACCACCCCGAGGCTGCCCGGGTCCCGCACCACCCGGTCGCCGGTGTGCAGACAGAACGCGGGGTAGTCGTCGTCGGGGTCGAAGGCGTGCGGGCCGACGTCGACCAGCTCGTACCCCTGCGTGGCCAGATGACTGGCCAGGTGCACCTTCAGCTCGAAACCGGCATGGTCGGATCCCAGGTAGACGCGCATACCGCGCAGTCTGTCAGGCCGGTCTCCGCGGTGTCGCCGAGGGCGGCACCGCGGATCCGGTTCGTCACACCCGGGGGGGTTCGTCGCGGGTCAGCGGGACAGCTCCGCCACCACCAGGCCGCCCCGCGCCTTCGGGGTGAACCAGGTGCTCTTGCGGGGCATCTTCTCCCGGGCCAGGTTGACCGCCACGAAGTCGTCCACGGTCACCGGCGCGATCAGGACGGCCAGTTCGGCACGGCCCGCGTCCACCTCGCCGGTCAGCCAGCTCGCCGGGTAGTCGCCGCCGACGTAGGTGATCCGCTTGTCGCCCGGGTCGAGCCCGAGGGCGTCCCGCAGCAACAGCCGCTCGACCAGGGCGTGGTCCAGGTTCTCCAACCGTCCGGCCGGCCCGTCGTGGGGCAGGGTGACCGCGTACCCCCGGTCGGCGAGGCGGAGGTGCACGGTGCCGCCGGCCGCCGGGACCTCCACCGGGCCGTCGATCGGGCGGATCTCCGCGCCGGCCGCACGGAGCCGGTCGAGCAGCTCCTCCGGGCGGCTGGTCAGCTCGCTGACCAGCCGGTTGTAGGGCTGGATCGCCACCGACCGGGGCGTGGTGACCACGGCCAGGAAACGCGGCAGGCCACCGGTCTGGGCGGCCAGGCTGCGGTGGTTGCCGTCCGCGACGACGAGTTCACCGCCGCCGGCCAGCGCGGTCAGCTCGTCCTGCTCCGGGCCCGGCCCGACCAGCCAGATCGCGTGGGTGCGCCCGGCCTGGTCGGTGTCGGTGGCGGCGGGCGGGCCGGCCGCCTCGGTGGCGGCGGCAAGCCGGGCGTGCAGTTCCTCGCCCGTGCCGGTCTGGAGCAGCAGCACCGGCGACAGCAGGTGCCCGAGCGTCTCGGCCAGCGCGACCCGCTCCCGCACCTTGGCGATGAAGACGTCCTCGTTCCGGATCACCAGACCCGGCTCGTCGCGGCTCGTGGAGATCTGGTCGGTGTCGACCATCGCGAAGATCCCGTACGCGGGTTCCTCCCCGGCCGCGCTGATCCGGTAGAGGACGACCACCTGCTCGGCGGGGGTGTAGCTGCCGTCGGCCTTCGCCTCGGCGAGCCGCGCCACCGCGTCGGGGAGGGCGTCGAGGAACGACCTGCCCAAGCTCTCCGGCGCCCGGTGGGGCATCTCGATGCCCAGGGCACTGTGCGGATTCGCCTCGATGATCGCGGTAATCTCCGCGTCGTCGGCGAACTCGTCGTAGTTCTGCGCGCCGGTGCCGCCAGTGGTGATCCAGGCCCGGGCGATCGGATGCACGACCGTCATGTGCGTTGACGCTACCGGGTCCACCAGGTGAAAAGAGGGCCCCCTGTCACCGCGGCCCCGAGCGCGGGACTCCTCCGCCGAAGCGGCCCGACCGGCCGGGAGCCCGCGCCACCCCGACCACGATCGGTGGGGCCAGCAGGTCCACCAGGTGCGCGGGCAGGCCCGGCCGCACCGACGACCAGGCACCGGCGTCCACCGACCAGTACGACTCACCGGCCGGCTCGGCGACGGGCCGGCGGGCGGCCTCACGGGTGGACACGCGGCGGTGGTTCGCCATCGGGATTCCTCCGGGTCGGGCGCGGTCCGGAACGGACCGGCGGGAGCGACACCGAATGCAACGACCACCCCGATGGCCGGTGACGGGAGGTGGCCGGCGAACGGACACCGGGTGCGGCCGGCGAGGGCCCGGCCGTCCCCCTCGACAGGCGACGGCCGGGCCCCGCCCCGGTCACTCGAAGCTGGGCTCGACGTCCCGGGAGCGCTTCAGCTCGAAGAAGCCGGGAGTGCCGGCGACCAGGAGGACACCGTCCCAGAGCCGTCCGGCCGCCTCACCCTTCGGCGCGGGGGTGATCACCGGGCCGAAGAAGGCGACCTGCCGGCCGTCCGGGCCGGGAGCGTGGATCACCGGGGTGCCGACGTCCTGGCCGACCGGGTCCATGCCGGCGTGGTGGCTGGCCCGCAGCGCGTCGTCGTAGTCCGTGCTGGTGGCCGCCGCCGCCAGCGCCGGGTCCAGCCCCGCGTCGGCCAGCGCCGCGGCGATGGTGTCCGGGCTGCGCTCCCCACCGAGGTGGATCCGGGTGCCCAGTGCGGTGTAGAGCTTCCGGAGCACATCCGTGCCGTACCGCTGTTCGGCGGCGATGCAGACCCGGACCGGGCCCCAGGCGGCCCGCATCAGCTCCTGGTACCGCTCGGGCAGCTCCCGTCCCTCGTTGAGGACCGACAGGCTCATCACGTGGAAGCGGACGTCCAGCGGACGGACCTGCTCGACCTCCAGCAGCCAGCGGGAGGTGATCCACGCCCACGGGCAGGTCGGGTCGAACCACATGTCGACGGTGACGCGTTCGGCCACGGTGATTCCCTTCGCGAAGCCGGCCGCGCCGACGGCGCGGCACCTTCCTCGATCTTCGTCCTCCGCGCCGTCGCCCGGCACCGCATTCCACGGTGACCTCGACCACCGGCGGCGACAACCTCGCACGCCGTTTCGGGGCGCCTGCATGGAAGACTCGAATCCGCTGTCGGTCCGGCCACCGGGCCGGCAAGCTGGCAGGGACGCCGTTGACCGTGGGATGGAGACAAACAGTGCCGGGAGTGCGCAACCTGACGCAGGTGGAGGCGACCGAACGGGCCCGCCTGCTCGACGTGACCGGGTACGACATCAGGCTGGACCTGTCGTCGGCGGTCCAGCCGGCCGACGGCCACACGTTCAACTCGGTGACCGAGGTCCGCTTCCGGTGCAGCGAGCCGGGTGCGCGCACCTTCATCGAGGTGGCGGCCGAGTCGGTGCGGTCGGCGACGCTCAACGGCACGCCGCTGGACACCGGCGACTGGTCGGCGGAGAAAGGGCTGGTGCTGCCGGGCTTGGCCGCCGAGAACACCCTCGTGGTCGACGCCGACTTCGCGTACTCGACGAGCGGGCAGGGCCTGCACCGCACGGTCGACCCGGTGGACGGTGAGACGTACCTCTACAGCCAGTTCGAGACGGCCGACGCGCAGCGCGTCTTCGCCTGCTTCGACCAGCCCGACCTGAAGAGCGTCTACACCTGGCACGCCACCGTCCCGGAGCACTGGCGGGTGGTGTCCAACATGCCGGTCGAGCGCCAGGAGCCGGCCGCCGAGGGCTGCAAGACCGTCCACTTCGCCGAGTCGGCGCGGATGAGCACCTACATCACCGCGCTCTGCGCCGGGCCGTACCACGAGGTGCGGGACAGCCACGACGGCATCGACCTGGGCCTCTTCGTCCGGGCGTCGATGGCCCGGTACCTCGACTCCGACGACCTGTTCCTGATCACCAAGCAGGGCTTCGACTTCTTCCACGAGCAGTTCGGTGTGCGGTACCCGCTGCCGAAGTACGACCAGCTCTGGGTCCCCGACTTCAACGCCGGGGCGATGGAGAACTTCGGCTGCGTCACGCACGCCGAGTCGCACTACATCTTCCGGTCCCAGGTCACCGACTACGAGTACGAGCAGCGCGCCAACACGATCCTGCACGAGATGGCGCACATGTGGTTCGGTGACCTGGTCACCATGCGCTGGTGGAACGACCTGTGGCTGAACGAGTCGTTCGCCGAGTGGGCCAGCCACTGGTGCAACACCCACGCCACCCGGTTCACCGACGCCTGGACGACCTTCCTCTCCGTCCGCAAGAACTGGGGCTACCGGCAGGACCAGCTCTCCTCCACCCACCCGGTCTACTGCGAGATGCCGGACCTGGAGGCGGTCGAGGTCAACTTCGACGGCATCACGTACGCCAAGGGCGCCAGCGTGCTCAAGCAGCTGGTCGCGTACGTCGGGATGGAGCCGTTCCTGGCCGGCCTGCGCAGCTACTTCGGCAAGCACGCCTGGGGCAACGCCACCTTCGACGACCTGCTCTCCGAGCTGGAGGCGGCCTCCGGGCGCGAACTGCGCAAGTTCGCCGCGCAGTGGCTGGAGACCGCCCAGGTCAACACGCTCCGCCCCGAGGTGGGCATCGACGCTGCCGGCAACTACGAGCGGGTGGTGGTACGCCAGGACGCCCCGGCCGAGCACCCGACGCTGCGTACGCACCGGATCGGGGTGGGCCTCTACGACCTGACCGACGGCCGGCTGGTGCGCCGGGAGCGGATCGAGGTCGACGTGACCGGCGAGCGCACCGAGCTGACCGCGCTGCACGGCAAGCCCGCCGCCGACGTGCTGCTGCTCAACGACGACGACCTCAGCTACACCAAGCTGCGCCTCGACGAGCGGTCCATGTCCACCGTGGTGCAGCACATCGCCGGATTCGAGTCGTCGCTGGCCCGGGCCCTGTGCTGGACCGCCGCGTGGGACATGGTCCGGGACGCGGAACTCGCCGCCCGCGACTACGTGGCACTGGTGCTCGCCGGGCTGCCCGCCGAGGCGGACATCACCCTGGTCACCGCGACGCTGCGCCAGGCGGTCAGCACGCTGACCTTCTACGCCGACCCGGCCTGGGCCCCCACCGGCTGGGCCGAGCTGGCGCGTACCGCGAAGGCGGCGATGCAGGCCGCCGAGCCGGGCAGCGGCTTCCAGCTCGCCTGGGCGCGGTCGTTCGCCTCGGCGGCCCGTTCCGCCGAGGACCTGGCCACCCTGCGCGGCTGGCTGGACGGGTCGAACGTGCCGACCGGGCTCACCGTCGACACCGAGCTGCGCTGGACGCTGCTCCAGGCGCTGGTCGCCAACGACCGCGCCGGTGCCGCCGAGATCGAGGCCGAACTGGAGCGGGACAAGACCGCCAGCGGCGAGCGCGAAGCGGCGTACGCGCACGCGCTGGTGCCAACGCCGGAGAACAAGGCCGTGGTCTGGGCCCAGCTCACCGGCACGGAGGCACTGCCGAACTGGCGCAACCGGGCGCTGTTGCAGGGCTTCGCGCACCCGGCCCAGGTGGAGCTGACCGAGGTCTACCGGGAGCGGTACTTCGCCACCGTGGCGCAGGTCTGGGCCAACCGGGACAGCGAGCCGGCACAGGAGTTCACCCAGCTGGCGTACCCGGCGTACCTGGTCTCGGAGGACACGGTGGCCGCGACCGACGCCTGGCTGGCCGGCGAGGGTCACCCGGCGCCGCTGCGCCGCCTGGTGGCCGAGGGGCGCGACGGCGTGGTCCGGGCCCTGAAGGCCCGGGCGAGGGACGCCCGGAGCGCCTGACGGACACCGACCGGGGCGGGCGCGGGGTAACCCGTGCCCGCCCCGGCCCGTTACGGTTACCGACGGAGGTGGACGTGATGGCACAGCCGACCGAGTGGCGACCGCCCGCGCGGGCCTGGCGCGAGGAGGACCTGCGCGACCTGCCGGAGGACGGAAACCGCTACGAGATCGTCGACGGGAGCCTGCACGTGACCCCACCGGCCGGATACGCGCACCACGAGCTGGCGGACGACATCCGGATGGCGTTGCGACAGGCCGCGCCGGACGGGTGGCGGGTGATCCGGGAGATCGGGGTACGCGTCCCCGGCGGCAACCTGATCCCGGACGTGACGGTGCTCCGACCCGGCGTGCCTGCGGACGGCATGTGGGCCGAGCCGGCCGATGTCGCGCTCGTCGTCGAGGTGGAGTCGCCGAGCAGCCGGCGGCACGACCGGTTCACCAAGCCCGCTCTCTACGCCGAGGCCGGCATCCCCGCCTACTGGCGGGTGGAACGGGGCGACTTCGGCCCAGTGGTCCACCGGTACGAACTGGCCAAGGGAGACCACTACCGGCTGGTCGGCACGGTCGGGCCGGACGACCCGGTGACGGTGACCGAGCCGTGGCCGATGACCCTCACCCCGGCCGCCTGGCCCCGCTGAGTCAGCACACCCGCAGACACCGACACCCGGCCCGCCGAGCGGCGGACCGGGTGTCGTCGTGTCGAAGGTGGATCAGCCCTTGCCGGCGTGGGTGGCGAGCTGGTCGAGCCCGTTGATGATCCCGCCGGCCAGGTCACCGCCGCCGAAGGCCGCGACCATGGAGAGCGCGGCGAGCTTGGCGTACGTGTCCGGGATGCGCTTGCGGGCCTGCTTGCCGGTGACGATCTCCAGCCGACGCTGGTTGGGCGACACGGCGATCAGGACCGAACGCTCCGGCTCGGCGAGCTGCCGGTGCAGCCGCTCGGCGTGCTCGCGGGCCGGCTCGTCGAGAGCGCCGACGAAGACCGAGAAGACCAGCCCGGTGCCCTGGTCGGCCAGGCGCAGCGCCTCGTCGATGCGGAGCAGCTGCCGGGTGCTGAAGGGGCCGTCCAGCACCTCGGGCGGGGTGCCCGCCTCGATCTGCTTCTCACCAACGGTCACTTGCGCCTCCGGTTGCCCCGGCCGGCGCCTCGATGCCGGCCTGCTCCTGCTTACGGCTGCTCAACGCCGGGGCCTGCGCGCCCGCGGCCAGCGCCGTGCCGGCCGAGTCGGCCAGCTGCTCCGGCCGGGCGAGGAACCAGACCGGCGTGAAGTCGAAGGGTCGGCCCGGCCGGTAGCGCTTGGCACCACCACGGCCGCCACGACCGCCACTGGCGAGGGCCAACCCGGCGATCACCAGCGTCGCCGCCGCCGGGATGCCGACGAAGACCACCAACGTCTCGGTAACAGACAATCCCAACGCCCCCAGGCGGAAAGAGAGACCGGATCCACCGGGCCGGATCGGGCGTCATGGTGTCGCCCCTCCGACCCCGTTGCTGTTCACGTTAGCGGAGCCGACCGCCCGCCATATCGCGGGGTGGCGATGATCCCACCCGCCGTCGGCCTGTTCGACCTCGGCGGCAGTGGCCAACAGCCGGGCGTCGTCGCCGTACCGACCGGTCAGCAGGACGCCCACCGGGAGACCCCCGGCGGTCCGGCCGACCGGCAGCGAGACGGATGGCTGGCCGGTCAGGTTGAAAACCGCGCAGAACGGCGAGAACCGCCGCTGCCGGTCGAAGTCCTCCGCCGGGTCGACGCCGGAGTGAAACCAGCCGACCGGGGCCTGCGGGGCGGCCAGGGTCGGGCAGAGCAGCAGGTCGACCCCGGCGGTCCGGCGGGCACCGAGGCGGACCAGGGCCTGGAGTTCGGCCAGGGTGCCGGTCAGGGCGGCGGCGCTCACCCGCACGCCCCGCTCGCGGAGGAACCGGGTCAGCGGCAGCAGGTCGGACTCCCGCTCCGGCGGCACCGGGGCGAGCGCCAGGACGTACCACACGGTCTCGAACAGTGGCCACGACTCCGGACCGAGCGGCGGCTCCACCTCGACCACCTCGTGCCCGGCCCCGGCGAGCAGCGCGGCGGCCCGGTCGACGGCGGCCACACAGTCCGGGTGGATCGGCTCGTCGACGAGCATCGGGCGGGTGAACCGTCCCACCCGCAGCCGGCCGGGCGTGGCCCGACGTGCCGCCGCCAGGTGACCGCCGGGTGGCGGCGGGGGTGGCAGGTAGGGCTCCCCCGGCACCGGGACGGCCAGGACGTCCAGCAGCGCGGCGACGTCGGCCACGGTCCGGCCGATCGGGCCGTTGGTGGGCAGGCCGAACGCGCCGGAGCCGAGCGGGCCACCGGAGACCAACCCTCGGCTCGGCTTGAGGCCGACCAGCCCGCACAGGGCGGCCGGGATGCGCACCGAGCCGCCCCCGTCGGAACCCTGGGCGACCGGCACCAGGCCGGCCGCGACCGCCGCCGCCGCGCCGCCGCTCGACCCGCCCGCCGTGTACGCCAGGTCCCACGGGTTGCGGGCCGGCGGCGCGACCAGGCCCTCGGAGTAGAGCGAGCAGCCCAGTTCCGAGGTGGTGGTCTTGCCGAGGCTGACCAGCCCCGCGTCCCGCAGGTGTCGCACCACGTCGGCGTCGACGGTCGGGACGTGGTCGGCGAAGGCGGCCGAGCCGAACGTGGTTCGCACCCCGGCGGTGAGGGTCAGATCCTTCACCGCCGTCGGCACCCCGTGCAACGGCCCCCGCTCGGCGGCCGGCACCGCGTCGGCGGCACGGGCCGCCCGGCGGGCCTGTTCGGGAGTGACGGTGACGAACGCCCCGACGGTGTCGCCCAGCGCGTCCACCCGGGCGAGGTGGTGCGCGACCAGCTCGACGCTGGAGAGCTCACCCCGGGCGACGGCCGCGGCCTGCCCCAACGCGTCCAGGTCGTGTGGCTCGGCCATGCCGCCATCCTCCCCCGCCCGCCGGCCCACGTCGACCGCGGCACGCGCCCGCCGCCTGGCCGGTGGTCGGACGTCCGGCTTGGACGCGGGTGAGGCCGGGGCGCTCACATGGCGGTGCGGGCCGACCAGAGTTCCGGGAAGACCACCCGTTCCATGCTGCGGCGCAGCCAGGACAGCCCGGCCGAGCCGCCGCTGCCCACCTTGGCGCCCATCGCCCGCTGCACCGCCTTGAGGTGCTGGTACCGCCAGTCGCCGAACTCCTCGCTGACCGTGGTGAGCGCCTCCCCGAGCATCCGGAGGTGGTTGTCGGGGCCGGCGTCGCCGTAGACGTGCACCCAGGCCGACTCGACCAGCGGGTGCGACTCGTGTTCGACGGCCACGTCCCGGTCGAGCAGGTCGGTCAGGAGGTCGAAGCCGTGTCGGGCGAGCAGGGCGATCACGTCGTCCCACACGCTCGGCGCGTCGAGGACGGCGCGCAGCTGCGCGTACACCTCGGTCTGCCGCCGGAACGGACGGATCAGCGCCGGGTCGCGGAGCCCGAGCAGGAACTCCAGCTCCCGGTACTTCGCCGACTGGAATCCGGAGCCCTCGCCGAGCAGGTCGCGGAACCGGTTGAAGTCGGCCGGCGTCATCCAGCGCAGGCTCTGCCAGGCCGCGTTGAGGCCCTCCAGGTGCAGGGCGGTACGACGCAGCGGGGCCAGCGCGTCGAAGATCCGGTCGGCGCGGAGCAGCCGCTGGGCCTCCCGCAGCTCGTGGCAGGTCAACCCGAAGTACAGCTCCATGATCTGGCTGACCATCAGGAAGGACATCTCACCTGGGTCACCGCTGAGCGGCTGTTGCAGCGTGTGCAGCGTGCTGGCGTGCACGTACGCGTCGTACGGCACCCGCTCGGCGAACTCCAGCGTCGGGCCGCCCCCGTTGCGGGCCGCCCGTACCGCGCGCTGCCGCGGCGTCACCGGGCGAACCGTCGCGGTCAGGGTGGGCGCCCGCAGGTCCGTCGTGTCCACCTGTGTCTCCCTCCGTGAGCCGATGACCTCATGATCTCGCGGTCGCGACGCCGGATGGAATGCCGGAACGATGGTCCTTGCCCGTCCTCACCTCTCGGCGCGAAGGTGAAATGGTTACCTGACTTCAGGAAAGGAAGGTCGAGCGTGGACGACATGGATTGGGCGCTGGTGCGGGAGTTGCAGGCCGACGCGCGCCTGTCGTTCAGTGAGCTGTCCCGCCGGGTCCACCTCTCCCCGCCGGCGGTGGCCGAACGGGTACGCCGGCTGGAGGAGTCGGGGGTGATCACCGGTTACCACGCCCACGTGGACCTCGCCCGGGCCGGTCGGAGCGTCCTCGCCCTGATCAGGATGTCCTGCTACGGCCCCCGGTGCATCCTGCACGACCCGGCGGTGGCCGACTGGCCGGAGATCCTGGAGATCCACCGGATCACCGGAGACGCGTGCAGCATGCTCAAGGTCGCCGCCGGGTCGATCGACGAGTTCGAGGCGGTGATCGATCGCCTCGCCCCGTACGGCCAGCCGTCCAGCACCATGGTCCTCTCCACCCCGCTGGGCTGGCAGCCGGTCACCCCGCTCGGGTCGGAGCCGGCCGACCGCCCGGAACCGCCCGGCCGCCGCCGCTGATCCGCGCCGGGCGGGTCGCGCGACACCGACCGACGGCCGGCGGGCAGGAGCGGCGGCGCCGCGTGGCCGGCGACGCCGGGCCCGGGTTTGCCTCCGGGGCAGCGGGAATGCAGGGCGGGTCGCCCAGCGCACCGCCGGTGCCGGGAAGGGGAGGATCATGCGGGGTCACGGACCCGGCCGCGCCGTGTCGACGGCGCTGGTCATGATCACACTGGTCGGGATCATCGTCCTGGCCGCTGCGGCCCCCGCCCTCGCGGGGGAGAACGTCTTCGTCGAGGTGCGGCCGAGCACGATCCAGGCCGGCAGCCGGGTGGACATCCGGGCCGGCTGCGACCGCAACAACGACCGGCAGGCGGAGGTCACGTCGGACGCCTTCGGTCGGGTGGTGCTCCGCCCGCACGACGACCGGTCGGGCGGCGACGGACGGAGCGGCACCGGCCCCGACCGCAACGGCGACCGCGCCGACTCGGGCTTCCTCACCGGCGCGGTGACCGTCCCGGCCAGCACCGCTCCGGGTGACTACCCGGTGGAGCTGCGTTGCCCGAACGGCAACCGGGCGAGCACCGTGCTGACCGTGCTGAACATGACCCAGCCCAGCAAGGGGCCGGCAACCGGTGGCGGGGGAACCGCCGGCGGCCGGGGATCGGGCTCACTGCTGCTGGTCGGTGGCCTGGTGACCGCCGCCGTCGTGGCCGGGCTGGGGTTGTTCGGCAGCCGCCGCCGGCCCGGGAGTTCCTGACCGGGGTACGCCATGGCCGGCTCACGCCAGCGCGACCCGCGCCGGGACCGCCGGACCCGGCGGCGGGATCCCGCCCACCCCGTCGCACGCCGCCGCGTGCTCCCGGGGTGGCTGTCCGCCCCGCTCGGGCACGGCGCGGCCGGGCTGGTCCGCGCGCTGTGGTGGGCGCTCGTCCTCGTCGGGCGCGGTCTGCGACTCGACGGCGTCCTGCTGTGGCACGGTGCCATCGCCCTCGGCCACGCCGGCCTCGTGCTCGGCCGTGGCCTCGGGCGCGGGCTGCGCCGGTTCCGTGGGGTGGCGGCCGAGGCGAGCCGCGCGGCGGTACTGGTCGTCGACCCGGCCACCCGGCGGCCACCGGGCCACCCGGTCGATCCGCGGGCACCCGGGGCCCCCGTCGGTCCGCGGGCACCGGGGCGCCCGGTCGGTCCGCGACGGACGGGCGTCCGGGGCCGGGTGGGTCGTCGGGCGGTGGGCTCGGGTCCGGGAGCGCCGGTGCTGGTGGTCGCCACGCTGATGGTGCTGATCGTGGCGATGCTCGGGGTCGAGCAGGTCACCGGAACCAGCCTGCTGCCGGACCGGCTCGGCGCCGGGCTGCGCCCGCCGCCCCGGAAGTTCCCGGTTCTACCGGCCAGCCCGCCGGTGGAGATCGAAATCCGGGCGCTGGACCTGGACGCGCCCGTCCACCACGTCGGGCTCGCCGCCGACGGCACGATCGGCGTACCAGACGAGAAGCGTGCCCACGAGGCCGCCTGGTACGACCAGGGCCCGACTCCGGGGCAGTACGGCCCGGCGGTGGTCGTCGGCCACGTGGACACCTCGACCGGTCCGGCGGTCTTCCACGACCTGAAGCGGCTGCGGTCCGGCGACCGGATCGAAGTCGACCGGGCGGACCGGTCGGTGGCGGTCTTCGAGGTGGACGCGGTCGAGCGGTTCGACAAGGAACGGCTGCCGGTGGACGAGGTCTTCGGCGACTTCAGCCGCCCGAGCCTGCGGCTGATCACCTGTGGCGGCCGCTGGGTGGGCGGGGCGACCGGGTACGCCGACAACGTCGTCGTCTTCGCGTCCCTGGTCCGGGCGCGCCAGCCCTGACCTCCCACCGGCCCCGCCCGACGGTGGAGCCGGTCAGGCCGCCTCGGCGACCGGCGCCGTCGCCAGCTCGCTCTCCCGCAGGTCGAGCCAGTCCGCCCAGCGGGGGTCGGGCGCCCGGTGGCCGAGCACCCGCCACGCCGTGCCCTTGGGGGCCGTGGGCATGGCGTGCAGCCGCCATCCCATCTCCGCCGGGGTCTTGTCCCCCTTGGTGTGGTTGCAGCGGGCACAGGCAGCGACCACGTTCTCCCAGACGTGCCGGCCACCCCGGCTGCGGGGGAAGACGTGGTCGATGGTCTCAGCGGGGCCCCGGCAGTACGCGCACCGCCACCCGTCCCGAGCGAAGATCGCCCGCCGGGAGAGCCCGACGTGGGTGCGGTACGGCACCCGGACGAAGCGGGTCAGCCGGACCACCGAGGGGACCGGCAACGCGTCGAAGGCGCTGTGCAGGACACCGTCCCCGTCGGCGACGCAGACGGCCTTGGCCGTGAGCACCAGGATCGCGGCCCGACGCACCGACACGACACACAACGGCTCGTAGGTGGCGTTGAGGACCAACGCGCCGGAGCCCATTGCGGGTCGTATGTCAGGCATCGTGCTCACCCTCCCGGTCCAGCCGCGTCGCGTCCTCGCGGCCGACCGCGGAGGACACGAGGCCAGCCACGGTCGACGCCGGAGGGATCACCGACGTTCCGTGCGCCAATCGTCCCTGATCGGAACCCGGATTGCACGCACTAATCGGGGGTCCCTGGTGAAGCTTTTTTCGACTGTGCAAGGATGACCGGTTTCGCACCGGTTGATCAACGGTGCGCCCCCGAAGCCCGGCCGGAGCCGCCGGCAGGCGGGGTGGCCTGCGCCCCCGGCGGAGCGTGCGGTACGAAGACAGACGTGACTGCTGCCCCGCCGACGCCACCGGCCACGGAGACCCCGACGCTGGAGCTCAGCCCCGACTGCCTCTCCGACGCGCTCTGCAAGAACGTCTACGACCTGACCGGCTCCACCTGGTTCGCCGAGGGCAGCTACTGGATCCTGCTCAAGCCGCTGCGGATCGTGATGATCCTCCTGCTGGCCGTCGCCGCCCGGTTCCTGCTGCACCGGGCGATCAGGCGGCTGGTCCGGAGCACGACGGACGCGGCGGTGCCGACCCTGCTCAAGCCGCTGCGGGAGCGGATCCCCACCGCCGCCACCGAGCCCGGGGAGTTCGTACCCGAGCGGCGTCGGCAGCGGGCCGAGGCCATCGGGTCGGTGCTGAGCAGCATGGTCACCGCCTTCGTGTTCGGCATCGCCCTGCTGATGATCCTCAAGGAGTTCAGCTTCGATCTCGCGCCCCTGCTGGCCAGCGCCGGCATCGCGGGCGTGGCGCTGGGCTTCGGCGCGCAGAGCCTGGTCAAGGATCTGATCGCCGGGCTGTTCATGCTGCTGGAGGACCAGTACGGCGTGGGCGACACGGTGGACGTGGGCGAGGCGACCGGGGTGGTCGAGTCGGTGGGCCTGCGGGTCACCACTGTCCGCGACGCCCGGGGGGTGCTCTGGTACATCCGCAACGGCGAGATCGTCCGGGTCGGCAACAAGAGCCAGGGGTGGGCACTGGTCGTGGTCGACCTGCCGATCGGGTTCGCCAGCACGGAGGAGGCCACCGCGGTGCTGCGGACCGCCGCGGCGTCGGTGGCGCTCGACCCGGACCTGGCCCCGCAGATCGTGGAGCCACCCGAGGTGCTCGGCGTGGAGCAGGTGACCATCGACGGCGCGGTGCTCCGTACGGTGGTCAAGACGAGCGCGGACGGGCAGTTCGCGGTCGGTCGGGAGTTGCGCCGCCGGCTGGCCGAGGCCCTGGAGAACTCGGGCATCACCGCAAAGATCGCCGCAGCCCGCTTCTACCCCGGCATCCCCGCGGCCGGGCCGGCCGCCTCGGTCTGACCGGCGCCTCGTCCCGGTCGATCAGCCATGGTCGAGGTGGCCGACCACCGAGGGGTCGCGATCCGCCCGGCCCCTCGGGTATCGTCCGTTCGTTCAGTCGGAGATGCGACGATCAATCCGTTCACCCTAGCCAGCCTTCAGACGATCGGGCAGAATCCGGGAACGAGCTCCTCCGGAGCGTGATCACGTCCTCGCTGCTCCGTAGATCTGACGACGATTCCCGGCCCGACCACCACGAGTGGCGTCGTCGGGGACGATGGAGGCCACGGTGTCCGACGAGCGACCCCTCCACGAAGGTCCGGCCACCTTCGGTGAAGTGTTCGCCCAGCGCGAGTACCGGGCGGTCCTGACGGCCACCACCCTCTCCTGGATCGGCGACTACATCGCGAAGGCCGCGGTGACCGTCCTGGTCTACCGGGAGACCGACTCGGTGGCCCTGTCGGCGGCGGCGTTCGCGGTGAGCTACCTCCCGTGGCTCGTCGGCGGCCCGCTGCTGTCCACGGTGGCCGACCGGTGCCGGTACCGGTCCGTGATGGTCAACTCCGACCTGTTCCGGATGGCGCTGGTCGCGTTGGTCGCCGTGCCGCACCTGCCGGTCTGGGCGATTCTCGGTCTCCTCTTCGCGACCACCCTGGCCAACCCGCCGAGCCAGGCCGCGCGCTCGGCGCTCATGCCGGTGATCCTCACCGGCGACAAGCTGGTGGTCGGCCTCTCGGTCAACAGCAGCGTCGGGCAGGCGGCCCAGGTGACCGGCTACCTCGTCGGCGCCGCCATCGCCACCGCCAGCCCCACGGTCGCGCTGCTGGTCAACGCGGCCAGCTTCGGCGCGTCCGCGTTGATCGTGCGGCTCGGTGTCCGCGACCATCCCCGGGTCACCACCGGCGATCCCCGTGCGTCCCTGCTGCGCGAGACCGGGGACGGGTTCCGGATCGTCTTCGGCACCCCGGTGCTGCGGTCGATCGCCGTGCTGGTGTTCAGCTCGATGCTCTTCTCCATCGTCCCCGAGGGGCTGGCCGGCGCCTGGGCGGGTGAGCGGTCGGACGGAGGCGTGGACGCCGCCGCCACCCAGGCGGTGATCATGGCCGCCGCGCCGGTCGGCTTCATCCTCGGCGGTCTGATCATCGGACGCGCCGTCCGGCCCGCCCGCCGGGTGGCCCTGATCCGGCCGTTCGCCGTGCTGGCGCCCCTGGTCCTGGTGCCGGCTCTGCTCGACCCACCGCCGGGCGTGGTGGCGCTGCTCGTCGCGGTCTGCGGCTTCTCGGTGGCCGGGCTGCTGCCGGTCGCCAACGGGCTCTTCGTCCGGGCCCTGCCCGACGGCTACCGCGCCCGGGCGTTCGGCGTCATGGCGACCGGCATGCAGGTGATCCAGGGCTCCGCCGTGATCGTCACGGGTTTGCTCGCCGAGCGGTTCTCCATTCCCCGCGTGGTCGGGCTCTGGAGCGCGGCCGGCGTGCTCCTGATGCTGGTGGTGGTGGCCCGCTGGCCGAGCACCACCGCCTTCGACGCCGCCATCGCCGCAGCCAAGGCGCCAGGTCCGCACCCCGGCTCCGCAGCACCGGTAGGCGGTGGCACCCCCGCCGGGACGGCCGGGCGCGCTGCCGCGCCGGTCGCCGAGGGGGCACGTGACGAGGGCCCGATGCCGGGGCGGCGCGCGGCGGCGGGCGGCACCGCCACGCTGTGATGCGACGGCCCAATTGTTGGTGGCCGTGCCGGGTGTGCCGGTGGCGACTCCCACCCCGGGACGGGCCGGTCACCGCCGACACGCCGTGCGGTGGCCACCGCGCCACGCTGTGACCGAGCCCGCACCGCAGCGCGGGCGGGCGCACCGGCCGGGTGCGGAGGCACCTGGCAGGATGGAACGGTGACTGCCGCAGGTGACTCCGACCGGACCCAGCCGACGACGACCTTCTTCGAGGCGGTCGGGGGTGAGCCGACATTCCGCCGGCTGGTCGACGAGTTCTACGCCGGTGTCGCCGCCGACCCGCTGCTGCGCCCGATGTACCCCGAGGAGGACCTCGGCCCGGCCGCCGACCGGCTGACGCTGTTCCTGATGCAGTACTGGGGCGGGCCGAACACCTACTCCGCCCAGCGCGGGCACCCCCGGCTGCGGATGCGGCACGCGCCGTTCCGGATCGGCCCCGCCGAGCGGGACGCCTGGTTGCGGCACATGCGACAGGCGGTCGACTCCCTGGACCTGTCGCCGGACGCGGCCACGACGCTCTGGGACTACCTGGAGCGGGCGGCGTACTTCATGGTCAACATGATGGACGACCCGGCCGTACGCTGACCCGAACCCACCGGGCGGGGACCGCCCGACCTACGGGCGTCACGGCACACCCCGGCCGCCGGAGGTGACGGCGGCCGGCCGGGGGTACCGGCCGGCATCGCCGCGACGTCATCTCCTCAGAGCAGGGCGCCCTCGTCGTGCAACCAGTCGACGAAGTTCGTCGCGACCGCCGCGCCACAGTCGAGCAGCTCGACCAGGAGCGCGTCGTGGGTCCCCGCGCCGAGCGGCACCTGGAGTTCGGCGTAGATCGGCAGTTGCCCGCGCTCGGTCGGGTCACCGATGTACGCCTTGCAGAACCGACGCGTGTGGTTCCACTCGTTGACCACCCGGTACGCCCGGTCGGCCCAGTCCGGTGGAACGGTCGCGTGTGGACGGGCCCGCATGACGAGGATCTCGTCCTCCGGCCCCTCCAGCGTGACCAGCACCGCGTGTCGTTCCCACATGGCCAGCAGGTTGCCGTCGCCGTCCGCAAGGTAGCGGACGTCCAACAGGTCGAGCGCGTCGCAGACCCGGCCGAGGTTCACCGGGGCGACGGCGGCCGACATCTCCGTACGCACCGTCCGGTCAGCGGCGGCGGCGGAGAGACAGTCGTCTCCCGGCTCGCGTGGTGCCGGTGGTCCGACCCGGACGTTGCCCTCCACTGTGATCCCACTCCGATTGTCCGGCTCGCCACCACTGGCGTGGCCGGGGCGCCATGACCACCACGGCATCACTCGCGCACCTCACTCCCCAGCGGATCCGGACGCCTACCGTGCGTTGGATCCGAGGATGGACGGTACCCGGACAGCCGGCGTGAAGCATCCCCCCAACGCCAGCCCCGGGACAGAAGAAGGAATAGGGATCATCCGTTCGGGTGATCACCCTGGGGCTTTATGGCAAGGTCTGCCACCTTCTGCGACCAGGCCACTCCGTACGGCGCCACCAGGCCGGTCCACCGGTTGGCCAGGCGCACCTGCACATCCCGCGGAACGGCGGCACCGGCCGGCCCGAGGAAGCCCATCCGGACCACCCCCTGCACCAGCCGCTGGGTGACCTCGATCCGCTCCCCCGCCTCCCCGGTGACCACCACCGCGACGTGGTCCAGCAGGGCGTCGCGGACCGCGCGCTGCCCGACCGCCCGTCCCGCCACCCCGTGCGTCGCGGCGGCCCGCAGGGTGCCGGCCGCCGCGTCGGCCACCCGGCGCAGTTCACCGGCGGGGATCGTCTCCACTACCCGCCCCGCGGCCGGCGGCAGCGGCCAGCGCCACTGCGCGTCCCGTCGCACGGGCAGGGCCGGGCCGTCCCGACCCAGCTCGGTCAGGAGGTCGGCGGCGGCGACCGTCGCGTCGCCCGGTCCCGGACCGGCGACCGTCCGGCAGACCAGCACCCCCCAGGGCAGCCGGGCCCAGAGCGCCGTCGGGCCGGACGGCCCGACCGGACGGAGCCGGACCACCGCCGTCGGGTCGAACCGCACCAGCCGGGCCAGGAACGCGCCCGCGTCGGCGACGCCGGCCAGCCCGTGCCCGTACGGTGCGGCGGAGGCCGGCCGGCCGGCGACCGGAGCGCCGGTCACACCGGCTCCCGCAACGGCGGCAGGGTGTAGTTCTCCAGGAAGGTCCGTTCGGCGTCGGTGAGGCGGCGCAGCCGCTTCTCCGCGAGGTCGTACGGGACCAGCACCGACCGGGCCCGGCTGGCCAGCACGTCACCGTCGTACATCTCGTACGCGATGGTGAAGGCGGCCCGCCGGATCGCCTCCACCCAGAGCTCGATCCGGACGGTCGGGGCCGCCTCCGCGCTGGTCCGGCCGAGGGCGTAGTCGACCGGGCGGACGTAGTCGATCTCGTGCCGGGCGATGACCACGCCCTCGGCGAACGAGCCGACCCCCCACGCCCGACCACCGGCGAACATCAACGCCACCCGCGCCTCCTCGTAGAGGGTGAGGAAGCGCGCGTTGTTGACGTGGCCGTACGCGTCCAGGTCGGACCAGCGCAGCGTGCAGTGGTAGACGAACCGGTCGCTCATGCTCAGTCGCGGGTGAGCTTGCGGTAGGTGATCCGGTGCGGGCGGGCCGCCTCGGCACCCAGCCGGTCGATCTTGTTCTTCTCGTACGACTCGAAGTTGCCCTCGAACCAGAACCACTTCGCCGGGTTCTCCTCGTCGCCCTCCCAGGCCAGGATGTGCGTGGCGACCCGGTCCAGGAACATCCGGTCGTGGGAGATGACCACGGCGCAGCCGGGGAACTCCAGCAGCGCGTTCTCCAGGCTGGAGAGGGTCTCCACGTCCAGGTCGTTGGTCGGCTCGTCGAGCAGGATCACGTTCCCGCCGATCTTCAGGGTCAGCGCCAGGTTGAGCCGGTTGCGCTCGCCGCCGGAGAGCACCTTGGTCGGCTTCTGCTGGTCCGGCCCCTTGAAGCCGAACGCCGCGATGTACGCCCGGGACGGCATCTCGACCTTGCCCACCATGAGGTGGTCCAGCCCGTCGGAGACGACCTCCCAGACGGTCTTGTCGCCGGCCAGACCCTGCCGGTTCTGGTCGACGTAGGAGAGGGAGACGGTCTCACCGACCCGGACCTGACCGCTGGTCGGCTGCTCCAGCCCGACGATGGTCTTGAAGAGGGTGGTCTTGCCGACGCCGTTCGGGCCGATGATGCCGACGATGCCGTTGCGCGGCAGCGAGAAGGAGAGGTTGTCGATCAGCACCCGGTCGCCGAAGCCCTTGGTCAGGCCGTTCGCCTCGATGACCGTGTTGCCCAGGCGCGGGCCCGGCGGGATCTGGATCTCCTCGAAGTCCAGCTTCCGGGTCTTCTCCGCCTCGGCGGCCATCTCGTCGTACCGGTCGAGCCGGGCCTTGGACTTGGTCTGCCGGGCCTTGGCGTTGGAGCGGACCCACTCCAGTTCCTCGGAGAGGCGCTTCTTCATCTTGGCGTCCCGGCGACCCTCGACGGAGAGCCGGGCGGCCTTCTTCTCCAGGTACGTGGAGTAGTTGCCCTCGTACCCGACGGCCCGGCCCCGGTCCAGTTCGAGGATCCAGCCGGCCACGTTGTCCAGGAAGTACCGGTCGTGGGTGATCGCCAGGACGGTGCCGGCGTACTTGGCCAGGTGCTGCTCCAGCCACTGCACGCTCTCCGCGTCCAGGTGGTTGGTGGGCTCGTCGAGCAGGAGCAGGTCGGGGGCCTCCAGCAGCAGCTTGCACAGCGCCACCCGACGGCGCTCGCCACCGGAGAGCTGGGTGACGTCGGCGTCCGGCGGCGGGCAGCGCAGCGCGTCCATCGCCAGTTCGAGCTTGGAGTCGATGTCCCACGCGTCGGCGTGGTCCAGCTCCTCCTGGAGCTTGCCCATCTCCTCCATCAGCTCGTCGGAGTAGTCGGTCGCCATCTGCTCGGCGATCTTGTTGAACCGCTCCAGCTTGGCCTTGGTCTCGGCGACCGCCTCCTCGACGTTGCCGAGCACGGTCTTGGCGTCGTTGAGCGGGGGCTCCTGGGCGAGCAGGCCGACGGAGAAGCCGGGCATCAGCCGGGCCTCGCCGTTGCTCGGCCGGTCCAGCCCCGCCATGATCTTGAGCAGGCTGGACTTACCCGCGCCGTTCGGGCCGACCACACCGATCTTGGCACCGGGCAGGAAGCTCAGCGTCACGTTGTCGAGCACGACCTTGTCGCCGTGCGCCTTGCGCGCCTTTTCCAGGACGTAGATGTACTGGGCCACGGTGCGGGCTACCTCCGTACGTTGCGATTGGGAGCCGGCGAGCGAAGGGCGGACCGGACCGCCCGCGTGCCGCCGGCCGTCGACCGGGCGCACGCACGCCATCGTCAATCCTGACAGGTACGCCGTGCTCCGCCCACATCACCCCGCCCCTCCCGACCACGCCGCCACCCGCCGCCCGCCCACCGCGCCCCGGGGAACGTCGGGCAGATCACGTCCAGGTTCGGTGCCCGCTGACCGGGGAAGTAACTGCCGCACGGGGCCCCAGACACCGCAGATACGCTCAGTACGCTCAGTACGCTCATGCGGTGGACCCGTCGCTTACCGGAGGTGGCCGATCGTGACCGTCCGTAGCTCCTTTGTCGTAGTGGCGAACCGTCTACCGGTCGACGAGGTGAGCACCCCGGAGGGACGGCAGTGGCGCCGGAGCCCGGGCGGACTCGTCACCGCGTTGCACCCGGTCCTCGCCGAGCGTCAGGGCACCTGGGTCGGGTGGGCCGGTGGCACCGGCGCCGCCCCCGAACCGTTCGAGCTGGAGGGCATCCGGCTGCACCCGGTGCCGTTGAGCGCCGACGAGCTGGAGCGCTACTACGAGGGGCAGTCCAACGCCACCATCTGGCCGCTCTACCACGACGCGGTGGAGACCCCGGCGTACAAGCGACGCTGGCGGGACGCGTACCGGCTGGTCAACGCCCGGTTCGCGGAGGCCGCGGCGGACGTGGCGGCCGAGGGCGCGACGGTCTGGGTGCAGGACTACCAGCTCCAGCTGGTCCCGGCGATGCTCCGTGAGCTCCGCCCCGACCTGCGGATCGGTTTCTTCCTGCACATCCCCTTCCCGCCGATCGAGCTGTTCATGCAGATGCCGCTGCGTGCCGAGGTGCTGCGCGGCCTGCTCGGGGCGGACCTGGTCGGCTTCCAGCAGCGGCTGGCCGCGCAGAACTTCGTCCGGCTGGCCCGGCACCTGCTCGGGCTGCGCTACGAGGGGCAGATGATCCAGGTCGACGGACGCCAGGTGAAGGCCGGCGCGTTCCCGATCTCGATCGACGTACGGGAGATGGAGCGGCTCGCCTCCGACCCGGCCATCCAGGCCCGTGCCAAGCAGATCCGGGAGGAGTTGGGCAATCCGAAGACGATCATCCTGGGCGTGGACCGGCTGGACTACACCAAGGGCATCGAGCTGCGCCTGAAGGCCTTCCGTGAGCTGCTCTCTGACGGAAAGCTGACAGTCCCGGACGCCGTCATGGTGCAGGTGGCCACCCCAAGCCGGGAACGGGTCGAACATTATCAGGCACTCAGAGTGAAGGTCGAGCGCGAAGTCGGCCGGATCAACGGCGAGTACGGACGGGTCGGCGTGCCGGCGGTTCACTATCTCCACCAGTCGTACTCCCGCAGTGAGCTCGCCGCCATGTATGTTGCGGCGGACGTGATGATGGTGACCCCCCTGCGAGACGGAATGAATTTGGTGGCCAAGGAGTACGTGGCATCGCGCGCCGACCAGGGCGGCGCGCTCGTGCTCAGTGAGTTTGCCGGGGCAGCGACGGAGCTGCGCCAGGCTTTTCTGTGTAACCCGCACGACCCGGAAGCGGTCAAGGAAGCCCTGCTGAAGGCTGTGCACGTGGAGCGGACGGAGGCCCGCCGCCGCATGCGAATCATGCAACGACACCTCAGGACCCATGACGTGGGTCACTGGGCCAGGTCGTTCCTCAGCGAACTCGGCACACCCGGCGTGGAGGCTGCTGCGTGAACACGAGTGTCACCGAGCCCGCACAGACCCACGGGGTCATCGACCCCGACCTGCGGGCGGCGATCGGCCGGATCGCCCGGGTCCCCCAACTCCTGGTCGCCTGCGACTACGACGGCACCCTCGCGCCGATCGTCGAGGATCCGACCAAGGCTGTCCCGCTGCACGAGTCGGTGGCCGCCGTCCGGGCGCTCGCCGCGCTGCCGCAGACCAGCGTCGCGGTGGTCTCCGGGCGCGCCCTGCGCGACCTGGCCGCCCTGTCCCGGCTGCCGAGCGAGGTCCACCTGGTGGGCAGCCACGGCTCCGAATTCGACATCGGCTTCGTCGAGCGGCTCAGCCCCGAGCTGATCGCCGTCCGTACCCGGCTGCGCAACGAGCTGCGCGAGATCGCCGCCGCCCACCCGGGCGTCCGGCTGGAACGCAAGCCGGCGAGCGTCGCGGTGCACACCCGGGGGGTGCCGCCGCAGATCGCGGCCGGTGCCATCGAGGCGGTCCGCAACGGTCCGGCCACCTGGGACGGGGTCACGGTCACCCAGGGCAAGGAGGTCATCGAACTGTCGGTGGTCGCCACCCACAAGGGCACCGCCGTCGACCAGCTCCGTACCCAGCTCGCCGCGAGCGCGGTGCTCTTCATCGGGGACGACGTCACCGACGAGAACGCCTTCGGCAACCTGCACGGCCCCGACGTCGGCATCAAGATCGGCACCGGGGAGACGAAGGCGCACTTCCGGGTCGCCGAGCCGATCGAGGCCGCCCGGGCGCTGGCGTTGCTGCTGGAGACCCGGCGGCACTGGCTGTTCGGCGAGCGGGCGGTGCCGATCGAGCGGCACTCCATGCTCGCCAACGGGCGGACCGTCGCGCTGCTCACCCCGGAAGCCAAGATCACCTGGCTGTGCCACCCCAAGCCGGACTCGGCGGCCATCTTCGCCGACCTGGTGGGCGGCAGCCCGGCCGGGCACTTCAGCGTCGCCCCCGAGCGGGGCGGCATCCCGCTGGGGCAGCGGTACCGCAACGGCACCATGACGGTGGAGACCCGCTGGTCGGGCCTGACCGTGACCGACTGGCTCGACCGGCCGTCCCGCGACCACGTGCCGGACGAGTCGACGGTCGTCTCCGGCGACTCGACCCTGATCCGGGTCTTCACCGGCTCCGGCCGGATCCGGCTGGAGTTCGCTCCCCGGCCGGAGTTCGGCCAGGTGGCCGTGCAGCTCCAGCCGCTCGCCGACGGGCTGCTGGTGCTCGGCTCCAACGAGCCGGTGGCGCTCTACTCCCCCGGCGTGCAGTGGCAGGTGACCAACGACGGCGGGTACGAGACCGCCAAGGCGGTGGTCGACCTCTCCGCCGCCGGTGGACAGGTCACCTGCGAGCTGCGCTTCGGTACGCACAGCCTGGAGCACCACCGGGTGCCGGTGCACGAGCGGCAGTCCGCCGCCGAGCAGCCGTGGAAGGACTGGGTGGCCTCGCTGCGCCTGCCGCAGACCGCCCGGGACCTGGTCGCCCGGAGCGCGCTCACCCTGCGCGGGCTCTGCCACGAGGCGACCGGGTCGATCCTCGCGGCGGCGACCACCTCGCTGCCGGAGGAGCTGGGCGGCGTCCGGAACTGGGACTACCGCTACTGCTGGCTGCGGGACGCGGCGATGACCGCCCGGGTGCTGGTGGACCTCGGCTCGATCGAGGAGGCGGAAGCGCTGCTGCGCTGGGTGGACGGCTGCGTCGAGCGCACCGGCGGGCACCCGGAGCGGCTGCACCCGCTCTACACCGTCGACGGGTACGAGCTGGGCGCCGAGGCGGTCATCGACACCCTCCCCGGCTACGCCGGCTCCCGGCCGGTACGAGTGGGCAACCTCGCCAACCACCAGCTCCAGCTCGACGTCTTCGGCCCGATCGCCGACCTGATCGCCGCAGTGGCGGACGCCCGGGGCTCGGTCCGCGAGACCGAGTGGCGGGTGCTGGAGAACATGGTCGAGGCGGTCCGCCGCCGCTGGCACGAGCCCGACCACGGCATCTGGGAGGCGCGTCTGCCTCCCCGGCACCACATCTTCTCGAAGGTGATGTGCTGGATGACCGTCGACCGGGCGCTGCACGTGGTCCGGCAGCACGGCGACGGCGACCGGCCCGAGTGGGTGGAGCTGCGGGACCGGATCGGCGCCAACGTGCTGGAGCACGGCTGGCACGACGGGGTCGAGGCGTACAGCGTCGCGTACGGGGACGAGGACATGGACGCCTCGTCGCTCTGGATCGGCCTGTCCGGGCTGCTCCCCGGCGACGACCCGCGCTTCCTCTCCACCGTCCTGCGGATCGAGGCGGACCTGCGCAGCGGCCCGGTCGTCTACCGGTACCACTGGGACGACGGCCTGCCCGGCCGGGAGGGCGGCTTCCACATCTGCACGGCGTGGCTGATCGAGGCGTACCTGCGCACCGGTCGGCGCACCGACGCGGAGGAGCTGTTCACCCAGATGATCGACACGGCGGGGCCGACCGGCCTGCTCCCCGAGCAGTACGATCCGCTCGCCGAACGCGGGCTGGGCAACCACCCGCAGGCGTACAGCCACCTCGGGCTGATCCGGTGTGCCCTGCTGCTGGACAACATGCTCAAGGTCTGATCCGCCCACGAACGACGGCGGCGGGGAACTTCGGTCCCCCGCCGCCGTCGTCGTGTGGTCCCGCCCGGGGGCGTCCAGGTCAGGAGCGGTCGAGGGCGGTGACCACGTCGCCGACGACCACCACGGCCGGGGGCCGCAGGCCAGCCCCGGCCGCCTCCGCCGCCACCGTGGCGAGGGTGGCGCGCAGGGTCCGCTGGTCGGTGGTCGTCCCCTCCTGCACCACCGCCGCCGGGGTGGCCGGGTCCCGCCCGTGCGCGAGCAGCGTGGCGGTGACCGCCGCCAGGTTCTTCAGCCCCATCAGGATCACCAACGTGCCCCGCAGCGCGGCCAGTGCCGGCCAGTTGACCCGGGACTCCGGGTGGTCCGGGGCGAGGTGCCCGGAGACCACGGTGAACTCGTGGGCCACCCCCCGGTGGGTGACCGGGATGCCGGCCACCGCCGGAACGGCGATCGAGCTGGTCACGCCGGGGACCACGGTCACCGGTATGCCGGCCGCCGCGCAGGCCAGCAGCTCCTCGCCGCCCCGGCCGAAGACGTAGGGGTCGCCGCCCTTGAGCCGGACCACGAACGCGCCCGCCGACGCCCGGTCCACCAGGATCCGGTTGATCTCCTCCTGGGTCCGGGACGGCCCATACGGGATCTTCGAGGCGTCGACCAGCTCCACGTCGGGATGCAACTCGTCGAGGAGCAGTCCGGGGACCAGCCGGTCGGCGACCACCACGTCGGCCCTGGCGAGCAGCCGCCAGCCCCGCAGGGTGATCAGCTCGGCGTCGCCCGGCCCCGCCCCCACCAGGGCCACCTGCCCGCCCCGCCGCCGGGTCCCCGCCGCCCCGGCTCCCGTCCGCAGGGGACTGTCCGGGCCGTCCAGCAACGCGCGGACGGCGTCGCGGGTCGCCCGCGAGCGGTGCGGGTCCCCGCCACCGAGCACGGCGACGGTGACCGGGCCGTGCCGGGTCACCGCGGGGGTCCAGGCGCTGGCGGCGAACCGGTCGTCGGCGCGGACGCAGAAGATCCGTCGTTCGGCGGCCACGGCGCTGACCGCCGCGGCGGCGGCCCGGTCGTCCACGGCCACGTGCACCAGCCACGCCCCGTTCAGGTCGGCCGGGACGAAGCGACGCGGCTCCCAGTGCAGCCGGCCGGCGTCCACGTGCGCCCGCAACGCCGGGGTGAGTTCCGGGGAGACCAGCAGGACGTCCGCACCGGCGTCCAGCAGCGCCGGCACCCGGCGGGTGGCGACCGTGCCCCCACCGACCACGACCACCCGCCGACCGGCCAGCCGCAGGCCCAGCGGGTACGGGTTCACGCTACCGAGTCCGGTGGTTCGCTCGCTCACTTCTCGGCCACTCCTGCCGCGTCGAACGTGGCCACCTCGTGCAGCACCCGGGCCGCCCCGGTCACCACCGGCAGGGCGAGCAGCGCGCCGGTGCCCTCACCGAGACGTAGGCCAAGGTCGATCAGGGGGTCGAGCCCGAGGTGGCGCAGCGCGACGGTGGCACCCGGTTCGGTGGAGCGGTGCCCGGCGACCATCGCGCCCACCGCGTCCGGGGCGAACGCGGCGGCGGCGAGCGCGGCGGAGACCGCGATCACGCCGTCCAGCAGCACCGGGATGCGGCGGGCCGCGGCGGCCAGGATCAATCCGGCCAGCGCGGCGTGCTCCAGGCCACCGACGGCGGCGAGCGCACCGAGCGGGTCGGCCGGGTCGGGTCGGTGCCGGCGCAGCGCGCGCCGCACCACGTCCATCTTCCGCTGGTACGTCTCGTCGTCGACGCCGGTGCCCCGGCCGGTCACCTCGGCCGGGTCGGCCCCGGTGAAGGCGGCGACCAGGGCGGCCGACGGGGTGGTGTTGCCGATGCCCATGTCCCCGGTGAGCAGGATGCCCGCGCCCGCCGCGATCAGTTCGTCGGCGACCCGGATGCCGGTCTCCACCGCCGCCCGCGCCTCGTCCCGGGTGAGCGCGGCGGTGACGGTCAGGTCGCGGGTGCCGGGGCGGATCCGGGCCTCGACCAGCCGGGGGGCGTCCGCCGCCACCGGCCGGGGGACGTCCGGCCCGTCGGCGACGGCGGGCGGCAGCGGGGTGGCCACGCCGACGTCGACCACGGTGACCGAGGCGCCGGCCTGGCGGGCGAAGGCGTTCACCACCGCCCCGCCGGCCAGGAAGTTGCCGATCATCTGCGCAGTGACCTCCTGCGGCCAGGGGGTGACCCCCTGGGCGTGGACGCCGTGGTCGCCCGCGAAGATCGCCACCGCGGCCGGTTCGGGCAGCGGCGGCGGGCAGGTGCCGGCCAGGCCGGCGAGGCGGATCGAGAGGTCCTCCAGGGCGCCGAGGGAGCCGGCCGGCTTGGTCAACCGGGACTGGAGGTCCCGGGCGGCGGCCGTCGCCGTCTGGTCGAGGGGGCCGATCGCCGCGATCGTGGTCTCCAACATCACGCCTCCAGGATGTCCGCCAGCGCTTCGACGAACGCGTCGGTGGTCCGCCGGTCGCGGACCGCCACGCGCAGCCAGTCCGGGCCGAGCCCGGGGAAGGTGTCGCCCCGGCGTACGGCCCAGCCCCGGTCCCGCAGGGCGAGCCGGGTCCGGTCCGCGCCGGGGATCTCCAGCAGCACGAACGCGCTGGCCGGTCGGCCCGCGACGCGTACCCCGGGAAGGGTGGCGAGGCGGGCCAGCAGATGGTCGCGGTCGGCGGCGAGGCCCGCGGCGATGGCGCGTTCGGCGGCGACCGCCTCCGGCGCGGCGCAGGCAGTCGCGGCGGCCAGCGCCGGGGTGGAGACCGCCCAGAGCGGCTGCACCCGGGCCAGCCGGTCCACCAGGGCGGCGCCGCCGAGCAGGTAGCCGATCCGCAGGCCGGCCAGCCCCCAGGTCTTGGTGAGGCTGCGCAGCACCAGCAGGCCGGGCAGGTCACGCCGCCCGGCGAGCGACTCCGGCTCCCCCGGCACCCCGGGTGCGGCGGTGGTGTCGGCGAACGCCTCGTCCACCACCAGGACCCGGCCGGGCCGGGCCAGCGCGGCGATGGTCGCGGCCGGGTGCAGCACGGATGTCGGGTTGGTGGGGTTGCCGACCATGACCAGGTCGGCGTCGGCGGGCACCCGGGCCGGGTCGAGGCGGAACCCGTCGGCCGCGTCGAGCAGCACCCGCTCCACCTCGTGCCCGGCGGCGGCGAGTGCGGCCTCCGGCTCGGTGAACTGCGGGTGCACCACCACCGGCCGGCGCACCCCGCGCAGGGCCTGCGCGATCAGCACGAAACCCTCGGCAGCCCCGGCGGTGAGCAGCACCTCCGCCGGGGGCCGGCGGTGCCGGGCGGCGACCGCAGCGCGGGCCGGGGCGGGGTCGGGGTAGCGGGCGAGGTCGCCGAGGGAGGTGGCCAGCGGCCCGGCCAGCCAGGGTGGCATCGGGGCCCGGCGGACGTTGACCGCGAGGTCGACCAGGCCCTCGCCGACCTCGACGTCACCGTGGTGGCCGAGGTCGGGTTCCGGCACGACGCCCAGGGGCGCTCCGATCGGCTGACCACGCATGCCCGCGATCCTGCCGGGAAGCCGGTGCGGAGGACAGCGGATCGGGGCGTGGGGCGCGTCACCACCTCGAAAGAATTATGAATATGACTCATCTCTTAACGGGATATGTCATAGCTTGACGGCGTGAGCTACCGACCCCTTGCCTCCCTCGGTCGTTGTGTCCCTCTCCTGCGTGCCGGGCTGATCGCCGGGATCATCCTGGCCGCCGTGGCGTACCCGATCGTGGCCGCCGCCGGCATCGGCGCCAAGGTCGGCGCGGAGTTCTCCGAGCACAAGGCCGACCTGCTCCGCACCACGCTGCCCGCCGAGACCTCCTACGTCTACGCCGCCGACGGCAAGACCCTGCTGACGATGTTCTACGAGGAGTACCGGCAGTACACGAAGATCGAGGACATCGCGCCGAGCATGCAGCAGGCCATGGTCGCTGCCGAGGACTCCCGCTTCTACCAGCACCGGGGCGTGGACCCGAAGGGTGTCCTCCGGGCGTTCGTCGCCAACTCGCAGTCCGGCGGGGTCTCCCAGGGCGCGTCGACGATCACCATGCAGTACGTCCGGATGGCGTTGCGGGACAGCGCCACCACGCCGCAGGAGGTGCAGGAGGCGACCGCCCAGACCAGCATCCGCAAGGTCAGGGAGATGCGGCTCGCCCTGGACGTGGAGAAGCAGATGTCGAAGGAGGACATCCTCGAGCGCTACCTCAACTCGGCGTACTTCGGGCACCGGGCGTACGGCATCTACGCCGCCGCGCAGATCTTCTTCTCCAAGAAGCCGAAGGACCTGACCCCGGTCGAGTCCGCCACCCTGGCCGGGCTGGTCAAGTCCCCGTCCGAGTACGACCCGGTCACCTCCGACCAGCAGGAGGCGATCGGCCGCCGCAACTACGTCCTGGAACGGATGGGCCAGCTCGGCTACCTCTCGCCGGAGGCCGCCGCACGGGCCAGCACCGAACCGCTGCGCATCGACCAGAGCGACCCGCGCAACGACTGCGCCTCGATCCCGCAGCGGCACAACAGCCTCGGTTTCGCCTGCGACTACCTGAAGAACTGGTGGAGCGCCCAGCCCGCGTTCGGGGACAACCGGCTGGAACGCATCGACAAACTGCGCCGGGGTGGCTACCGGATCGTGCTCAGCATCGACCCGAGGATCCAGGAGGCAGCGGAGAAGAACATCGACGCGAAGGGCACTACCGGAAGCCCGTTCGCGCACGGCGTGGTCGTCGCCGAGCCGGGCACCGGCCGGGTCAAGGCGATGGCGGTGAACCGGACGTACTCCCTGGACACCAGCGAGAACGGGCCGACGTCGAACCCGGAGGCCGACCCGAAGGTGAAGGCCAACTTCCCGAACACGGTCGCGCCGCTGCTCGGCGGCGGCAACCTGCCGGGCTACCAGGCCGGGTCGACGTTCAAGATGTTCCCGATGCTCGCCGCCCTCGACTCCGGCATGCCGCTGTCCACCGCGTTCGACGCACCGCACCGCTACCGCTCCGAGGTCTACGACGGGTGGGCGCCGTCGAACGCGAGCGGGGCGATGACCGGCCGGCAGACCATGTGGTCCGGCTTCGGCAAGTCGGTCAACACGTACTTCGTCTGGCTGGAGGAGAAGGTCGGCGCCGACCGGGCGGTCCGCCTCGCCGAGCAGCTCGGACTGCGCTGGCGCACCGACGTGGACAAGGCGCAGGCGTCCCCGGAGAAGGTGAAGAAGTGGGGCGCGTTCACCCTCGGCGTCTCCGACGCGACCCCGCTGGAGCTGGCGAACGCGTACGCGGCGATCGCCGCCGACGGCCGGTACTGCGAGGCGATCCCGGTGCTGTCGATCACCAACCGGGACGGCACCCCGGCGACCTACCGGACGCCGGCCGGCCTGGAACGGGAGGTGGCCAAGCCGCGTTGCCGACAGGTCGTGGACGCCGGTGCGGCCCGGGCCGCCACCGACGCCGCCCGCTGCCCGACCGGCGACCGGCCGGCCCGGGGAAGCTGCGGAGGCTGGTCCACCGCCGACAGCGTCCGGGGTACGGTCGGCCGACCGGTCGCCGGCAAGACCGGTACCACCGACAGCACCCGCGCCGCCTGGTTCGTCGGCTACACCCCGGAACTGGCGGCGGCGAGCTTCATCGCCGATCCGGACAACCCGTTCAACGCGGTCGGGGACGGCCAGTCGCAGAAGCCGATCGACGCGGTCGCCAAGACCCTGCGGGACGCGCTCAAGGGCCAACCCACCCGCCAGTTCACGCCGCCACCCGACCGCATGGTCGGCTGACCCCGCGCCGCCCCGGCCGCCGGGCGGGGCGGCACGGGGGTCAGTGGAGGTCGGCCATGACGAATGACCAGAGTTCCAGGTCGACGCGGTTGCCCCGGACGTAACCGGCGTTGCGCAGCAGGCCCTCGTAGCTGAAGCCGGCCTTCTCGGCCACCCGCCGGGACGCCACGTTGCCCGGGGCGACCCGCAGCTCGACCCGCTGGAACCCGTGCTCCAGGATCAGCGCGATGGCCAGCGCGAGGACCGCCTCCGTCGCCAGGCCGTAGCCGCGTGCCTCCGGCGCCATCGCGTACGAGACCTCGGTCAGCCGGGCACCCCAGTCGGTCCGCCTGGTCCAGAGACAGCCGACCACCCGGGCGTCCTCCCGGCGGACCACCGCGAAGTGGTCGCCGTCGCCACTGTCCCGCCGCTGCCGAGCCAGGTCGGTGCACCAGGCCAGCCCGTCGATCTGCCCCGACTCGTCGGCCAACGGCAGCCAGCGCTGGGTCAACCGGTCCGCGAAGATCTCCGAGACCGGGTCGGCGTCCCCCGCAGTGTGCCGGCGTACCTCCGTGCGCGGAGTGGAGACGGTCAGCTCCGGGAACCGGCGCACCGCCACCTGACCGATCACGCCGGGACTCCCAGGGAGCGGTCGGCCGGGGCGGGGCCGGGGCTGGTCGGTGCCGGGGCACGCCGGGCGGCGGCCACCAGCCGGGCGGCGATCTCCGGCGCGCCGGCCCAGTGCAGGGCGAGCTGTGAGGCGTACCCACCGGACCAGACGTGCCCCTCGGGCGGGCCACCCGGCCAGCTCCAGGCCGGGCACTCCCCGGCCCGGGGCGTGAGCACCGCCCGGTGCTGCTTGTAGCCCACCCGTACCGCACCCCGGGGCGCCACCAGGCTCTCCGTCGCAGCCGTCGCCTCCCGGTAGCCCAGCACCATGCCCTCCTGCGTCGCGGCGGTCGCGTCGAGCACCCCGCACATCGGCCGGCCGTCCAGCTGACGGGCCAGCCAGAGCAGGCCCGTCCCCTCCGCCAGCACCGGACGGCCGGCGCGGGCCAGCTCCGCCACCGCCGCGTGCAGCCGGTCGTTGGCGGAGAGCTGCTCGGCGTACGCCTCGGGAAGCCCCGCCCCGACGACCAGCGCGGCGGTGCCCGCCGGCAGGGCCTCGTCGCGGAGCGGGTCCACCGGGACCACCTCGGCCCCGGCGGCGGCGAGCAGTTCCGCCGTCTCGGGGTACCCGTAGGCGCCCCGGGCGGTGCCGGCGAGCGCGACCACCGGGCGGTCCGGGGCGACAGGGGGCGGCGCACCGGGCGACCAGGGCTCGACGGCCAGCGGCGGCGCGGTGCGGGCCAGCCCGAGCAGTCCCTCCAGGTCGACCCGGCCGGCGATCCCCTCCCCCAGCCGCCGGACCGCCCGGGTCACCTCCGGGTCACCGGTCAACGCCGGCGTCATCCCGTACGACCGGGCCGGGAACATCGGGGGCAGGTCACCCCGGCGCAGCGACCCGAAGACCGGGACGCCGATGTCGTCGAGTGCCTCCCGCAGCAGCTCCTCGTGCCGGGGCGAGGCGACCCGGTTCAGGATCACCCCGCCCAGCCAGAGCAGCTCGTCGTACGAGCGGAAGCCGTGCACCAGGGCGGCCAGCGACTGCCCCATCGCCGACACGTCGACCACCAGCACCACCGGACTGCGCAGCGCGGTGGCGACCGCCGCGGTGGACTCGACCTCGGACGGTCCGGCGACACTGTCGTAGAGGCCCATCGTGCCCTGCACCAGGGCCAGCTTCGCCCCGGCCGCCCCGTACGCGAAGAGCGGGGCGACACGTTCCGGCCCGACCAGTCGCGGGTCGAGGTTGCGGCCCGGCCGTCCGTCGGCGGCCATCCCGAGGTACGCGGCGTCGGCGTGGTCCGGCCCCACCTTGAACCCGGCGACGTCCAGCCCCCGTTTCCGGAAGGCGGCGACCAGGCCGATCGAGACGGCGTTCTTGCCGTGCCCCGACGAGGGCGCGGCGACCACGAGGCGTGGCACGACGCTCATGATCCATCCTCCGTGGCGGCGGTACGCGCGAACGCGCACGGTCGGTGGCGGCGCGCGGGCGGTTGTGCCACGGTGACCCGGACACCGCCCGGCGGTTCGTCCGCGTGACGATACCCAACCACTCCGCCGAACGGCGGTAACCGCCCCGCCACGCGTTCACCCGTCCACCGGTGGCGGGGACGGGTGCTCCGGTCCTACGAGTAGCCTCGGGGCGTGTACCGGTTCCTCCTGACGCCACGCTGGCTGGGTTACCTCGTCCTGGCGCTGGTCGCCGCCGCGGTCATGGTGCAGCTCGGCAACTGGCAGCTCGACCGTTACCAGGGACGCTCGGCGATCAACGAGCGCATCGACGCGACCGCGCGGATGACGCCCGTGCCGCTGCCCGACGTGCTCGCCGCGCCGACCGGAGCGGCCGGCTCGACCGGAGCCGCGCCGGACGCGGCGACCGTCTGGACCCGGGTCACCGTCACCGGGCGGTACGACACGACGAACTCGGTCTGGATCCGGGGGCGCAGCGTCGAACGGCAGGTCGGTTTCGAGCTGGTCACCCCGCTGCTGCTGGCCGACGGCTCAGCCGTGCTGGTGGACCGGGGCTGGGTGCCACCCACGCCCGGCGGGGACGCGACGGCGCGGCCCGAGCTGCCGGCCACGCCGAGCGGTGAGGTGACCGTGGTCGGCCGGGTCCGGCTCAGTGAGAGCGGGGCGGGCGGCGTCGAGCGGCGCGACGGCCGGTTGGAGACCCGCCGGATCGGCGTACCCCAGCTCGCCCGGGAACTGCCCTACCCGCTCCACGGGGCGTACCTGCTGCTCGACGAGCAGACCCCGGCCGCCGATCCGGTCTTCCAGGCGGTGCCGGTGCGGCATGAGAACAACTGGCAGAACTTCGGTTACGTGGTGCAGTGGTGGCTCTTCGCCGCGATGACGCTGGTCGCGTACGGCTGGGTGGCCCGCCGGGAGGCACGCCGGCTGGCCGGCGTCCGCCGACCCTCGGGCGACCGGGTCGCCGGCGACGGTACCCCCGAGGGGGACGGTCCGACCGGTCCCCGGGGTGACCGGGCCGGGGAGCCCACCCCGACCGGCTCGGCCTGACCGGCCCGCACGCCGAGCCGGATCGGTCAGCCGGAGGCCGCCGCCGGATGCAGGGCGCGGACCGCGTCGATGGTGTCGGCCTCGGCGGCACTCTTGTCGTCGCGGTAGCGCACCACCCGGGCGAAGCGCAGCGCCACCCCACCCGGGTACCGGGAGCTGGTCTGCACCCCGTCGAAGGCGATCTCGACCACCTGCTCGGGACGGACCCGTACCACGTGCTCGCCCCGCTGGACGGCCAGCGAGAGGAACCGCTCGGTCTGCCAGCGCAGCAGCTCGTCGGTGAGGCCCTTGAAGGTCTTGCCGAGCATCACGAACCCCCCGGTGGCCGGGTCTCGCGCGCCCAGGTGGAGGTTGGACAGCCAGCCACGACGCCGGCCGCTGCCCCACTCCACGGCGAGGACCACCAGGTCGAGGGTGTGCCGGGGCTTCACCTTCACCCAGGCCGCCCCGCGCCGGCCGGCGGCGTAGGGCGCGTCGGGCGACTTGACCACGACCCCCTCCTGACCGGCGGCGAGCGCGGCGGTGAACGCCTCCGTCGCCGCCTCCGGGCCGTCGACCTCCGTCCGCCCGACCAGCAGCTCGGCGTCGACCGCTCCGGCCAGCACGGCCCAGCGCTCCCGTCCCGGCAGGTCGATCAGATCCTCGCCGTCGAGGTGCAGCAGGTCGAAGAAGTACGGTGTCAGGACGGTGCCGCCGGTCGTGGCGGCGGCGGCGAGCACCGCCGGGGCGACCGGTGTCCGGCCGGTGGTGCTGGCGGTGGTACGGCGGGCGGCCCGACTGGACGTCTCCTGGAACGGCAGCGGTCGCCCGGTGGCGTCGAGCCCGATCGCCTCCCCGTCGAGGACCAGCTCCCGGGCGGGCAACGCGCGGACGGCCGCCACCACCTCGGGGACCCGCGCGGTGATCTCGTCGAGGCTGCGGGTGAAGACGGCGATGTCGGAGCCGGCACGGTGCACCTGGATCCGGATGCCGTCGAGCTTGACGTCGACGACGGCGGGAACACCGGTGGCGGTGAGCGCGTCGGCCACCGTGGGCGCGCTCTGGGCCAGCATCGGGGCGAGCGGACGCCCGACCCGCAGCCCGAACCCGGCCAGCGCGGCGGCACCCCCGGCGAGTGCGGCGACCGCCACCGCGCGGAGGTCGCCGGCGACGAGCAGGGCCCGGCGCACCGCACCCAGCGGCACCTCGGCGGCGCGGGCGACCGCGTCGGCGAGCAGCCCGGCCTGCGCGCCCTGGCGCAGCTCGCCGCTGAACAGCCCGACCAGCATGCGCTGCTCGGCGGCGGTGGCGGCGGCGAAGAGGGCGTGCAGCAGGGCGCGGCGGCGGGCCTGGGAGCCGGGTCCGTGCACGGCGGCGATCTCGTCGATCGCCGCGTCGACCGTGGCGACGGTCAGGGTCGGCACGCCGGCCGGTGGCGGCAGGTCGCGCAGACCGGCCCAGCCCACGCCGGTCTGGCGCTGGCGTAGCTCACCGGCGAGCCAGCCGGCACCGGCCGGCACCTCCGCCGGGTCGAGCGCGCGCAACGCCCCCGCGAGCAGTTCCACCTTGGCCCGCCGGCCGCTGGTGGCACTGACCGCGGCGGAGGTGGCCGCCAGGTCGAGGAACCGCACGGTCCCATCCTGCCAGCCACCTCCGACGACACCGGCGATCCGCCGAGGCCGGCCCCGGTGTGCCCAGGTCTCGGGCCGCTCCGCTCCGGCGGGAGGCCGCCCTACCGGGACTCGGCTGCCCTACCGGGACTCGACCGCTCCGCTCCGGAGGGAGGCCCGCCGGGACGGCTCAGGCCGAGACCGGCTCCTCGATCCGCAGGCCCCGGTCCCGGACCTGGCCGGCGACCCGCGCCAGGAGGGCGTCGAGCGCGACCAGCGCGGTGGAGAGATCGCCGAGCCGCTCGCGGAGCATCTCGTCGGGCCACGCGGAGACGTCGACGTCCCCAAGTGCGCTGACGGCGGCCTCCAGCCGCACCATCACCTCGTTCGTACTCATGTTCGAGAGGCTAACGTACGGACCGTCCCTGACGTGCCGGAATCCCGGAAATCGGACCGCGTGTCCGGTCAGCTCCGCTTCGTGCCCGCCTCGGCCACCCCGGCCAGCAACAGCGCCTCGGCCAGGCAGACCCGGGCGAACTCGCCGAGGTGCAGGCTCTCGTTCGGCCCGTGGGCCTGGGCGTGCGGGTCCTCGACCCCGGTCACCATGATCGCCGCCTGCGGGAACATCTCCTGGAAGGTCGCGATGAACGGGATCGAGCCGCCGATTCCGATCTCCACCGGCTCGGTGCCGTCCCAGGCGGTACGGAAGGCGGCGCGGGCCGCGTCGAACAGCGGGCCCGAACTGTCGATGACACAGGGTGCGCCGTCGTGCTCCAGGGTGACGGTCACCCGCGCGTCCCAGGAGACGTGCCGCTCCAGGTGGGTCCGGACGGCCTGGAAGGCCCGCTTCGGGTCGTCGCCCGCCGCCAGCCGTACGCTGATCTTGGCCTTGGCGGCCGGGACCAGGGCGTTCGGAGCCTCGGCGGTGGCCGGGGCGTCGATGCCGAGCACCGCCACCGAGGGCCGGGACCAGAGCCGGTCGGTGATCCGCCCGGTGCCCATCAGCGACACCCCGTCGACCAGGCCGGCCTCGGCGCGGAACCGCTCCTCCGGGTAGTCGACGGTCGCGTCCGCCGCGCGGGCCAGCCCCTCGATCGCCACGTCCCCCGCGTCGTCGTGCAGCGTGGCCAGAAGCCGGGACAGGGTGGTGAGCGCGTCCGGCACCGGGCCGCCGAACATGCCGCTGTGCACGGCGTTGCCCAGGGTGCGCACCTCGACGAAGAGGTTGACGATGCCGCGCAGCGAGGTGGTCAGCGCCGGCACGCCGACGTCCCAGTTGGTGGAGTCGGCGATGACGATGACGTCGGCGGCGATCTCGTCCCGGTGCTCGACCAGGAGGCGTTCCAGCGAGTCGGAGCCGTACTCCTCCTCGCCCTCGATGAACAGCACCACCCCGACCGGGAGGGCGTCGCCGAAGGCACGCAACGCGGCGACGTGCGCCATGATGCCGGCTTTGTCGTCGGCGGCACCCCGACCGTAGAGGCGGCCGTCCCGCTCGACCGGCTCGAACGGGTCGGACTCCCACCGGGAGCGGTCACCGACCGGCTGGACGTCGTGGTGGGCGTAGAGCAGCACGGTGGGCGCCCCGGGCGGGGCGGGCCGCGTCCCGATCACCGCGGGCTGGCCGCCGGAGCGCACGATCCGTGCGTCCAGGCCACAGCCGCGCAGCAGCTCGGCCACCGCCTCGGCGGAGCGCTCGACCTGCGTGTGGTCGAAGCCGTCGAACGCGATGCCGGGGATACGGACGAGGCGTTCCAGGTCGGCGCGGACGCCGGGCAGTTCCCGCTCGACGGCGGCCCGCAGCTCGGACTCGGTCGTGATCGGAGTGGTCATGACCGGCATCGTATGCCGGCCTTACCGGCTGCCGGGCGGCGCACGAAGTAGCACCGGCCGTCGTGCGGCAGCGTCGGCGCACCGTCCACCACGTGGTCCACCCCGGCCGCCGTGTCGTCGGCGGTGAAGTGCGCCCGCTCCCCCGCGTGCCAGCGGCGCAGCTCGGGCAGGATCCGCGCGCCGTCACGGGCCACCGCCCGCGCCAGCCGCAGCGCCGCCGGGGCGGTGACCAGGACCGTCAGGGTCGTCTCGGGGCGGACCGCCCGGCGGGCCGCGCTGACCCCCTCCACGATCAGCACCGGCGCGACCGGCACCGGGACCACCCGGGGCAGAAACTCCCGACGGACCCAGCTGTAACGGTGGTAACCGCCGGACCGTCCGGCGCGCAGTGGGGCCAGCACCCGCTCCTCCAGCCGGGGCCAGAAGGTGAACTGGTCGGCCCAGCCGTCGAGCAGGTCGTCGGTGTGCACCACCGGGGGCCGGTGGCCGCCGGAGAGCGCGGCCAGGGCGTCCGCGAGCCGGTCGGCGAAGACGCTCTTGCCCGCGCCGCTCGGCCCGTCGACCGCCACCAGTCGGGTACGCCCCAACCGCGCCGGCCCCGCCAGCACCCGCCGGGCCAGTTCCGCGTACGCCTCCACCACCGCCACCACGTCCGCCGACGCTACCGATCGGGTGGAGGGGTGGTGTTCGTCGGGCGGAACGCCCGTCGGGTCGGCAGGATCGGGTCGTGTCCCATTCCGTGATGAGTCCCGGCGTCGACGCCCTGCTCGAACAGGCGCGGGCCGGCGTGCGTCGACTGACCCCGCACGAGACGGTCCAGGCCGCCGGCCGGGGAGCGCTCGTGGTCGACACCCGTACCGACCTCCAGCGGCGCGAGCAGGGCGAGCTGCCCGGCGTGCTGGTGATCGACCGGACCGTGCTGGAGTGGCGGCTGGATCCGGCCAGCGCCTGGCGGATCCCCGAGGCCACCGGGTACGACCTGGAGGTCGTCGTGGTGTGCCGGCAGGGCTACTCCTCCAGCCTGGCGGCGGCGAGCCTGCGGGTGCTCGGGCTGCACCGGGCGACGGACATGGTCGGTGGGGTCGAGGCGTGGCGGGCGGCGGGCCTGCCGATGTCCGACCACCCCGCCGACGTCCGCCACTGAGCACCCTCCGGGCACCACCGGAGGCGCGACTCTTGGGTGGGTCAGCCGCCGAGCAGTTCGAGGGTCTGCCGCCCGTACGCGGTCAGGAGTGCTTCGACGTCGACGGCGGCCGGCGCGGTTCCACCGTGACCGGTCCAGCGCAACTGGAGGCCCACCGGCCCCTGGACGACCCTGAGCGTGCCCGTCTGCGACCGGACCTGCTGCCCCTCCCGCAGGGGGTGCTCCCCGGCGAGGGTGTCGCCGACGTGGATCACCGCATGGTCACCCAGGCCCTGCACGGCCCGCTCCGGGGGCTGCGGGGTCCGTTCCTGGTCGGCATCCCCCGTGTGGTCGAGTGTGACGGCGACCTGGAGGCTGTAGACCCACAGGTTTTCCTTGTCGCGGGTGGACAACCAGCAGCTCAGGTGCCGGTCCCGGGCCTCGGGGCGGACCGGATGGTATCTGGTCTGCGTGGTCGGGATGCCGGTCAGCGTGGTCAGGTGGGTGGGGTCGAGCTGGTCGCAGAGGTCGTCCACGAGGCGGTACTCGCGTGCCGGCGTGGGGCTGGCAACCTCCGACGCCGAACGTCGTGGTCCGGTCGTGCAACCGGCGAGGAAGAGCGGCAACAACATCCCGATGATCGACCACCGGGCGGTCAGGGTGGGCACCGGCAGAGTTTCGCACAGTCCTGTCAGGACAGTTCCCATGGACGCGCCCTGGCCCGCTCGGCGCGGGACAGGTCGGCCCGGGGCTGGACGCATCCGGTCGCGCAGGAGAGGTGCGACGGGTTCAGCCGGCGGGGGCGCCCGGCGGGATGAAGGGCAGGCCGGTCGGGGGGCCGGACTCGACGAGCCGCCAGAGGGCGTCGGTGTCCAGGTGCTCCTCGACCAGGTCGCCGAGGAGGTCGAGACCGCGTTCCCGAGCGGCGGCGAAGGAGGTGGCCGGGGCCGGCCGGAATCCGCGCCGCCCGGCCTGCCGCGCCACCTCGGCGAGGAAGCGGCGACGGAAGCCGTCCGACTCGAAGGCCCCGTGCCAGTGCGTGCCGTACACCGCGCCGAGCAGGGCGCCCTCGCTCCGGCCGTCGGCGTAGGTCAGCAGCGGGGGCAGGTCCGGGTCGGCGGTGGAGACGTAACCGTGGTGGATCTCGTAGCCCCGGACCTCGACGTCGTCGAACGCGGCACCGGCCGACTGGCGGACGGTCTTGCGCGGGTCGAACGTGACCTCGATCGGCAGCAGGCCGAGCCCGGGAACACTGCCCCGCCGGCTCTCCACCGGGTCGTGGATCGCCCGCCCGAGCATCTGGAAGCCGCCGCAGATGCCGAGCAGCGGCTTTCCCGCCGCCGCATGGGCGAGCACCGCGTCGGCGAGGCCGCTCTCCCGCAGCCAGGCCAGGTCGGCCACGGTGGACTTCGAGCCGGGCAGGACGACCAGGTCGGCGCTGGCGAGTTCGGCCGGTTCGACGGTGAGCCGGACCCGGACCCCCGGCTCGGTGGCGAGCGCCTCGACGTCGGTGGCGTTGCTGACCCGGGGCAGCCGGACGACGGCCACGTCGAGCCACTCGTCGCCGTACGGGGCGGCCGGGCGGCCGAGGACGCGGCCGTAGGCGAGCGAGTCCTCGGCGTCCAGCCAGAGGTCGAGGTGCCAGGGCAGCACCCCGTACGTGGGGCGGCCGGTCACCTGACCCAGCATGTCCAGACCGGGCTGGAGCAGGCCGAGGTCGCCCCGGAACTTGTTGACCACGAAGCCGGCGACGAGTGCCTGGTCGGCCGGGTCCAGCAGGGCCACCGTGCCGAACATCGAGGCGAACACCCCGCCCCGGTCGATGTCGCCGACGACGATCACCGGCAGCCCGGCGTGCCGGGCCAGCCCCATGTTGACGTAGTCGCCGTCGCGCAGGTTGATCTCGGCCGGGCTGCCGGCTCCCTCGCAGATCACCACGTCGTACTCGATGCGCAGTTCGGCCAGGGCGGCCCACGCCGTCTCGGCGAGCCGGGGACGGAGCACCCGGAAGTTGCCGGCGGTGACCGTGTCGACGGCCTCACCGAGGAGCACCACCTGGCTCGCCAGGTCGCTGCCCGGCTTGAGCAGCACCGGATTGAAGCGCAGGTCCGGGGCGAGCCCGCAGGCGGCGGCCTGCATCGCCTGGGCCCGGCCGATCTCGCCGCCCCGGCCGTCCGCCCCCACGACCACAGCCGAGTTGTTGGACATGTTCTGCGCCTTGAACGGCGCCACCTTGACGCCCCGGCGGTGCAGCCACCGGCAGATGCCGGCGGTCAGCACGCTCTTGCCGGCGTCCGAGGTGGTGCCGGCGACCAGCAGTCCGCCGCTCATGCCGCGCTCCCTCTCCGTAGCCGGTTCTCCGCCGCCCGGCCCAGTACCGCCCGGCCCACCGCGACGGTGACGGCCAGCCCGAGTGCGGCCCGGCCGACCGCCCCGGAGATCCGGGCCGCCCGGCGCAGGTGCCGGCCCTCCGGCCGGGGGCCGTCGCCGAGGAACGGTCGCACCTCGGAGCGTCCGAAGTAGACGTTCCGCCCGCCCAGCCGCACCCCGAGCGCCCCGGCCATGGCCGACTCGCATTGCCCGGCGTTGGGGCTCGGATGGTCGTTCCGGTCCCGCCGCCACACGTGCCAGGCCCGCTCCCGGTCCCCGCGCGCCACCGGGGCCACGGCCACGGTGAGCAGCCCGGTCAGGCGTGCCGGAGCCAGGTTGAGCAGGTCGTCCAGCCGGGCGGCGGGGGTGCCGAAACGGGCATACCGGGCCGAGCGGTGACCGACCATGGCGTCCAGGGTGTTCGCCGCCCGGTAGCCGAGCAGGCCGGGCAGCCCGGCGACCGCACCCCAGAACAGCGGTGCCACCACGGCGTCGGAGGTGTTCTCGGCGACCGACTCGACGGTGGCGCGGGCCAGTTCCGACTCGTCCAGGACGGACGGGTCGCGTCCGCAGAGGTGGCTGAGCCGACGGCGGGCGGCCGGCAGGTCGCCGTCGCGCAGCGCCCGGCCCATCACCTCGGCCTCGTGGCGGAGGGTACGACCGCCGAGCACGGTCCAGGTGCCGGCCGCCACCAGGACCGCGCGGGCCACCGGCCGCCGCCGGGTGGCGAGCACGCCCGCCGCGCCGAGCAGCACGGGCACCCCGACCGCGAGCGCGGTGAACGTCGCGCCCGCCACCCGGTCCGGACGGTAGAGGCGTCGTTCCAGGGCACCGGCGGCCCGACCGAACCCGGCGACCGGGTGCCAGCGGCGCGGGTCGCCGAGGAACGCGTCCAGCGCGTACCCCGCCACCAGCCCGGCCGCATCGGCGACGGTGACTGCCTGCCGCACCCCGCACCACCTCCGGCCGGTAAGCCTAGCCGTCACCGCCCCGCGTCCCGGGGGACGGCGGAGGGGTCACGCAGGCAGGACAGCCCGGTGGCGGAGCGTGGCCGCGGACTCGGGGCGACGGGCCCTCGGCCGGGGGCAGAGCGCGCCCGTGGGCGGGGGCCGGAGCGCGCCCGTGGGCCGGGGACGGAGCGGGCCCGGGTGGGGTGCCGGTCTGAAGCCGTCACCCCACCCACTTGCCCGCCCCGGCCGGTGTCCCCGGCCGGGGACGGTTCGTTCAGGCCGGTACGGGTTGCCGGGCCGGCCCGGCCGCATCGCCCCGGAGGCCACCGGTGCCCCCACGACCACCGCGCCGACCCCGACGCGCCGGCATCGCCGCCTCTCCGGGCGTTGCCGCCGTCTCACCGGGCGTCGGGATCCCGCCAGGGAGGCCGGCCGCCTCGGGCAGGGGGTCGAGTTCCCCGATCGGCCCCGCCACGACCGGATCCTCGGGCAGGTCGTCCCCCTCGGGCAGCGCGGCGAGTTCGTCGTCCCCGACCGGAGCGGTCGCCCCGGTCGGCTCGACCGTGCGGACGATCGGCGTGGACCCACGGGCCGGGGTGTCGAAAGGGTCGGGGCCGAGGTCCACCGCGCTGACCGGGAGGCCGGGCAGCCGACGCGGGTCACCGGAAGCCGGCAGGTCGAGGTCGTCGTCGAGCGGCCGGTCGTCGAGGGGAACGGGGGCCTCGTCGCCCGGAACCGGCTCGGTCGGCTCGCCGTGGACCCGTCGCTCCGCGTCGGCGTCCTCCACCGTGCTGGTCGCCATGCTGGGACGGTTGCGCAGGAACCGGCCCCGGCCCCGGGCGAGATCGTGCCCGACGGTGACCGCCTCCAACTCGTAGAGGGTGCGCTGGTTGCCGGCGTCGTCGATCCAGTCCCGGGTGTAGAGCCGCCCGGCGACGACGACCGGGTCGCCCACCATCACCGAGGAGGCGACCCCCTCGGCGAGCTTGCGCCAGCAGTTGACGCGGACCCGGAGGCTGTTGCCGTCGACCCAGCGCCCGCTCTCCCGGTCCAACCGGCGAGCGGTCGAGGCGACCTTGAAGTTGGCGACCAGCGTGCCGCTCTGCGCGGTCCGCCGCCACTCCGGGGCGGTCAGGACATTGCCGACCACTGTGAGGGATTGCAAAGACCTACCAACGCTGCGTCACCTCGAAGAGGAGTTGCTCTTCGTCAGCCGCTCGTGGATGCGTCGGGCGGCGGCGGCCACCTCGGGGTCCATGCCCATCAACTCCATGTCGACGTGCACCCGACCGGGCTGCACGGTGTCGGTGTGCCGCACCCGGGCGAGTTCATCGCGGAGGGCGGCGGCCTCGGCCTGGTGCCTCTGCGCCTCCCGCTGGGCGGCGGCGGCCCGGTCACGGGCCTGGAGCCCGTAGAGGTGCGCGCCGACGGCAAACGCGGCGGCGCCGAGGACGGCGGCGAGGATGCCGAGGGCGTTCCGGGTGGTCTGGATCTGGCTGTGGGTACGGCTGTTCCTGTGCATGGTTGTGCTGCTCCGCACTGTGAGGCAGGTGGGGGTGATTGGAGGGCGCGGGGCCCTCTCCGAGGCGCGGTGGTCCGGGCTCTGCCCGGGTGGCACGGGCCGGCGGGTCAGGCAGGCCGTGGGTCGAGAGCCTCGCCGTCGCGGCCGGTCAGGTGTGCGCGGGCTCGGGCGACGGTGAGCCGGTCGAGGGTGTCGGTGTCGACGGTGGCCGTGGCGGCCAGTCCCTGCATCTCGTGCCCGCCGCCGGGTGGCTTGGAGACGGGCGGTGGTGGGCTGTCGACCCAGGCGCCGGGGCCGTGGCCACACCGGTCGGGCCGGTCAGCGGCGGCCGGGCGCGCGGGCGTGGGGAGGATGCGTGGCACCTGCCGGGTCTGCGGGTCGCAGGGCTCCACGTCGTCGTCGCGGGTGGTGGCGGCCCGGTCGGTGCCGCGGTCGGGGCGCGCCGGCCGTCCGGATGGTCCCGCGCGGGGGTTGGCCACCTGCTCCGGGTCGACCTCCACCGGGGGCGCTACGGGTGCCGGCCTGGCGGGGCGGGGGGTGGGCAGCGGCGCGGGGGTGGCGCCGACGAGGGGTGGGTCGACGGGCGCGGGCTCCGGTGCGGCGGGGCTGGCCGGCGGGAGCAGGGCCGGCGGGTCCACCACGATGGGCGGGCCGGGTGGGGCGGGTACCTCGATGTCGACGGGCGGCGCGTCGAGGGGCGGCGCGTCGGGCTCTGGCTCGGCGGGTGCCGGCTCGTCGGCGGGCGTCTCGGGTGCTGGCGCGGGCTCGCTGGGCTCGGGCGGATCGTCGCGGTCCGGCTCGGTCGGCGGCGGCCGGTCGGCGGGGTCGTCGCAGTCCGGCGGTGGCCGGTCCCGGCGCGGCAGCACCCGGGGCGGGTGCTCGCGGGTGGGCCGGTCGAGTACGCGGTCGACGGCGCGGTCCACGGTGGCCGGCAGGGGGCGGTCCGCGGCGTGGGCCGGGTCGGAGTCGAGGGCGGCCAGGGCGGCGAGGGCCAGCATGGTGCCGCCGGCGGCGATGATGGCACGCTGGGTCCAGCGGGCGATCATGGACATTGGCCAGCACCTCCCCGCACGTCCGGGGTCCTGTAGAGACTGTCGATCTTAGTACACCTGTGCGACCAGGGAAACTCTTCGTGGCAGACGATTTACCGCAAGTTGCATAGATACGGTTCTGTCACGTGACGTTATGCCTGGAACGTTGCCCGTGCAACCGCCGTGCCCGAGTCGTCGGTCAGGCGGTGGTGAAGTCGAACATGTCGGCGCGGTACGGGCCCCGGGTCTGCGCTCCGACATGGATGGTCACCACGGGAACAACCTCGCCCAGCTCGATGCCCAGATCCACGCGTTCGGCGTCCGTCGGCATGCGACACACGATTTGGGCGGATCTAGGAACCCTGACATGTTGCCGAGTCTGCTGCTGCACCACGCGCGTACCGTAGCCACCCTCGGTGACAACCAGGCCCTCTCCGCGCAGCACGGCCAGTGCCCGGCGCACCGTTTCCCGACTGACCCCGTGGGTCTGCTCCAGGGTCTTACTCGACGGCAGTAGCGCACCGGGTTTCACCTGCCCGGACGCGATCAGCCCTCGCAGCAGGTCGGCGAGCTGCTGGTAGACGGCCCGCTCGGCGCGAGGGTCAATCACGGGCGAACCGTACGAACGACGCCGGAGTTGACAACCTGGGGTCCGGGGATCCTGGGGCCCCCAGGTACGTGGCCGCTCAACCTAACCCTGGACACACCACCGCCCCCGCGCCTGCTGGCCGGGGGCGGTTCTCTGCGTGGGCTACTGGTCGCCAGCTCGGCGACGTCGGATGAACTCCTCCACCGCGGCCCGCCGCACGAACCGGTAGCCGCTCTCCGACCGGTACCAGTCCTGTCCCTGCTCGCCGAACTTTCCGGCATCGACGCGGCGGCGAATCGTGTCGACCTTGTCCGGGTAGCCGGCAGCCTGGACGACATCCGTCACCTGCTTCACGGTGAGCCAATCTGAGTCCACGGTCGCCCTCCCTGCCGACGCTCGCAACTTTGGCGAGTCTCTCGATGATCGCAGACAGGGCAGGGCGAGCGCGGGAGCGGTGGGTGGCGACATGTCGTGAAGGCTAGCAACCTTTGGAACTCTGGCAACTCTGTGCCATGATGACCGGCATGAAGCTGACTGACCGGAGCCAGCAGCCGGCCCAGACCGCCAAGGACCTGGCCGCAGCCCTCGCCGAAGAACGCGCCATCATCGACGTCCAGCGCACCGACCAGCAGGAGCGCCGCCGCCTCGACGCCGAGCACCGCGACGCCCTGGCCGCCGTCGACGAGCAGTCCACGACCCGCCGGCGGGCCCGCCGCGAACGCGACCGCGACGAAATCGAGGGCGCCGAGCTGGCCGCCCTGTACCGGCGGGCCGCCCGGTCCGGCACCCGAGCCCGTATCCGCGCCGAGATTCAGCGGTCCGCCGAGGTGCGGGCGCTGCGGGTGGCCGGGGTGCGCCGGTACGCCCTGCTGCTGGGCCTGCCCCTCGTGGCCGGGTTCGCCGCCTACTCCACGCCCGGCGTGCAGCGGGGCATGGTCGAGCTGCTGGACCTGGAGCGGGGCTCGGCCGGCTGGTGGGCCGCGTGGGGGGTGGAGCCGCTGCTGATCGCGGTGGCGGTCGGGATCATCCTCGCCGGGTCGGTCCTACGGATGTCCGGTGGGCAAACCGACCGGCGGGCGGACGTCGCCAAATGGGGCGCGCTGTTCTTCTCCGTCGCCCTGAACCTGCTGGGCGGCTGGACCGGCAAGCACGACTCGGTGACGGCGCTCGGTGAGGCCCTGGCGCACTCGGTGGGGGCGGTCGGCGCGGCCGTGGTCGCGTGGCTGATCGGGGTTCTCGTCGACTACGCCAGCGAGGCGAAGCCGTGGGATGGCGCACCGCGGATCGCGGACCTGAACCTCACCGCGCCGGCCCTGGCGCACCCCGCCGCACCCGCGTCACCGGCCACCCTCGGCGGGCCCGTTGACGCGCCGCCGGCCCTGCCGGTGACGCACGAGCCGGCTCGGGTTGACGCACCGGTGGCGCAGCCAGATGACGCGCCCGTGGCGCAGTCCGCGCAGCCTGCGTCACCGCAGGTCACCTCCACTCTGACGCGGTACGACGCACCCCAGCGGCGCACTCGCGAGGTGGTGATGCGGCGCCCGGTAAGCGCCCCGCCTGCCGACCGTGACGCGGCCCTGGCGCAGGCCGCCGACGCGGTCCTGCGCAAGAAGGACTCGATCCGTGGCGCGGCCCGCGCTGCCGGCGTGCCGGACGCGACGCTGCGCCGGCACCTGACTCAACTGCGCACCGTGGCGCAGCCACCCGCTCAGAAGGTCAACGGCCACTCCCACGAGCTGGCCGGGACGAAGGAGAACTGATCATGCCCACTACGACCGCGCCGCCGACCCACTTCGTCAGCTTCGTGACCAGGTCCAGCCGCGGCTGGACGTCGATCACCCTGCCGGCCGGCATCCAGAGCCCCGCCGACATCGAGGCCATCCAGTCGTACCTGCGCACCCAGACGGGCCAGCCGGGGCTGACCGTCACCGGCTGGCAGCGCTTCGAGACGGAGGCCTCCCGGTGACCCGGCTCGCCGAACTCGAGCGCCGGCTCATCACGACCACCGACCCCACCGAGCACGCCCGCGTGCGCCAGCAGATCCGCGACGCCGGACTGGTCCACGTGGCCGACGCCCTCGACCGCATCGCCGCCAAGACCACCACCCGATGACGCCCCGGGGCGCGGCCCCCGCCGACCAAAGCAGCGCCGCGCCCCGGGTCACCTACCCACAGAGAGAGGCAGGACCCTCATCATGTCCCACTACACCAACCGGGCGCACCGTCGCGGTGACGCCGGACCCGGATTCCTCGTCGGCCTCGCCGCCCTGTTCCTCACCGTCGGCATGGTCGCCGTGGCGCTCGGATGGTGGTCGGCGTGACCGTCACCAACGGCCACAGGCCCACGCTGCGTAACTCTCCACTCTCCACTGGACAGTTCCGACCCTCCCCCGTCAAGCGCGAAACCCCGGCAGGCAAGCCGGAAACTCTCCACTCTCCGATTACCGACGGTGACGCCGGGGTGCGGCGGTGGCAGGCTGTCAAGGCGTACTTCACGCTGCCGTCACCGCTCACCGAGAAGGCCCCCGGCATCGACCAGATCCGCGCGTACGCCGACCGGGCCCCGTGGACGTCCCGCCACGACGGGCCGGTCCGGTTCGCCGGCATGGCCTACGCCCGCCTGGTGGCGATCCCCTACCTCACCTGGTCGCGGATCCGCGAGTGGATCGTGGCGCGGCCCGCCCGGCTGATCGTCACCGCGCTGACCGTCAAGTTCCTGTCCGAGCTGCCGCCGGCCGATTGGGCTGTCGAGCACGTCGTCAAGCCGGGCGTGGCGTTCGCGCTCTGGCTGTTCCTCTAACCCCCGAAGGAGAGATCACCATGATGAAGCCTCTGGCCTGGATCGGGTTCGCGCTCGCCGTCATCGGCGGCGCTGGCCTGGTCGGCGTTGGCCTCGCCTCAACCGTCCTGGTCGTCGCCGCCCTCGGCGCGCTGATCATCATCGCCATCGACATCGCCAAAGACCGCGTCCCGAACCAGTACGCGGTGATCGGCGCGTTCGTGTTGCCCTCGCTGATCGTGTCGATCAACGGCACGATCCCCGACTGGATCAACGCCCGACTCGGCGACCTGTGGGGGTGGGCGAACGACACCCTCGGAGACTGGGTGGGCACGACCACCGTCGGCCTCGCCCTGGCCGCCGTCGCCGTGTCGTTCCTCGTGTCGACGAAGACCATGCAGCGGGCGGGGCGGTAACCCGTGGAGATCCTGTTCTGGATTTGGGTGCTGACCTGGATGGCGAAGACGGCCACGCAGGACGTGCTGTACGCGTGGTCGGGGAAGCCGAACCCCCGCTACGAGCTGAAGAAGCAGAAGGCGCTCGCCGCCGGTCAGCCGGTCCAGGGCCAGCCCCGGTACGGCACCCGTGACTGGCTCGCCGACCTGCGCTCGGACGCGCTGGTGGCGCACACCGAGAATCGACGGGCGAAGGCCAAGGCCGCCCGGCAGCCGGTCGACGACATGCTCGACGTTGCCGAGGTGCGACCCGCCGACACCAAGCCGGCCGCTGACACCAAGCCGGCCGCCGAGCCGGACTGGCTGACCCCCGCCCCCGACGAGATGGACCTGCTCACCAAGGGCAACCCGACATGCCCCCGCTGTAACCTTGTGCTCCTGTCCCTCCAGTCGGACGGCTCCACCCGCTGCCCCGTCTGTGAACCGGACGTCACCACCCCCGACCAGTCGGACAGCCGCGCTCGATGCAACCGGCCCGGCTGCTTCGACGGCCGGATCATCGGCACTCGCTGCTGGCCGGGCGACCCCACCAGCTCGGACACCGCCGACCAGAACTGCGACCGGTGCGGGTGGCTGTCCTCCCACACCACCGGCAAGACGTGGGATCAGCTCGCCGACGAGTTCCACAACCGCCCGACCAGCGACCCGGCTGACACCCAGCCGCTCGCCACCGTCATCCCAATGTTCCCCACTATCAAGGAGGCACCCATGTCCAACGCCGAAATCACCGGCCTGCCCACCGCCATCGCGTTCGCCCGGGGCATGGCCGCCGCCCACCGGGCCGCGTCCACCGCCGGTGGCGAGCAGTACGTCGCCGCCCTGAGGAACTTCGAGGTCGGTGACGGCACCATCGCCACGGTCGCCACCGCGCAGGAGATGTCCGCGCAGGCCGCTGCCGCGTGGGAGCGGGCCGCCGCCGATCTGGCGAAGCAGACCACCGTCACCGAGGCGTACCAGGCCGTCCCGGACGCCGGTAACAAGCGGTTCGTCACCGGCGAGTAGCCCCGACTCCCGCCGTGCGGCGCAGGCCCTCCCCGGTCTGCGCCGTGCGGTGGAAGCCGGGACACCCGAGGGAGACACGATGACCACCAAGACCGTGGTGTCCGGACCGGACGCCCCCACCCGAGCACGACGCGTGGACCTGTCCGCACAGAGGGCACCTCACGTCGCCGTGGGTGCGCTCGTTCTCGCCGCCGGTGCCGCCCGCACCGCCGTGCACCTCACCGGCGACGAGGCCACCGTGGCGCAGTTCGTGGCCGGCACCGCTTTCGTCGTCGCTGTGGTCGCCGCCGCGGTCGTGTCCCGGAAGCGGCGGGTGTTCGGCCCGAAGGCCACCGCCCGCGCGGTGGCGTTCATCGCCACAGCCGCCGGCTGGCTCACCGGAGTCACCGTCACCGGCCTCAGCCTCGGCGCGGTCGGCATCCTCATGGCGTTCGGGTACGGCCTGGCCCTGCACTGGTGGCGGGAGCACCGCATCGACCCCGGCCCCGCCCGCCGGAAGGTCGACGAGCGTCCGTACGTGCAGCGGTGGAAGGCGAACCTCGCTGGCCCTGGTGCCGCCCTCACCGGCTCCGTGGCCATGGACGAGAAACCGGTGGAGGGTGGTGCTCGGTTCACGGTGCAGCTCGTTCCCGGCAAGCAGGAGCTCGCCACCGTCACCGGCGCGGCTGGGAAGATCCGCACCGGCCTCGGCTTGCGCGCCACCGACGAGCTGGTGGTGGAGCACCACCCTAGCCGCGACCAGTCGTACATCCGGGTGACCGTGTTGGAAGCCGCTCCCGTGCTCAAGCGCGACAACGTGTGGCCCGGCCCGGAGGCGTACAACCCGACGACCGGCAAGGTGGCGCTCGGCCCACACGTCGACGGGGACGGGTACGCGCAGTGGCGGGTGTACTCGTCGAACTCCATCTGGGGCGGTTTCCTCGTCGGCGCTCAGGGGTCGGGGAAGACCCGCATGATGGAAGGCATCGTCATGTCGGTCGTCGCCTCAACGCCGACGGCGGTGTTCTTCGCCGACGGGCACGGCGAAACCGGCGCGTCGTCGAAGCTGCTACGCGATCACTGCGACTACTTCGCCGGCACCGCCGACCAGCTCCGCACGATGCTCGCTGGTCTGCACCTGGTAGCCGAAGCCCGCTTCGACGACATGCTGTTGGACGACCTGGAAGGGTTCACCGCGACCGAGGACCGTCCCGGCCTGATCCTGGTCATCGACGAGTGCCACAAGTTCTTCGAGCACGACGACATCCAGTACACGGTCGCCAACATGATCACCGAGTTCCGGAAGGTGGGCTTCGCGGTCATCGCCGCCACTCAGTCCGCCAACCTCAACCGGGCGTTCGGCACCGGCGACGCCGCCGACGCACTGCGAGGCGCTCTCCTCACCGGCAACGGGGTGGTCTTGCGCATCAAGAGCGGGTCGATCAAGGACGTGCTCAAGCTGCCCTACGATCCGCGTGACTTCCCCGACATCCCCGGCTACGCCCGCATGGTCGACGAGTCGCGTGGTGCGGCGTTCCGGGGCTTTCGGGTCACCGACGAGCAGGTGGAGACTCTGCCGAAGCAGCTTCGCTGGCTGTCCTTGTCCCCGCCGGAAGCTGCTGCATTCGGTCCGGCCTACGACGAGCGGAAGCTTGTACGGGTGAAGGCGAAGGCGGAGGCGTTGAAGCGCCGCCAGCAGCGACAGGCCGGCATCCACACCCCGCCGCCGGTGTCACCTTCGGTTGCGGCAGCCACCGCGACGGGCGTCCCTCCGCAGGTCGTGGCAGAACTGCTGGAGGACGTGGTGTTCCCGGTGTGGCCGGGGTCGATGGAGCCGCCGACGCTCGACCTGTCCGACAGCCACCGGCGGATCCTCGACGCGGTGGGCGGTGGCCGTCAGCAGCCGAAGGACGTCATGGAGGCCGTCGGGCTGGGGTCGAGCCGCTTCTACCAACTCGCGTCCGAGTTGCAGGCGCACGGCTACCTGACGAAGACCGGCAAGGGCCCGGCGGCCCGGTACACGGCAACGGAGAAGGCGCACAGTCTCGCCGCGTGACACCCAGAAGCGCCCCGCCACCAGCACGGTGGCGGGGCGCTCTGCTGTCCACAAGATGCGAGGGTTATCCACAGGCGCGGCGTCGAGGGTTGCCCCACCCGCCGCAGGGCCGGCACGCTGACCGGGTCGACGCGGCCACTCCGACGGCACCGGCCACGCCCGAGGGCGGTGGGGTGCCCGACCAGCAGGCCACCGACGTCCGGGCTCGGACAGCACGAAGCGCCCCCACCGCCACGCAGGCAGTGGGGGCGTTTCTATAGCGCGCTTGACAGGCCCCTAAAGCGCGCTATACGCTATGGGCATGACGGCGACGGCAACCATCACCCGCACCCTCGACACCTACCCCGGCGAAACCCGCATCGATCACCTCTGGTCCATCACCATCGACGGCGAGCGCATCGCGGAGCTGTGGGTCGAGATTGCCACCGGCGAGATCCTCAACGTCTGGACCCACGAAGACCACCGGGGCCAGGGACACGCCACCGCCCTCTACCAGCAGGCCGCCAGCGAGATCGACATCTTCCACGCGCCCGTCAGCCACCGCACCGACGACGGCAACCGTTTCGCCGAGCGCGTTGGCGGACTCGTCATGCCCGACTGCAACACCTGCTGCGCCAACCTGTACGCCGACGAAGACGGAGACCAGTGGTGACCAGCATCGACGACCTTGCCCGCGCCATCCAGGACCGCCACGACATCGACACCCTCGCCGCCGCCCTCGAGTCCGTCGCCGTCATGGTCGACCAGATCGCGGACGACCCCGACCTCTGGGATGCCGACACCCGCACCCTCACCCCATCCGGCGTCGAGGTCGTCTCGCAGGCAATCGCCGAGTCGTACATGGTCGGTGCGGTGGCCACCAGCGCGCAAATCCTGCTGTCCGACATCGACGACACCGCCGCCGAGATCGCCAAGCTGGAGGAGGGGCACGCGGAGCTGGTGGCCCGCCGCGACGAGCTGATCCGCGCTGCCCTTCGCACCGAACTGCCGCGCGCCGACATCGCCAACGCTGCCAGGGTCAAGCCGGCACGTCTCTACCAGATTCGTGACGGTCGCCGCTGATCCACCCGGGTCCGAACACAGCGAAGCGCCCCCACCCCGGCCGCGAGGCCAGAGTGGGGGCGCTGGTTGTTTGGTCGGCACCCTCCGGACGGCCGTCAACGGGGGCACCGCGCTGGTGATCCTACCGGCGACCGGACAGCAGCCGCGCCACGGTCGCCGGGGCGTACACCCGGCCACGGGCGACCGCGGTCACGATCAGCGGCGCGACCACCGCCACCACACCGAGGATCGCGGTCTCCTGCTCGTCGGTCACCTCCAGGCCGAACGCGACGAGGAGAGCGAGGGTCGCGGTGACCGCCGCGGTGATGCCGCCGACGGTCCACAGCGGCTCGGTGCTCTGCGAGGCCGGCACGGTGCTGCCGGGCTGGGTGGGTCCGTACTCCATGAGGTGCCTCCAGGTACGACGAGGCCCGGACCAGCGCGGTCCGGGCCGAGGTTGGTCAGGTCAGCAGCCAAGCGAGGCGCGCAGCTCGGCGACCTCCAGCGCGATCCGCTGGCCGCGCTCCGTCTCCGGCGGCGGACTCCGGTCCGCCAGCACAGTCAGCAGCTCACACCACCGCTGATCGGCGTCGGCCTGCGCGCGGTGCGTATACCAGATACCCGCCCCCGACACGGCCAGCACGGACACTAGGACGGCGAGCAGCGCGTACCACACCGGGACAGGCCGCCTGTACGGGCTCACCGCGGATCACCCGCCGAGGGCGCGGACGAGGGCAGCGGCGAGGGCGAGGGCGGTGCCGGCGATGCTGGCGCCGACGACAACGCTGCGCCCGGGGTATGCCCCGCCAGCAGCAGATGCACGACCCCCGGCCCGGCCATCAGCGCGGCGCTCACGAGCAACGCCGGCCAGTCCGCGCCCGTCTTCAACGCGTACGCGAACCCCGCCACCCCGGCGGCGAGCGTGGTGAGGTCCCGCACCAGCGGGATGCGTTGCTGCAGCGTCACTCACGTGCCTGCCCCTGGCCGGCGGTGGCGAGCAGCTCGCCCATCCGTCGGAGCACCTCCGCCGCGTCGAGCGTCCCGTCCTGTCCCTGCTGGACGAGGGCGAGCAGGTCGGCGTCCCGGCGGGCGGCGGCCTCGTCGCGCTCCCGTTCGGCCTGGGCGTGCTCGTCGAGGCGGGCGAGGATCGCCCGGCCGTCGACACCCTGCTGCGCGTCGATCAGGGCCCGCACCTCGCTGCGGAGCGCGGTCACCTCAGCTCGGGTGCGGGCTGCGTCGGTACGGGCGTCGAGCAGGATCGCGGACGTCGGCCGCACCGCCGGCTTGCCGTCGACCGGCGGCAGGTTGTAGTCGCGGTACGGCTGGCTCCACACCTCGGCAGCGACCTCATCGGCGCTGGGCATGTCGTCGTCCTCTCCGGCCAGCGCGTGCTGGACCTTGGTCAGCAGGTGGTCCCAGGGGAAGTTGGGGCCGGGGTCGGTGTGCGTGGTGCCACCCCACGCCCGGCGCATGTCGTCGTGGCCGTAGAAAGCCCGGACCCGGGGGTTGGACGTCATCTCGACGACGGTGGCGCGGCGGGGGGCGATGTCGTACTCGCGGCACACGACGGCGAGCACCTGGGCGAGCCGGTCCCACGCCACCCGCTGGAGCCACTGCTCCCTGGTCCAGCCGTTGACCCCGGTGATCTCCACCGCGATGGCGTTCTCGTTACCGGTGCTGGAACCGGCGTGACCGGCGCGGGCCCGGGTGTCCAGCGACTGGATCACCGAGTCAGCGTCGACGTAGAAATGCGCGCTGACCTCGTCTGTGCGTCTGGTGGCGTAGCTTGCTTCCTGCTCGGCGCTCGCGTCGTTGCTGGTGTTGTGGATCGCGATGCCGCATTTCGTGCTGTCCCGGTCGCTGTAGGCGTTACGTCCGGCGACGTACCTGACCCCAGAGACGATCACTGCCCCTCCTCGGGAACCTCGGGGGGTTCTGGGATCTCGACGGGTTCCTCGATGACCGGGGCGTCAACGAACCGGAAAACGGTCTTCGGCGGTGGCGGAATCTGCTCCGGCGTCGGGTCGTCCTGCGAGTACACGTTCCCGTCGGCGAGGTTCGCGTCCAGCAGCCCCTGACGCTCAGATTCGGGGATGTCGCGGCGGGCGAGCAGCCAGCCCGAGAGCCGCCACTCTTCGATAGAGAACATCAGTTCCTCCCTATGGAGACGGTTCGACGAGTACATACCGGTTGAGCACCGCCGCCGTGGCACCCGACGTGTCGCTGCGGAACAGCGACCGCACGTTGTAGGCACCGCCCGGGGTCAGTCCGGGCACCAGGGTCCGCCGCTCGGCAGGCGAGTACTTGTAGCCGACGTCGGAGTTGTTGGGCCGCCACGGGCCTGCCGCGCGGGTGTCGTCGGCGGTCACGGCGACGGTGCCGGATCCGACGGAGCTGCCGATGCGCACCTCGAACGCCAGCAGGGAGCCGGCTACGGACGTGACGGCGTTGGTGCCCAGCGAGGCGGAGACAGTGATGTACACCCGGCCGCTAGGCGGGGCGGTGAACGCTGTCCCGTGGGTGGTGCCCGGCTGGTATGCCTGCGACGACGTCGTGTCGTTGGCGGCCTGGTGCGCGTCGACCGGCTGCGGTGTCGACTCGATGCGCTGCAGCTCCGTCTCGACCGCCTCGGCGAGATCCTGGGTAGCGCCTGCGATGTCCGGCGGGTCATCCGGCTCCAGGTACGGCAGGCCGTATATCGACGTTTCTCCAGCCATGATGTCCTTCCGTGGTCAGAGGGGGATCACTGTCAGGTTCCGGCCGCCGAACCGTGCCTCGCCGCCGGGATCCATCTCGGAGACGTAGCGCGCGGTGAACGTGTGCAGGCCCGGATTGAGGCCCTCGTGCAGTACCAGCCGGGTGGCGGTGGGTCCGGACCCGGCGGGCCCGTAGTAGGCCAGCGACGGCGGGGTGTCACCCGTCGGCACGGTGGTGGCTCCACTGATCTCGTAGGCCATTTCCCCGCCGCCGGCCGCGACGAGCATGGTGATGGTGGACGTGATCAGGACCAGGCACCTACCGGACGGGCCGATCAGCACGTCCGACACGACCGGCCCGGGGGTGGCCAGGTCCCCCCAGGTGGACGAGGACGTCGTCTCGTAGGCGGCCACCGTTTCCGACGTGGTGCGGATCGCGTCCAGGGCCGACGCCGCAGCCGGGGAGCCGGGGATGGTGAGCCGGCCGAGGATCGCCCACGACGAGGCAGCCTGCCCGGTGGTGAGGATGGCCACCGTGTCACCGGGGGCGAGCACCAGCACCTCGGTGGTGTTGAGGACCGGTAGGTCGGTGACGTTGACCCCGTCGACCTCGACTGTGCTCTGCGCTGTCGTCGGATCCCATGCCCGCACAATGCCCTGCCTCAGCTGGACCCCGGCGGTGGGCTGCGGGACGAGCAGCGGCACCAGGTCATCGGACGGGTACGACACTAGAGCCTCCCGAGCAGGATGGTGGTCTGCTGGCGGGTGGAGGCGGGCATCGCCTCACCTGGAGCCAGCGGAACGGTGAGCCGGTCGATGACGTGGATTTCGGAGCGGCCCGGGTATCGGACCCGTATCGGGTCGCCCGGCTCCAACGCCGGGTTGGGCACTGCGGTGAAATCCACCGCGTACGGCAGGCCGAGTTGGGCGGTCAGCAGCGACGCGGCGGCGATGTCCGCCTGCCCCTGCGAGGTGATCAGGGGCGACGAGTACCGACGCGGGACTCTGCCGAACGGGCCGTCCCACCATGTCGGGCTGGCGGGGTTGTTGTCGACGACGACGGCCCGTGCCGGTGTGGACGTGTCCGCGCCCTCGCCCACCGCGATCACCCCGTTGTACACGCCCTCCCGGGTCAGCCTGCGGCCGATTTTGACGAGCACCCCGCCCTCACCGTGGTTGACCTCCCACACCGGCTGAGCGGAGGAGACGGGTGTGCGGATGACGAGGACACCCCGGTGGTCCCACCACCACGATTTGCCCACCGACGTGACGAGGTCGTGGAGGACCTGATACCGGTCATCATCGGCGATGATCTGCCGGCCGATCTGCTGGTCGGCGGTACTGTCGTCCCACTCGATGGTCACCCACGGGTAGATGTCCGTCACCAACGTGGACATAACCTGCCCGTAGGTGGTGGTGGCGGGAAACTGGACCGGGGCAACCATCCGCCCGTCCACAATCCCCGACATGCGGTCCCGGCCCATGACACGGATCGGGCCGCGCGGGGCGTCATCCTGCTCCGGCGTATAAATCCGGTAGTAGCCGAGGGACACCCACTCGGTGACGCCGTTGCCGTAGCGGACACCCCGCCGCACGAACAACTCGTTGCCGTACGGGGCGAGCAGACTCGACGCGCGGGTCGGCCACAAGCTCCCCTCAGTGGTGAGATCGAGGGTGGAGCGGACCTGCGCGGACCCGTCCATCTGCACGTCGCCGTCGAGGATCGGAATGTCCGTGCCGTCCGGGTTGACCCCGGTCGAGCCGGGGGCCACCACACGTGCCTGCACCACCATGCGATGCGAGCCCCGCAGAGCGCGGAGGAAACGCTCGCTGACCGGTCTCATGGCACCACCACATCGGCCGGGTCGCCCACCAGCTCCAGCAGGTCGAGGCATGTGTCGTGGGCGTCGAGCACGTCCTGGCAGGTCGCGTACGTGTTGAGCACCGTCTGGCAGGTGACTGTCGCCCCGACCACGTCCGGGCCCGGTGCCGCGACCTCCACGCAGGGCAGGGCAAACACCCGCTGCACCAGGTCGACGGTCGGCGGGGTGATCTCACGGACGTCCCCGACCGTCACATAGCCGCCCGGTACCGCGCTGACCCGGCCCGACGCGGCGGGCACGTGCACCAGCAGCACATCACCGGACGCCAGCACCAGGTCCAGGTCGGAGGCGTCGTCCGCCGTGTCTGTCACGACCTCCAGTACCCACTGCCTGGATCCGCGCACATCGGTCACCGCCACCGGGTAGGACCGGCCGATCACGTCGAACACGCCAGCCCGGCTGCGGCGGGTTACCTCGCCGTACCCCCGCACCGACACGACACGGTTAAGGAACGGCCGGATGAGGGACTTGAGCCACACCCCGGCCAGGGTCGGGGTGATCTGGTCGGTCTCTGCCCCCAGGGTGCGCCCGCTGTCCGGGTCGTAGACGCGCACCCGGAAGAAATTCGCCGCACGATCGGCGAACTCGTAGTCATCGGCACGGACCGCAGCCCCGGCGGTGCCGTCACGGTCCAGGCCACCGCGCACCGTCGTCCACCGGATCGAGTCCGTGGACCGCTCGACCACGGCGGTGCCGTAGCTGGTCACGTCGTCCCAGCTTGCGGTGACCGGAAGGGTGTTGGTGTTGGCGCTGGACAGGATGGACCGGTGCCCGACCCGTCCGGCGGCGGTGATGCTGGCGTCGGTCTGGTCGATCTGCCACGTAGTCGGCTGCTCACCTGACGCCAACCACGCCCGCGCGCGCAGCCTCGACCCGACCACCTGCAACCGCAGGCCGTGCATGGCGCCAGCGACGTGCGTGAGGCCAGTGGTGTGCTGCACGATCAGGCTCTCCGTGCCGGCGAGCCGCTTGCGGAGGGTCAGGATCACCCCGGCCGTCGTGCTGAACTCCAGGCGGGCCAGGTAGCAGGTCGCCCCGTCGTCGGTGGACCGGGCCACCAGCGACGCGAACTGGCTTCCACCAACGGCCAGGGCATCCGTGGAGACGGTCGCGGACCGGTCCGAGTCGGCCGCCCACCCGGTCAGTGACCAGCGGGAGACGTTGACCGATCCCAACACGTGCTTACCGACCCCATCGGCCACCTGAAACGCGGTCGCAGCCCCCACGGTCAGCCATGTGTGACCCGAGTCGGACACGCCCCACCCGTCGGTGACGGCCCGGGTGAACGTGTCCCAGATGCCGGGGGCAACCCCGGCCAGTCGCACCCGCGACAGGGTGTCGTCGTAGGTGAGGGACAGCACCGCAGCCGACTGGATGGCCTCCACGTACGCGTCGAACACGGCCGTGCGGGCGGTGCCGGTCAGGCTGGACAGCGACAGGTCCCCGCCCGGGAAGAATGACTCCCGCAGTGCGCGGGACATCTCGATCTGCACTCCGGCCCGGGTCGCCCCGTCGTTGCAGATGTTCGTCGGATCCGCGCCCGCAAGCTCACTGGCGGCTATGGTGACCACGAACCCGGCCAGCTCCAACGCCGCCTTGATGCGATCCCGCAGACCGGCGTCGAGCCCCCCGATCAGCGTTTCCGCGACCCCAGTCGTGCCGGTGTACCCGTGAAAGCTGATCACCCGGTGGGCTGCGGCGACGAGACTTTCGCACATCGGCTCATCAAAATTACTGCTGGTGATATGCAGCTCGGCGAAATTGTTCGCCGGCTGAATCCCCGCGAACTCGTAGAACGCCATCCGGTCGCCAGCCACCGCGCGGGCGACCGGACCCGCTCCGGCCTCGATCAGACCGCCGTGGATGGCGATGGCCGCCCACGTCGACCCGGTCGGCCGGATCGCCGTCCGCGTGTAGTCCACACCCTCCGTCTTCGCGGCGGCGAGCGCGGCGTAGTTCGGATACAGGTCAGGCACGCGTCTACCTCCCCGCCCCGGCGCTCACGCGCCTCCGCAGCCCCCGGTTGTGGTCCGCCACCTCGACCCGCACCATCCCGCGCAACTCCTGGTCGCCGATGAACACCCGCACCTCGGTGGTCCCTGCGGACTGGGTCAGCGACGCGGTGGCCGGGATGATCTGCTGCCCGTACCAGCGGGCCGCCCGCGACAAGATGTCCAGGCTCCGCTCGGGGTTACCGTGCCGCGGGATGAACGCCTCGCCGCCCGTGGCCGGCTCCGCCCACGCGTACCGGGCCGGGGAGACCGGGGCGGCGATCTGCGCCTCCCGCAGCACACCCTCGGCCGCGTGCTCGTACACGCCACCCCACCGGTTGAACTCGCGGGGCCCGCCCCGGGCGGTGTATTGCTCGGCGATGATCCGCTGCCGCACCGTGCTGGTCTTGTCCAGGTTCACCGACGCCAGCCACTGCCTGTACGCGCTGACCTGACTACGCGCGGGCCCCGTGTCGGCCTTCACGGTCCGGTTGATGTTCGGGATGCCGAAAAGGCTGTTCGCCAGCGCAACAGCTCGGCCCTTCTCGACGCCCATCGCGTCGGCGGCGGCGAGGAACTTCGCGCGGCTCTGCTCAATCACCTCAGAGGCCATCTGGTGATTGCCGGTGGTTTCCCGAATCGTCGCAGCGTTCTCCTTGGCGGCCTTGGCAGCGGCCATCAGCATCTGAAGGTTACGCTCCCCGGCCTCCGTGTTCTCGTTGATGCCCTTACCGGCACCCTCCTTCGCCGCCTCACCCAGCTCGCGGAACGCCGACGCCATCCGCATGTTCGCTTCAAGCGCGGTGAAGGCACGTCCGGTGGACTGATCCAGGAAATCCGTGAACGTCTGCACCGGCGGTAGCGCATCCCGGGCCGCGTCACCAACCCCACGGACCCCCTCGGACGCACGGTCCGCCTGCGCCCGGTACCGGCCCGACGCGTCGGCGGCGGCGATCTCCGCATCGGTCATCCCCGCCGTTTTCAACGTGGCGAAATCAGCGGCCTCGGCCGTGCCCAGAGTCGCCTTGCGGTACGCCTCAGCCTCCGCGCTGCCCGCCTTGAAACCGTCGGCGGTCAGGTCAAGCTGGATATTGAAGTTCTCCAACGCGCCGCCAGAGGACATCCAGTCCTCCAGCCAGTACCGGCCCCGGTCAATGGCGGTGTCCGTGGAAGCAGCAAGCTCGTCCGTGGCCCCCTTGACCTGGGCGAGCGCGTGCACCGCCTCCCCGGACACTCTCACCAGGTTGGACATGGCCGTCGTCAAGCTGTCGATGGCCGACGCGCCTTCGTCGGCGTCCTCCGACAGCAAGGTCAAGGTGTCGCCAGCGGCGTCCCCGAGACGGTCGAAACCGCGAGCCAGCGCATCCACCGCCGGGTCGGCGCTGTCCATCACGTCCGCGACCCCGGCGACCACCTTGCGGGCACCGGACAGAGCGCCGTCCACGAGAGGATCCACGAACCGGTTGGCCCGGAAGATCCGGTCCAGGTCCGGGCCCAGCGACCGCCAGCCGGCCCGGATGTCGTCGATGACATCCAGAACGACCGGCGTGAACCCCGACGCCCGCTGCTCAAGGTCACCGATGATGAACTGACCCAGCTCGCTCCCGGCGGCCTTGACCGCAGGGTTGCGGGCGGCCAAGACGACACCGCCGATAACACCGCCGCCCGCAACACCGCCAGCCACCGCACCGGCGACAGCGGCACCCAGGGTGGGGGCGAGCCCCGCCGCCAGGACCGCGCCAGCCGCTGCGCCGGCCGGGCCGAGCGGTGCCCGCGCCAGCAGCGGGCCGATCCGCTGGGTGAACGACATCGACACCTGTTCGGCCAGCTCGGCACCCATGTCGTCGGCCGAGTCGACGTCGAGCAACTCCCGCAGGTTGGTCTGCCGCCGCAGGTTGCGCCGCTCGACGTTGAGCTGCTTGTTGAGGTCCGCTCGCTCGGCCTCGTCGGAGGTGGCGGCGATAGCCCGCGCGAGATCACGGATTCCGCGCGAGGTCTCGTCGATCTGCCGGTCCAGCCGCTCAGCGTCGGCGCGGAGCCGGTTCAGGCCCTGGCCAGCGTCCCGGGCGGAGTCCCCGAGATCCTCGGTCGACTCGGCGGCCCGCTCGGTGGTGGTGGCCGTGTCCCGGGCGGAGTCGGTGACGTCGTCTAGGGCGTCCTCGAGCCGGTCCGCCGCGCCGGCGGCCCGGTCCATGCCCTTGACGAACTTGCCCTCGTCGACGTCGAGACCGACCTTGACGATGCGGGCCACCACTCACCCCCTCGGTACGAGCCGGACCGCGTGGATCAGCGCCCCTGGATGCTGCGGATTTAGGTCGGCTGTCGCCTTCTCTGACCGGTGGAGTGCGGCGCAGGCGTGACACTGCACTGGCGTGCCCTCGACCGGCAGGTAGACCGCCGTGGCCTGCGGGTTGTTGAAGTCGTGCTCCAGCTTGGTGCTTTCGGCGAGCGGCTCCCCGCACCTGCACAGCCCGGCCTCGTGCTCCTCGAGTGCCTCCAGCCACGCGAGTTGCTCGGCGTTCCACTCGGACTCCGGCACCGACCGGACCAGTCGGCCAGCGTCGTCGTACTCGTAGACCGTCGCCGGCTCCCAGCCCTCCAGGCGGCGGAGGCTTACGCCGAGGGTTCGGGAGAGCCGGACTCGCCGCCGCAGTTCGGGTTCGGCAGCAATCCGGCCACGGAGAAAGGGAGGTCCACCTGCTGGACGTTGAGGTTCCAGCAGGTCCGCCACAGTTGCCGCCACTGGTGGACGGTGAGCAGTTCGCCGTCCGGGTCGAGCAGCGCCGCCCATGTCTCGTCGGTCAGTTCGGGTGCGACGGTGGACGCCCGGACCAGGGCCGGCAGGAACGACTCCCGGTTGACGCCCATCCGGGCGTCCTCCTCGTCGCTCTGCCGGGCCGGGTGCGTCTCCACCAGGTCCAGCCACACCTTGCGGCGCAGCGCCCGGAGCCGGAACACCACGGTGGCGGCCTCCACCTGCTCCCGCAGCGTCTCCATCCGCTGGACCTGCTCGTCGGTGCCGTCGCCGGCCAGCCGCGGGTCCGCCGCCGACTTCAGCTTCCTCGCCGCCACGGCCTGGGCGAGCTGCTGCCACTCGCCGGCCAGATCCGGGCGGGTGCAGATCGACACCTCATCCTCCGGCAGGCGCGCGCCGGTCAGCAGCGTATTCGGGTCGGTCACGCCGCGACCACCGCGTCGATGACCACGTCACCAGTGACGAACAGGCGCTGCGTGGCCGTGTGCACCGAGTTGGCGCCGTTCCAGTTCTTCATCGGCTCACCGGCGGTGATCGGCCACACGTCGACGATGTCGCCGGCGGCGTACGCCTGGGCGCGGGGCACCCCGTAGCGGGTGACGATGTACCCGGTCACGCCCTCCTCCAGGGTCAGGTACGCCTCGTTGTTCGTCGGGTCGTCCGGGTTGTGCACGTACGTCATCGTGAGGCTCTTGGACTTGCGGCCCGGTTGCTCGAACGTCTGCGTCGAGGCGATCCGCTCGTCGGTGACGGTGGCCTGCTCACCGGACGGGGTGAACCCGTCGCCGGTGACGTAGCCGGCCAACTCCTGCGCGCCGACCGCGGACACCTCCGCCACCGTCGGGGCGGTGCGGACCGCGATGGTCGGCACGAAGTCGATGCGCAGGGTGCCGTCGGACGGCACCGAGGTGGGCAGCGGGGACGTCATCGGGTCGACTCCTTACTCGCGGTCGAGGTCTTGCTCTTGCTGGTGGTCTCCGACGGCGGCAGGGCACGACCCAGCCGGTCCGCCGCGTCGCCGTCCTTCACGATCTCGACGCCGCCGCGCTCCACGAGCTGCTCGGCCCGCCGCGCCCCGACGCTGTACTCGGTGCTGTTGCTCTTGTCGCGGATGCGCACCAGGTCCGGCACGACTCCTCCTCAGGTGTGGTGCCGGATCAGCCCGGCAGAGATTCCAAGCGGTACTGGTCGATCTGGTCGAACACCCGCCGGCCCGTGGACTCATCCACGTCCGGCGGCAACGACGCATCCTGGCGGATCGGGTACGGTCTGCGGCCCGTCATCGCTGGCACGACGTCGAGCAGCGCGACCCGCACCCTCCCTGCTGTGATCCGCGCGGCGGTGTCGTTCGCGCCGACCGAGTGCACCGTCGCGGTGGCCACCCCCCGGCTCGACCGGCCCTCGATGGTCGGGCCGAGGTCGTAGCGGACGCTGATCCACGCCACCACGTACGGCAGGGCGGTGGTCGCCGTCGGCGTCCCGCCCTCCCCGTCGGGGAACACCCGCAGGCCGGGAACAGCCCGCAGCAGGGACAGGAACGCCGTGGCGTGCGGGTCGTCGCTCACAGCCGCTCCAACGCCTGCTCGGCGGCGATCCGTAGACCGCGCTCGAAGTCCGGCGCCCACTTGTCCAGGGCCGGGTTGACGTGCGGGATCGGCGCGCTGTTCGGGGTGCCGTACTCGAAGATGTTGTCCAGGTGCCCGGGGGTGCGTTTCGGGCCGCCACCGATCACCTTGTCGCGGTCCGGGCCGATCTCCGCGTCCACCCCGTCGCCGACACCGCGGTCGTTGACGTCGTAGCTGATCGTGTACGGGTACAGGGGGGCGTGCGCGATGCCCGAGGAACGCTCGCGCGCGGTGTCCCGGATGTGGTGGGCGGTAACCTGCGTGGCCTTCACGACGTTGCGGTGCGCCCCCTCTGGCACGTCGTGCAGTTCGGCGACCAGCCGGTCAGCGCCGAACGTCCTCACGTCGATGCGCATCAGCTCGTCGCCTCCTGAATACCCAGACGCCGTGACGTGGCGTGGCTCTTGGCGAACTCGGTCCGGACCACGAACAGCCGGCCCACCAGGTCGGGGTCGTTGGCGCAGGCGGTGATCCGCACCCGGTGGCCGGCACGAACACCAGGAGAGGTCGCCACCGGCAGTTGAAGCACGCGCGACAACATCAGCAGTTCCGCCTCGCCGACGTTCGTCTCCCCGGCCGTCGTGGTGGCCTGCTGCACCCGGCAGCGGCCCGCGTACACCTGCTCGACGGTGTCCGTGACCTCACCTGACTCCGGGTCGGTCGTAGACCCGGTGACCGTCTCAATCTCGCACCCGTCGGTCATGAGCCGCTCCGCCGCGCGCCTGCCTCGAGCAAGCGCCGATACCAGGGACATGTCAGCCCTCTTCCACGGTCAACGCACGCACGGCCACGCCGTGCGGCGTCCTGGCTGATCAGGCGATGAGGATGCCGCGGTAGTCGGCGGCGACCTCCGACCACGGCCGCCCTGCCGTGATCGGCTTGCCGTTGTAGCGAACCGTGTAGTCGTCGATGGACTCCGAGGCCGCGTCACCGGGGTGCTCGTACATCCCGGCGGCGATCTCCAGCACCGCCTTCTTCACGTCGTCGGGGACGGTGGTGTACCCGTACGTCAGGTCCACCTCGACGACGTCCGGTGGGAACGCGTACCAGGTGCCGAACCCCGCCGAACGCCACAGCGCGTTGTGGCGCAGCGTCCACCCGGTGATGACGTTGCCGTTGAGTCGCACCTGCGAAATCTCGGTCACCGGCCGGTACGGGATCTCGATGTTCGTGCCCGGCCCGCCCTGCACCGTCCACGTGGCTGTTGTCGGGGAGAAAGCGGCGTCGGCGGCGCGGGCGAAGTCGCCTGACGCCAGTGTCAGCGCCAGCGTCGCGGCAGGCTCGTCGAGATCCTGCTGAAGGTAGGAGGCCAGCTCCTCAGGCGTCGCGTACATCGGCATCGCTGGCCCCCTACCCCTTGTGCGGTTGTCTCGGTCAGCGGGTGGTGGCGTTCTTGCCGACGTCCTCCGGCGGCACACCGGGCGGGGTCTGCTGGTAGCCACCCGGGGTCCGGTACATGTCCGTCGTGTAGATCGGGCCGGGCATCGGGGGCGGCGGGATCTCCCCGCGGGCGATCTGCCCGAGGGTTTCGTCGTCGATGCCCATCTTGTCGACGAACTCCCGGGTCAGGCTCGGGGCCTTCGCCAGCGCCGCCGCGAACAGCTTGTCGCCGCCGGCGTCCGGGCTCACGCCCGGGGTGACCTCCGCCGGGATCCGGGCCGGGTCGACGCCCGGCACGACCGAACCGGTCGCGGCGAGCAGTTCCTCACCGTGGGTGCCCTTCAGTCCGTCGCTGTTCGACTCGCTGAACGGCTGGCCGCTGCGCGGGTCGACCGGCACGTCGTCCGGCTTTGTGGCGAACGGCGCCGACTGGCCCTCCGTCACGATCACGTCGCCGCGGACGGGGGCGTTGGTCACGGACGCGTCGCCGGCGATCCGCTGCTCGCCCTCCGCCTGCGCGGTGGTGCGGGAGTTGGACGTGTCCTGCGACGCCCGGGCGGAGGTCGCCTTCGCGGCGGCGGTGCGGGTGTCCGCCTTCGCTTCCGCCTTGTCAGCGGCACGTTCGCCGCTGCGCTGCGTGTCTGCCATGGGTCAGCTCTCCGATCAGGTGGTCAGGGTCAGGACGCGGAACGCGCCGGCCGTCGAGACGTCCGCGCCGACCCGCCAGAACGCGTACCAGGCGCCCTGTCCGGTCGGGCGGCGGTTCGCGCCGAGCACCACCGGGTCGTAGACCACGGACATGCCGACCCGGTCGACGATGTAGTACTGGCGCATATCACCGAACGCCAGCACCTTGGCTCCGTTGGCGAACGCGCCGGCCACGCTAGTCGACTCCAGCAGCGGCTTACCCAGCAGCGTCGGCACCGGGCCCGAGTCGTTCACGATCGACGTGGTCGAGCCCGTGAACGACGGCACGTTACGCAGGGCGTTGATGGTGGTCAGGTTCGCCAGCCACACGTTGTTGGCGCGCGGACCCCGCCAGCGGGCCGGCAGGGCACCCATCAGCGAGTACACCGACGCGGCGGTCGGACCGGTCGCGGCGGTGCCAGCGGCGGCGGCGAGCGTGGTGCCCCGGGCGAGCACACCGTTGGGCTGGCCGGTGCCGGTGCCGACAGCGAACGCCGACTCCTCCAGCCGGTCCTTCGCGTCGGCGAGCAGCTCGGGTAGCTGCTGGGCGATGTCGGAGTCGCCGAGCACCTCGTAGGAGCCGAACAGGTACGCGTCGGCCTTCTGCGGGGTGATCTTCAACTGGCCGACCGTCGGGGTCGCGTCGGCGGCCTCAATGCCTTCCGCCGTCCACTCCGCGCTGACACCGGCCGAGGTGACGCCGTTCCAGTCGTTCGTGGCGGTCGTCTTGATCGTCGCGTACGCCCGGTAGGGGTTCGCCGACCCGTTGTTCGTCAGGATGATCGTCGGGTCGAGGGTGAACGGCACCAGGTAGCCGCCGTTGGCCGGGGTCAGCGACAGGGCCGCCCGCGAGGACATGCCGCCCGGGTCCTCCATGTACGACTGGAACGCCGCCAGGTACTCCGGGGTGCCGGTGATGAGCATCTGCCGGGCGACGGCGGTACCGAACCGGGCGCCGGTCTTCTCGACCAGCTTGGTGGCCTGCTCCGCGCCGTCGTGGGCGAGCGCCCAGTGGTCGGTGCGGTTGGCGTACTGCTCGATCGCGGCGACCGCCCGGGCCCGCACGTCGGCGGGGTCGGCCAGGCCGGCGCGGATCGCGTCGAGGTTCTCGTACGGGTTGCGGATCGACCGGCGCCGCCCCAACTCGGGGACGCCGCGTTCGGCGATGCTGCGCTCGCTGCGGTGCGGCTCGTCGACGGGCTCGTCGTGGTTCGCCTCGTTCAGCGACGCGCGCTGCACGCGGGCGATGCGTTCCTCCCGCTCGGCGAGGGGCTTCAGCTCCTCGGCCAGCAGGTCGGCCTCGGCGAGCAGGTCGTCGAGACGCTGGTGCGCCGCCTCGTCGGCCTCGCCGCTCCGGTCGAGCTGCTCCAGGGTTGCCAGGTCAGCCCGGATGCTCTCCATCCGGGTGCGGATCTCATCCGCGCGCTTCAAACCCATCAGGGTCACTCCCATCCTCGGGCGATACGAGCAGCGCGGACGCGCATGCTCAGAGGGACGGACCGGGAGTGCCGTGCTGGCGGGTCGTCGGTCACGGTTCCGGCGGAGCCCGGGACGTCCGGGGTGCCGGTGTTGTCCACCTCGGCCGGGTCCACCTCGTCGAGGGGAGTGGCCAGGTGGTCGAGATGGTCGAGCAGTGCCTGCCGGCGGGACGCCGGGGCAGTGAGCAGAGCACCGAGTACCTGCTGCGCCCGGATACCGGTGATGGCCGCGCCCGCGAAGGCGGGAAACGGTGTCGGCCCGAACTCGCGCATCGCGACCTCAAGGCGGGTCACAGTGCGCAGCTTGCCGTCGGGGTCGGCCCGGAAGCCGCCTGGCGGCCTGCGCACGTCGGAGCGGATGAAACGGCCACCGTACGACTGCGCCGTCACGGCGCCCAGGCGGATCGCCTCAAGCACCTCGTCAGCCAGTTCCGAGCGGCCGTACTCGCTGACCGTCAGCACGCCCCGCTTGTCGGCGCGGACCTCGGTGGAGACGCCGATCGGAACACTGCCGCGCTCCGACGCGGTGCCCGCAAGCGTCAGCCCGTGGTGGTAGACCACCGGGAACCGGCCCTTGCTGTTGGCGATCGTGCGGTTGAACGCCACCGGCGAGTTGACCTCATAGTAGTGGCCGTCCTGGTCGATGATCTCCGCTGGTTCGTTGAAGATCGCGGCGTACGCCTCGACGGTACGGCCGGTGCCGCCGGAGCGGATCCGGATGTCATCGAGGGCGACGGCCCGGATGAACTCGCTCACGGCTTACCTCCCACTGTGATCGCCGGTCGGGCGCCGTTCAGGCCACCACTGGATTTGGGGGGCGCGGAGCCCGGCGCCTGCAACTGCACGGACAGCAGGCCCGAGTGCACCAGGAGGTTCATGTCCTCGGCCTCGACCGCCGCGATCACCGAGCGGGGCTCGAAGCCCTCCCGCACCAGCGCGCCGATCGTCTGCGCCTTCAACTGCTCGATCTCCGCCGCGTCCTTGCGGTCCTCCTGCAAGAAGCTGATCTCCCGCTCGGGGTACCACAGCTCCGCGTCGGACGGCTTCTCCCACATGATCGTCTGCAAGGACGCGAACATCGACGCCCACAGTGGGCGCAGGGTTCGGTCGGCGACCAGCCGGCACGCGGCCTTGAAGTTGCCCGCGTTCAGCGACGAACCGGCCATGCCCTCCGACAGCGCCGCCACCACCGGATGCACGCCCGAGCCCGCGGCGATCCGCGTCTCACCCGCGCCCTGCGTCACCTTGAAGTCCAGCTGGTGCAGATCCTTACCGACCACGTGCGGGGTGACGCCCTGCAACACCAACGTCCGGTAGGCGTTCGACACACCAGCGTGCCGGGACTCCAGCGTCGTGTTGAACTTCTGGAACTCCTCACGCTTCACCGACGGGTCCAGCGACAGGATCATCTGCGGCGTCGCGCCACGCTCGAAGAACGCCGCCTTGTGCATCGTCGCCGCAACGTCCGAGTCGACCTCTCGCAGCGCGGCCGTCGGCCACGGGATACCCCGGTAGGCGGCCATCGGATCCGGGATCGGCGCCCACACCGCCACCTCGTCGGCCAGCAGCACCTTCGGCTCACGGCCGGAGCCCTTCCCGCCCGGGTGATACATGATCCCCAGGAAGTCGGCGTCGAGGGCGAACTGCGCCTCAGCATCCGGCTCGGCGTCCGAGCCGAGGACCATCGTCACCCAGTCAGGGCGCATCCGCAGCAGCCGGTCAGGGCGCTCCTGGCGGCGACCCACGAACGCCGTCCCACCGAACGCCGCGTCCAACTCCATCCGCGACGCGAGGGAAGCAAACGTGCCGCCCGGCCACGGGTTCTCCAGCACCGACAGGTCGTCGTTGCCGAACAGGTCACCGCCGCGCCCACTGCGCCGCAGCCGCCGCCACGCCGGCCGCGCCTGCGACAACAGGCCCATGCGGGTCAGCTCACAGGCGAACACGATCGCGTTGCCCTTGAACGCCTTCCCGACCAGGTTCGCGAAGTCCGAGCCGATGCCCTCATGGTTGGGCTCCCACGACGTCAGCACGTTGTTCCAGTACTGGTTGCCCTGGAACAGGTGCCAGTCGTCGTGCCGCTCCGCAGGGCGGGCCGCCAGCGACCGGGAGACGGCGCGCAGCAGGTTCGTCACCGCAACCGCACCTCCCCCTCAGGATCGACCTGCCCCGCCTCGTCGACGTCGTACAGCAGCACCACGTACGCGATCAGCCCCACACCGGCGGCGACCAGACCCCAGCCGACGCTCAGCGCCAGGCCGAAGCCGACAGCGAGCAGCAGCAGCCCCAGGAAGTAGCCGCTGCGGGCCCGAGCGGCGCGGCTCACTCGACGCTTCGGCCTGCGCTTAGACATCGAGCCACTCCGCCCACACCTCGGTTTGTCCGGGCGCGGTCAGCGCCCCATCCTCGATGGCCCGACCGCGGGCCGCGTGCGCCAGCACCGTGGCCACCGCCGCGTCGATCAGCATCCCCTCGCCCCGCTTCGCCATCTTCAGGTAGTGCGTGGCGATGTCCTGCTCCTCACCGGGGCGGGGCTTCTTCCGGGAGCCCTTCACCAACACGGCGTTCTTGCAGTGCTTGCCGAGCGTCTCCGACCCGTCATGGGTGATCTGACCAGCGGCGAAGCCCGTCGTGAACCGCTCGATCGCCTTGTCCATCCGCTGCTCGACGTTCGTCGGGAACTCCACCACCCGGCCCGGCCACTCCGCCGCCCACGCGTTCAGGTAGTCCTGCCACCGGTACGGGTCGGCGAACATCAACGCCACCTCGTACGCGCTGAACACCTCACGCAGCCGCTCGTCGACCTTCGCCGACGGCACCTTCCAGTCCGGCCCCGCGTCCGCCGGCCGCTCCCACACACCCAGCTCGAACAGCCGGCCGTCGGACAGCCGCGACGCCACCAGCGCGGTGGCATCCCGATACTTCGACCCGTCGAACCCCAACGCGATCCCGTCACCAGGGCGCAGCTGGTCATCGCGGGCGAACAGATCCCAGCGGACCGGGTCCACGAACACCGACTCACCGACGACGATCTCGTTGAGGAAGAACCGCCGCCGGTCAGCCTCCATGTGCCGCGACGACCGCACCTCGTGCACGATGCGGCCCCGGATGTTCACCCAGCCGCCGCGCTCCCGCGCGCTGTCGCCGTACTGGCGCAGCAGCTCCGCGTACAACGCCTCATCGTCGGCCAGGTCGTCGACCCGCTTCGGCTCCACCGTGTCGACGTAGATCCGATCGTCCTTCGCCTCCGCCGTGACCTGCGCCTCCGAACCCTCCGTCGGATCCCAGGCGTTCGTCAGCTCCAACCAGCGGCCGTCCATACCGGCCACGTTCCGCTTCACGGCGCCGCACACCTTGCGGTAGCCGCCCTGCAACGTGAACAGGTGCGACTCGGTGATCGTCAGGAACGTCAGCGGTGCACCCAGCCGCGACTTCGCGCTGGTCGTCACCGGCTCGATCTTCCCGCCGCCCGGCAGCGTCACCTTCGTCTCGCCGGCGTCGATGCCCGACAGGTTGATCAGCGGCCCGTTCCGCACCGACGACAGCAGCGGACGCCACGTGTTGTCCGTCTGATCCTCCGACGTGCCCAGGCACACGATCAGCGGCGTCGGATACGGGGCCCCCACCGGCTCACCATCGGCGTTCCACCCGTCGAAGCGGGTCGGACCCAACGCCTCAGCCAGGATGATCGCCGCACCGAACGGGTCCTTGCCCCACTTCTGCGACCGGCGCAGCTGACCGCCGTAGTGCCGCAGCGCGTCCGGTGCCGGCCACGGCCCCGCGTGCGGGTACAGCCGGTAGTAGTGGACCAGGAACCGCCACATCTCGTCGGTCAGCCGGTACGGCTCACCACGCTGGTAGCCGTCCGGGACAACGACGTTGTCCTCGATCCACTCGCCGACGTCGTAGCCGAGGGTCGGGAACTCGCCCTCCTCGTTCGGGCCACGCCACGGCATCAGCCGACCGCCTTGATCCGCCCCCGCGCGCCAGCGGACTGCTCGCGCTTCTGCCCGACCTCGTCCTCGGCGATCTGCCACAACAGCAGCCGCATCGACTTCGGCGTCAGCCCGAGCCGGTCCTCCAGGGCGACGGCCTGGGCGAGGAGCGCCGCGATCGCGTCGGGCTCCTCGGAGGCGACCATCACCCGGCAGTAACGGGCCACGGTGCGCGTCCAACCGAGCTGCTCCCACGCCACCGCCTGCGGAGTGGCCCACAACTGCGCCCACGCCTCACGCTCGGCGGCGGCCATCCGCCCGGGCAACGGCCACGGCGGGGGGTCGCCCTTGCGGCCGGCGGCGGGAAGGGTGATGACGCCACGGCCGCGAGAGCCCCGCTGTGGGTCCATCTTCGGAGGGTTCGGCATCAGGCCACCTCCAAGGCGAAGAGGGTCACGGGACCGGCGTAGTCGCCGCCGTCCTTCGGTCGCTTCAAGTTGCAGGCGCGGCAGATGATTCGGACGTTGCCGATCGTGTGGGTGCCGCCTACACCGAGCGGCACGATGTGGTCGAGTTCCTTGCTGGCCGGCAGATACGGCTGGTCCGTCATCCGGACGGCGCACAACGGACAGCGGCGAGCCTTCACGCGCAGCTCCCGCTCAATCGCGGGCGTCACATCTCCGTACCGGCCGACCGCTCGGCGCCGGTGCGTCTTAGCGCGCTCACGCGCCCTCCGGGTCTCCGGGTTGCCGTCGCTCCACTTGCTGCGGTTCTTCTGGCGGTAGTGGCGACGGCACAAGCCAGCAGAGCGGTGCTTCTCGTCGCAGCCTCGTTCGCTGCACTTCCGGTCTTCCCGTGCGGCTCGTCGAGCTGCACGACAGCGAGCAGAACCGAGCCTCTCGGCGAGAGGACCGGATAGGCGCGCTGCACCGTTCGCAGGGCCGAGCGGGGCGCGCAGCTCGCACAGTGCGGGGCAGCTGCTGGCAGGAAGCGCAGAGTCTGGGCACCCGGCCTCGGCGGACCGGGATCTCATGACCGCATCCCGCTGTTCGCCTGCGGAGAGGCTCAACGGCGCGCCAGTTCGGCGACTCCTCAACCTCGGCAGCGCAATCAGCACACCGAAGACCGGGCGCGGGTGAGTTGCAGTCGACGCAAGCGTTCATCTCGAATCTCCCGGGAATGCGGAAGCCCCGAGCCGGGAGACTCGGGGCTTCCTAACCCACGGTGATCAGGCCGTGGGGTGCCTAACCATCAGTTAGCGATCTTGAAATGTGGGAACTGTCGCCACCCGGAGAAGCCTGGCCCCGGGGGTCCGGAGGCCGACTGATCTTGCGTCGCCACCCCGCCCCCCTCACCCTGGGTGACCTGCCTCCCGTGACCGTGTGTGACTGTCGCTCGGGATTGGCGGCGCGCCTCGCTCCTGGTTGCACCTGCGTCCGCATGTCTCGCAGGGCTTCGTGCCATGTGCAGGACGCAGGTTGGCCAAGGCGGGAGCACCACCATGGGAGGTGGGGGTGCGGTGGTCCGCCTGGTCCGCGCCCGGGTGGCCGCAGATGCCGCACGTTGTGGAGGCGGCAAGCAAGGTGGCACGGTTCCGTTCGTATTCCGTGGTGTATCCACGCTGCCGGGCGCTGGGTCTCTGTCTGGTCCGCTCCCGCTGCCTGCCCCGCGCGAGGCGGCACCCGTGGCACCTGCTCCCCGTGGTGATGTCTCCGCAGTCGAGGCACGGCCGGCTCGGCATGGTCACCCCCGTGGTTCGCTGTGCTCCCTGCCGTCGAGGCTGTGGTGCACGACCTGCCACACCACCGTCCCGTCGGCCCGCTTGACCGGAACCGTCGCAGGCCCGCAGACGCAGGGTTGTCCGCCGCTGCTGTCGTGGGCGATGAGGTCGTTTTCGGGGACGACGTGCTCGGCCGCCATGGTCACCTCCGTCTGCGGGTGTGCGGGCAGGCCACCGCCACAGGGCCTGCCCGCGTTCCCCCGGTCCCCACCGTGTGGGCGTTGGCGCACCCGGCCCGACTTGCACGGGCTGCAGTCGCGTGGAGTTCCCTGTCGTCCCGGCGGCAGGGAGAGCCTCGACGTGTGGCGGGCGCAGGTCTGGATGCGCGACAGCCCGGCGGCGCGGGGCGCTCGACCGGGCTGCGGACAGACTTCACCTACAAGCGGAGTGGTCAAATCATGCGGCGGCGACCGCCTCAACGTCAACTCGGCGACGTCGTCCGCGTGTCGCCTGCCGGGTGGTGGCTTCGATGCGGGCGGCTTGGTCGAGCGGGTAGAGGACGCAGGGGCGTCCGTTGTTGTCGGTGGTGCGATGTCGGGCGAGGCCGGAGCGGCGGGCCCAGTTGCGGACCATGGTGGGGGTGACGTCGTCGCCGAGCCGGTCGGCGATCTGGGCGGCGGTGCCGTACTGGTGGCCGGCGATGCGGATCATGGCCGCCACTCCGGCCGGTAGCCGGGCCGGTTGGCGTACGGCAGGGCAAGGACGCGCAGCAGGTCGTCCCAGACTCCACCGGTGGCCGGCTGCACCATCCCGCGGACGGAGTTGCCTCGCAGTTCGAACTGCGTCAGTAGCAGCCGCTTGGCGTTGATGTCGGCGATCAGCCACTTGAATCCCGGGTGTGGCCAGCGCTCGCCCCTTGCCCCGGCAGACCACAGTTCGCGTTCGTCCTCGTCGAGCTGGGCGCGCAGCCAGGTGACCAGGTCATCCACGGTCCGATTCTCCCTCGTTGCTGGTGGTGGCCGGGGTGAGTACAACGTTGCGGGGCCAGATGTGTTGGGCGCCTTCGACGGCACCGGGCATGCCGCAGCGGCAACCCTGTCCGACGCACAGGCAGGTGCAGGTGATGGTCCACGTGTTGGTGGGGCCGTCGGTGTGGGCGGTGAGGGTGCGGTGTCCGCAGCGGGGGCAGGGGACGCCGACGAGTGGCATGCCGGCGGGTTCGAGGCGTACGGCGGCCCTGATCCACGTGTCTTCGTCGGCGAGGTGCTTGGCGAGGAGCGCGGCGGTGCCGGGCAGCAGCATGGGGATGCGGTTGCGGATGGCGGTGAGGGGCGCCTGGCCGGGTTGTGCCCGGAATTGGGTGGCGATCCACGTGAGACGGTCGTGGGCGCGTTGGGACAGCTCCACCCACCCCGAGGTATGCCCGGAGCCTTCCGGGGCGGTGAGGACGGCTCCTACGGGGTCGGCGTGGTCGCCGGTGGCGTGTCGGACACCGTAGATGGGTGAGCGGAGCCGGTCGGCGGCGGCGAGGTACTGGTCGCTGCGGTGGCGGGTTTCGAGGCGGGCGAGTTGGTGGAGGCGGGTGAGGGCGACGTCGAGGGCCCAGGTGGTGCGGGTGGCGTGGAGGTGGTGCGGGCTGGTCATGGTGCTGGTCCCCCCTGGGTAGGCTGGCCGGTGCGATGGGGTGCCCCTGTGGGGGGTGTGCGGCCCGGCGGATGGGGGTCCGCCGGGCCGTCGTCGTGTCAGGCGGCCTTGGTGCGGGCCGCGTACCGCTGGCGTTCCCGGAACCGCTTCATCACCCGGCGCGGGTCGCGGCTGTCGGGTCCGCCGTCGCGTCGGTCGGAGGTCCACGGCCGGGACGGTTGCTCGTGCTCATGCCAGTAGGTGAGGAACCGGTGGCGGGCTCGGGCGAGGCGGTCGCAGAACCTGCCGTATGGGATGCCGAGCGCGGCAGCTGCCGCCTGGTAGGTGTCGAACGCGGCGAGGGCGTTGACGGCGGCCTGTTCCTGGGCGGTGAGTAGCGGCAGGATCTGCCGGACGGCGACGGCGTCGATGATGTGGTCGTCGTGGCCGGGGGCGGGTTGGCCGATCCACCGCCAGTAGGTGACGTATCGGGGGCGGTCGCCGGTGCCGGCGCCGGGGGTGTTGGTGTCGTACCCGTGGTGGCGGAGGGTGTGTCGCATGGCGGTGAGGACCGCGGCCCGGCCGGCGTGGACGAGGTCGTGGTCATCGGGCCGGCTGGTGGTGGTGTAGAGGTGCTCGGCGATGGCGCTGTACGCCTCCTGGTAGCGGTCGGCGTGGCTGGTGCTGGTGTGGGTGGTGGCGGCGACGAGTCGGGCGAGGCGTTGCAGGTCGGCAATGGTGTAGCCGTAACGGAGGAGGGTCATCGGGTTCGCGCCTCCTTCTGGATGAGGTCGACGAGCTGGGTGATGGTGTTGACGACGGTGGGCAGGTCGGGCAGGTCGGGGTCCTGGCCGCGGATGCGGGCCTGTAGCCGGTGGAGGGCTTCTTGGAGGCGGGTGACGCCGGTGAGGTATTCGCGGCGGGACCGGTCGACGCGACGGCATTCGCTGTCGGCGTGATGGAGCTGCTTCTCCAGCTCGCTGATCATGTGGCCGTGTTCGGTGCAGTCGAGGGCCCGTGCGGTGGCTTCGAGGACTTGCCGGTCGGTGTCGACTTTCACGGCGGCCCACGACTCGCGGTAGTGGTGGGCTTTCTCGGCGCATGCGGTGAGGGCTTTCTCGACGAGGTCGACGTTCCAGTTGTCGCGGCGGGCGAGGGCGTGGAGTTCGAGGGCGTGGTGGCGGCTGGCGCCGAGGGCGGTTTCGAGGAGCAGGTGCAGGTCGTTCATGGCGTCGCCTCGTGGTCGGTGGTGCGGTGCCGGTGGGCGTCGTGGGCGGCGAGGAGGGCAACGTCGGCGGGCTGGGCGGGGGTGGCGCCGTGTTGGCGGCGGTGGCGCCAGTGCTGGGCCCACGTGTCGAGGGCGGCGGTGAGCGGGTCGGTGATGTCGGCCGGGTCCTGCGCGCGGGCCGGCGGGGAACCGAGGGCGGCGCCCTGGTCCTCGTTGGGGTTGAGTCGCCAGTTGGCGGGCGGGCTGCCCATGTCGCTGTCGTCGGCGTCGATGTCGACGAGGAGGACGGCGCGGTTGGGGCCGAGCGCGTCGAGGGCATGCTCGCTGATGACGCCGTAGGTGGGGTGCTGCCAGCCGCCGTCGGGTGCGGGTCGCCAGATCAGGTCGCGGGCGTCGATGCGGACGCTGTCGGCCTTCTCGATGGCCTGGGCGAGGGCGTCGACGTCGTCGGTGGTGAGGTCGTCGCTGCGGCCGAGGGTGTCGTGCTCGGCCCAGGCCCGGTCGCGCTGCTCGTCGAGGTCGCGGAGCCGGCAGAGGAGGGTGCCGTTACGGCGGAGCTGCTCGGCCTGGCTGGCGATGGTGGCGCGGGCCTGGTCGCGTTCGGCGGTGAGCTGCTCGATCTCGGCGGCCTGCCGGTCGCGGACTCGGTACATGGTGGCGAGGTGCTTGCGGAGGGTGTCGGGGGTGAGCCTGGCGTCGCTGGCGAGGTAGTCGTCGAGGGTGGGCAGGGGCCGCACGATGGCGGTGGGGGCGTCTCCGGCGTCGTACGGGGCGGCGTCGGCTGTGTCCGCCCCGGTGATGTCGCGCCAGTGCGGCTCCGGCCGGTTGGGGTCGCGGGGCTGGATGGCGTCGGGGCTGGCGGTGAGGACCGCGTCGATGGCGGCTTGGGCGTCGGGGTGGACGTGGTCAGTGGGCATGGCGGTCTCCTCGGTCAGGCGGGCTGGTGGGTTTCGGGCCAGGTGACGGCGTCGAGGGCGGCCCGGTGGGCGGCGGGCATGGGGGCGAGGGGGTGGCCGAGGTGGTCGGCGGCCATGGCGGCGAGAACGACGGCGTCGGCGAGGTTGTCGTCGCCCTTGGTCTCGTAGCCCGGCCAGCGGCGAGCTACGGCGTCGATGACGGCGCCCTTGAGGGCGCGGCCTCGGCCGGTGGCGTAGCGCATGCGTGCCTGGATGGGGATCTCGGCGACGGGCACCTCGCGGCGTCGGAGGTTCCGGACGACTCGCCACCAGAGGGCGGAGCGTTCGTGCTGGCCGGCGCCGGACCGGGAGTAGGCGGGGATCTCGATGGCGACGAGGGCCGGCCAGCGTCCGCTGCCGCCGCCGATGGCGATGAGGATGTCGCGGGTGAGCCGGTCGATGGCGTCGAGGCGTTCGTCGAGCGGGCGGGTGGTGATGCCGGTTTCGCCGATGAGCTGGCACCAGCCGAGGTTGGAGGCGATGCCGGTGCCGGTGAGCGACAGGTCGACGCCGACGACCTTGGGCGGGGTGGGCTGGGTCATGCGGCACCGCCGAACATGAGCGCGCCCTGGGCGAGTCGGGTGCGCAACGCCAGGTCGAGGTAGGTGGCGGACAGGTCGATGCCGACGAACCGGCGGCCGAGCTGCCCGGCGACCATGCCGGTGGTGCAGGACCCGGCGAACGGGTCGAGAACGACGTCGCCGGTGCGGCTGCCGGCGGCGATGCAGCGGCGGGCCAGCTCGGGTGGCATGACGGCGAAGTGCGCGCCGGGGAACGGCTGAGCGGAGATCGACCACACGTCGCGGGAGTTCCGACCGCCCCGGCCGGGGCGGGAGTGGATGCCGATGTTGTTGACGTTGCCGGGCTGGCCGGTGTCGGAGGCCCGCTCGGTGTGGGCGGTGTACTCCTTGGCGTACCGGCGGTTGTGGGCTTCTTGCTCGGGGTCGGATTCCTCACGGATGGCGTCGGCGTCGAAGTAGTAGCGGGGCCGCTTGGTCATGAGGAAGACGTGCTCGTGGGCGCGGGTGGGCCGGTCCTTGACGGCTTCGGGCATGAAGTTCCGCTTCGCCCAGATGATTTCGGAGCGGAGGATCCAGCCGTCGTCCTGGAGGGCGAACGCGACCCGCCACGGAATGCCGAGCAGGTTCTTCGGCGGCAGCGGCGACGACGGCCGGGTCCGCTCGACGTCCTGCCGTCGCGTCTGCGCCACGACCGCGTTGGGGCCGACACCAGACGTGCCACCGGTGGAGGAGTACGAGTCGCCGAGGTTGAGCCACAGGGTGCCGTCGTCAGCGAGGACCCGCCGTACCTCGGCGAACACCTCCCGCATCCGGTCGACGTACGCGGCGGGCGAGGACTCCAGCCCGTACTGGCCGGGCTCCCCGTAGTCCCGGAGCCCGTAGTAGGGCGGCGAGGTGACGACGCAGTTGACGGACCCGGACGGAAGGGCGCGGAGGACGGTGAGGCTGTCGCCGTGGTGGAGGGTGACGGTGTCGTCGGCGTAGTAGGGCGTCACGGCTGCTCCTTGCGGGTGCGGATGGCGGGGGTTTGGCGGCGGAGGCGGTCGAGGGCGGCCCGGCGGCGGGCGGCGAGGAGCAGTTCGTCGGAGCGGGTGGGCGGCGGCTCGTCGTCGGCGGGCTTCTCCCGGCGGGCGAGGGCGGCGTCGACCACGGCGCGGCAGGCGGCGACGCCGTGTTCGTTGCGCTCGACCTGCTCGGGGCTGAGGCGGTTCACCATTCGGTCACCACCTGGCGGACTGCGGGCCCGTCGAGGACGAGCACGCCACCGCCGTCGATGAGCCGCTCGACGATGGGGTGGCCGTACCGGGTGACGAGCTGCGCGTAGGCCACCTCGGCGGGCGACCGGTCGTCGCCTTCGTCCGGCCCGGTGGTGTTGCAGGTGACGACGAGCCGGCGTTCCTGGGCGCACCGCTCGTCGAGGATCCGCTGGAGCTGTTCTAGCCACCAGTCGGTGACGCGTTCCCGGCCGAGGTCGTCGAGGACGAGCAGGTCGCAGCCGGTGGCGTAGTCGTAGGCGAACGGCTCGCCGTCGGGCTTGAGGGCGGCGGACAGGTCGGGGGCGGTCCACACCATCACCCACTGGTCGTGGGCGTGGGTGTCGTTGGCGATGGCGTACGCGGCGGTGGTCTTGCCGGTGCGGGCGGGGCCGGCGATGAGGAGTGCCCGTGGCCCGTGGGCTCGCCAGCGGCTGACCTTCCCGGCCGGGTCCTGCTCGGGCAGGAGCAGCTCGTAGCTGGCGTTGGCGTAGCGGCTGGGCCGGCGGCGGGTGTAGGCGATGGCCCGGTTCGCGGCCTGTCGCGCGTGGATGGCGGCCCGTTCCGCCCGGTCGGCTTCCCGGCTGAGCTCGTCGTGGCTGGGCGTGGTGTCGTCGATGACGGCGTGGGCCCAGATCCGGCGCTGCCACTCCCGCAGCGGGTTGCGAATGAGTTCGGCGGTCATCGGTGGCCTCCGGTGTGCTGGCTGGCGACGGTGGCATTGGCCCCGCCGGCGAAGGGGTTGTCGGTGCGGCGGTCGACGTGCCGGTTTGCTCCGGTGGTGCGGCTGCCGCCGGTCTGGGCACGGTCGGTCTTCCACTGCTGGGCCTTGCGCATCCAGGTGCGCCAGGCGGCGGTCCAGTCGTTCTTGACGGCGTCCTTGCCGGCCTTCGAGGTCCAGTGGTCGACGAAGTTGGCGGTCTCGACAGCGACGTCCACGTTCGGTGCCTTCTCCCGTGCCCAGGCGCGCATGGCGGGGGTTACGTCGAAGTCACCGGAGATGCGGGTGCCTCGGGTGGTGGTGGGCGGAGCCGAAGGCGACGCGGAGGGGGTGCCCACAGAACTTCCGTAGGAAGTTCGGGTCGGGTCGGGTCGGGTCGGGTCGGGGTTAGGCGAACTTCCCGCGATGTTCTCGCGCACGTTCGCGCGAACATCCTGCGAACCGGGCGAGCGCTGTTCGCGAATGCGGCGCATGCGTTCGCGCGCAGCCTCCCGCTTCGCCAGCACCTCTTCGGAGGACGGCTGGTGGTCGTCCCATTGGTGGAACCGCCAGCCCTTGTCGCCGTCGTGCTCGTCTTCCTCCCACAGGCCGGCCCGGACGAGGGTGGCGGCGTGCTCCCGGTAGTCGGGGTCGAGGCGGGCGGCGATGTAGTCGGGCACCCAGCCGTCGGTGAGCTGGCTGGAGGACCAGGACCCGGCGAGGACCCAGAGGCCCATCGCGGGGACGCCGGCGCGCACCGCCTTCATGTGGGCGTGCAGGCCGTCGTCGACCTTGAACCACGGCATTAGTCCTGGGTCCCTTCGGGGTTGAGCTCGTTGCGTCGCCAGTAGGTGGGCGACTTCGGGCAGAGCAGGCAGGCGGGTACGAGAGGAGCGCCGTGGCGGCCAGGTGTACGTCCGCCGCAGCACGTTGCGAGGCGCTCGACGGCCGGCGCATCGCGCTGGGCGGGGATGCCAGGGCTGGTCCGGTCCTCGCATGCTCGACCGGCTGGGCGGTCACTGCGTCGGACGTTCGCCGTCTCGGCTTGGTCGACGTTGCCTCCCCGCTCGGCGACGAGCTGGTCGTACTCCTTAGCAGGGATCCAGGTGACCCGGTTGCGGTGCCGGTAGGGCAGCCACGATCCGTGGAGGATGCCTTCGAGCAGGTGGTCGAGGTGAGGGCGGTCCGTGGCCGGGAACCGGGCGTCTACGTGGTTGGGGAAGGCGAACCGGTCGCGGGGGTCGTACGTCGGGTAGAGGTGCCACTGGCCGCATGGGATGGCCTTGCGGGTTGCCGGGCACCGCTGGGTTCCCGTCCACAGGTCAGCCCAGCCACAGCGTCGCCGTTCCAGGACGATGGCGCCGGCGATGAGATTCACCTTCGGCTCGCGCAGGTAGTACCGGTGGTCTCCGACGGTGGGGAGCGCGAGGTGCGGCACGAGGTGCATGAAGCCGATGTCGGCGGCCGGGAGGTCGGTCGTCCACACCACTCGGTCGCCGGCCTTGCGGAGCGCCTTCTGCCGGCTCTGGATCTCGCGGGCGCGTGCCGCAGAGTGCTGGACCTCGCCCGCGACGGTTAGCTCCGGGCCGACGGCGAGCACATCCGGGCGACGGCGGGCCTTCGGCCGCCACACCTCCACGTTGACGTCGATCGCGCCGGCAGCGTCGAACGTGCGAGCCTTCCGCTCCTTGAGGGCCTTGTGGATGTCGGTTTCGGGCTGATGCTCAGGGTGTGGGGAACGCCCGCCCTCGTGCCGGAACATCGGCCCGTACCGGCCCTCCACGAAGGTGAGCCACACCGGCTCGGGCGGAAGGTTCCGCTCGGCCTGAATGCGCATGCAGAGCAGGCAGAGCAGCTTCTTTCCGCGAACTCCGTGGGGTCGGTCCGCGGTGGCCAGCCGGTCCCGGAGCCCTGGCTGGTCTGGGTGCCCCCAGTGCGGCAGCCGGGGCTGCAACTCCAGCATCGCGGGCACGTAGAACACGCCGTCGGCGAAGTCGCGTGGGTCGATCAGCTCCCAGATTTGGGTGGTCACTGTTCCCCCTGGTGGTGCTCGACGAGGTGCTCTTCGAGGGCGTCGGCGGCGGCGACCGCCGCTTCGGCCGGGTCCGTCTCGCGGATGAGGACGGTGACCGTGCAGAGCGGGCAGTCGACGGTGGTTGCGGTGTTCACGCCGCCTCCCTGCGTTCGGTCGCCCAGCGGCGGGCCTGGTTGAGGTGGAGCACCTGGGCGGGTGTGGCGGCTCGTTCGCGGGCGGTGTCGGCGTAGGGGCCGTACCGCTCGTCGAGGAGGGCGCGGAGCTGTGTGGCGCGCTCGTCGTGGTGGGTGGCGCTCATGTGGTCCCCCCTGGTCGTCGTGTTCGTGGTCGGGTGGGTGGCGCCCCGTCGCGCGCTCGATGCGCGGTGCCGGCCTGGTCCGGGCGGGGCCGAAGTGGTTAAAACGGCGGGATGTCGTCGCGCGAGTTACGGCCTGCCGGCGGGGCGGTCGCCCACGGGTCGTCGGCTGCGGGTGCCGGTCGGGTGCCGGTCGAGCCGCCGGAGCGCTGCATCTTGTTGACCGTGGCGGTGGCGAACTTCAGGGCCGGGCCGATGCCGTCGACCATCAGCTCGACGACGGACCGCTTTTCGCCTTCCTTGGTCTCGTAGCGGCGAGTCTTGAGCCGGCCGGTGACGACGACCTCCAGGCCCCGCTGCAAGCTCTCGGCGGCATGCTCGGCTTCCTGGTTGAAGACGGTGCCGTCGACGAAGAACGTGTCGCCGTCTTCCCACTGGCCGGTGGAGTCGTTCTTCTTGCGGGAGTTGAAGGCGAGCCGCAGCTTGCACACCGCGGTGCCGGAGGCGGCGTAGCGCAGCTCGGGGTCGTCGGTGAGGCGGGCGACACCGCTGATGACGGGCAGGCTCATGCCGCCACCTCCGCCCGCTGGTCGCCGGTGACGTCGGCGGCGGTAACCCGGGCCGTCGGGAACTCGTCGGCGGCGGTCGTCTCACCCCGGTTGATCGACGAGAACACGACGCCCAGGTCAGCGACGTCGGCGGCCGTCCACTGGCCGCGTTTGCGTTCGAGCCGGTCCTCGATTTGCGGCACCCTGACGCCGATCCCTGCGAACGCGGCGACCATGTCGGCGATGCGCTCGTCGAGGGGCTTGCCGTCGCCGTGCTCGATGGTGCGGCGGCACAGTTCCTGCGCCTCGGCGACGAAGTCAGCGGGCAGGACGGTGAACAGGCACTCGCGGACGGCGCGGGCTCCGACGTTCTGGTTGTTGAGGTACACGTCGGTCAGGTCGACGAGCTTGCGGCGCTCCTTCCCGGCCATACGGGCGTGCGGCACGATCAGCGATCGGGTGGACCGGACGTTGGTCTGCTGGTCCCACGCGAACGCCTGGACCTCGGACTCGCCGGCGGTGTCGTCGCGGCGCAGTTCCCGCACCCCGTAGTCGAGGTTGCCCCAGATGCGGGCGAGTTCCCGGGCGAGGTGCACGGACGGGCCGTGGCCGCGGTTCGGGACGGCGTAGAACGCGCGGGAGGCGAGGGAGAGCCGGCCGCAGGCGGCGCGCATCTCGGCCCAGGCGCGGACCATGTCGCGGGGGCACTGCTGGGCGACGACGACGGCGGCCTGGACTTCGGCGACGGCACGGGACTGCTCGATGGCGGTGGCCTGGCCGAGATGCGCCGGGATGGGCACCTGCGGCGTGGTCAGTCGGTCGATGGCGTTGGTCACCAGATCTCCTTGGTGTGTTGGCGCTCCACCCAGGCGGGCAGGGCGATCGGTTCGATGTCGTCGCTGTATGCGGGCCACGTGTCGGTGCGCAGGCACTCGGCGTAGATGTCGCGGGCCTGCTGGGCGAGGTCCCGGCCGATGCGCAGCGCCACGGGGTCGAGCTGGACGACGGTGACGAGGTGGGGCGGTTCGATCTCCTGGAAGGCCAGGACGAACACCGGATCGTCGGCGACGCCGAGCTGCACGGCCCCGTCGAGGTAGTGGCCGCCTTGGAGGGCGTAGCCGAACCGGCTGACGGCCCGCTGGATGTGTTCGGGGCTGGCGTCGGGGGTGGTTTTGTAGTCGACGACGATCCGCCGGCGGCCGGGCACCGGGTGGCGGAGGAAGTCGTACCGGGCGCGGCACCACACCCCGGTCGCCGGGTCGATCCAGAACGCGGACACCTCCGGCTGCCCGCTGTCGGGGTGCAGGAGCGGCCCGGCGATGGGGTGCTGGCGGATCGCGTCGGCCATCGCCTCGACCCGGTCGTGGTCGGCGGCCAGGAGCGGCACCTGGCCGGCGGCGTACGCGGCGGCTTTGGCCTCGCGGGCGTCTTTGGTTCGCCAGTCGGCGGCGTCGACCACGACCAGGTCGAGGCCGCGGCCCAACACCTTGAGGTGGGCGGCGTGGCCGAGGTCGAAGGCGTCCTTGGGGGGCTGACCGTGGTCGAGCCAGTGCCGGAACTTCGCCGGGCAGGACGGCGGCAGGAGCTTCCGCAGGCCGGTGGACGACAGGCTGCCGCCGGGTACCGGGTCGCGGTGGTAGTCCTCGTCGGCGATGTCCGGGTAGAGGCCCGGCTCGGTCACGGTCAGCGTGGTCACGCCGTCTCGTCTCCCTTCACGTTGCGGGGGTCGTGGATGGGGCAGCGGGGGCCCTGGATGAACAGCCGGACGCCGATCTGGCTGCCGCAGGTGCGGGCTTCGCCGCCGATCCAGTGGGTGCAGGGGCCGGTCTTGCGGGGTGCCGGCTTGGCGACGACCGGCCGGACGTGGCGGGCGGTCATGCCGGCACCTGCGTCCGGTCGGTGCCGCGGTGGGCCCGGTTGGACACGGACCGCCGGTTGATGGTGGGCAGCCCGGCTTTGGCGCGGGCCCGCTGGAGGCGCATCCAGTAGGCCTTGACGGCTTCGTTGGTGGAGCCGATGGCGTAGGCGACCTCGTGGTAGGTGTAGGCGGCGTCGAGGTCGGACAGCATCGTTTCGATCTGGTGGTGCCAGTCGCGGGGTTTGTTGGTGGTGCAGCCTTCGGGTACGTCGGGGAGCCGGTCGACGCGGACGGACCGGTGGCCTTTGCTGTTGAGGTGCAGCGCCCAGTAGTTGCTGATGCTGGTGTGGCTGAGTCCGATGACGGCGCCGATGTGGCGCATGGTCGCGCCGTCGGCGAGCATCCGGGCGATGGTGTCGTGGTGGTCGGCGGCGGTGCCGCCGTGGCCGTTGACGCAGCGCGGGTTGGTGCCGGCGCCGAGGATGAGGCCGCCGCAGGCGGTGCAGCCGGGGGCGACCTTGCCGTAGTCGTCGTAGGGGATGCCGGCGCGGATGGTGCCGGCGGCGTCGAGGCCGTCGGCGGGGGTGCACTGGTTCTGCCAGGGGCAGGTGCCGCACAGCTTGATGGCCTCCGGGTTGCCGGCGTTCCCGGTGTCCCACCACTGCGGGTCGTGGGTGACGCACGGACGCAGGTCGAGGCCTGCGGGGGTGAGGGCGCCGGGTCGGCGTCCGGGCTGGGCGAGTAGCACGGCGGTCACCAGTCCTCACCGTTCTCGATCTCGTCGGCGAGGGCGGCGATCAGGTCCGGGCTGATGCCGAGGGTCTCCCGGCACCGGTCGACGAGGCGCTCGAGGTGGTTGCGGACGGCGGCGACCTGGTCGACGCCGCCGTCGTCGAGGGCGGTGATCAGGTTGGTGTCGGCGGCGTGGTCGGCGTGGGTGTAGAGGTCGGAGGTGATCTGCTCGTGGTGTAGGCGGGTGAGGGCGGCGAGGTAGCGGGCGGTGATGGTGGTGGCGGTGGCGGCGAGCGGGTCGCGGCTGGTCGTGGCGGTCACCGGGCCACCTCGCTGCCCGCGTAGTGGCGGTTGACGTTGCCGGCCTGGATGGCGGCGGTCGTCGCCGCCGTGATGGCCTTGTTCAGGGCGACCATCCCGGCCTGGAGCACCTGCTCGGCGGGGACGGGCACTTCGGGCACCTCGCAGCAGCGGCAGCCCCGGCCGAGCCACTGCCGGGTGTCGGCGAGGGTGTACCGCCCGGCGTCGTTGACGTTGCTGCGGTAGCCGGCCCCGTTCGGCGCGAACCAGGCACCGTGGTGGTTCGACCAGATCAGGTACTCCGGCTCGGCCGGCTGGGTCTCCTCCGCCCGGCCGGTGCGGTTGATGCGGTCCCGGCACTCTGCGGCGACGGCGAGGATCCCGAACGGGGCGATGTCGGTTTCGGTGGTGGCGGGGCGTCCGCAGCGGCGGGTGTGGCCGTCGACGTAGCAGCAGTTGCAGGGGTGCGCCCCGGGCTGCTCGGCGCGGAGGTAGGTCGGCTGCCAGTTGCCCTCGCGCTCGCAGCACTCCATGTAGCTGGGCGGCGGCTGCGAGCCGGCCCATCGGGTGATGAGGCTGCCGGGGCACTGGTGCAGGTAGAGCTGCTCGCCCGCCGTGACGGTGATCGGCTTGAAGCTGCCCAGTTCGGCGCGGAGTCGGCCGACCTCGGCATTGAGGTGCTCGCGCTCGTCGATCGTGCGGTCTCGCTCCAGTGCACGAGCCAGCCGGTCCGCGTGTGCGCGCTCGTAGCTGTCGCGGAGCCGGTCGACCTCGGCGATCAGGGCGGGCACGAGGGTGCGGGCGGCGGCGATGAGCTCGCCGTCGGCGCGGCAGTCCTCGACGTCGTCCTCCGGGTGGATCGGAAGCTCCGCAATCAGGGCGGGCCCGTCGTCGTCGTGGTCGGGGGCGATGACGTTGATGACCCGGCGGCCGGGCTGGAAGTGCACGCCGGTGGTGGTCCAGGGGCCGTCGGTGGCGCGGCCGGCTACGCGGCGGATGGCGTCGAGGTCGAGGGCGGTGGTGGTGGTGGTGTCGGTCATCGCAGGCTCCAGAGGGTGAGGAGGATGGCGGCCCAGAGGGCGGCGGAGATGGGGAGGCCGTGGAGGAGGCCCCGGATCGCGGCCAGGTCGCGGCGGGTCACCGGGTGCCCCGGGCGGCGTCGTACTGCTGGATCGCCCAGACGATCGCGTGGCAGGCCCACAGGAACGTCCAGTCCCAGTCGCGGAGGTCCCACTCCCACGTGTCGGCGGTGACGCCGAGCCGCTCCAGGTCGCCCAGCACGATCCGGGTGCCGTCGGCGTGGGCCAGGTAGCCCTCGTCGTCGTAGTCGGAGACCGTCTCGCGGACCTCGGCCGGCGGGTTTGGCCTGGTCGGGATGGCCCGCCGGGTGTACTGGTCGAGCAGGTGCGGGTACGTGTCGGCCTCGTACTGGTCGACGCATTCGGTGATGAGCTGGCGGGCGTGCTCCTCGCTGTGCTCCATCGCCGAGGCGCGGCTGCCGCCGTCGAGCTTCTCCGACCAGTAGGTCGGGTTGATCCGGCCGCCGGCGCCGCGGAAGAACTCGAACATGTCGTCGATGCGGCGGAACACCCTGGCGGGACCGAAGTCGCCGCGGACCACCAGCGCGCCGGGCCAGGTGATGACCTCGAACGACCAGATGCCGGTGCCGGGCTTGGCGCAGTGCAGGTGCCGGTAGAGGCCGTCGTCGTGGCGGACGGTGAGCTGGTGCTCGGTGGTGTCGCGGGCGAACCGGTCGGCAATTTCCTGCTGGAGGGTCTTGGGCTTGGTGGTGGTGTCGGTGCTCATCGGGTCCTCCGGGGCAGGCTGATGCCGAGCAGGCGGGCGTAGTGGGCGAACACGGCCGCCCAGTGGTCGGGGTCGGTGATCGCCGTGTGGGCGGCGTCCAGGCGGGCCAGGTGGGCGCGGGTGCGCAGGTGGTGGCCGGTCCAGCCGGCGGCCAGGCCGAGGAGCAGGGCGGCGAGGGTGGCGAAGACGGGGGCCATCACGCGGCCTCGTCCTGGTGGTGGGTGGGCTGCCACGGGCCGAGGGTCGGCCGGTACGGGCCGTCGGTGACGTCCACGGCGGTCACCGGACACCTGCCCGGTCCGCGTCCCGCACCCGGCGGCGACCCGTGCCAGTCGGCACCGTGGTGTCCAGCTCCGGGTACCACACCTGCCGCAGACCAGGCCCCCAGCCGGCGTGCTTCGCGTCGTACACACGTCGACCCGGCGCAGCGTCTCCTCCAGATCCGGCAGCGCCTCGGTGATGCCGACGGCGCCGGTGACGGTGATCTGCCCGGTCGGCAGGTCCACCCGCCACGACGTGACCAGACCGGCCAGCATGTCCGGCGCGGCGAGCAGCAGCAGCTCGTCGCCGCCGAGCCGCACCGCCGTGCCGTACGGCTGGAGGTGAGCGGCGACCGCGACGAGCACCGCGTCACCGGCGGCGTGGCCGAGGGTGTCGTTGATTGCCTTGAAACCGTCCAGGTCGACGAGGGCGACGAGCTGCCCGGCGGGCCGGTCGACCTGCCAGGTCTCCTCGAGCCAGCGCCGGTTGTACAGGCCGGTGAGCGGGTCGGTGGTGGCCTGCCAGGTGCGTTCGGCGAGCCGCTGCTCCAGGTAGACGATGCGGGCCTGGAGGGCGTCGACGTCGAGGGTGGGGGCGGTCATCGGGTGCCGCCCTGCTGCGACTCCAGCTCGGCGACCCGAGCCCGCAGCCGCTCCACCTCGGACCGGCCGTCCGGCTGGATCTGCGCGCGGATGTGCAGCTCCGGCCCCCACGGGTCGTCGTCAAGCCGGATCGTGTGCTCCGTGAACGGGATGTCGCCGCCGGTCCCGCCGTCCTCGGTGATCTCGCTGCCGAGGTAGCCGGACAGCTTCTCCAGGTCGGCCCGGCTGTCGAGCACCCCGAGGTGCATGCGGATGTGGCCGCCGACCGGCAGGTCCAGGCGGACGATGCCGTCGACGAGGTGGCGCAACTCCGCGGCGAGACGCTGCCGGGTGGTCGGCTCGCTGGTGCCGTCCGGGTTGGCGATGTGCTGGTCGAGCACTGCGGCGGCCTCGGCGACCGTGTCGAACCCGGCGACGGCCGTCCCGCACGCGCAGACCGCGCTGCACGCGCCCGGACCTCCGGTCGAACCGGCGGCGTGGTAGTGCTCCGGAGCACCGACGACGGTGACGCCCTCCTCCGGGTGGTACGGAAGCTCGCCGTCCACCTCGTCGAACTGCACGAGGATGGTGTCGTCGGCGTACCGGTGGACGACCGAGACGGTCAGCGGGTCGCCGAACCCGGCGCAGATGACGGCCATGCCGGCCGTCAGGTACCGGGCCTTGATCTCCCGGCGGGCGGCGGTCAGGTCGGGGGTGGTGTCCGGCTCGGCCGGGGTGTTGGTGTTGGGGTTCACGTACGATCTCCTTCGGTTGGCGGTCCCGCGGCTCTTGGTCGGTGTTGCGGGGCCGCTGTCATGTCCGGGCCCGGACGGGCACCGGCAGGGGTTCAGGGGCGGGCGAGCGGCCCGGCGGTGACCAGCTGCAACTGCTGACCCGACTGGAGCGGCTGCGACCCGCCGAGGCGGCGGTGCAGCTCGTGGAGGCCCTTGACGGTCACGCGCACCTGCGGGGCGTCGAGGACGAGGTCACCGGTGCGCGGGTGGTAGTGCGACGCGGGCATCTCCGACAGCCAGCCGGCGTTGACGGCCCGCTGGTAGGCCCGCCACCGGCCGTCCGACTGCTGCCGGTAGGACCACTCGAAGTCGCCGAGCAGGGTGAACAGGCGGCGTTCGCCGAGCTGGATCTGCGGGTCGCGGGACAGCACCTTCGCGGCGTCGCGGACCGAGAAGTCACCGTCGGCGGAGGCGAGCAGGTCCCACGACTCGGCCTTCGGTGCGGCGATGGCGAGCTGCGCGGCCTGGGCTTCGATCTGCCGGGCCTGGTCGGCGGCGAGCTGGAGCGCGTCGGCGTAGGTCTGGGGAATCGCGGGCGCGGTGCTGTAACTGCCGGTCTTGCGGATGGCGGGGAGCACCTCGTGGGTGATCCACCGCTTGAAGGCTCTCGCCTCCGGCTTGCGGGAGCGGAGGATCAGCGAGTAGAGGCCCGGCTCGTTGATGGTGCCGAACTGCTGCTGCCCGCCGGGGGTGTCCAGACTGTGTACGCCCCTCTCGTCGTCGTCGAGTGCGGTGAGCGACGAGCGGTGGAGTCCGAGCAGGGCGAGGATGTCGGCGGCGACGAACCAGGGCTCGTCGTCGATCAGGACGGTGCGGATCTGGGCGCCGTCGGTGTATTCGAAGGCGCGGGCGAGAGCGGACACGGGTGCCTCCTTTCGGTTGTGGGTGGGTCAGGCGGCCGACTGCTGGGCGGCGGCCTTGCGGCGCCAGATGGCGACCTGGATGTCGGCGAGGACCGCGCTGAGCGCCTCGGCCGCGGCCTGCCCCTCGGGGCTCGCGGGGTCAAGCGGCGTCACCAGCGGATGCGCGTACTTCGGGGTCTTCGGCCCGGGGGCGCTTGGGGTTTGCGGGTACGTGGGAGGCGGTTGCGTCATTTCTTCGCCACCCGCCCGAATAGCGCCTCCACCGTGGTGTCCAGGTCGCTTGCCATGCGCAGCGCCAGGAGAAGGCTCACGCCCTTCTTGCCGGCCTTGATGAGGGACATGTGCGGGCGTCCGATGCCGTGCTGCTTGGCCTGGGCGGTGACCGACTTGAGCCCCTTCTTTTCGGCCAAGGCGTCGTAGACCTCGACCCGCAGCCGCGCCCCGTCGCCCCTGGGCGATGGTGCGTTGGTCTTTCCCGTCGGTTGCATGGGCAAGACGGTAGACCGTTGGCTTTAGGCAACGCAACACCTGGCGGCAAAACACGCCGAGACCAACCGAACGGGTGGGTACCCATCGGCCACTCCGATGCCCTATCGTTGCCCGCAGGCAACGACAGGAGGAGGTCATGGGCCATGTCCCAGCCCACGAACACCCAGGAAGCCGACTGGATCAAGCGACGACGCGAGGTGCCCGCGATCGTCGCCAAAGAGCAACGGCCACCGAATTACCGTTGCCACTGGCAGAACGCATACCGTTCGCCTATGGGCGACGCTTCTTCGGCCGAGGACTGGGCCGGCTACCTCAGACGGATGACCCGCAGGCATGGCTGGAGCGTCGCCAGGCTTGCGCGAGAGTCTGGGATCAACCGGGCTACGATCTTCGGCTGGATGAACGGCGACGGGGTGACCGTCGCCAACGTCAAGGTCATTGCCAAGGCTCTCGGTGACGACGAGGCACATGCCCTAGCTGCTGCGGGTGGGGTGGAGCCGGAAGAGGCTCTCGACCCTGACCTGCGGATCATCCTCCGGCGGCTGAAGTCTCCCGAGGCCAGCGAAGCGGAGAAGGCCGTCATTCGAGGGACACTGAAGCACCTCGCCGACCTCGCCGACCGCGCCGAGCGAGGCGAAGAGCAGGATCGCCGCGCCAGCTGATGCCGCCGCGCCGCCGGCTCGCCGCCGTACCCGACCGCCCCACCCGAGCCGTTCTCTACGTCCGGGTTTCCGCGCTGATGGGCCGCGGCGGCGAGGACTTCCATTCGCCCGACGTGCAGATCAGCGCCATGCGGCGCACCACCCACGGCATGACCGAGGTCGCCGTCGTCGAGGACATCGACCGCACCGGCCGCCACTTCTCCCGCGAAGGCATCGACCGCATCCGCCGCATGGCCGACGCGGGCCAGATCGACGCACTCGCCGTCTACGACGTGTCCCGCCTCGGCCGCAACGTCCGCGAGTCCCTCGCGTTCCTCGCCGAACTGGCCGACAAGGGCGTCACGATCCTCTCCGCCAACGAGCAGGTCGACACCTCCACGCCGGCCGGGCGGCTGATGCTCACCAACATGCTCGCCATCGCCGAGTACCGCTCCGACGAGATCGGCCGAGGCTGGTCCGGGGCGATCCAGCGGCGTGCCGAGCGCGGCCAGCACCACGGCCGCCCCCTGGGCTATCTGAAGGAGGACAAGCGACTCGTCCCGGACCCGCTGGTCGGTCCGGCCATCGCCGAGGCGTTCCGCCGGTACGCGGCTGGCGCCCGGGTCGGTGAGGTCACCGAGTACCTCTCCGGTGTGCGCGGCGTCGCCATGACCAACATCAACGTCAAGAAGCTGCTCCGGAACCCCGCCTACCTCGGCAAGGTCGTCGCTGGCGGCGAGGTGCTCCAGGGTGAGCACGACCCTCTTACCGACGAGGAGACCTGGCGGAAGGTTCAGCAGCGACTCGACGACGAGGCGGGCGCCCCTCCGCGCGCCCTGGCGTACACCTGGGCGCTTGTGGGGCTGGTGGAATGCCAGAGGGGCCACAAGCTTCAGAAGCAGGGCAACAGGCTCGTCTGCGGCCACGGACGGGGCGACACGAAGGGCGGCGACTGTCCCGGCGTGGGTAGGCCGATCATCGCCCTCGTTGAGGAGGAGACGCTACGCCAGGTCGCCGCGTACGCGGCGAAGCTGCGCACCGACGCCGGTGTCCGCGCTTCCCGCGCCGCACGGATCGACAGCGCGCGCGTCGACCGGGACCGGCTGGAGAAGGAGTTGAATGCCGCACGCGCGGCCATGGTGAAGCTCGCCACCAGCAACGCCCTTAGCCAGCTTCCAGACGAGGTCTATCAGAAGGCGCTCGGTGAGCTGACCCGCATCGAGCAGTCGGCTGCGGCCGAGCTGGCTCGGCTCGCCCCCGTGCGGGAGGCGCCCGCCCCGGAGGCTGAGGCGGCGATGGTGGACACGCTGCTCGGGCTGTGGCCGGACATGACGAATCAGGAGCGCAGTCGGGCGCTACGCGCCGTAGTCGACAGGGTGGAGGTGCGTGCGGCGGAGCGGTGGCGGCAGCCCGAATCCGAGCGCATCGAGGTTCATTTCCGCTGGTAGACGTGTTGGCGCTTTGCAATCCGCCACCACTGTGAGGGATTGCAAAGACCTACCAACGCTGCGTCACCTCGAAGAGGAGTTGCTCTTCGTCAGCCGCTCGTGGATGCGTCGGGCGGCGGCGGCCACCTCGGGGTCCATGCCCATCAACTCCATGTCGACGTGCACCCGACCGGGCTGCACGGTGTCGGTGTGCCGCACCCGGGCGAGTTCATCGCGGAGGGCGGCGGCCTCGGCCTGGTGCCTCTGCGCCTCCCGCTGGGCGGCGGCGGCCCGGTCACGGGCCTGGAGCCCGTAGAGGTGCGCGCCGACGGCAAACGCGGCGGCGCCGAGGACGGCGGCGAGGATGCCGAGGGCGTTCCGGGTGGTCTGGATCTGGCTGTGGGTACGGCTGTTCCTGTGCATGGTTGTGCTGCTCCGCACTGTGAGGCAGGTGGGGGTGATTGGAGGGCGCGGGGCCCTCTCCGAGGCGCGGTGGTCCGGGCTCTGCCCGGGTGGCACGGGCCGGCGGGTCAGGCAGGCCGTGGGTCGAGAGCCTCGCCGTCGCGGCCGGTCAGGTGTGCGCGGGCTCGGGCGACGGTGAGCCGGTCGAGGGTGTCGGTGTCGACGGTGGCCGTGGCGGCCAGTCCCTGCATCTCGTGCCCGCCGCCGGGTGGCTTGGAGACGGGCGGTGGTGGGCTGTCGACCCAGGCGCCGGGGCCGTGGCCACACCGGTCGGGCCGGTCAGCGGCGGCCGGGCGCGCGGGCGTGGGGAGGATGCGTGGCACCTGCCGGGTCTGCGGGTCGCAGGGCTCCACGTCGTCGTCGCGGGTGGTGGCGGCCCGGTCGGTGCCGCGGTCGGGGCGCGCCGGCCGTCCGGATGGTCCCGCGCGGGGGTTGGCCACCTGCTCCGGGTCGACCTCCACCGGGGGCGCTACGGGTGCCGGCCTGGCGGGGCGGGGGGTGGGCAGCGGCGCGGGGGTGGCGCCGACGAGGGGTGGGTCGACGGGCGCGGGCTCCGGTGCGGCGGGGCTGGCCGGCGGGAGCAGGGCCGGCGGGTCCACCACGATGGGCGGGCCGGGTGGGGCGGGTACCTCGATGTCGACGGGCGGCGCGTCGAGGGGCGGCGCGTCGGGCTCTGGCTCGGCGGGTGCCGGCTCGTCGGCGGGCGTCTCGGGTGCTGGCGCGGGCTCGCTGGGCTCGGGCGGATCGTCGCGGTCCGGCTCGGTCGGCGGCGGCCGGTCGGCGGGGTCGTCGCAGTCCGGCGGTGGCCGGTCCCGGCGCGGCAGCACCCGGGGCGGGTGCTCGCGGGTGGGCCGGTCGAGTACGCGGTCGACGGCGCGGTCCACGGTGGCCGGCAGGGGGCGGTCCGCGGCGTGGGCCGGGTCGGAGTCGAGGGCGGCCAGGGCGGCGAGGGCCAGCATGGTGCCGCCGGCGGCGATGATGGCACGCTGGGTCCAGCGGGCGATCATGGACATTGGCCAGCACCTCCCCGCACGTCCGGGGTCCTGTAGAGACTGTCGATCTTAGTACACCTGTGCGACCAGGGAAACTCTTCGTGGCAGACGATTTACCGCAAGTTGCATAGATACGGTTCTGTCACGTGACGTTATGCCTGGAACGTTGCCCGTGCAACCGCCGTGCCCGAGTCGTCGGTCAGGCGGTGGTGAAGTCGAACATGTCGGCGCGGTACGGGCCCCGGGTCTGCGCTCCGACATGGATGGTCACCACGGGAACAACCTCGCCCAGCTCGATGCCCAGATCCACGCGTTCGGCGTCCGTCGGCATGCGACACACGATTTGGGCGGATCTAGGAACCCTGACATGTTGCCGAGTCTGCTGCTGCACCACGCGCGTACCGTAGCCACCCTCGGTGACAACCAGGCCCTCTCCGCGCAGCACGGCCAGTGCCCGGCGCACCGTTTCCCGACTGACCCCGTGGGTCTGCTCCAGGGTCTTACTCGACGGCAGTAGCGCACCGGGTTTCACCTGCCCGGACGCGATCAGCCCTCGCAGCAGGTCGGCGAGCTGCTGGTAGACGGCCCGCTCGGCGCGAGGGTCAATCACGGGCGAACCGTACGAACGACGCCGGAGTTGACAACCTGGGGTCCGGGGATCCTGGGGCCCCCAGGTACGTGGCCGCTCAACCTAACCCTGGACACACCACCGCCCCCGCGCCTGCTGGCCGGGGGCGGTTCTCTGCGTGGGCTACTGGTCGCCAGCTCGGCGACGTCGGATGAACTCCTCCACCGCGGCCCGCCGCACGAACCGGTAGCCGCTCTCCGACCGGTACCAGTCCTGTCCCTGCTCGCCGAACTTTCCGGCATCGACGCGGCGGCGAATCGTGTCGACCTTGTCCGGGTAGCCGGCAGCCTGGACGACATCCGTCACCTGCTTCACGGTGAGCCAATCTGAGTCCACGGTCGCCCTCCCTGCCGACGCTCGCAACTTTGGCGAGTCTCTCGATGATCGCAGACAGGGCAGGGCGAGCGCGGGAGCGGTGGGTGGCGACATGTCGTGAAGGCTAGCAACCTTTGGAACTCTGGCAACTCTGTGCCATGATGACCGGCATGAAGCTGACTGACCGGAGCCAGCAGCCGGCCCAGACCGCCAAGGACCTGGCCGCAGCCCTCGCCGAAGAACGCGCCATCATCGACGTCCAGCGCACCGACCAGCAGGAGCGCCGCCGCCTCGACGCCGAGCACCGCGACGCCCTGGCCGCCGTCGACGAGCAGTCCACGACCCGCCGGCGGGCCCGCCGCGAACGCGACCGCGACGAAATCGAGGGCGCCGAGCTGGCCGCCCTGTACCGGCGGGCCGCCCGGTCCGGCACCCGAGCCCGTATCCGCGCCGAGATTCAGCGGTCCGCCGAGGTGCGGGCGCTGCGGGTGGCCGGGGTGCGCCGGTACGCCCTGCTGCTGGGCCTGCCCCTCGTGGCCGGGTTCGCCGCCTACTCCACGCCCGGCGTGCAGCGGGGCATGGTCGAGCTGCTGGACCTGGAGCGGGGCTCGGCCGGCTGGTGGGCCGCGTGGGGGGTGGAGCCGCTGCTGATCGCGGTGGCGGTCGGGATCATCCTCGCCGGGTCGGTCCTACGGATGTCCGGTGGGCAAACCGACCGGCGGGCGGACGTCGCCAAATGGGGCGCGCTGTTCTTCTCCGTCGCCCTGAACCTGCTGGGCGGCTGGACCGGCAAGCACGACTCGGTGACGGCGCTCGGTGAGGCCCTGGCGCACTCGGTGGGGGCGGTCGGCGCGGCCGTGGTCGCGTGGCTGATCGGGGTTCTCGTCGACTACGCCAGCGAGGCGAAGCCGTGGGATGGCGCACCGCGGATCGCGGACCTGAACCTCACCGCGCCGGCCCTGGCGCACCCCGCCGCACCCGCGTCACCGGCCACCCTCGGCGGGCCCGTTGACGCGCCGCCGGCCCTGCCGGTGACGCACGAGCCGGCTCGGGTTGACGCACCGGTGGCGCAGCCAGATGACGCGCCCGTGGCGCAGTCCGCGCAGCCTGCGTCACCGCAGGTCACCTCCACTCTGACGCGGTACGACGCACCCCAGCGGCGCACTCGCGAGGTGGTGATGCGGCGCCCGGTAAGCGCCCCGCCTGCCGACCGTGACGCGGCCCTGGCGCAGGCCGCCGACGCGGTCCTGCGCAAGAAGGACTCGATCCGTGGCGCGGCCCGCGCTGCCGGCGTGCCGGACGCGACGCTGCGCCGGCACCTGACTCAACTGCGCACCGTGGCGCAGCCACCCGCTCAGAAGGTCAACGGCCACTCCCACGAGCTGGCCGGGACGAAGGAGAACTGATCATGCCCACTACGACCGCGCCGCCGACCCACTTCGTCAGCTTCGTGACCAGGTCCAGCCGCGGCTGGACGTCGATCACCCTGCCGGCCGGCATCCAGAGCCCCGCCGACATCGAGGCCATCCAGTCGTACCTGCGCACCCAGACGGGCCAGCCGGGGCTGACCGTCACCGGCTGGCAGCGCTTCGAGACGGAGGCCTCCCGGTGACCCGGCTCGCCGAACTCGAGCGCCGGCTCATCACGACCACCGACCCCACCGAGCACGCCCGCGTGCGCCAGCAGATCCGCGACGCCGGACTGGTCCACGTGGCCGACGCCCTCGACCGCATCGCCGCCAAGACCACCACCCGATGACGCCCCGGGGCGCGGCCCCCGCCGACCAAAGCAGCGCCGCGCCCCGGGTCACCTACCCACAGAGAGAGGCAGGACCCTCATCATGTCCCACTACACCAACCGGGCGCACCGTCGCGGTGACGCCGGACCCGGATTCCTCGTCGGCCTCGCCGCCCTGTTCCTCACCGTCGGCATGGTCGCCGTGGCGCTCGGATGGTGGTCGGCGTGACCGTCACCAACGGCCACAGGCCCACGCTGCGTAACTCTCCACTCTCCACTGGACAGTTCCGACCCTCCCCCGTCAAGCGCGAAACCCCGGCAGGCAAGCCGGAAACTCTCCACTCTCCGATTACCGACGGTGACGCCGGGGTGCGGCGGTGGCAGGCTGTCAAGGCGTACTTCACGCTGCCGTCACCGCTCACCGAGAAGGCCCCCGGCATCGACCAGATCCGCGCGTACGCCGACCGGGCCCCGTGGACGTCCCGCCACGACGGGCCGGTCCGGTTCGCCGGCATGGCCTACGCCCGCCTGGTGGCGATCCCCTACCTCACCTGGTCGCGGATCCGCGAGTGGATCGTGGCGCGGCCCGCCCGGCTGATCGTCACCGCGCTGACCGTCAAGTTCCTGTCCGAGCTGCCGCCGGCCGATTGGGCTGTCGAGCACGTCGTCAAGCCGGGCGTGGCGTTCGCGCTCTGGCTGTTCCTCTAACCCCCGAAGGAGAGATCACCATGATGAAGCCTCTGGCCTGGATCGGGTTCGCGCTCGCCGTCATCGGCGGCGCTGGCCTGGTCGGCGTTGGCCTCGCCTCAACCGTCCTGGTCGTCGCCGCCCTCGGCGCGCTGATCATCATCGCCATCGACATCGCCAAAGACCGCGTCCCGAACCAGTACGCGGTGATCGGCGCGTTCGTGTTGCCCTCGCTGATCGTGTCGATCAACGGCACGATCCCCGACTGGATCAACGCCCGACTCGGCGACCTGTGGGGGTGGGCGAACGACACCCTCGGAGACTGGGTGGGCACGACCACCGTCGGCCTCGCCCTGGCCGCCGTCGCCGTGTCGTTCCTCGTGTCGACGAAGACCATGCAGCGGGCGGGGCGGTAACCCGTGGAGATCCTGTTCTGGATTTGGGTGCTGACCTGGATGGCGAAGACGGCCACGCAGGACGTGCTGTACGCGTGGTCGGGGAAGCCGAACCCCCGCTACGAGCTGAAGAAGCAGAAGGCGCTCGCCGCCGGTCAGCCGGTCCAGGGCCAGCCCCGGTACGGCACCCGTGACTGGCTCGCCGACCTGCGCTCGGACGCGCTGGTGGCGCACACCGAGAATCGACGGGCGAAGGCCAAGGCCGCCCGGCAGCCGGTCGACGACATGCTCGACGTTGCCGAGGTGCGACCCGCCGACACCAAGCCGGCCGCTGACACCAAGCCGGCCGCCGAGCCGGACTGGCTGACCCCCGCCCCCGACGAGATGGACCTGCTCACCAAGGGCAACCCGACATGCCCCCGCTGTAACCTTGTGCTCCTGTCCCTCCAGTCGGACGGCTCCACCCGCTGCCCCGTCTGTGAACCGGACGTCACCACCCCCGACCAGTCGGACAGCCGCGCTCGATGCAACCGGCCCGGCTGCTTCGACGGCCGGATCATCGGCACTCGCTGCTGGCCGGGCGACCCCACCAGCTCGGACACCGCCGACCAGAACTGCGACCGGTGCGGGTGGCTGTCCTCCCACACCACCGGCAAGACGTGGGATCAGCTCGCCGACGAGTTCCACAACCGCCCGACCAGCGACCCGGCTGACACCCAGCCGCTCGCCACCGTCATCCCAATGTTCCCCACTATCAAGGAGGCACCCATGTCCAACGCCGAAATCACCGGCCTGCCCACCGCCATCGCGTTCGCCCGGGGCATGGCCGCCGCCCACCGGGCCGCGTCCACCGCCGGTGGCGAGCAGTACGTCGCCGCCCTGAGGAACTTCGAGGTCGGTGACGGCACCATCGCCACGGTCGCCACCGCGCAGGAGATGTCCGCGCAGGCCGCTGCCGCGTGGGAGCGGGCCGCCGCCGATCTGGCGAAGCAGACCACCGTCACCGAGGCGTACCAGGCCGTCCCGGACGCCGGTAACAAGCGGTTCGTCACCGGCGAGTAGCCCCGACTCCCGCCGTGCGGCGCAGGCCCTCCCCGGTCTGCGCCGTGCGGTGGAAGCCGGGACACCCGAGGGAGACACGATGACCACCAAGACCGTGGTGTCCGGACCGGACGCCCCCACCCGAGCACGACGCGTGGACCTGTCCGCACAGAGGGCACCTCACGTCGCCGTGGGTGCGCTCGTTCTCGCCGCCGGTGCCGCCCGCACCGCCGTGCACCTCACCGGCGACGAGGCCACCGTGGCGCAGTTCGTGGCCGGCACCGCTTTCGTCGTCGCTGTGGTCGCCGCCGCGGTCGTGTCCCGGAAGCGGCGGGTGTTCGGCCCGAAGGCCACCGCCCGCGCGGTGGCGTTCATCGCCACAGCCGCCGGCTGGCTCACCGGAGTCACCGTCACCGGCCTCAGCCTCGGCGCGGTCGGCATCCTCATGGCGTTCGGGTACGGCCTGGCCCTGCACTGGTGGCGGGAGCACCGCATCGACCCCGGCCCCGCCCGCCGGAAGGTCGACGAGCGTCCGTACGTGCAGCGGTGGAAGGCGAACCTCGCTGGCCCTGGTGCCGCCCTCACCGGCTCCGTGGCCATGGACGAGAAACCGGTGGAGGGTGGTGCTCGGTTCACGGTGCAGCTCGTTCCCGGCAAGCAGGAGCTCGCCACCGTCACCGGCGCGGCTGGGAAGATCCGCACCGGCCTCGGCTTGCGCGCCACCGACGAGCTGGTGGTGGAGCACCACCCTAGCCGCGACCAGTCGTACATCCGGGTGACCGTGTTGGAAGCCGCTCCCGTGCTCAAGCGCGACAACGTGTGGCCCGGCCCGGAGGCGTACAACCCGACGACCGGCAAGGTGGCGCTCGGCCCACACGTCGACGGGGACGGGTACGCGCAGTGGCGGGTGTACTCGTCGAACTCCATCTGGGGCGGTTTCCTCGTCGGCGCTCAGGGGTCGGGGAAGACCCGCATGATGGAAGGCATCGTCATGTCGGTCGTCGCCTCAACGCCGACGGCGGTGTTCTTCGCCGACGGGCACGGCGAAACCGGCGCGTCGTCGAAGCTGCTACGCGATCACTGCGACTACTTCGCCGGCACCGCCGACCAGCTCCGCACGATGCTCGCTGGTCTGCACCTGGTAGCCGAAGCCCGCTTCGACGACATGCTGTTGGACGACCTGGAAGGGTTCACCGCGACCGAGGACCGTCCCGGCCTGATCCTGGTCATCGACGAGTGCCACAAGTTCTTCGAGCACGACGACATCCAGTACACGGTCGCCAACATGATCACCGAGTTCCGGAAGGTGGGCTTCGCGGTCATCGCCGCCACTCAGTCCGCCAACCTCAACCGGGCGTTCGGCACCGGCGACGCCGCCGACGCACTGCGAGGCGCTCTCCTCACCGGCAACGGGGTGGTCTTGCGCATCAAGAGCGGGTCGATCAAGGACGTGCTCAAGCTGCCCTACGATCCGCGTGACTTCCCCGACATCCCCGGCTACGCCCGCATGGTCGACGAGTCGCGTGGTGCGGCGTTCCGGGGCTTTCGGGTCACCGACGAGCAGGTGGAGACTCTGCCGAAGCAGCTTCGCTGGCTGTCCTTGTCCCCGCCGGAAGCTGCTGCATTCGGTCCGGCCTACGACGAGCGGAAGCTTGTACGGGTGAAGGCGAAGGCGGAGGCGTTGAAGCGCCGCCAGCAGCGACAGGCCGGCATCCACACCCCGCCGCCGGTGTCACCTTCGGTTGCGGCAGCCACCGCGACGGGCGTCCCTCCGCAGGTCGTGGCAGAACTGCTGGAGGACGTGGTGTTCCCGGTGTGGCCGGGGTCGATGGAGCCGCCGACGCTCGACCTGTCCGACAGCCACCGGCGGATCCTCGACGCGGTGGGCGGTGGCCGTCAGCAGCCGAAGGACGTCATGGAGGCCGTCGGGCTGGGGTCGAGCCGCTTCTACCAACTCGCGTCCGAGTTGCAGGCGCACGGCTACCTGACGAAGACCGGCAAGGGCCCGGCGGCCCGGTACACGGCAACGGAGAAGGCGCACAGTCTCGCCGCGTGACACCCAGAAGCGCCCCGCCACCAGCACGGTGGCGGGGCGCTCTGCTGTCCACAAGATGCGAGGGTTATCCACAGGCGCGGCGTCGAGGGTTGCCCCACCCGCCGCAGGGCCGGCACGCTGACCGGGTCGACGCGGCCACTCCGACGGCACCGGCCACGCCCGAGGGCGGTGGGGTGCCCGACCAGCAGGCCACCGACGTCCGGGCTCGGACAGCACGAAGCGCCCCCACCGCCACGCAGGCAGTGGGGGCGTTTCTATAGCGCGCTTGACAGGCCCCTAAAGCGCGCTATACGCTATGGGCATGACGGCGACGGCAACCATCACCCGCACCCTCGACACCTACCCCGGCGAAACCCGCATCGATCACCTCTGGTCCATCACCATCGACGGCGAGCGCATCGCGGAGCTGTGGGTCGAGATTGCCACCGGCGAGATCCTCAACGTCTGGACCCACGAAGACCACCGGGGCCAGGGACACGCCACCGCCCTCTACCAGCAGGCCGCCAGCGAGATCGACATCTTCCACGCGCCCGTCAGCCACCGCACCGACGACGGCAACCGTTTCGCCGAGCGCGTTGGCGGACTCGTCATGCCCGACTGCAACACCTGCTGCGCCAACCTGTACGCCGACGAAGACGGAGACCAGTGGTGACCAGCATCGACGACCTTGCCCGCGCCATCCAGGACCGCCACGACATCGACACCCTCGCCGCCGCCCTCGAGTCCGTCGCCGTCATGGTCGACCAGATCGCGGACGACCCCGACCTCTGGGATGCCGACACCCGCACCCTCACCCCATCCGGCGTCGAGGTCGTCTCGCAGGCAATCGCCGAGTCGTACATGGTCGGTGCGGTGGCCACCAGCGCGCAAATCCTGCTGTCCGACATCGACGACACCGCCGCCGAGATCGCCAAGCTGGAGGAGGGGCACGCGGAGCTGGTGGCCCGCCGCGACGAGCTGATCCGCGCTGCCCTTCGCACCGAACTGCCGCGCGCCGACATCGCCAACGCTGCCAGGGTCAAGCCGGCACGTCTCTACCAGATTCGTGACGGTCGCCGCTGATCCACCCGGGTCCGAACACAGCGAAGCGCCCCCACCCCGGCCGCGAGGCCAGAGTGGGGGCGCTGGTTGTTTGGTCGGCACCCTCCGGACGGCCGTCAACGGGGGCACCGCGCTGGTGATCCTACCGGCGACCGGACAGCAGCCGCGCCACGGTCGCCGGGGCGTACACCCGGCCACGGGCGACCGCGGTCACGATCAGCGGCGCGACCACCGCCACCACACCGAGGATCGCGGTCTCCTGCTCGTCGGTCACCTCCAGGCCGAACGCGACGAGGAGAGCGAGGGTCGCGGTGACCGCCGCGGTGATGCCGCCGACGGTCCACAGCGGCTCGGTGCTCTGCGAGGCCGGCACGGTGCTGCCGGGCTGGGTGGGTCCGTACTCCATGAGGTGCCTCCAGGTACGACGAGGCCCGGACCAGCGCGGTCCGGGCCGAGGTTGGTCAGGTCAGCAGCCAAGCGAGGCGCGCAGCTCGGCGACCTCCAGCGCGATCCGCTGGCCGCGCTCCGTCTCCGGCGGCGGACTCCGGTCCGCCAGCACAGTCAGCAGCTCACACCACCGCTGATCGGCGTCGGCCTGCGCGCGGTGCGTATACCAGATACCCGCCCCCGACACGGCCAGCACGGACACTAGGACGGCGAGCAGCGCGTACCACACCGGGACAGGCCGCCTGTACGGGCTCACCGCGGATCACCCGCCGAGGGCGCGGACGAGGGCAGCGGCGAGGGCGAGGGCGGTGCCGGCGATGCTGGCGCCGACGACAACGCTGCGCCCGGGGTATGCCCCGCCAGCAGCAGATGCACGACCCCCGGCCCGGCCATCAGCGCGGCGCTCACGAGCAACGCCGGCCAGTCCGCGCCCGTCTTCAACGCGTACGCGAACCCCGCCACCCCGGCGGCGAGCGTGGTGAGGTCCCGCACCAGCGGGATGCGTTGCTGCAGCGTCACTCACGTGCCTGCCCCTGGCCGGCGGTGGCGAGCAGCTCGCCCATCCGTCGGAGCACCTCCGCCGCGTCGAGCGTCCCGTCCTGTCCCTGCTGGACGAGGGCGAGCAGGTCGGCGTCCCGGCGGGCGGCGGCCTCGTCGCGCTCCCGTTCGGCCTGGGCGTGCTCGTCGAGGCGGGCGAGGATCGCCCGGCCGTCGACACCCTGCTGCGCGTCGATCAGGGCCCGCACCTCGCTGCGGAGCGCGGTCACCTCAGCTCGGGTGCGGGCTGCGTCGGTACGGGCGTCGAGCAGGATCGCGGACGTCGGCCGCACCGCCGGCTTGCCGTCGACCGGCGGCAGGTTGTAGTCGCGGTACGGCTGGCTCCACACCTCGGCAGCGACCTCATCGGCGCTGGGCATGTCGTCGTCCTCTCCGGCCAGCGCGTGCTGGACCTTGGTCAGCAGGTGGTCCCAGGGGAAGTTGGGGCCGGGGTCGGTGTGCGTGGTGCCACCCCACGCCCGGCGCATGTCGTCGTGGCCGTAGAAAGCCCGGACCCGGGGGTTGGACGTCATCTCGACGACGGTGGCGCGGCGGGGGGCGATGTCGTACTCGCGGCACACGACGGCGAGCACCTGGGCGAGCCGGTCCCACGCCACCCGCTGGAGCCACTGCTCCCTGGTCCAGCCGTTGACCCCGGTGATCTCCACCGCGATGGCGTTCTCGTTACCGGTGCTGGAACCGGCGTGACCGGCGCGGGCCCGGGTGTCCAGCGACTGGATCACCGAGTCAGCGTCGACGTAGAAATGCGCGCTGACCTCGTCTGTGCGTCTGGTGGCGTAGCTTGCTTCCTGCTCGGCGCTCGCGTCGTTGCTGGTGTTGTGGATCGCGATGCCGCATTTCGTGCTGTCCCGGTCGCTGTAGGCGTTACGTCCGGCGACGTACCTGACCCCAGAGACGATCACTGCCCCTCCTCGGGAACCTCGGGGGGTTCTGGGATCTCGACGGGTTCCTCGATGACCGGGGCGTCAACGAACCGGAAAACGGTCTTCGGCGGTGGCGGAATCTGCTCCGGCGTCGGGTCGTCCTGCGAGTACACGTTCCCGTCGGCGAGGTTCGCGTCCAGCAGCCCCTGACGCTCAGATTCGGGGATGTCGCGGCGGGCGAGCAGCCAGCCCGAGAGCCGCCACTCTTCGATAGAGAACATCAGTTCCTCCCTATGGAGACGGTTCGACGAGTACATACCGGTTGAGCACCGCCGCCGTGGCACCCGACGTGTCGCTGCGGAACAGCGACCGCACGTTGTAGGCACCGCCCGGGGTCAGTCCGGGCACCAGGGTCCGCCGCTCGGCAGGCGAGTACTTGTAGCCGACGTCGGAGTTGTTGGGCCGCCACGGGCCTGCCGCGCGGGTGTCGTCGGCGGTCACGGCGACGGTGCCGGATCCGACGGAGCTGCCGATGCGCACCTCGAACGCCAGCAGGGAGCCGGCTACGGACGTGACGGCGTTGGTGCCCAGCGAGGCGGAGACAGTGATGTACACCCGGCCGCTAGGCGGGGCGGTGAACGCTGTCCCGTGGGTGGTGCCCGGCTGGTATGCCTGCGACGACGTCGTGTCGTTGGCGGCCTGGTGCGCGTCGACCGGCTGCGGTGTCGACTCGATGCGCTGCAGCTCCGTCTCGACCGCCTCGGCGAGATCCTGGGTAGCGCCTGCGATGTCCGGCGGGTCATCCGGCTCCAGGTACGGCAGGCCGTATATCGACGTTTCTCCAGCCATGATGTCCTTCCGTGGTCAGAGGGGGATCACTGTCAGGTTCCGGCCGCCGAACCGTGCCTCGCCGCCGGGATCCATCTCGGAGACGTAGCGCGCGGTGAACGTGTGCAGGCCCGGATTGAGGCCCTCGTGCAGTACCAGCCGGGTGGCGGTGGGTCCGGACCCGGCGGGCCCGTAGTAGGCCAGCGACGGCGGGGTGTCACCCGTCGGCACGGTGGTGGCTCCACTGATCTCGTAGGCCATTTCCCCGCCGCCGGCCGCGACGAGCATGGTGATGGTGGACGTGATCAGGACCAGGCACCTACCGGACGGGCCGATCAGCACGTCCGACACGACCGGCCCGGGGGTGGCCAGGTCCCCCCAGGTGGACGAGGACGTCGTCTCGTAGGCGGCCACCGTTTCCGACGTGGTGCGGATCGCGTCCAGGGCCGACGCCGCAGCCGGGGAGCCGGGGATGGTGAGCCGGCCGAGGATCGCCCACGACGAGGCAGCCTGCCCGGTGGTGAGGATGGCCACCGTGTCACCGGGGGCGAGCACCAGCACCTCGGTGGTGTTGAGGACCGGTAGGTCGGTGACGTTGACCCCGTCGACCTCGACTGTGCTCTGCGCTGTCGTCGGATCCCATGCCCGCACAATGCCCTGCCTCAGCTGGACCCCGGCGGTGGGCTGCGGGACGAGCAGCGGCACCAGGTCATCGGACGGGTACGACACTAGAGCCTCCCGAGCAGGATGGTGGTCTGCTGGCGGGTGGAGGCGGGCATCGCCTCACCTGGAGCCAGCGGAACGGTGAGCCGGTCGATGACGTGGATTTCGGAGCGGCCCGGGTATCGGACCCGTATCGGGTCGCCCGGCTCCAACGCCGGGTTGGGCACTGCGGTGAAATCCACCGCGTACGGCAGGCCGAGTTGGGCGGTCAGCAGCGACGCGGCGGCGATGTCCGCCTGCCCCTGCGAGGTGATCAGGGGCGACGAGTACCGACGCGGGACTCTGCCGAACGGGCCGTCCCACCATGTCGGGCTGGCGGGGTTGTTGTCGACGACGACGGCCCGTGCCGGTGTGGACGTGTCCGCGCCCTCGCCCACCGCGATCACCCCGTTGTACACGCCCTCCCGGGTCAGCCTGCGGCCGATTTTGACGAGCACCCCGCCCTCACCGTGGTTGACCTCCCACACCGGCTGAGCGGAGGAGACGGGTGTGCGGATGACGAGGACACCCCGGTGGTCCCACCACCACGATTTGCCCACCGACGTGACGAGGTCGTGGAGGACCTGATACCGGTCATCATCGGCGATGATCTGCCGGCCGATCTGCTGGTCGGCGGTACTGTCGTCCCACTCGATGGTCACCCACGGGTAGATGTCCGTCACCAACGTGGACATAACCTGCCCGTAGGTGGTGGTGGCGGGAAACTGGACCGGGGCAACCATCCGCCCGTCCACAATCCCCGACATGCGGTCCCGGCCCATGACACGGATCGGGCCGCGCGGGGCGTCATCCTGCTCCGGCGTATAAATCCGGTAGTAGCCGAGGGACACCCACTCGGTGACGCCGTTGCCGTAGCGGACACCCCGCCGCACGAACAACTCGTTGCCGTACGGGGCGAGCAGACTCGACGCGCGGGTCGGCCACAAGCTCCCCTCAGTGGTGAGATCGAGGGTGGAGCGGACCTGCGCGGACCCGTCCATCTGCACGTCGCCGTCGAGGATCGGAATGTCCGTGCCGTCCGGGTTGACCCCGGTCGAGCCGGGGGCCACCACACGTGCCTGCACCACCATGCGATGCGAGCCCCGCAGAGCGCGGAGGAAACGCTCGCTGACCGGTCTCATGGCACCACCACATCGGCCGGGTCGCCCACCAGCTCCAGCAGGTCGAGGCATGTGTCGTGGGCGTCGAGCACGTCCTGGCAGGTCGCGTACGTGTTGAGCACCGTCTGGCAGGTGACTGTCGCCCCGACCACGTCCGGGCCCGGTGCCGCGACCTCCACGCAGGGCAGGGCAAACACCCGCTGCACCAGGTCGACGGTCGGCGGGGTGATCTCACGGACGTCCCCGACCGTCACATAGCCGCCCGGTACCGCGCTGACCCGGCCCGACGCGGCGGGCACGTGCACCAGCAGCACATCACCGGACGCCAGCACCAGGTCCAGGTCGGAGGCGTCGTCCGCCGTGTCTGTCACGACCTCCAGTACCCACTGCCTGGATCCGCGCACATCGGTCACCGCCACCGGGTAGGACCGGCCGATCACGTCGAACACGCCAGCCCGGCTGCGGCGGGTTACCTCGCCGTACCCCCGCACCGACACGACACGGTTAAGGAACGGCCGGATGAGGGACTTGAGCCACACCCCGGCCAGGGTCGGGGTGATCTGGTCGGTCTCTGCCCCCAGGGTGCGCCCGCTGTCCGGGTCGTAGACGCGCACCCGGAAGAAATTCGCCGCACGATCGGCGAACTCGTAGTCATCGGCACGGACCGCAGCCCCGGCGGTGCCGTCACGGTCCAGGCCACCGCGCACCGTCGTCCACCGGATCGAGTCCGTGGACCGCTCGACCACGGCGGTGCCGTAGCTGGTCACGTCGTCCCAGCTTGCGGTGACCGGAAGGGTGTTGGTGTTGGCGCTGGACAGGATGGACCGGTGCCCGACCCGTCCGGCGGCGGTGATGCTGGCGTCGGTCTGGTCGATCTGCCACGTAGTCGGCTGCTCACCTGACGCCAACCACGCCCGCGCGCGCAGCCTCGACCCGACCACCTGCAACCGCAGGCCGTGCATGGCGCCAGCGACGTGCGTGAGGCCAGTGGTGTGCTGCACGATCAGGCTCTCCGTGCCGGCGAGCCGCTTGCGGAGGGTCAGGATCACCCCGGCCGTCGTGCTGAACTCCAGGCGGGCCAGGTAGCAGGTCGCCCCGTCGTCGGTGGACCGGGCCACCAGCGACGCGAACTGGCTTCCACCAACGGCCAGGGCATCCGTGGAGACGGTCGCGGACCGGTCCGAGTCGGCCGCCCACCCGGTCAGTGACCAGCGGGAGACGTTGACCGATCCCAACACGTGCTTACCGACCCCATCGGCCACCTGAAACGCGGTCGCAGCCCCCACGGTCAGCCATGTGTGACCCGAGTCGGACACGCCCCACCCGTCGGTGACGGCCCGGGTGAACGTGTCCCAGATGCCGGGGGCAACCCCGGCCAGTCGCACCCGCGACAGGGTGTCGTCGTAGGTGAGGGACAGCACCGCAGCCGACTGGATGGCCTCCACGTACGCGTCGAACACGGCCGTGCGGGCGGTGCCGGTCAGGCTGGACAGCGACAGGTCCCCGCCCGGGAAGAATGACTCCCGCAGTGCGCGGGACATCTCGATCTGCACTCCGGCCCGGGTCGCCCCGTCGTTGCAGATGTTCGTCGGATCCGCGCCCGCAAGCTCACTGGCGGCTATGGTGACCACGAACCCGGCCAGCTCCAACGCCGCCTTGATGCGATCCCGCAGACCGGCGTCGAGCCCCCCGATCAGCGTTTCCGCGACCCCAGTCGTGCCGGTGTACCCGTGAAAGCTGATCACCCGGTGGGCTGCGGCGACGAGACTTTCGCACATCGGCTCATCAAAATTACTGCTGGTGATATGCAGCTCGGCGAAATTGTTCGCCGGCTGAATCCCCGCGAACTCGTAGAACGCCATCCGGTCGCCAGCCACCGCGCGGGCGACCGGACCCGCTCCGGCCTCGATCAGACCGCCGTGGATGGCGATGGCCGCCCACGTCGACCCGGTCGGCCGGATCGCCGTCCGCGTGTAGTCCACACCCTCCGTCTTCGCGGCGGCGAGCGCGGCGTAGTTCGGATACAGGTCAGGCACGCGTCTACCTCCCCGCCCCGGCGCTCACGCGCCTCCGCAGCCCCCGGTTGTGGTCCGCCACCTCGACCCGCACCATCCCGCGCAACTCCTGGTCGCCGATGAACACCCGCACCTCGGTGGTCCCTGCGGACTGGGTCAGCGACGCGGTGGCCGGGATGATCTGCTGCCCGTACCAGCGGGCCGCCCGCGACAAGATGTCCAGGCTCCGCTCGGGGTTACCGTGCCGCGGGATGAACGCCTCGCCGCCCGTGGCCGGCTCCGCCCACGCGTACCGGGCCGGGGAGACCGGGGCGGCGATCTGCGCCTCCCGCAGCACACCCTCGGCCGCGTGCTCGTACACGCCACCCCACCGGTTGAACTCGCGGGGCCCGCCCCGGGCGGTGTATTGCTCGGCGATGATCCGCTGCCGCACCGTGCTGGTCTTGTCCAGGTTCACCGACGCCAGCCACTGCCTGTACGCGCTGACCTGACTACGCGCGGGCCCCGTGTCGGCCTTCACGGTCCGGTTGATGTTCGGGATGCCGAAAAGGCTGTTCGCCAGCGCAACAGCTCGGCCCTTCTCGACGCCCATCGCGTCGGCGGCGGCGAGGAACTTCGCGCGGCTCTGCTCAATCACCTCAGAGGCCATCTGGTGATTGCCGGTGGTTTCCCGAATCGTCGCAGCGTTCTCCTTGGCGGCCTTGGCAGCGGCCATCAGCATCTGAAGGTTACGCTCCCCGGCCTCCGTGTTCTCGTTGATGCCCTTACCGGCACCCTCCTTCGCCGCCTCACCCAGCTCGCGGAACGCCGACGCCATCCGCATGTTCGCTTCAAGCGCGGTGAAGGCACGTCCGGTGGACTGATCCAGGAAATCCGTGAACGTCTGCACCGGCGGTAGCGCATCCCGGGCCGCGTCACCAACCCCACGGACCCCTCGGACGCACGGTCCGCCTGCGCCCGGTACCGGCCCGACGCGTCGGCGGCGGCGATCTCCGCATCGGTCATCCCCGCCGTTTTCAACGTGGCGAAATCAGCGGCCTCGGCCGTGCCCAGAGTCGCCTTGCGGTACGCCTCAGCCTCCGCGCTGCCCGCCTTGAAACCGTCGCGGTCAGGTCAAGCTGGATATTGAAGTTCTCCAACGCGCCGC